>JAFMHK010000045.1 GCA_017854585.1 Paracoccaceae bacterium
ACGATACGCCGCCCTTCAAATCACGCCATCACCCAAATTCCCGCATAGCTCCGCGTGCCATTGCAGGTGGCGTGAGGTGACAGCCAGTCCACAATGAAAGAGAATTCGTTCTGAATTGATCCCCCAGAATCCAGATGCCCAACGGGGTTTCAGCATATCGGTGGGATAAACTTGTGACAGAAAAGCAAAATGTCTTGAAATGCGGGCACCGATGCCATTGCAAGGTGCAGGCGCCAATAGGGGCAGCTCCATGCGAACGGTCCATTGCGGCGTACCTGCAATGACTTCCATAGCCTGTTGAAAAGCTGACAGTTTTGCCCGACGGGGTCGGATGACCAGACCATCATCCCGCAGAACCGACGTTTTCCAACAGAATATACGTATTGCTGGCGTAGAAAGTGGTGATTTGAACACTGCGCGGCACATCTGCAGGAAAAATGGTGCTGTGATCCCAACCGTCAGGATGTTGGAACCGAGAACGCCTGAAGGAAACGGTCAACCGTCCGTTCAATCGCAGGACCTGGGTTTTCGGGGCAAGGCATCCGATAAATGTGCTGCCGGATGCCGATATAGACGATGCCACCGTGCAGGTTCCAGAGGTCTTCCATGTCGGGAGTGATCGCCTGCGACGAGGATGCACGCACCTCTTCCAGCAGAGGATGCAGGATCATCCGGTGCATGTGTTCAAGATACCGCCTGTTCAGCTCTGCCCCGGCCAGCCCGGAAAACATAAAGATGCGCATCCATTCATGTTCGAAAATCAGCTTGCTGTAGTCTGAGTAGAAGGCCAGCAGTCGGCCACGCAACGGCACGCTGCGATCCGCCAAACGGACCGGCCAATCAGGCGAAAGGCGTTCCAGATAGACCTGAGCATATACCGCCTCGATCAGGGCGTCCTTTGATTCGAAGTACTTGAAAAGCAAGGACTGCGTGATGCCGAGGTCCTTGGCAAGATCGCGGGTTTTCCCCTCCAGCCCGACCTTTGCGAAGAACGCAACCGCGCCGTCAATGATTTTCTGGCGACGTTCACCCGCAGGCAGACGCTGCCGCTTGGCCGTTCGCGGCGCATCCTGTGGGGTGCCCGTATGCTTGCTCATGTCCATGCTCTGTCTTTTGCTCAGAAAAGATTCTTCTTGCAATGATATTCGCTTTGTTGATCATATGATCAACAGTTGGCGCAAGGATTGCCGACTATCAGGGGGAGGGCAGCGCATGAAAGCTTCGGCGGGCGGATATGCTCGGGCAAATGACCTGGGTCACGCGATCGAAATGCTTGGCTCGGCTGATGGCATGGGACGCGTTCTTGCCGGTGGGCAAAGCCTTGTGGCGGCCATGAACATGCGGCTGACGACCGGGGATCTTCTGGTCGATATCTCGCGGATTTCCGCGCTGTCGGGCATCACCGAAGATGCCGCGAGCCTGCGCATCGGCGCGCTGACAAGTCATGCCGAGATAGGAACCGACCCGCTGGTCAGAACCTATGCGCCGCTTTTGCGCGATGCGGTCGCCTGCATCGCCCATGCTGCGATCCGTAACCGCGGCACCATCGGCGGCGCGCTGGCCCATGCGGACCCTGCGGCAGAGTTCCCTGCCTGTGTTCTGGCGCTTGACGCGACGATTCATGTGACGGGGCGCGACGGAAAACGCGCAATCCCCGCCGACGACTTTTTCCACGAGGTTTTTGAAACCGCGCTCCAACCGGATGAAATCCTGACCGCGATCACCTTGCCCAAGGCCGAACGGGACGAACGGCAGACCTTGCAGGAGGTCACACGGCGGTCCGGGGACTATGCGCTCGCCGGGCTTTGCCTTGTGCGTCGCCGTGCCGGGCATCGGGTATCGCTGCTGTCGGTAGGGTCAAGGCCTGTGCTTGCCCGTCATGCAATGGCGCATCTGGATGCAGGCGATATCGACGGCGCAGTTGCGGCACTGCGGGCCGAAATAGATCCGCCTTCGGATACACAGGCGAGCGCCGGGTATCGCCGCCATATCGCAGGCGTGCTTTTGCGGCGCGCCATGGCGGACCTGACAGGAGAGAAGACATGAGTGAGATTTTCCGCGCGCAGGTCGATATCGACCTGCGCGTCAATGGCGAACAGGTTGCGGCGCGCGTGATCGCCGGACAGCACGTCATCGACTTTCTTCGCGAGGAGCTGGGCCTGACGGGAGCGCACGCGAGCTGTGAACATGGCGTCTGCGGGGCCTGCACGATCCGGGTGAACGGGCAAGCCGTTCGGGGCTGTCTGATGCTGGCGGCGCAGTTGGACGGTGCCGAGGTCTGGACAGTCGAGGGACTGTCTGACAACAACACGATCCGCGATTTGCAAGACGCCTTTGTCGCCCGCAACGCCCTGCAATGCGGCTTTTGCACCCCCGGCATGCTGGTCTCGGCAGAGGAGCTTCTGGCACAGGGCGGCATTCCGGAACGCGGCAAGATTCGCGAACACATGTCAGGCAACTATTGCCGCTGTACGGGATACGAAGCCATCGTCGATGCGATTGAAACCGTCGCCCGACAGCGCGCTGGAAAGGCAAATTCATGACCGTTCAGTTTGGCAACCCCGACCGCCCCAATTCCTACATCGGCAAGACTGTCCCGCGGCCTAATGCCAGGCGGCTGGTCGAAGGGCGCGGCAAATACGTGGATGACATCTTGCTGCCGCGCATGGTGCATGTGGTCTTTGTCAGATGTCCTTTTGCCCATGCCCGGATCAATGGAATTGATATCTCCGGGGCGAAATCGGTCAAGGGCTTGGTGCGGGTGTTCACGGGCGCTGAATTGGCCGAGGTATGCACCCCTTGGGTCGCTGTGCTTGCGCATCTCAAGGGGCTGAAATCACCCCCCCAACACCCCATGGCCATCGACCGTGCATGCTGGGTCGGAGAGCCGGTTGTCGCGGTGGTCGCGACCTCCCGCGCGGCGGCTGAAGATGCGGCAGGCCTGATTGAAGTGGACTATGATCCGCTGCCCGTTGTCGGCGACATGATGACCGCGCTCGACAAGGATACCCCGGTGCTTCATCCGGAGATGGGTGATAATCTGGCGTTTCAGCGACTGCATGAAGAAGGCAATGTGGACAGCGCCTTTGCCTCTGCGCACAAAGTCGTCTCGGCGCGGTTTCGCACCGCACGCCACACGGGTGTTACCCTTGAACCACGTTCGATCCTTGTGGATTGGAACCCGGCAGAGCGTCAACTGACCGCCTGGCATGCAACGCAGGCCCCACACATGATGCAATCCGTGCTGGCGACGCATCTGGAGGTGCCCGAATCGCGCGTGCGTGTGATTTGTGGCGATGTAGGCGGCTCTTACGGTATCAAGGTGCATGTCTACCCCGATGAGATGGCAACTGCGGCAATTGCCAAAATCATGGGACGGCCGGTCAAATTCATTGCGGACCGGCTGGAAAGCTTCAGCACTGACATCCATGCCCGCGACCATGAGATCGAGGCCAGGATCGCGGTGGATGAAGCTGGCAATATCCTCGCCTTTGACATTGATGACTGGACCGCGATCGGGGCCTATTCGGTCTATCCCCGCACTTCTGCGATTGAGGGCAATCAGGTGGTCAACCTGTGCGGCGGGCCTTACGATTTCGCCAACTACCGCGCCAAGACAACGGTGGTTTTCCAGAACAAGACCCCAACCTGCCAGTATCGCGCAGTCGGACATCCCATTGCCGTTGCGATCACCGAAGGGCTGGTGGACATGGCCGCTGCAGAGCTGGGCATGGACCCGGTCGAGATCCGGCGGCGTAACATGTATGCCGATGATAGCTACCCGGTTACATCGCCTGCCAAGATGCGGTTCGAGGGCCTGTCGCATCATCAAAGCATGGACAAGCTCATGCAGCTGATGGATTACGACGCGCTGCGCGTCGATCAGGCCGAGGCCCGCAGCCGCGGCGTGCATCGCGGCATCGGCATCGCCAGTTTCATCGAACTTACCAACCCTTCGCCCTTTATGTACGGCATCGGCGGTGCCCGCATCTCGGCGCAGGACGGCTGTACCGTGCGGATGGATCCGGACGGGTCGATCGTGGCGCTATCGGGGGTGACGGAACAGGGGCAAGGCACTGAGGCGATGCTCAGCCAGATTGTCGCCGAAGGTGTCGGCGTGCCCCCGTCCAATGTGCGGGTGATCACCGGCGATACGCAGGTCACGCCCTACGGAGGCGGCACATGGGCGTCACGCGGGGCCGGGATCGGCGGCGAAGCGGCGCTTTTGTCCGCGCGTGCGCTGCGCGATTCGATCCTTGAGATTGCGGCGGCGATGCTTCAGGCGGATCAGGTCAGCCTCGACATTCGCGACGGCGCGGTGGTCGACAACGACACCGGGGCCGCGCGTATGCCGCTGGAGGAGTTGGGCCGGATCGTCTACTTCCGGGGTGACACGCTGCCCGAAGGTTTGCCGCGTGAATTGGTTCAGACCCGGCACTATATCACCTCTGAATATCCTTTTGCCTTCACCAACGGCGTGCAGGCCAGCTATCTCGAAGTCGATACGGAGACCGGCGTCGTGACATTGCTGAAGCACTGGTGTGTCGAGGATTGCGGGCGCATCATAAACCCGCAGCTGGTCGATGAACAAATCCGCGGTGGAATCGTTCAGGGGCTTGGCGGGGCACTGTTCGAGGAAATCCACTATGACGAGGACGGGCAGCTGCTGAACGGGTCCATGGCCGACTACCTTGTGCCGATGGCTGCCGAGATGCCCGACATGGTGATTGGCCACGTCGAGACCCCGACAAAGGAAAGCACCCTGGGGGCCAAGGGCGCCGGAGAGGCCGGAACCGCCGGGGCACCCGCTGCTGTGATGAATGCGATCAACGACGCCTTGCGCCCGCTGGGCGCGCAGGTCACGGAAATGCCCTTTACGCCGGAACGCATTCTGCGGGCGCTTGGGGCCATTGAAGACTGAAACAACCAGAAGGTGCGTGGAGGCATCTTCGCCAAGGGAGAGAAAACATGAAGTTCACGTCTTTCAGCGCTGTTGCGGCGCTTAGCATTTCCGCAGCGGGTTGGGCCTCGGCCCAGGAACAGATCACTGTCAACATCGGCTCTTCGCATCCAGAGGCTAATATCTGGGTCTACGCGATGAAGAACACCTTTCAGCCCGAGGTGAACCGGATCCTGCAAGAGGCGGGCGACGCCTATCAGGTGAACTGGACCGAGGCTTACGCCGGCACGCTGTACAAGTTCACCGACACCCGCGAAGCGGTCATGGATGGCATCGTGGATGTGGGCATGGTCGGCACCGTCTGGGAAGGGGCCAACATGCCCTTGCAGAACGTCACCTATTTCACACCGTTTGCAACCTCGGATCACAAGATGATCATCGAGATATTCGACGATCTGAGCCAGAACCTGCCCGAGTTGGCCAACAGCTGGTCCGAGAACGGAATGGTGCATCTGTCATCGTTGATCACCGATAGCTACGACATCTACGCGACCTTCCCGGTCAACACGATGGCGGACCTGCAGAACCGCAAGCTGAACGCGCCGGGCACCTCGGCGAACTGGCTGCAAGGCACGGGCGCCACGCCCGTCGATGGCGCGCTGACCACCTACTACACCAACATCCAGACTGGCGTGACCGAGGGCACCTTGTCCTTTGCATCCGGCATCCTGCCGACCCGTGTCTACGAGGTCGCACCGGAATTGACCCGCGTCGGCATCGGGTCGATGTATTTTGGCGGGATCGCAGCCAACGAAGACTTCTTCAACGGCCTGCCCCAACCCGTGCAGCAAGCCTTCCGCGAAGCGGCACAGGCGACATCCGTGGCCCACGGCGACTACGTTGCCGATCTGGCCGCACGTGCGATGACCGAAATGCAGGCGGCGGGCCTGACCGTGCGCGACCTGCCCGAGGCGGAAAAGATGGCCTGGGTCGATGGCTTGCCGGACATCGTGGCCCCCTGGCTTGCGCAGACCGGCGAGTCCGGCAAGGTTGTGCTGAAGGCCTATTTCGACGCCCTGCGCGCACGTGGTGCGACACCGCTGCGCAATTGGGACGAAGGGCGCTGATCCACGGCGCATTGAAAAACAACACCCGTCTGGACAGCGTCCGGACGGGTGTATTCTTGACATCGCCAACCCATGAGTGAGCGCGGATGAGCCAAGACGACCCCATCGAAACCAACGAAACCCTTGTGCCCAAATTTGCCGATGCTCCGGTCGGCGCGATTTTAGGAGGCGTGGCGGCTGTCATGTCCTCTGTTGGCACGCTGTGTATCGGAGGCCTTATGGTGCTGGTCGTGGCGGATGTCCTCGGGCGAAATTTCTTTAACGCGCCGATCACCGGCGTGTCGGAAATCGCGGGCCGCACTGTCGTGGCTATTGTTTTCCTGCAGGTCGCCGCCGCCGTTCAGCAAAAGCGCCTGACGCGGGCGGACTTTCTTGTCAGGCGGCTCCATCGTGCTTCACCGCGCATGGTCTTCTTGCTTGAGGCGTTCTTTGCCCTGACCGGCACCGTCGTTTTCGCACTGATCTTCTGGGCGTCCTGTCCCAAGTTGATCGACGCCTGGCATGGGGCCGAGTATTTTGGTGTCCAAGGGGTCTTTACCATCCCGACGTCACCGTTCCGTGCGATTACGGTTCTCGGGTCTGCGGTGGCCGCCCTGTCGGCGCTTTACCGGCTCTCCGAGGAAATGCGCAGCTTTCGAGGCTATCGCTCATGACCATTCTGACCATTGGCTTCATTCTGATCGCGGTCTTGATCGGGCTGGTGCTGCTCGGCATGCAGATCGCCTATGCGCTGTTTGTCGTGGCCTTCGCCGGAATCTGGATCATCCGTGATAACATGGGCCTTGCCTTCAAGATGCTGGAGCTGACCGCCTACAGCGGCATCGCGGATTATCTGTTTGCGACCATCCCGCTGTTCGTGCTGATGGGGCTTTTGGTCAGCGTGTCGCATGTCGGGCGCGATACCTTCGAGGTGGCAGAGGAACTGCTGCGCCGCATGATCTGCGGGCTGGGCGTTGCCACCGTTGCGGCCAATACGATCTTTGCGGCTGTGACCGGCGTTTCAATTGCGTCTGCGGCAGTGTTCACGCGTGTCGCCGTGCCGGAGATGACGCGCCACGGGTATCGACCGGAATTTGCTGCCGGAACGGTTGCCGGCTCATCAGTTCTGGGCATGCTCATTCCGCCCAGCCTGCTGCTGATCATCTATGGTGTTCTGGCTGAGGTTTCGATTGGCGGCATGTTCATTGCGGGCATTGTCCCCGGTATCATGCTGGCCGGTGGCTTTGTCGCCATGCTGATCGGCGTGACTTACCTATTCCCAGGTTTTGTCCTGACCGATCCCGAGGCATCAAAGGCCCGCCGTTTGGACGTGGAGGGCACAAAGATGCCTTTACCGACCATGGCGGCCAAGCTTTCCCCCATCGTCATGCTGGTCGTGCTGGTTCTGGGCGGACTTTACACCGGGTATTTCACGCCGACCGAAGCGGGGGGCATTGGGGCCTTCGGCGCCCTTGTGGTCGCAATATCGCGACGGTCCCTGAACCGGCACAAGCTGTGGGACGTGATGAAGCAGACCGGCGTTATTTCGGTGTCGATCCTGCTCTTGCTCATAGCGGCCAGTTTCTATTCGCGGATGCTGTCCATTGCCGGCCTGCCCAATGCGATTGCCGGACTGGTGCAGGGGTCGGGATTTGGTCCGATGGGGTTTCTGTTTTTCTATGCCCTCATCATTTTGCTGATGGGCATGATCCTCGACAGCACTTCAATCCTTCTGATCATGGTTCCGATTGCCGCCCCGATTGCGCAAGGCATGGGCATTGACCTGAGCCATTTCGGGATCGTGACGGTTCTGGCAGTCGAGATCGGGCTGCTTACTCCGCCCTTCGGAATATCGGTTTTCACGGTGCATAACACGCTCAATGATCCAAACGTCTCGGTCGAGCAAATCTTTGCGGCGACCATGCCGTTCATCGGTGTGATGTTGGTCGTATTGGCTTTGGTTGCTCTTTTTCCGGTTATATCAACGATCTTTCTATAGGCGGATAGCAAATAATGCGGCTTGATGCACGAACACCCCCCCCGGTGGGCGACGTGCTTTCCCACGCAGATCAGTGGCACCAAGGTACATTGGATTACCGTGTAAAAACAACAGGAGCTGTCGAAAGCGTTTGCATTGATCGACCGCCGGGTGGCGCAAACCTATCCCGAAGGCCGACACAACATCAGTTCGTCGGAACGCTGCGCTGTTCTGGGCGAGCAGCGACGGGAACCATGAGGTGAACATACGGCGTGCCGGTCCACATCACGTATGGGCCGTCGGTCTGTATCACGGTCGGCAGGCCCGCAAACGCGCCGGGATCGGGTGTGATCACCATCATGTGCGGCCCTTCGACGATCCATTCGTTGTTGGCGGTCGGTTGGGTGGCGGCCGGGTCGATGTTACTGGCACCGCCGTCCGGCCCATCGCCTGCAAGCATGTAAGCAACGGCCAAACGCTGAGCCGTAAACGGATTGCCACCCATCCACGCCGCCATCCACCGCCGCCATTCGGTATCCATGCACATCGGTCCCGCAAGCCCATCCGGCGCGGGAAAGCAGGTGTAATCGCTCGTGCCTTCACGCAGAATGTTGCCTTTCAGATCGGAAATGGTCGCAGTTTCACGAATTCCCGCCGGAGCAGCGCTAAGGGCTTGGGCAATCATCGCCGCGGTATCTGGCGATGACTGGGCAATGGCGGAAGTAGCCAGTGCCGTGCAAGCAACAGCCAGACCCGCAGCGTTACGCAGGCCGATGATCATCCGGTGACCAAGGACGCTCTGTTGACGGGATTGCATGCGGCGAGGTGATATCGTGTGAGAAAGCATGTCGAAGCTCCTTTCAAGTAAGGCTCGCCTGTCCTGATCGGTATGACGAAACTACCCTGATGGTGCGTCAACAGTCCGTGGTCTGATAGTCCGGAAACTGGACCGCGTGTGCCTGTGGTCGTGCCGGGTCAATGCACCAACTTCGCCTGCGCCGCGAATGGGCTAAGGCCCAGCCAGCGCTGTATCGTGCGCGCGATCGCCGGATCGCCGTCGAGCTGGATCTTGTCATCAACATCCGAAACACTGGTCAGCCCCATCCAGATGGCGGTCATCGTGCGCAGGTCCGTTGTCACCCAAAGGTCGACGTCGTAGCCCGGATCGGTTGAACAAAGGTCGACCGCAGTCGTGGGGTCCACGACCAGCCACCAGTTGCGTCTGGATTCCGCCAGCTCAGGGTAACTGAAGTTCACCACAGTCCGGCGCACGGGCATCGGCGATGGATCGAGATTGCGGCGTATGTCCCACATCAAAAGCGACGGGTCGAGGTTCTTTAGCGTGGCCCGTGTCTCGATCCACTTTTGGCCCCAGAGACCGAAGGCCATGACAACCGCCTGCAAATCCTGACCCGCTTCCGTCAGGCGATATTCATGGACACCAGGTTCGTCGGCGGCGGGCGTGCGGGTGACGATACCGGCGGATTCAAGCTCTTTCAGACGCTGCGACAACAGGCTTGGCGACATGCGCGGCACGCCGCGCCGCAGGTCGTTGAACCGGGTCGAACCGGCCACCATTTCGCGTATCAGAACCATCGTCCAGCGCGTGCAGAGCGTCTCGGCCGCCATGGCGACCGGACAGAATTGTCCGTAACTTCCGAGTGTCATTGCGCCAATCCTTCGCGGCAATCTCGTCTTTGCCTGCGCGCAGCCTATCACAAAAGGCCCCGATTCCGGCAGAAAAAGGGCCGGTCCAGTTTCAGGACTGGCAGGGGTACCGGCAAGAGCGCAGCATCGGGGCATTACGAAACCCTATTGGAGCGACGGCAATGACCCAGTTATTAAAGACACTGAACGGCACAACCACCGATGTCCCAAATGCGAAGCTGACGAAACTCAAGGCGTCGCTTCGCGGCAAGCTGATCGACAAAACGGATGCCGATTACGACGATGCCCGCGCGCTGTGGAACGGTATGATCGACCGGCGCCCCGGCCTCATCGTGCTTGCGCAAGACACGAACGACATCCGGCTTACCGTGAACTTTGCGCGTGAAAACGACCTCTTGCTTGCCATTAAAAGTGGTGGACACCAGATCGCGGGGCATGCGGTGGCTGACGGTGCCCTTTTGCTGAACCTGTCACAGATGAAAGGCATCCATGTCGATGCCGATAGTGCGACCGCAACGGTCGAGCCGGGCTGCCTTTTGTCGGATGTGGATCAGGAAACCCAGCTATATGGCCTTGCGGTTCCACTGGGCATCAATTCGACGACTGGCGTGGCCGGTCTGACACTTGGCGGCGGGTTTGGCTGGATCACGGGCAAGCATGGCCTGACCATCGACAACCTGTTGTCGGCTGAAGTTGTCTGTGCAGACGGCGCGGTGCGCGTTGCAAGCGCCACGCAGAACGCTGATCTGTTCTGGGCCTTGCGCGGTGGTGGTGGCAATTTCGGCGTCGTCTCATCATTCGCATTTGCGCTGCACCCGATCGGCCCAACGGTGCTGTCCGGTCTGATCGTGCATCCGCTGGCAGACGCACGCGGCCTATTGCAAAGCTACCGCGACATCTGCGCCCGTGCGCCCGACGAACTGACCGTCTGGGCTGTCATGCGGCAGGCACCGCCGCTGCCCTTTATACCCCAGGACTGGCAAGGCAAAGAGGTTTTGATCTTTGCCGCATGTTATGCGGGCGACATGAAAGAAGGTGAAGAGTCGCTTCAGGAACTGCGTGATCTTGGCAAGCCGATTGCCGACGTGATCGGTCCGCACCCTTACGCGGCCTGGCAACAAGCCTTTGATCCGCTTTTGACGCCGGGTGCGCGCAACTACTGGAAAAGCAACGATTTCCTGAAACTGACGGATGAGGTCATCGACAGTTCTCTTGCGGCGGTTGCAACACTACCGGACCCACAGTCCGAAATCTTCATTGCCCACCTAGGTGGTGCCATGACCCGCATAGATCCCGCAGCGACGCCGTTCCCACAGCGAAAGCGGCATTTCGTAATGAACATCCATACGCGTTGGTCGGACCCCGCACAGGACAAGGCCTGCATCGCCTGGGCGCGGGATCTGTTCGCCCTGACTGCACCTGATGCGGCTGGCAGTGTCTACGTCAACTTCATGCCGTCCGACGATGACGGCCGAATGTCCGAAGCCTACGGCCCCAACATCGACAAGCTGCGCGGGATCAAGGCGAAATATGACCCCAAGAACCTTTTCCGCCTGAACCACAACATTGATGTAGAGGAAGGTGCGACGTTGACGACCTGACGCCGTCTTTCCAGCCGATTGCGGCATGTGCGCTGGTTGCTCAATTCTGTGCGCGTTTCCAGTCTGGTTTTAAAATGGAGCACGATTTCGGTATCGGTGGCTTCGACCGGGTTGCAGCCAAATGCGTCGTGCCAAAAAGGGGAGGTTCTTCATCATCGGGTGAATGTCCCAATGACCGCAATGCTAAAGCCAAAGCGTGGCATCGGCGGGACCAATGAAAGCCATGTGTGGTGCAGGTTTTTCGGACGCCACGCGGGACGTTTGGGTGACG
>JAFMHK010000067.1 GCA_017854585.1 Paracoccaceae bacterium
GAGAATGTGGGGCAGCCGGTCGCGGAGGTCGGCCCAGGTCGTCACCTCTCAGCGTTTCTTCAGATGCTGCTTGAAAGCGTGGACCTCAACCCGCCAGACCTCACTGGTGTCTCGCCCTGAAAGGTCGACAAGCGGCAGACCCCGCCGCGCCAGCGCATCGTTCCAGATATCGACCCAGTAGGCTTTTTTCTTGGCAATGGTGTCGGCGCGCTTGTCGTAGATCGACACTTGAAGATTTGGGTTCTTGCCGATGGTTAGCGTCTCGACGCGGCTAGAGCGCCCGTGTGACGTAATGGCCCCGTCGTCATACTCGCTGACGCGGCTGTGGGAGTGGCAAACGATGTGGTGACGGTCGAGGGCCAAGCCCGGGCAGATGACATCGGCGCAGACATCGACCCGCCCGATGCTTTCTGTCCCTGGCCGGTAATCCAGCTCCAGCCTTTCGAGCGTCGCCTCAATCCCCGCCCGCACACCGGTCAGGCCGAAGAGCGCGAGCGGCAGGGCGTTGCACGACACGCTGACACCCCAAACATCCTTGTTGCCGGTCGGTCGCTTGAACTTCCACGTCTCGCCCATCGGGGATGTCCCGGATGTGCGGCATAGATAGCGGAAGCCGCCTTTTGCGCCGGTCGGGCTGACGAGCATCTGAAGGCCGTCGTGGTCGTAGACGCCGCCATCACTGACGGCGCATTCAGCCTCTTGTTTGGCGAGTTCCAGTCTCTCGGCCACATCCTCACTGATGGTCAGCGGGTAGGATATATCGAGACCGTCAAATCCTTTACGGATCAGCATCATTTTCGGAGTTCCTTTTGGCGATGTATTTCTAGAGGGGGGTGTTACAAAGACCCCCCTCCGCTCGCAGCGCCCGCCCGCACCGCGCGCTGGCGCGCGCGCATGCAGACTGTCGCCGCGACCGGCTCAACGGCTTCTGACGGGAGTTTGCTCTTGGCTCAGCAGCCAGTCATCGACGCTTGTGCGCACATACTGGACGGAGCGTCCGATACGGAGCCAGCGTGGCCCAACGCCTTCGGCGCGGTACCTGGCGAGGGTGCGGACACTTAGTCCGATGTAGTCAGCGGCTTGTTTAGGGCAGAGCCGATCTGCCAATTCCGATTTGGTCACAATGGAACCTCCGAAGGGAGGTGCCGATCGGTCCAGCGTCGTCTTTGCCGGTCCAGCAGCACCCGAATTGAATGGGTGCGGCGCGCGTCTCTATTTTTTCAATTCCGGTGCTGTTCTGACGGGCTCGTCATTCATCTATCTGTTGGGGGGCTACTACCCATCCCTGCTCTCTATTTCGCTTGGCCCGCGTTTCTCTGGTACTGATTTCTCTGTCATCTCATGGCTTGCGCCGCGCCCTGATCTGAACCGAAGTGCTGGCGAAGGTGCAAGCGAAAATCGCCCGCCTGTCCTCCCGTGTCATCTCATGGCGCAACAAACCTCACCGCTTGATCGCATCGGCCACAGCCTGCGTCGCAGTCCGCAGCGTATCGTCATAGAGATGCGCATAGCGGGCGGTCGTCTGCGGCTGGCTATGCCCGAGCAGCGCGCCGACGACAGGAAGCGACGCACCAGAGGACACCAGGAGACTGGCGTAGGTATGGCGCAGGTCGTGCATGCGGACGCCGCTCAGGTTCGCCGCTTGGCACACACGCGCCCAGGTCTTCTTCACGTCGACCAACGGCGTGCCGAGTCTTCCGGAAAATATATGGGTTCCTCCAGCCTCGGCACGCCTGCGTTCCAAGATGATGCCAACCGCTTCCGAGTACGGAACGCGGTGCAACTTGCGCTGTTTGGTCATCCCTTCGGGTTTGCTCCAGACGCGGCGCGCCAGATCGAACTGATCCCACGTCGCGCCGAGCGCCTCGCCCTTGCGACAGCCGGTCAGCAGCAAGAACCGTATCGCGTCGGCTGACACCCGCTGCGGGTGCGCTTCCAACGCCGCATCCAGTCGCTCGATCTCCGCATGGCTCAGATAGCGGGTGCGTTTCGTCTCAGCGTTGCGGCGCACTCCAGAGGCCGGGTTGCGCTCCAGCCAGCCCCAACGGATCGCCAGGTTCAGCGCCTTGCGCAGCACCTCGATCACGCGGTTTGCCCGTGTCGGGCGATCCACGCTGATCGTGCGGTGTAGCTTGTCGCAATCGGTGGCCGTGAGGTCCGCCACTTTCTTCGGGCCAAGCGCGGGCAGAATATCCTTGATCCACATCGAGCGGTCATCCGCAGCGGATCGCGCGGCCTTTGTCGGCAGATGTTCCGCAGCATAGCGGGCAAAGAGGTCTTTGACCGTCTCAGCATCGCGGCTGGCCTCGCGTTCCTCCAACGGGTCATCGCCAAGGTTGATCCGCCGTCGATACTCCTCCGCCTGCTTGCGCGCCGCAGCGACCGACCAAGCGGGGTAGGGGCCAATCGTGATCCGCCGCTCTCGCCCCTTCACCCGGTAGTTCAGCACGAACGACCGCATCCCCTTCGCCGTGACGCGCAGCCCGAACCCGCGCAGGGCATCGTCATAGGTCACCCGGTTGCCGCCTTCAGGCGCGGGCGCCGTCCTGGCGAAGCGGTCGGAAATGCGGACACGGGTGGTCTGTGTCCGTGCTGTGTCCGTATTCTCGTGGGTGTCTGGTGTCGTCGCGTGGCTGTCCATGGCGTCGCATGTCTCTCTTAAGTCACTGTATATAGGTGACTTTCTGAGATTTTCGCCGTAAGATCAAGGGGCTATGAAATCGCCAGATTCAGGCTCATAACCTGAAGGTCGTAGGTTCAAATCCTACCCCCGCAACCAATTCC
>JAFMHK010000068.1 GCA_017854585.1 Paracoccaceae bacterium
CGGGCCGATGTTCGAGCCGCCGGTGTTTCCCGTTGGTCCCAGTCCAATCGCGGTTTTCGTGGCCGCGCCGATGATCCGAAGACTCAGGCCGAAGAATTCGCGGGTATCGCGCTGCCGCACTGCCCAGACGAGCATGTGCCAGTGGACCCGCACGTGCTCGCCCGTCGAGACCAGGGACAAAACGTGCGCACGCTCAAGCTTCCGGAAGTTCGCAGCGAAATCTGCGCCCCTGCCGGCGGCGGCGTCGAGTTCTGCCCGCACATAGGGACGGATCGGAGACCCTAAAACGGAGACAGCGAACGACGGCAGTGGATTCTGGAGATCATGACGACGCGTTTGGTGGGGCACACTCCACGCTTACGGGCACCGTAGCAACCGGGTTGATTCACCTGAGCGCCCGCCAATTGGCGGGCGCGCGAGGCAAAATCAGCGGCGCCGAAGCTCAGTGTCACAATCTAGTCAAACCTGACTTGGGGCCAGACCTAGTCACCGTTCCTCGGTCATCAGTCCCTTCACGATCGCCCAGCACATCACCAGCAGGATCACCGTGAACGGCAGCCCGGTGGAAATCACCATCGCCTGCAACGCCCCCAGCCCGCCGCCGACCAGCAGCACGATGGCGACCGCGCCCTCGAACGTGCACCAGAAGATGCGCTGCGGCACCGGTGCGTCGATCTTGCCGCCCGCGGTGATCGTGTCGATCACCAGCGAGCCCGAGTCCGACGAGGTCACGAAGAACACGATCACCAGCACGATCGCGATGGTCGAGGTGATCGAGGACAACGGCAGCCCTTCGAGCATGGCGAACAACGAGATTGGCGGGTTGTAGGCGTCGATCACCTGCGCCTTGACGGCAGAACCCGCCGGATCGGTCAGCACCTGATCGATGGCCGCGCCGCCAAAGGTCGCCATCCACAGCACGCACACCAGCGATGGGATAAGCAGCACGCAGATCAGGAATTCGCGCACCGTGCGGCCCCGGCTGACGCGGGCGATGAACATGCCGACGAAAGGCGACCAGCTGATCCACCAGGCCCAGTAGAACGCCGTCCAGCCCTGCATGTACCCGGTATCCTCGCGTCCGATGGGATTGGACAGTCCCACCAGATTGGTCGCGTACGCGCCCAACCCGCCGAAGAAATCGCCCAGGATGCCCAGCGGACCGGCGGCCACAAACACGAACACTAGCAGTATCGCGGCGATGACCATGTTGATCTCGCTCAGCACCTTCACGCCGCCGTCTAACCCGCGCAGCACCGAGATAAGCGCTATCGCGGTGATGCCCGTGATCAGGACGACCTGCACGGTGATCGAATTCGGGATGCCGTAAATATGCGACAGCCCGGCGTTGGCCTGCTGCGCGCCGAATCCAAGCGACGTCGCAAGGCCAAAGAGGGTGGCGAACACCGCAAGCGTGTCGATGATATGGCCGGTCCAGCCCCAGATCCTCTCGCCGAAGATCGGGTAGAACGCGCTGCGGATCGTCAGTGGCAAACCCTTGTTGAAGGTGAACAGCGACAGCGCCAGGGCGACGATGGCGTAAATCGCCCAAGGGTGCAGGCCCCAGTGATAGATGGTCGCCGCCAGACCCATCTGGCGCGCCGCGTCCACGTTGGCGGCGATGATCGTGCCATCCTCAGCAATCGGTGAAGGCACGCCCAGCGGCTCTGATATCGCCATGTGATAGACTGGCTCCAGCACACCGAAGAACATCAGCCCGATGCCCATGCCCGCGGCAAACAGCATCGCGAACCAGCCGATATAGGTATAGTCGGGGGTCGCGCCCTTGCCGCCCAGCCGGACAGAGCCCCACGGGCTGACTATCAGGAACAGGCAAAACACAACAAAGAAATTGGCCGACATCAGGAAGAACCAGTCGAAAGTCGAGGTCAGGAACGGCCGCAACCAGCCGAACAAAGCCGCGGCTTGATCCGGCAGCGCCAAAGCATAGAACACAAAGGCGACGATACTCAGGCTTGAGATCATGAAGACCGGGTTATGGATATCAAACCCGATGGGTCCAACCTTGCCCTCAAAGTTGTCCTGACCAATCTCGTATTCGGTCTCGATCAAACTGGACGGATCTTCGGGCTCGGGAATGCCCTGGTTTGTCGTCTGGTCGGCCATTTCGGCCTCCTTCCTGATTAAATTTGGGCGCGGTCAGCCACGCACCAGAAACACCGACGCTTTCGCATGCGCCGACAACTTGCCGCCGTTCGAAGGCCAGACATAGTCACCCAATCCTGGCTTGTGCGTGGCCATCACCACCAGGTCGGCGCCGGTCTTGCCGACAGCGTCCAGCAACACGTCGTCCACGTCCGTCGTGGGATCGTGGGCAATCATCATTTTGTGGCTTGCCGAGTGCCCGCGGGAGTCGGCCTGACCTTTGGCGAAAGTCGCCAGTTTCGCCTCGAACTCGGCCGGCGTGTGGCCCAGCGGCCCGGGCGTTGCGGTCGTCACGCCGACATAACACACCTCGGCACCGCTGACTCGCGCCATGTCGGCGGCGCATTGCATCGCCTTGCCCTGGGTTTCCAGATGCGCCAAATCGACCGGCGCCATGATCTTGTTGAACATGCGAATCTCCTGTTGGCTGTCCAGTTTCCAGCACGGGAAGGACCGCACATCGACAGGGTTGTTGATTTCGAGTGTCATCAGTCTACTGCAAATGGCAGCAATCTCCAAATCGAAGCCCAAAAGCCTCCGGTCTGCCCTGCTGCGCGTCACCGAAGGGATGCGCGCCAAACCCATT
>JAFMHK010000025.1 GCA_017854585.1 Paracoccaceae bacterium
CTGCTGCGACAGTCAGGCGGGATCGGGCACACCTGCGGCCATCCTCAGACCCTGAAGCCACCGTTCCGATGGGTGCCATGTGTTGTCCTTTCGGCCGTGTCGGGCCCCCGGGCGCTGCTCTCGTGCCGGTTGCGGGCCGCGCCATTCCAGTGCAGCAATTCCCATTCAGGTCTGTATTGACGACCGTCAAGATCATGTCGGCGCCATCGCATTCAATGGCAGTTGTCACTGCGTCGTGTCAGGCAAATGGCGCATGTCGGCGTTTGGAGGGCCATGAATGCGTGCTGTTTTATCGACGCGAGGGGCAAATCCAGAGATATTGTTCCGCAGTGGAGCTAATCAGGGCCCCGGCGGTGCGTCCCCCGCCGCGCCCGGATCGAATGCGTCACAGGCCGCCGTGATCGCTTTCTTTTCAGATCCGTCAAACCTGTCTTGCGATGGCCCGGTCGAGGTTATCCGGACCCATGCCGCGTTTGTTTTTCTTGCCGGGGCAAGCGCGTACAAGATCAAGCGCGCGGTGCGTTACGATTATCTGGATTTCTCGACCCTGACCAAGCGTCGGAACATGCTGCTGCGTGAACTGGAGCTGAATGCCCCGGCGGCACCGCAGATCTATCGCGATGTCGTGGCGCTGGTGCGTGATGATGCCGGGAAGCTTGTATTGGGCGGGGTGGGAAAGCCGGTCGAGTGGGTGCTGGTGATGAACCGCTTCGACACCGACATGCAACTTGACAAGGTCGCGGCCCGTGGTGGCCTGACCGATGATCTGGCCGTCGCTCTGGGGCAGGCTGTTGCGGCCTATCATGACGCCGCGCCGCGCCGCAGCGAGTACGGCGGGGCGGCCTTGATCGGAACGATCCTGGATGAGTTGAATCATGTCTTCGCGGGCATGGCGGATGTGCTTGGTCAAGACCCGATCGACCAATTTTCCGATGCCGCCACCAAGACCCACCGGCATCTGTCGCGTCTGCTGGATGACCGTGGCCGGGCAGGGCATGTGCGCCGCTTCCATGGTGATCTGCATCTGCGCAACATCACCTTGATTGACGGCCGCCCGGTCCTGTTCGACGCACTTGAATTCAATGAGACATTGGGCACCGGTGATGTACTTTACGATGTTGCGTTTCTGGTGATGGACCTGCTTCATCAAGGGCCGCCGCGCGCCGCCAATCTGGCACTGAGTGCGTATCTTTTTGCCGAAGCCAGCCGCGATCACGATGCGGGCCTTGCCGCCCTGCCATTGTTCCTGAGTATCAGGGCCGCAATTCGGACCATGGTGATCGTGCAGACCCATCGCATCGACCCGTCTGCCATCGCCAGCCTGCCCGAGGCGCGGGCCTATCTGGAATTGGCGTTGAGTTTCCTTGCGCCGACGCCCGCCCGCCTGATTGTGATCGGCGGCCTGTCGGGAACCGGGAAATCCACCATATCCGCCGCACTGGCGCCGATGCTGGGCAAAGCGCCGGGCGCTGTGCATCTGCGCAGCGATCTGGAGCGGAAGGCCTTGTTCGGTGCTGCACCCACCACCCACCTGCCTGCCGCAGCCTATGGCACGGTCGTGTCGAAGCAGGTCTATTCCCGCATGCTCGACCGGGCGCGGCGGATTTTGTCGGCTGGTCACAGTGTCATTCTAGATGCCACGTTCCTTGACGAAAGCGATCGCGCGGCGGTGGCGGTGTTGGCCGATGACGTGGGTGTCGAGATGGAGGCCTTATGGCTGGAGGCCCCAATCGCCGCGTTGCTGGAACGCGTCGACAGCCGAAAAAACGATGCATCCGATGCTGATGCCAAGGTGGTCCTTTCGCAGGCCCAAGCCGTCACGCCGCCGATCTTCTGGGCGCGCGTTGACGCCGCCGGGGATGTTTCGGCCACGACGCAGGCTGCGTTGACCGCGCTTTCAGGGGTGACCCCGTCCGCAACGTGCGCAGGTTGATGACATGTTCAGAAACTCGATCCCACTTTTCAAGATCCTTGGTTTCCAGATCAAGGTCGACCCGAGTTGGCTGATTATCGCCGCGTTGCTGGTCTGGAGCCTGTCGTCCGGCTATTTTCCGGAGATCGTCGCCGGGTTACGGCACGCCGATTATGTCTTGCTGTCCGTGGTTGCGATGTTGGGGCTGTTTGCGTCTCTCATCTTGCATGAATTGGCGCATTCCCTTGTCGCGCGGCGCTACGGGTTGCAGATCGGCTCCATTACCTTGTTCCTCTTCGGCGGTGTGGCAGAACTGGATGAGGAACCCGCCAGTGCGCGCTCGGAAATCCGGATTGCCATTGTCGGCCCGGTTGCCAGTCTGACGTTGGCGGCTGTCTTCTGGTTGGCGATGCAGGTCGATCTGGTGGCGCCGCTGCCTGAAACACTGCTGGCGTTGTTCGGTTATCTGGCGATGATCAATCTGGTGCTGGGCCTGTTCAACCTGATGCCTGCATTTCCGATGGACGGCGGCCGGGTGTTGCGCGCGGCGCTTTGGGCGCGCAGCGGCGATCTGCTTGCAGCGACCGGCACGGCCACGCGGGTGGCCACGACATTCGCCTACGCGCTGATGGGCTTGGGGTTCTTCGCGCTGTTGGCTTGGGTGCAGGTCGGGGGCGTGTGGTTCATCTTGATCGGCCTCTATCTGCTGATGGCGGCGCAGGGAACCTATCGGCAGCTGATGATCCGCAATGCGCTCAAGGGCCGGACGGTTGGCTCATTGATGACGGCACCGGCCGTCGTCACCACACCCGACGAAACCCTGATTGATCTGGTGGAAGGTATCATGCTGCCACTGGGACACGGCTTTATTCCCGTGATCGAGGGGGAGCACCTGTTGGGATATGTCGATGCCGCCATGCTACGATCCATCAACCGGGAGAACTGGGCCGATACCCGGGTCGGTGACATCTTTGAACCGCTTGGGCCGGGCAATTCGGTATCAAAGGACATGGGCGCCGAGGCGCTGCTGGAGCGGATAACCACGACAGGGCGGCGCAAGTTTCTGGTGGCAGAAGACCGGCATCTGGCGGGGGTTGTCAGCCTCAGCGATCTTGTATCCTACCTCTTGGTGCTGAACCAAATCGGGTTGCACGACTTCCCGGGCCGGATTAACCAAGGCTTTTGATCCGTCTGCCCCGCCAAGGGGCCGGGCGGGCAAACGGGCCTTGAATGGTCAGGTGCGGGTGATGTCAGCCGCGAACATGTAACCCACACCCCGCACCGTCTTGATCAATATCGGTTGGGCCGGATCCCGTTCGATCTTGCGCCGCAGGCGGGCCACCTGATTATCGATTGTCCGGTCATAAGGGGCCCATTCGGTGCCATGCAGCAGGTCCATGATCCGTTCCCGCGACAAGATCCGCTTGGGGTTTTCGATGAAGATCTGCAGCAGCATGAAATCGCCACTTGTCAGATCGGCAAGCGCACCGTCGCGACCGAACAGTTCGTGGCGGTCTGGATGGGCGCGAAGCCCATCGAACGTGACGGTCGTACCGCTTGCTTGGGTTGCGACATGGTCAGAGGCCGGTGCGCGCGTGCCCGTTCCCGCCGCCCGGCGCAACACGGCCCTTATGCGGGCCACGACCTCACGGGTGTGAAACGGCTTGGTGATGTAGTCATCGGCACCGATCTCAAGCCCGACCACCCGGTCGATCACGTCAGCCTTGCCGGTCACCATCACAATGGGCACGTCCGACACGCGCCGGACATTCTGGGCGATGGTCAGGCCGTTTTCGGTCCCAAGGTTCAAATCCAGCGCAATCAGCGCGATATCGTGCGCATCGAGAGCTTCCATCAGTTCGGCTTCCGAACCAGCCTCGAACACGCCCAGCCCCTGATCTTCAAGGCAACGGCGCAACAGCCTGCGCATCATGGGGTCATCATCTACCACCAAAATGCTTTGTGCGGACATCTTAACCTCCGAGCTGCTCAGACCGTTTGGGCCACGGCCTGTCGCAGCCATGATTACACAGTATTACAAAACTTTACACAGACACGCGAATGGACGCGACGTGAAATGGATAAATCTACCTCTGACTAAAATCTAGGGGGTTGTCATGACACATCATATGCGCGCTTTGGGCGCCATGGCCACATCACGCAATCACGCCCTGCCGGGTGTCACGCGGGTGCACAAGCCGGTTGCCCGGCTCTTCAAGGCGGGTCAGCCGTTATTTTATCAAGGCGACGACGCGCAGTTCATTCTTGAAGTGCAGAGCGGGGTCTTGCGCCAGACGCGCAGTCTGGAAAATGGCGAACGTCAGGTTCTCGCGTTTCACTTTCCGGGCGATTTCGTCGGGTTTTCCGAAGATGGCCTGCATCACGCTGGTTGCACGGCGATTACCGGCGGGCGGGCGCTGATCCACCGGGCCGAAGTGCTGGACCGGCCGCATCTTGACCCGGATCTGCATGATCGGCTGCTGGGTGCGGCGCTGCAGGAAATCGGCTTGATGCGCGATCATTTCGTCATGCTTGGCCGCAAGACGGCCTGCGCCAAGGTAGAGGCATTTCTTGGCTACATGATCGAGCGCGTGGGTGTTCTGCAGAACGGACAACAGACCGTCGATATCCCGATGAGCCGCTATGACATCGCGGATTTTCTGGGGATTGCCGTCGAGACCGTCAGCCGATCCTTCACCCAATTGCGTGATGCGGGTATCATTGCGATGGACGATGCGCACCGCCTGACCGTGCTGTGCCCGGCGGCGTTTGCCACGACACATTGATGCGATGCGCGGACGGTGACGCCGTCCTTTAACGGATCGGCACAGGATCCCAGCGGTCGCATGTGTGGTGCCATTCCGCGCGCTGATTGACGCCGGTCAAAGGTGCGTCCGGCCGTTGTGCTAGGTCGGTCGCATCAGACACCACCGTTCCTTAACGAAAGTCCGAGGTAATCCGATGTCAAACAAACAATTGGCCGAGTCCCGCGCCGAAGTTGCTGGCTGGCCCTTTCTTCAGGCATTCCAGACCGAGATGAACCATCTGTTCGAACGCTTCAATGGTGGCCTTGGGCGCGATTTGCAGTTGTCGCCCGCCATTGATGTGGCCGAAACCGACGATGCGGTCGAGGTCACCGTCGAGGTGCCCGGCGTTGGCAAGGATGACCTTGATGTCAGCGTTGCGAATGACACCCTGATCATCAAGGGCGAGAAAAGCGACCTGCGCGAGGACAAGGACAAGGATTGGCGCATCGTCGAACGCAGGTATGGCAGCTTCCGGCGGCATGTGCCCTTGGGGTTCACGCCCGGTGACGACAAAGTCGACGCAACCTTCGCAAATGGCGTCCTGACCCTGAAGATCGACAAGCCAAAGGGGGCGAAACAGCATACCCGCAAGGTCGAAATCAAGGCGCGATAGCCCAAGGTTCGGGCCTGATCCAACCAGATACGGTGTCGACGCGTGACTGGGGCGGGCGTCCGGCCCCGTCATCATTCAACCCAAAGGACCTGATCAATGGACAACATCGAAGCCCTGATGAAGAACACGGTCGAGGAGCTTGACCGCCTGCTCAATGCCAAGAACGTGCTTGGTGAGCCGATCGAAAGGGAAAACGCAACGGTAATCCCGATCGTCAGCTATGGGTTCGGCTTCGGGGCTGGTGGTTCTGAAGGTGGCAAGGCTGGTACGGGGGGCGGGGCTGGCGCGGGTGGTGGGATCAAGCCGCTGGGCGCCATCATCATCGACGCCAGGGGCGCGCGTGTCGAAGCGGTGCAAGGCACGATCAGCACGCTTGCCCAGACGCTGGGTGAAACCGTGGCCCAATCGCTGGACAGATCATCCCAACGCAAGAACGCCAAAAAGACCTCGGACTGACCCGGCGGGTTCGTGGCCATCGCGCTCTGGATCCTTGTCGCGATCGTTTGCGCCCTTGGGCTTGTCTTGATCATTCCGGTTGATCTTGGCGTGCGGGCGACGGCGGGGCAGGGGGCCGCCTTGCAAGTGTCTCTGGCACCCGTCGCTGGCAAGCTGCCCCCTATTTCGATCGTTGACACCGCCCGTGGCAAGGGCCGACCCAAGCCCACCCCCAAGGCGCGCCAGCGGGTGTCGGGCAGATCCGGGCGCGGACGCGCTTTGTTGAACGCCGTTCCCCGTCTGGTCGTGGAACTTGTGGCGGCCTTCCATTTGCGCAGTGTCACGGCGAACGTGATCTTTGGACTTGGCGATCCGGCCGATACGGGCCGACTTTATGGGGCACTTGCGCCGCTTGCCTTTGGCCTTTCGGCGTGGCCCGCAAATCGGATCCAGTTGCAGCCCGACTTCGAGAATGCGGTTGTTGGCGGGCAGATCGATCTCCGGCTGCGGGTCAGGCCGGGCGCGCTGATCTTGCCGATCATGCGCTTTGCCTGGCATGTTTTCGTGGTGGGCCGATGACGGTTTCATTAGACGCGATCATCAAGACCGGAGATCTTGCGGTTGTTGCCGTTTCGGAAACAATCATATCGGCCCGCCGTCTTGCAGGTGGCGTTGTGTTGGCTGCCAATAAACGCCCCGTTGCCGTGCTTGTCGCCCTTGATCAAAGCCTGTTCGCCTTCGATCCGGCAGGCGCCCCCCTGACGCCTGCCGCGCTTGAACAGCTTTGCCCGGGCGCTGTGGCGGACTTTCTGGGGTCTCTGGGCTGAGGGTCCAAGGGCCTGTTGGTGCGCCGGCATCGCGCGGCACCGATTGTCAGACCTGATGCACATAGGTTCCCGGCGCCTCCCCAAGCGGGTCAAGCCCGCGTTCGGGCGCACCCATTGCGGGTGGGCCGACACGGCCACCCGATCGCGCCTGCAGCCAAGACGTCATTTCCGGCCACCACGATCCGGCATTCGGCGCATGATGCCGCGCCCACGCGTCGGGGCCCATGTAAAGTGCGCCCGATTTACGGTGTCCGATCCGGTAATGCCGCCCCTGATGGCCCGGTTCACTGAGAATGCCACCGTTATGCCCACCCTTGGTCAGCACAAAGGTCAGATCGCTGTCGGTGAACAGTTGCGCCTTGTAGACCGACCGCCATGGCGCGATGTGATCGGTTTCGGTGCCGACCACGAAGAGCGGCGTTGTAATGTCCTTCAATGCGATGACCCGCCCCTTGACGGCGAAGCGTCCGGCGGACAGCCGGTTTTCGAGAAATAGCCCGCGCAGGTATTCCGAATGCATCCGTGCCGGCATGCGCGTGGTATCCCCGTTCCAGACAAGCAGATCGCTTGGCAGGTCCTCGCGCCCAAGGAAATAGCGGTGCACGGCGCGGCTATAAATCAGGTCCTCGGCGCGGATCGTGGCAAAGGTCCGGGTCATCTGTGGGCGATCCAGATACCCTTGAATCCACATCAGGTCCTCGATGAAGGAGACTTGGCTTTCATCGACGAACAGCAATAATTCGCCAGCTTCTGCGAAATCAACCTGCGCCGCCATCAAGGTCAGTGACGCCAACCTGTCATCGCCATCACGCGCCATGACCGAGGCCGCGATGGCCAGCAATGTGCCGCCCAGACAATACCCGTTGGCATGGATTTTCTGATCAGGGATGATGGCGTTTATCGCATCGATCGCGGCCATCACGCCATTCAGCCGGTAATCTTCCAACGACAATTCCGCCTGATCCGCGCCGGGATTGCACCACGAGATCATGAACACGGTAAAACCCTGTTGCACCAAGTATTTGACCATCGAGTTCTGCGGTGAGAGATCAAGAATATAGTATTTCATGATCCACGCCGGGATGAACAGAATTGGCTCGGGGTGCACGGTTTCCGTCTGCGGTGTGTACTGGATCAGCTCGAACAGATCGTTGCGGAACACGATCTGACCCGGCGTGCAGGCCAGATCCTTGCCGATCTCATAGCCCTTGGGCGCGGGCTTGTGCGTCTGCGTCAGTGTCTGGATGACGTCATCGGTGAAGTGCGCCGCGCCCTCCAGCAGGTTGCTGCCATTCGTCTTGCGGGTTTCGGCGATGATCTCGGGGTTGGTCAACGGAAAGTTCGATGGCGACATCAGGTCCAGCGTTTGCCGCATCTGAAAACGGATCCGATCCGCATCGCGTTTGCTTTGGCCGGGCATTTCCTCGGTGGCGGCATCCCACCAATCGTGCATGGCAAGAAATCCCTGCTTCCACAGCATGAAGGGCTGATTATCCCATGTCGGATGTGTGAACCGATGGTCGTAGGGCTGAGGTTGAAAGCAGTCTTTGTCTTCGGCGTGCCGGATGCCGTCGAACGTCTGCGCCCATAGCTTGGTGGCGTTTTGCGTGGCGCGTTCGACCAGTTCAAGCTGGCGACCCGGCGACCGGCTGAGATGCAGCGCCCAGTCCATCCACGCTTCGATGACCGAGTGGGGCGACACGCCGCCGGTCATCCGGGCAACCACGGCCCGTGCGGCGCGATCCAGATTGCGATGTGGATGCGGCTCGGTCTTGGGCGTTGCGGCGGGCGGCGGGATAACCGCCGGAAGTCGCGCCGCGACACGTTCTTCGCTGCGAAGCTTTGCCATGGATATGATGCGCCTTCGGATATCTGCTTGAATTGATTTGCCGCGTCGAGGCCAAGTCCAATCGATGCGAATGGGCGCAGATTAAATGGGTCTTCGAAGCCCGCATTGACAACTGTCATGGACAAGGATCATCGGGCTGATGATCGCCCCGTCATGGCACGGGGCCGAGGGAACGCCTCAGCCGGATGTCCGTCTCCAGCTTCACGCTTTCGGGGCGCTCACGCTGTTTTACCATTTGTATCAGCATACTGGCGGCGCGCCGACCCATTTCGCGGTGCGGGACATGCACTGTCGTCAGGGCAGGCTCGGCCAACCACGCGATCTCGATATCATCAAAACCCGTGATGGAAATGTCGTCGGGAACTTGCAGGCCCATTTCCTTGGCGGCCCGCAGGGCACCCAAGGCCAGCACGTCATTCACGCACATCACCGCTGTCGTGTCGGGGGCTGACGCCAGCGCCTCTCGAAGGGCCGTTCCGCCGTTTTCAATGCCGTAGGGTGTTTGGATCAGCAGCAATTCATCCCGGTCCAGTCCCGCCTCAGTCATGGCCAACTTGATCCCTTCGACCCGGTCGCGGGCCCTGTCATTCGACACGATCGGCGCCGAGATACACGCGATCTTGCGATGGCCTTGTTGGATCACCAAGCGGGCAAGGTCGGCCATTGCGCTCTTGTTGTCAAAGCCGATGGACGGCTGCTCTTGGTCGGGATCATAAGACCATGCAACCAAGCATGGAACAGATCGGCGTCTGAGGAAGTCATAGATCGCCTTGTCGCGGTGGTAACCAATCAGAAGCAAACCATCCGCACCGCGTGCCGCAAGCGCCCGGATCTGTTCCTCTTCGAGAGCTTCCTGATATGCGGATGAGGCAATCAGAAGCGTTTTGCCGTGGCGGCCGAGTTCTTCCTGAAAGGCTTGGATGCCTCGGGCAAAGACCGCGTTTTCCATTGTTGGAATAATCGCGCCAAAGGTGTTTGTCTGCTTTGCCGCCAAGGTCTTGGCGCCAAAGTTGGGCGCATAACCAAGATCGGCCACGGCTTTCAGCACCCGCTTGCGGGTCTCACCCACCACCTGATCTGGCGAGTTCAGGCAGCGCGAAACAGTTGCGGTCGACACATTGGCAAGCCGCGCGACGTCGGCCAGTGTGGGGATGGGCGTGTCATGGGGTGCGTGATCCATACGCCGTTCCGCCTCGTTCTTTCGTGGTCTGGCCCTCGTGGAGAACGACCACCATTCCGGATCTGACAAGAGTAGCCACACACGCCGCTTCGCAGATGCAGCATCTTCGACGTCACATCTAAGCTTTTTCGGCGGGCAATGTAAACGCTTGCATGATTTTATGTAAGCGCTTACATTTTTTACGAATCGCCGAGTAATTAAGCGTCGGGAGGTGCTCAAATGGCTTTCATAATAGCTTCGCTATTGGTTGTGGCGTTCACGGTAAATGTAGCGATCGGGGCCATTGGAGATGGCCCTGTGGTGGGTAACGTAGCGGAAATGCTTGTGCTTCTTTCGGCCTCTGTGGCCTTCGTTGTAGGTATTCTGCAACGCGAAGCCCGTGCCAATGCTGCCAATAAAATCAAACAATAACGCGTTTCAATGGGAGGAAACATAATGAAAGAGATCAACAAGGAAGTCGCTTCGGTCGAGCGTCGGAATTTCCTGAAACTTGCAGGAACCGGCAGCTTTACAGCGGCGCTGGTCGCTGGTGCGGGCGGCATGCTCTGGTCGGATGCGGCCGTGGCGCAGACCGCCGGAGAAGAGCGTGAGCGCGAAGCCGCCGCCGATCACATCATGACCTTGGCAACCGCCTATGTTCTTGGCGCATCGCGCAGCTATCCGATCATGCAGCTGGACCTCAAAGAGAACATCCAGAACATGACCAACGGCAAGGTCTACGTACGTCTGGCCCCCGGTGGTCAGCTTGGCGCAGGTGGCGCGCTTGCGCAGGCCGTGCAGTCGGGAACGATCCAGTGCGCGCAGCACAGCCTTGCCAACTTCGCTCCGTTCGCTTCGGCCGTTGATCTGATCAACCTGCCGTATTTCTGCGGCTCCAACCAGCGTTTCACCAACCTCACCAGCTCGGACGCATGGAAGTCCGAAGTCGATCCGCGCATCGCAGCGTCCGGCTTCAAGTCGCTGTTCTACATCGTGATCGACCCGCGCGTCGTCGCCGTGCGTCAGGGTGGCAGCGCCATCATCACCCCGGCCGACATGGCAGGCGTGAAGTTCCGCGTTCCCGGCTCTGCGATGTTGCAGCAGTATTACAGCATGGTTGGTGCCAACCCGACCCCGGTCGCATGGGGCGAAACCCCCTCGGCCATCCGTCAGGGTGTGGCCGACGCGCTTGACCCATCGGTGGGCGCGCTTCACGTCTTCGGCTTTGGCGAGATACTCAGCCACGTGACCTTCACCCAAGCGGTGCCGGACAGCCAGGTCTATTCGGTCAACCTCGAATGGTTCGAAAGCCTGCCGATGGATGTGCAGCAAGGCATCGAGTTTGCGGGTGAGATCACCCAAGCGCAGAACCTTGCCAAGGTGCCGGCGGCACGTGCCTACGCCATGTCCGAACTGATGGGCAACGGTGTGGAATTCCACTCGCTGACCCAAGACCAGCTGGCCGAGTGGCAGGCAGCAGGCGGCTATCAGAGAAGCGAATGGGACGAGTTCAAGATGGAGCTTGCCGGTTCGATGGAAACGTTCGCGCGTCTCGAAGAAGCTGCGGGCACCATGGGCCGTTATTACGTCCACGACGCCTGAGGCACATGGACCAGCGCCACATCGGCGCTGGTCCCCACCCATTCCATGACAAGTGCGCAGAAAATGCGGCGGACGACAGGTGAACTGCGTCCGGACGGGGGGCTCCATGTCAAACTTCTACAAGGCCTTAGACAAGAACGGTGAGCGGTGGCTGCTGCTTGTGTTCTATGTGATGCTGGTTGGCACGATGTTCATTGAGGTCGTCCGGCGAGAGGTGTTTTCCTACTCCTCGATCTGGGGCGAAGAAATGGTTCGCTATTCCTTCATCTACCTCGCGTGGATCGGTGCGGCGGCGGCCGTCAAGGAACGTGGGCACATCCGCATCGACGTGATCATGAATTACGTCCCCCGGATCGTGAAGACGCTGCTCTACATCTTCGGCGACATCATCATGTTCGTCGTCGCGGCGGTCGCGCTCTACTGGTCATGGGAAGCGGTGCACATCTCTTGGAAATTTGGCTCCGTCACGCACGGATTGCGAGTTTCCCAGGTTTTCTTCCTGTTCGCTGTGCCATTCGGCTTCGCATTGGTGATGCTCCGGCTGATCCAGTCCTTCCTCCGGGATCTCTCCGATCTTCGTAACGGGCGTGCCGTTTACGAAGGCGACAAGCTCTTCGACTGAGGGGGAACACACATGCTTTGGCAACAACTCCAGAACCAGACGGTCATCCTCGGTTGGGATTTCTACATTCCGATCATGGTGTTCGTCGTCCTCGTGGCGCTTGCGGTCCCGGTTTGGGCCTCCATCGGTGCCGCCGCAATCCTGATGCTGATGATCTCGGGCGCCCTTCCTTTGTCGTTGCTGGGCGAAAGCCTTTTTCACGGCATCGACCATTTCGCCTTGACCGCCGTGCCGCTCTTCATCCTGACGGGTGACGTGCTGGTCCGAACCGGGCTCAGCAAGAAATTCCTCGACGTCGCGGAGGCGATCACCTGCTGGGCCAAGGGCGGCTTCGGGTCTGCCACAGTGCTTGTGTGTGGCATGTTCGCGGCAATCTCGGGCTCCGACGCGGCAGGCGCCGCTGCCGTGGGTCGCATGACAATCGACCGTCTGGTCGAAAGCGGTTATCCCCGCCCCTATGCCTGTGCGCTGGTGGCCGCAGGTGCCTGTACCGGCATCCTGATCCCGCCCTCGATCGCCTACATCATCATCGGCCTTGTTCTGGGCGTGAACGTCTCGATCCTTTTCCTAGCCGCTGTCATTCCCGGCTTGCTGGTGTTGCTGGCCATCCTCATCACCAATACGCTGGTCAACCGTCGCCATGCCTATGAAGGCGGCGGGTTGATGACGATGGGTGAATGGGCGGCGAACCTCTGGAAATCCCTGAAATCTGGCTGGTACGCGTTTCTTGTACCCGGCATTATCTTCTACGGGATCTTTTCGGGTAAGTTGACACCGACCGAGGCGGGCGCCGTCGCCGTTGTTGTCACCATCGCCATCGGTTTCATCATCGGCACGCTCAAGTTCTCGGATTTTCCGGCCATGCTGGTCAGTTCCGCCAAAGTGAACGGGGTAATCCTTCCGATCATCGCTTTTTCGCTCCCACTGGCTCAGGCGCTGTCGATCCTCGGTGTGCCGCAAGGCTTCGTTGCGGCTGCGACGGGCTTCAGTGAGGAACCATGGGTTCTGATCCTGATGATGATCCTGATCTTGATCGCGGCGGGCTGCGTCATGGAAACAACGCCCAACATCGTGATCCTCGCGCCGATCCTGTTCCCGCTCGCGCAGCAGATCGAGATGAACGAGATCCAGTTCTGCATCATGATGATCACGGCTCTGGGGGTGGGCTTCATTACGCCGCCCCTTGGCCTCAACCTGTTCGTGGTGTCCGGGATAACGGGGGAATCCATCCTCAAGATCGCCGTCCGAGCCATCCCGTTCGTGGGATTCATGCTCTTCGTGACCTTGCTGATCGCCTATATCCCCGCGATTTCCACCGCCCTTCTGCCCGACGTTTATCGATAGGACATCAGCCTCATGACCATTGAATACCTCAAGAAAGCCTCGCTTACCTCGACCAGTGGCGCATCGGATGTCCATGAGCTTGTCAAGGGCATGCTGGATGAGATCGAGGCCGGCGGCGACGCCAAGGCCTTGGAATATGCGGCCAAGCTGGACAAGTACGACGGTCCTGTGCTGCTGTCGCAGGCCGATATCGACGCGGCGATCGCGCAGGTCCCCGAGAAGATCAAGGCTGATATCCGCTTCAGCCATGCCAACGTCAAACGCTTTGCCGAGGCGCAAAAGGCGACGCTTGTCAATGTCGAGGTCGAGGTCGTTCCCGGCATGATCGCAGGGCAAAAGACCATCCCGGTGGATGCTGCGGGCTGCTATGTGCCCGGCGGGCGTTACAGCCATATCGCCAGCGCCATCATGACGGTGACCACCGCCAAGGTCGCAGGCTGCAAGCATATCGTTGCCTGCTCTCCGCCGCGCCCGGGCGTCGGCATTGCGCCCGCAATCGTCTATGCGGCCCATATCTGCGGCGCGCACAAGATCCTTGCTATGGGCGGCGTGCAGGGCGTGGCGGCGATGACCTTTGGTCTGTTCGGGCTTCCCGAAGCCAACATCCTTGTCGGCCCCGGCAATCAGTTCGTAGCTGAAGCCAAGCGTATCTTGTTCGGGCGCGTCGGGATCGACATGATCGCAGGTCCCACCGACAGCCTGATCTTGGCTGACAAGACCGCCGATCCGATGGTTGTCGCTACCGACCTCGTCGGGCAGGCCGAGCATGGCTACAACTCGCCTGTCTGGTTGGTGACCGATGACCGCCATGTCGCTGAGGAAGTCATGCGGATTGTGCCCACTCTTATAAATGATCTGCCCGAGGTGAATTGCGACAACGCGACCAAGGCGTGGCGCGACTATGCCGAGGTCATCCTCTGCGCGGATCGCGAAGAAATGGCCGCCACATCGGATTCCTACGCCCCTGAACACCTTACCGTGCAGGCCGAAGATCTGGATTGGTGGTTGGACCGGCTTACCTGCTATGGGTCGCTGTTCCTTGGAGAAGAAACCACTGTGGCCTTTGGCGACAAGGCATCGGGCACCAACCACGTGCTTCCGACCAGCCGTGCCGCGACCTATACCGGCGGCCTGTCGGTTCACAAATACATGAAAATCGTGACATGGCAGCGGTCCACCCGCGAGGGTGCGAAACCGATTGCCGAGGCCACTGCGCGGATCGCCCGGCTTGAGGGTATGGAAGGACATGCGAGGACGGCCGATATCCGTCTGGCCAAGTTCTTTCCCGACGAGGTCTTTGACCTGACGGCCGAAGACTGATCCATGGCTAACGGCGCTCAAATTGACCTGACCGGACACGTGGCCTGCGTGACCGGGGCCAGTTCCGGTCTTGGCCGCCGCGCCGCCGTGGTTCTGGCGCAGGCCGGAGCCAAGGTGGTCGCGGTCGCGCGGCGCGCCGAGGCATTGGCGTCGCTCGCTGAAGAGGCGCCGGGAAGCATCGCGGCCTTGCCATGGGATCTGACAGACCGTTCCGGGCTTTCCGAACTTGCACGGGAAGCTGCCAAACCCTTTGGTGCACCCGATATTCTGGTGCACGCGGCAGGCATCAACACACGCGAGATCGCCGATGAGGTGACGCCCGAGGGGTGGGACATCACGCTTAACCTCAACCTTGCGGTGCCCTTCTTTCTGTCGCAGCATCTTGTGCCCGCGATGAAGGCAAAGGGATGGGGCCGGATCGTGAATTTTGCCTCGCTTCAAACGCACCGGGCGTTTCCGGGCGGACTGAGCTATGGTGCATCAAAAGGTGGGGTGGGGCAGTTGACCCGCGCCATGGCAGAGGCGTGGTCACGCGACGGCATCATGGTCAATGCCATCGGGCCGGGGTTCTTCCGGACTGAGCTGACGGCGGCGGTGTTCAACGATCCAGAGCGCGCGGCGCGCAATGCCGCGCAGACCTGCATCGGGCGCAACGGCGAGCCGGAAGATATCGACGGCCCGCTGGTTTTCTTCTGCTCGGACGCCTGTGGCTATGTGACCGGGCAAGTTCTTATGGTCGACGGGGGGTTCACCGCAAAATGAAAGCACTTGTGTACACGGCCCCCGAGGCATTGGATTACCGCGACGTGCCCGACCCTGTGCCGGGCGACGATCACCACCTGATCCACATCGACAGCGTTGGCATCTGCGGCTCGGACATGCACGCCTATCTGGGCCATGATGATCGTCGGCCGGCGCCGCTGATCCTTGGGCATGAGGCGGCGGGGACCGTCGTCGGCGGCCCGATGGATGGCGCGCGCGTCACCATCAACCCACTGGTCACCTGTCAGACCTGCGCGGCCTGCCGTGCGGGCCGTGACAATCTGTGTTCCACGCGGCAGATCATCTCGATGGCGCCGCGCGAAGGCGCCTTTGCGCAAATGGTTGCCATGCCCGGTCGAAATCTCGTGCGCGTCCCCGATGACGTAACGCTGGAGACGGCCGCCCTTGCGGAACCCGTCGCGGTCAGTTGGCACGCCGCGCGCCTCGGACTTGAAGCCTTGCCCGATGACATGGTCCAATCGGCGCTGGTTATCGGGGGGGGCGCCATCGGTGTGGCCGCCGCGATCAGCCTGATCGCGCAAGGCATGCCAAACGTGACGCTGATCGAGCCGAACCCGCTGCGGCGCGCCTACCTGAACCTCGATGTGCGGATCACGGTGCTTGCCCCCGATGATATCAAGGGCGAGATATTCGACCTGACCGTGGATGGCGTCGGCTATGATGGCACCCGCGCCACAGCCAGTGCCGCGACGCGGCCGGGCGGGGTGATCTTGCATATCGGACTTGGCGGCGGCACGGCAGGTCTGGATATCCGCCGCATGACGCTGCAGGAGATCACCTTCGTCGGAACCTATACCTATACCGCGCAGGATTTCCGCGATACCTGCGCGGCCATGTTCGATGGGCGGCTTGGGCCGCTCGATTGGACAGAAACGCGCCCGCTCAGCGACGGCGCGCGCGCCTTCGCTGATATCCGTGAGGGCCGGATTGCCGCACCCAAGATCATTCTCAAACCCGCCTAAACTGGAGTCGTCTATGCCCGAAACCAAACCCATCCCGAACGAGATCCCGCAGCTTCTGGTTCACGAAGCCGCGGACAATGTTGGCGTAGTCGTTGTCGAAGGCCTCACGGCAGGCACCGACATGCTGTGCTGCATCACTCACGACAATTCGACCTTTCGCTTGACGGCAAAGGACGATGTGCCGATCGGCCACAAGATCGCGCTGAGCGATCTCAAGGCTGGCGACACTGCGATTAAATACGGCGAAGACATCGGCAAGATCATCGCCGATATCGGCCAGGGCGAGCACGTCCACACGCATAACTGCAAAACGAAACGCTGGTAAGGACACCAAAAATGGCATCGAAATATTCCAACATCACTGTCCATGGCTACCGGCGCGAAAATGGCCGGGTCGGCGTGCGCAACCACGTCATCATCCTGCCAGTGGACGACATCTCCAATGCCGCTTGCGAGGCCGTTGCCAATAACGTCAAAGGCACCATGGCGATCCCGCATGCCTATGGCCGCCTGCAGTTTGGCGAAGACCTCGACGTGCATTTCCGCACCATCATCGGCACTGGCGCAAACCCCAATGTCGCCGCCGTCGTGGTGATCGGGATCGAGCCCGGCTGGACCAAACGGATCGCTGACGGCATTCGCCTGACGGGTAAGCCGGTGGCCGAATTCTCGATCGAGCAGAAGGGCGATTTCGAGACCATCCGCGCCGCCTCCTGGGCCGCCAAGGAGTTCGTGCATCACGCGACCGAATTGCAGCGTGAAGAATGCTCCATCAACGAGCTGTGGGTTTCCACCAAATGCGGCGAAAGCGATACGACCACCGGTCTGGGATCCTGCCCGACGGTCGGCAACATGTATGACAAGCTTCTACCCGAAGGCATTACCGGCTTTTTCGGCGAAACCTCGGAGATCACCGGGGCCGAGCATATCTGCAAGGAGCGCGCCATCAGCGCCGAGGTCGGCGAGCGCTGGTACAAGATGTGGAAGGCTTATCAGGATGACGTGATCTTCGCGCATCAGACCGATGACCTGTCCGACAGCCAGCCCACCAAAGGCAACATCGAAGGTGGTCTGACCACAATTGAGGAAAAGGCCCTTGGGAATCTGGAAAAGATCGGGCGCACCTCGCGCTACATCGACATTCTGGAACCTGCCGAGGCACCGGGTAAGGGCGCGGGCCTCTACTTCATGGACTCGTCCTCTGCGGCTGCGGAATGTGTGACCCTCATGGCCGCCGGTGGCGCCGTGATCCACACCTTCCCAACGGGTCAGGGCAACGTGGTCGGCAACCCGATCGTGCCGGTGATCAAGATCACTGCGAACCCACGCACCGTGCGGACGATGAGCGAGCACGTGGATGTGGATGTCTCGGGCATCTTGCGCCGCGATCAGACCATCGATGAGGCTGGCGACGCCCTGATCGAGATGATCCGCCGGACCGCAAATGGCCGCAACACCGCCGCCGAGGCGCTTGGACACCGGGAATTCTCGATGACTAAGCTTTATCGCAGCGCATAATGTCTTGTTGGGCGGGTCCTTGGCGGGGTCCGCCCATCGCAATACAATGCCGCAACATTCCGCGCGCGAGGGTCTGCCGGTGACCGAAACGACCGTTATCTCAATTTCCCATGCAAAAGACCTGATCCATGCTGCCCTTACGGCGGCGGGTGTTCCCGCGGACGTCGCCGCTTCCGTGTCTGAGGCGCTGGTTGCGGCCGAGGCCGAAGGTCAGGTGGGTCACGGCTTCTCTCGTCTGGGCGACTACGTTTCCCAAGTGCGGTCCGGCAAGGTCAATGTCGATGCCAAGATCACCTTGCGCGCGCGCGGACCTGCTTCGCTTTTGATCGACGCTGACCAGGGGTTCGCCTTTCCCGCGCTTGATGTCGCCTTGGCGGCCGGAATTCCGCTGGCCAAAGAGACCGGTATCGCGGTCATGGCGGTGGCCAATTCGCATCATTGCGGTGCGCTGTCGGTGCAGGTGGAAAAGATGGCTGCGGCGGGGCTGATCGGTATCATGGTTGCCAATGCCCCCAAAGCGATTGCGCCTTGGGGTGGGACAAAACCGCTTTTTGGCACGAACCCCATCGCCTTTGCGACGCCGCAAGCCAATGGCGCGCCCTTGGTGATCGACCTGTCGCTGTCACGGGTCGCACGTGGCAAGGTCATGAATGCGCACAAGGCGAACGAGCCGATCCCTCTTGGGTGGGCGCTTGATGTCTTTGGCAAGCCAACAACAGATCCCGAGGCCGCGCTTGCGGGAACGATGCTGCCGATCGGGGAGGCGAAGGGCACCGCGCTGGCGCTGATGGTCGAAATCCTTGCCGCCGCCTTTACCGGGAGCGCCTTCAGCCATCAGGCTGGATCGTTCTTCAGTGCCGATGGCCCCGCCCCACGGGTTGGACAGACCCTGATTGCACTGCGTCCCGATGCCGAAAGCGATTTCCTTGCCCGGGTAAGTGAACTGCTCGCGACGATCGAAGCGATGGACGGCGTCCGCCTGCCCGGAGCGCGCCGCCGGCAGGTTATCCAAAAAGCCGAAGTCGAGGGGCTGTCGGTCCGCACACCGCTGATCACGCTTGCCAGAAGTTTGGCAAATGCCGAACCCGAAGCCAGCGCTCAATCCAACAGGACAGATATCACGTGATTGCCTCTCTGACGCTGCGCAAATGGAAATCTGATGCCGGTTCGCTGATGCCGGGCATTCTTGTCGCGGTTATTATCGCAATGGCTAGCCGCTTCGTTTCCGAGCACTACGGCGCGCCATCGATGTTGCTGGCGCTGCTGTTCGGGATCAGTCTGAATTTCCTCGCATCCGACCCGCTATGCGGGCCGGGCATTGCCCTGAGCGCCCGCACCTTGTTGCGCTTGGGCGTGGCCCTTTTGGGGCTGCGCATCAGTTTCGACATGGTAGGCCAACTTGGCTGGCCAATCGTCACGTTGGTGGTTGTGATGGTGCCCCTAACCATCGGTTTTGGTCTTCTGGCATCACGGTTCTTCGGGTTTCAGTATCGGTTCGCCTTTCTATCTGCCGGTGCGGTTGCGATCTGCGGCGCCTCGGCCGCGCTCGCCATTGCCGCGATCTTGCCCAAGGATGAAAAATCCGATGATCGACTGGTCTTTACAGTCGTCGGCGTGACCATCCTGTCGACCGTTGCAATGATCGTCTATCCGATCCTCAGCGCCGGATTGGGTTTTGACGATGTGACGGCGGGGATCTATCTGGGTGCCACCATTCATGATGTTGCACAAGTGGTGGGTGCCGGGTTTTCGATCTCGGACGAAGCTGGCGAGACCGCAACGCTTGTGAAGCTTCTGCGCGTTGCGATGCTGGCTCCGGTGGTGGTGCTGGCGTCCCTCGTCTTGCGAAGCGTCTCCAGTGTGGAGACGTCTGGCCCGCGCCCTCCGTTGATACCGGGGTTCGTGTTGGCCTTCATCGTGTTGGCGACACTCAATTCCCTGACGACCTTGCCCGCCCCGGTTCTGGCGCTCGCTATCGACGGGTCGGGGTGGCTCCTGTTGACGGCGATTGCGGCGGTGGGACTGAAGACGCGCCCGGCGGAGATTTTGAAAGTTGGCAGACCTGCAGCCGCCCTGCTTGTCGCCGAAACCCTGTTCTTGGCTGTGGTGGTCGGGCTTGCCCTGACGCAACTGCCCATCATCCCAACTTGATCCCCAAGACGGAGACCCGATCATGCCGAACTCCATCATTATTCCCATTGCCATCGACCATGAACCGATCGTGGCCGATAAAATCGCGGCCGCCCGTCGGAATTTGGCACCCGGCGGACGGATCACTCTGCTAACTGTTCTTGAGCAGATATCAGGATTTGCCGCCGAATTCGTAACCGTGAAACCCGAAAACCATCTGACCGCCCGCGTGATGGAACGCCTCAAGGCGGTGGCGGGCGATGCGCCTGATATCGACTGCATGGTCGTGACCGGAAAACCCGGACTGCGCATTACCGAGGTGGCCCGCGAGATCGGGGCCGACCTGATTATTGTGGGGGCCCACCGTCCGAACGCGGTCGACTACTTTCTTGGATCGACCGCCGCCCGCGTTGCGCGGCGCGCGTCTTGTTCAGTCTACATTTTTCGCGTGGACGACACTGTCACGACCGCGACTTCTGATTCATCGCAGGGGTAGCCAGAGTGACAAAGGCACGGCGCGCAACAGGCATATCTCGGCCCTCGGCGTCCCGAAAAGGCTCTGGGAAAGACATCTCGGCACCGGGGCAGGGCGATGGCAGCAGCCTGAACGCGAAACCATACGACCCGCGCCGGTTGTCCTATGCCACGACGTTCACGAACCCGGTCCAGCAGGCGATTATCCAAGCAATCGAGCTTGTCACCGCGAAGCCGCAGCTGCTGCGCCGTATCCGCAGGTTCGAAAGCATGGGGGTTCCGGATGGGCAACCCTTCTGGGGGCAGGCGCTTGGCGTAATGGGGATCGAAACGCAGACGCCCGAGCCGGAAATCGAGCGAATTCCCCGCACTGGCCCTTTGGTAATCACCGCGAACCACCCGCACGGGCTTGTGGATGGGATGGTGTTGGCCGAAATGGTTGGCCGGGTTCGGACGGATTACAAGATCCTAACGCGATCGCTGCTGACGGGTCTGGTCGAGATCGACAGGTTCATGCTGCCGGTGCCGTTTACCCATGATCCCGATGCCCTAAGCAAGAACGTCGAAATGCGCCGTTTGGCGATGTGTCATCTGGCCGATGGCGGGGCGGTCATCTTGTTTCCGGCAGGTGTCGTGGCGTCCGCCGACACATGGTTCGGGCCTGCGATCGAAAGGGATTGGAATGCATTCACCGCCAAGCTGATACAACGCTCCCGCGCACAGGTCTTGCCGATCCGCTTTCCCGGACAGAACAGTCGCGCATATCAAATCGCAAGCCGGATTTCACCGACGCTGCGGCAAGCTTTGCTGCTTTATGAAGTGCGCCATGTTCTGGACAAGGCGCAGCGACCGATTGTGGGTGATCTGATTGCTCCGCAGGACCTTGAAGGTTGGGTCGGCAACCCTATGGGCTTCATGCGGTGGCTGCGGGCCAAGACGCTGTCCCTGAGCGTCGAGCAGGAGTGAGCGCCGTCCTAACCTGAAGGCTTTCGCCGTCCTGCCGTTCGTGCATCTTGCAGCATCTTCGATTGGCGGATGACGGCGGTGCGGACACGGTCTTCACGTATGTTTTGACCGCCCATCACGCGGCCCATTCAAATTTATGATGGATCAAGGCCGAGGTTCTTGCGGAAGTCGTTGGTCGTGTTTCCCGATGGATATGGCTCGGAAGGAACGTCGACGCCAAGAAAATCGCACAGGCGTGGCCAACCTTCTCCAAGTTCCATTACAAACAGGCGCTCTGATGGCACGACCGACTGCGTTCGCGCGACGTTTTCTTCGTAGCGCGCGATACAGGCGTCACGATCAGCGTGCCGGCCGCCAAACTCTCCCTCTGCCAGGATACGCCATGCCATGCCCAGATCACCCGACGCCTCTATTTGATGCAGGATCTGAAGGATTGTGCGCTCGTAGCTGCGCCACCAACTTTCAGGATCGCGATGGGTCAGGATAACCTTGGCCTCGGGATAGAACGCCATCAGCTCTTCCCAGTAGAAGGCCGACGGCCAGTCGACGGCAGACCCAAAGCCATCATAAATCTTATCCCACCCAATGTCTTCGCCAAGGGTCTTTCTGTTCCACAGGTCGCGCTGTTCATCACTCTGCATCACTTCATGCATGTGGTGGCATGGCCCAAGTTCCAACATGTTCAGTGCCGTTCGAAGCGAGTCTGTTCCCGTCCGACCGAAGCCAGCGCCAATTACCTGCAGTGCCATTCGCAAATCCCTTCTGGTTAGAGGCAACTGACGCATGGTCATCGCGTCTTGTGAGGTCACCGACGCCCACTTGGGCAGCCCAAGAACGACGACCCTGCCCCCCGAGTTCAATGGCAGAAATGTCCTCGCGGTTCCCTGCAAAATCAAGGATTAATCGCTGTGGCCGCCATTGCCCACGTTGCCGGGGTTGAAGGCAATCTATGCAGCAAGGATTGAGAAGCAGCGGCAAAGGTTTTCAGGCAAGCCACACACGCTTTTGTTTTTCCAGCACTGCCCGAACAACTCGCACCTGCGGAGAAGGTCGGCTTGATGCCCTTCGTTCCGAGGGCACAGCGTGCGCTATGCGGAAGATGACCGGACACGTGCAATTGCACCTGCATCTTTCACATCCAGATTGTCGCTGGCACTGAACGACCTCAGGCGGCGGGATATCAAATCAGGCACCGTCAATGGTACCTGCATGCTGCACGTTCAGCAGACTTGTGGAACGCGGGTTCGAAGCGTTTTCAATTGGCATTGTGTCCAAACACGATCATACAGCGCCATGATCCCCAGATTTCTGAAATCCATATCACATCACGTCAGATACCTGCCTTTGTTGTCGGCGCTAACTGTGTCGCGATGGCGTGATTTTGAGTTGCGGTCCCGTGATTTGGGGACAACGTTTGCATTGGTCATGCGTTGGTTTCCGCCTGCCAGAAACCGTTTTGACCGCGAAGCAAAGCGCGTTTTTCCAAATATGAAACGCAGCGCTCGTGCGAAGCTTGGTCAAGGCATGGGCCGGAACATGGGACGGACACTTTTCGAGATATACCATGACGCCGAATTCCAAACTCAACACCATAAGTTCAAGGCCTCAGGTCCCGGTCTTGCGGCGTTGCAGGCGGCAAACGCAGCCGGCAAAGGGGCGATAATTGTTTCTGGTCATTTCGGGCAATGGGAAGCAGTTCGCGCCGTGATCAAAATGCATGGGATGGAAAGCGGTGCCGTGTATCGCCCCCATAGGAACAGCCACTATGAGCGCCGAATTCTTGCTGGAATTGTCGCCGGGGGGAGGCCAATTTTGGCAACCGGCCGTTTGGGCACCAAAGCCCTAGTGCGCCATGTCCGGAATGGCGGCATCATTTCCATCTTGTTGGATGAGAAATACGCGGAAGGTGTGCGGATCCCATTTCTTGGGCATGAAGCCCTCACGTCACTCTCTGCGGCCCAGCTTGCCCTCAAGTACGATCTGCCGATGATCCCTGCGTATGGTATTCGCATTGATGACAAGCTTGAATTTCGCGTGGAATTCGAAGCGCCCATCCCCCACACGGACAGCATCACGATGACCCGTGCCTTCAATGACAGCTTGTCTGCGAGGATATTGGAGCACCCAGAACAGTGGTATTGGATGTTGAGGCGTTGGGACGATCCGCGAAGGTCCGGCGAGGGCAGTATCAAAGGTAGCCCGTCAAGCACGGCGCGATTTGTCCGTCCTTCTTAGCAACCGGCAGGCAAGGCGAACACGCCGAGGACGCACAGAAGGGCAAAAACTCATCCGCGCAATCATGCTCTGGATGACGCAGCGCAGTTGCAAAGCGTTATTATCGCTCGCTTAAGGTCTCAAACCCGGCGGGTCCGGACCTTCGCCGACAAGCCGACCGTTCAAGGTGCCCTTTTGCGACAGCGCTGGTCGAGGTCAGTCAAGCGCAATGGCCTGCGGTCTGACCGCGCCCCGACAGCACGATCTTTCTTCGTTGGCGTCCCACGCTCTCCACCACCGTCATGGTCGGGCAGGACGAGCGGGACGACCGGCAGATGGTGCGCCTTGCGCGGGTGATGCCTGCCCCAAGGTTTCAGGAAGCACAAAGTGGGCGTTCGGCGCCGCCATGGACTGGCGCACCCGTTCTGTTACGGCTGGCGCGCCCGCAAATACATCACAAGCATAGTTGGAGTACAGGGAAATGCCGTCTGGTAAAGTTTCGAACGGCACCGATGAATAGAAGATACCGTTCGCTACAAAATAGCCCTCCACAAGGCGTGCGGCAGACGATTCTGTCTGCAAGCAGATTGTGGCCCCATCAAGTTCATTCACGGAGCTAACGCCCAACGCGATGGGGACCAGAAAACTTGCGGAATTCTGTTGCGCCACATTCTGAGCCACAGAGGTGGATGGGGCCAACGCACATAGCGTGGCAAGGCCAACGCTGACCAAAAAAGATCTTAGCATATTCATCATTCCAATTTTTCAATCTTGTCGTGTTGTCGACATGCGCCAATTTCGTGACGCGGGATCCGAAACATAGCCCTATCATTCTCATTGATCAACTTTTTCGCCCCCAAGTGGTCTCTGCCGCGGTGTATTCGCTCGTGCCAGAGTGGACCGGGCGCCGTGGCCGTGAGCCGGACCCATCTGGGCTTGGCGGCTCGGTCTTTTAGGACGGCGAACAGGCCTGCCGACCCGCTCGCCTTTTCCTCCCCTGCCGTTGTCCACGACGCAGGTAAGGCACACACGAGGGACAATTCGCAGCCCGCACGCCGCCCGGTTCAGCCCCTTGAAACAACACCCCATAGGTGCGGATCTGAACATGCTGGTCCCGCAGGTGCAGGCGCGTTAGGCTGATCGCATCTGTTTTGCGGAGGTGCCAAGATGACAATGGGATGGGGTTTGTTGGGGCTGATCGCGCTTGGCCTGCAGCTTTGGGCGATCATTTCGGTCATCGGATCGCGGGCCAGCACCGGGGCCAAAGTCCTGTGGGTGTTGTTCATTCTGGTGTTGCCCATCATCGGGTTCATCGTATGGCTGATCGTGGGGCCAAGAGCGGAGCGCTGAGCGATGCGGTCGCGGGCCAGATATTGGTGGGCCGTGCTGCGCGGTGTGTACGCGCAGATCAACAGGGCGAACCTGTCGCTGATTGCTGCCGGTGTCGCGTTCTTCGGGATGTTATCGTTGTTTCCGGCGCTGTCGGCCATCGTGGCTTTGTGGGGTGTGGTTTCGGACCCGGACGTGGTGGCGGCGCAACTGGTGCTGATGCAAGATATTGTCCCTGATGAGGTATTTGCCTTGATCAGCGCGCAGGTCACCGGGCTGGCGGCGGCGGAGACCACGGTCTTGAGCTGGGCTGGCGGGCTGTCACTGTTGCTGGCGGTGTGGTCGGCGCGCGCGGGGGTTGGCGCGCTGGTTTCGGGTTTGAACGCGGTCTATGGTGTGCCGCAACGCGGCGGGTTGCGGCATTTGCTGACGGCGTTGTCGTTGACGGGCCTGCTGGTGGGTGTGGCGCTGGTGGCGCTGAGCACGGTGGTGATAGCGCCGGTGGCCCTCAAGTTCCTGCCGCTAGGAACGTTCACGGCATTGCTGGCTGAAATCATGCGCTGGACGATTGCGATTGGCGTGATGCTGGCGGGCTTGGGCATTGTCTATCGCTATGGCCCGAACCTTGGTGGTCCGCGCACGCCATGGTTGTCGCCCGGCGCGGTGCTGGCGGTGTTCGTGTGGGTCGCCGCATCTGCCGCGTTCTCGATCTATCTGGCGAATTTCGGCAACTATAACGAAATCTACGGGTCGATCGGGGCCGCGATCGCGTTGCTGATGTGGTTGTACCTGTCAGCGTTTCTGATCTTGGTCGGGGCCGCGATCAACGTGGAGCTGTCGCGGGTCGCCGCAGCCTGACGGGGGGTGCGGCACAACCGAACCTTGTGCGTCGCGTGTGGGCCGTTTATTCCACTCCCTCAACGCAACTTCCACGGATCCAATGGCAGACACCCCCCCAAGACCGCCCGCAGCACCCGCCAGCGAAGAGCGCGAAAAATCCAAGAAGATCGGTAGTTTGCGCGCGCTGGTTCCGTTCTTGCGGCCCTATGTGCTGTTGTTGGCGGCGGCAGGCGCCTCGTTGGTCCTGACGGCGATCGTTTCACTGACGCTTCCGTTGGCGGTGCGCCGCGTGGTCGACGGGTTCGAAACCGAAAGCGCGGCCTTGCTGGACCAGTATTTTCTGGCTGCCCTCATGATTGCGGTGATTTTGGCGTTTGGCACGGGCCTGCGCTATTATCTTGTGACGCGGCTGGGCGAGCGGGTGGTGGCGGATATCCGCAAGGCAGTGTTCGACCGGGTGATCGGGATGAGCCCCGCGTTCTACGAAAACATCATGACGGGCGAGGTGTTGAGCCGGATTACCACCGATACCACGCTGCTGTTGAGTGTGATTTCCTCGTCCGTGTCGATCGCGCTGCGCAACCTGCTGATCTTGATGGGGGGGCTTGGCTTGATGCTGGTGACATCGCCCAAGCTGGCCGGTCTGGTGTTGCTGATCGTGCCGATCATCATTCTGCCGATCGTGTTTCTGGGCCGCCGGTTGCGGGTCTTGAGCCGTCAGAACCAAGATTGGATCGCAGAAAGCAGCGGCAATGCGTCTGAGACGCTCTTGTCAGTGCAGACAGTGCAGGCCTTTACCCATGAAATCCCAAGCGCGCTGCGGTTTGCGGCCGTGACCGAACGGAGCTTCGACAGCGCCAAGAGCCGGATCGCCACGCGGGCGGTGATGACGGTGATCGTGATCACGCTTGTGTTCGCGGGAATCGTATCGGTGCTGTGGATCGGGGCGCGGGATGTGCGGGCCGACATCATGACCATCGGAGAGCTGATCCAGTTTCTGATCTATGCCATCATGGTGGCCGGATCGGTTGGCGCGCTATCGGAGATCTGGGGTGAATTGCAGCGCGCGTCGGGGGCGACCGAACGGTTGGTGGAGCTGTTGCAGACCACCGATAGCGTGGCGGACCCGGACGTCGGCGTGCCGCTGCCAATGACTGGGCGTGGCGCGATCACGTTCGAGGACGTCCGGTTCCATTACCCTACGCGACCTGAAACCGCTGCGCTGGACGGGGTGAGCCTGACGGTGAAGCCCGGCGAAACGGTTGCGCTTGTCGGGCCGTCAGGCGCGGGAAAATCGACTATCTTCCAACTTCTGTTGCGGTTTTATGACCCGGATTCGGGGCGGATCACGCTGGATGGTGTTGACCTGCGGGACGTGCGGCGCGATGCATTCCGCGCGGCGATGGCGCTGGTGCCGCAAGACCCGGTGATCTTTGCCACTTCGGCGCGGGAAAACATCCGTTTTGGGCGGCCCGAGGCCAGCGACGCCGAAGTCGAGGCCGCCGCGAAAGCGGCTGCGGCGCACGGGTTCCTGAGCGCGCTGCCTGACGGCTATGACACGTATGTGGGTGAACGCGGCATCATGTTGTCGGGCGGACAGAAACAGCGGATTGCCATTGCACGGGCGATTTTGCGCGATGCGCCAATCTTGCTGCTGGATGAGGCGACAAGCGCGCTGGACGCTGAGAGCGAACGCGCGGTGCAAGACGCGGTTGCCGCATTGAGCGAGGGGCGAACGACCCTGATCGTGGCGCACCGGCTTGCGACCGTGAAACAGGCAGACCGGATCCTGGTTTTCGCCGATGGGCAGATCGTGGCCGAAGGAACGCACGACAGTCTGGTTGCTGAAGGCGGTCTGTATGCGCGGTTGGCGCGGCTGCAATTTACCGACGGCGCGATCGAAGAATAAAGGTTATCGCTGCGTTATGCTTGCCACGCGGACTGGCAGGCTCCATCCTTGCTTACCATTGGATCCGGGCAAACCGGGCCGGGTAAAAACGGGAGGAGGGGCCAATGGCGCGTTTCGCGAGCATTGCCGATATTCGTGAAATCGAGGCTGCACAGCCGTGGCCGGCAAGCCTGCCTGCGCAGACGATCTACGAACTGCTGGGGCAAGCCAAAGACAAGTACGGCGCGTTGAACGCGATTTCGTTCCAGATGTTTTCGGGACCCGCCGCCAAGGCCGAAACCGTGACATGGGCGCAACTGCATGCCCGCGTGACACAAGCCGCGAACCTGTTTCGCAGTCTTGGTGTGGGAGAACGTGACACCGTCGCCTTTGTGCTACCCAATTGTTCGGAAACGCCGGTGGCATTGCTGGGCGGTATGGTGGCCGGCATCGTGAACCCGGTGAACCCGCTGCTGGAGCCTGAGCAGATCGCCGCGATCTTGCGGGAAACCAAGGCCAAGGTTGTGGTCACCTTACGCGCGTTTCCCAAGACGGATGTGGCGCAAAAGGTGGCCGAGGCGGTTGCCCTTGCCCCGAATGTGGAAACGGTGCTGGAGGTTGACCTGCTGCGCTATATCACTGGTGTAAAGCGCCTGATCGTGCCCTTGGTCCGGCCCAAGGTGGCGGTGACCCACAAGGCGAAAGTGCTGGATTTCAACAAGGCGCTGGACCAGCAACCCAAGAATGCCCTGACCTTTGCCGACAGCGCCGGGGACCGCGTGGCGGCCTATTTCCACACCGGTGGCACGACCGGCATGCCAAAAGTGGCACAGCACAAGTATTCCGGCATGATCTATAATGGCTGGATCGGACATACCTTGTTGTTCGGGTCGGATGACAACGTGATCTGTCCCTTGCCACTGTTCCATGTCTTCGCGGTGCATGTGATCTTGATGGCGATGATCTGTTCCGGTGCACATGTGATCTTGCCGACACCACAGGGCTATCGCGGCGAAGGCGTGTTCGACAATTTCTGGAAGTTGGTTGAACGCTGGCAGGTGACATTCATCATTACGGTTCCCACCGCGATTGCCGCGATGATGCAGCGCCCGGTGAATGCGGACGTATCGTCGGTGAAAACGGCCTTCTCAGGCTCGGCTCCTTTGCCGGTGGAGCTGTTTCACCGGTTTGAACGGGCGACCGGTGTGACGTTGATCGAAGGGTACGGCCTGACCGAGGCGACATGTCTTGTGTCGTGCAACCCCGTGGACGGCGAGAAGAAGATCGGCTCGGTCGGTATTCCCTTCCCGCACACGGAGGTCCGTATCTTGAAGGATACGCCCGATGGGCCGATGGAATGCGCCGTCGATGAGGTTGGTGAGATTTGCATCGACAACCCCGGGGTGTTCGAGGGGTCCACATATACCGAATCCGACAAGAATATCGATTTGTTCCATTATGACATCTTCTTGCGCACGGGCGATCTGGGTCGGATCGACGCCGATGGCTACCTGTGGATCACGGGCCGGGCCAAGGACCTGATCATTCGTGGTGGGCACAACATCGATCCCGCCGAAATCGAAGAGGTTCTGGCCGGCCATGAGGCGGTGGCATTTGCCGGCGCAATTGGCCAGCCGGACGCTTTCGCGGGTGAATTGCCCTGCGTTTACGTTGAACTGGTTGATGGGGCGATTGTGCCCGAGGCGGATTTGCTGGCCTTTGCTGCCGAACACATCCCCGAACGTGCCGCGATCCCGAAATATCTTGAGATCGTGAGCGAGTTGCCGAAAACCGCCGTGGGAAAGATTTTCAAGCCCGATCTGAGGAAAATGGCGATCACCCGGGTGTATAACGCAGCATTGGCCGATGCCGGACTGACTGCGCGGGTGACTGTCGTGATCGAAAGCAAGAAGCGTGGGTTGGTGGCTCAGGTTGATCCGGCTGCCCGATCCGAAGATGAACAGGTCAAAAGGATATTGGGAGAGTTCACCCGGCCTTGGGAATGGGCCGACGCGACTTGACGCCGGGGGTCGCGTCAGACACCGGCGCAACCGCAGGGGAAATGGCGGCGCGACCGCACAAACTGATGGCTATCGTCAATCCGCTCCTCGTGTGGTTCAGGCGATGGTCGGAACACGAATTGCGATTGCGTTCCCGGACTTGCGGCTCAAGATAAGCGGATGACGCTACCGCAGATTGACAACGCGACCGCCCGCGCCCTGTTTTTGGCGCGCCACGGGTTGGCCGGTGCTCCGACCGGATCCGCCACAGGTGCGGCCTTGCAAGAGGTCGTGACGGATCTTGGTTTTGTGCAGGTCGACAGCGTCAGCACGGTGGCGCGGGCGCACGACATGATCTTGTGGTCGCGCCGACAGGCTTACCGACCTGAAAGCCTGCGTTGGCTGAACGACTGCGCGCGTGGCGTCTTCGAACATTGGACCCATGATGCGGCCATGATCCCGGTCGCGTTCTTTCCATATTGGCGGCTGAAATTTGACCGTGATGCCGCCCGTTTGCGGCACCGTTGGAAGGATTGGCAAGGGTCAGCGTTTCACGGTGAAATTGATACCGTGCTGCGCCACGTGACCCTGCATGGTGCGGTATGCACGGCCGATATGGCCGGCGATAGGCCTGAGAAATCAACGGGTTGGTGGGACTGGCACCCGTCCAAGACAGCGCTGGAATACCTCTGGCGGTCGGGAAAACTGGCCGTGACGAAGCGAGAGGGGTTTCGCAAGCATTATGACCTGACCGAGCGGGTGATCCCACCCGAGGCGTTGGCTGAAAGGGTTTCGGAGGCCGAAACAGTGGCATGGGCCTGCACCGCCGCGTTGGACCGATTGGGGTTTGCCACCCATGGTGAGTTGGCGGCGTTCTGGGACTTGATCCGCCCGCACGAGGCAAGGGCTTGGGTTGCCGAAGGGCTGCGGAGCGGGCGATTGGTGGAGGTTGAGGTTGCGTGTCACGCAGGTCCGACACGGCGTGTCGTAATGTGGCCCGCCGTACTGGAAGGGCTTGATACGCCGCCCGAAGTGGTAAGCCGCCTGCGCATCCTCAGCCCGTTTGACCCGGCATTGCGCGACCGTGCACGGGCCGAGCGGTTGTTCGGGTTCCACTACCGGATCGAGATATTCGTACCCGCATCACAGCGCAAATACGGCTATTACGTCTTTCCGGCGATGGAGGGGGCGGCGATGATCGGGCGGATCGACATGACGGCGGACCGGACGACCCGGACCTTGCGGGTAACCGCGTTCTGGCCCGAGGCCGGCGTGCGCATGGGCAAGGGGCGGTTTGCCCGGCTGGAGGGAGAGCTGACCCGCATGGCCCGGCTGGCCCAATGCGAGGACGTGACATTCGCCCCCGGATGGCTGCGCGAGACGCCGGCAGAGGGGTGACGTGGTTGTCACATGTGCAGACCACCTGAACAGGTGATGGTCTGATCGTCCGGCCGAGTCCCATCGTTTCTAGAGAGAACTTGCAGCGCCCGGCCGATGTCGCGGGTCCGAACTTTGGTGGTCAAGACTTGCCATTTCAGGATGAGGCAGGCCAATTGCGGGTCAACCATGCCGGAGGAACCGATGACGCCCGAAACCCTGTTGCGTGCCCTGTTTGATCGCGCGGTCGAGGTTGCCGACCCGATGCGCTGCCTTGCGGCCCATTTACCGCCCAAGCCTGCGGGACGGGTGGTCGTTGTGGGGGCGGGCAAGGCCTCGGCCAGGATGGCGGAGGCGGTCGAGGCGGCATGGGGACCGTGCGAGGGGCTGGTGATCACACGGTATGGATATGGGAGACCCTGCAAGGGGATCGAGATCGTCGAGGCGGCACACCCGGTGCCGGATGCGGCAGGCGTGGCGGCGACGGCGCGGATGCTGGATTTGCTGAAGGGGTGCGGGCCAGATGATACCGTGCTGGCTTTGATTTCGGGCGGCGGTTCCGCCCTGTTGATCCAACCTGCGGCTGACATCACCTTGGCCGAAAAGCAGGCGCTGACGCAGGACCTTTTGGCCTCGGGCGCGCCGATTGGCGATATAAACGGGATCCGCAAGGAACTGTCGGCGGTGAAGGGCGGGCGACTGGCGGTTGCGGCGTATCCGGCGCGGATGTTTGCCCTGCTGTTGTCTGACGTGCCGGGCGACAATCCCGGTGATATCGCAAGTGGTCCGACGGTCGGGCATCGGGGCGACGCGGCCAAGGCGCTTGGGGTTCTTGCGCGGTGGGGCATCACTCCGCCGCCCGCCATAGCGCGGTTCCTTGCCGCCGGTGGCGACCCGGTGCTGCCTGACGATCCGCGCTTGTCGCGGGTCGAAAACGTGATCTTCGCCGCGCCATCGCAATCCTTGGCGGCGGCTGCCGAATTGGTGCGCGACGCAGGAGCGGTTCCGATCATCTTGGGTGACGCGATCGAGGGCGAGGCGCGTGAGGTTGCCGCAGCCCACGCGGTTCATGCGATTGAGGTGCAAGCTGGCATGGGCGCGGTGGATCTGCCGCGCGTATTACTATCGGGTGGCGAGTTGACGGTGACGCGCAGGGACAACGGGGTGGGTGGACCGAATGCGGAATATGCGCTTGCGCTTGCGCTGGCACTGGGTGGCGCGAAAGGCATTCACGCGATTGCCTGCGACACTGACGGCGTCGATGGCGCCGCCGAGGTTGCGGGCGCGATGATAGGCCCGGATACGCTGGCTCGCGCCGAGGCTGCGGGCATATCGGCGCGCGATGCGCTTGCTTCCAACGATGCGCACGGCTTTTTCGGCGCGATCGGGGGGCAGGTTGTGACCGGCCCGACCCTGACCAACGTCAACGACTTTCGCGCGATCGCGATCTTGCCACGCTAAGCATGGTCGTCAGGGCAAAGATGGTGGCTGCGATGCAGACAATCGTGGGGCCGGTGGGTGTGTCGAAAACATAGCTGGTCTGGATGCCCCCAAGGGCCGACGCGCCGCCGATGGCAGCCGCGATGATTGCCATCCGTTCAGGCGTGGCGGCGAATGGGCGGGCAGCGGCGGCAGGAATGATCAGCAGCGCCGCGATCAGCAGCACACCAACCACCTTGATCGCCACCGCGACGACAACGGCGAGCGCAAGGGTCAGGATCATCTGTTCGCGGCGAGGGTCGATGCCGGAGGCGGTGGCGAGGTCGGGGTTGAGTGTGGCGGTCAGCAACGCCGACCACCGCCACGACAGCAGCGCCACGACCAGAACGGCGCCACCCCAGATAACGGCAAGATCGCTGCGACCGACAGCAAGGATATCACCAAAGAGGTAGGCCATCAGATCCAGCCGGACCCCTTGCAGAAAGCTGACCGCGACAAGTCCGAAGGCCAGCGCGGAGTGGGCCAACACCCCAAGCAGGGTATCCATTGCGTAGCCGCGTCCGGACAGGGCCGATACCGTCGTGGCCATCACCAGCGCCATCACTAGCGCCCCGACAAAGACCGACGTCGAAAAGGCCAGTGACAGGGCCACGCCAAGTATCGCTGCATGGGCCGTGGCATCGCCGAAATACGCCATGCGCCGCCAGACGACGAAGCAGCCCAAAGGCGCCGCCGCCAGTGCGACGCCAAGGCCAGCCAATGATGCGCGGGCCATGAAACTGTCCAGCAAGGTCATTCGGCGGCCTCGTGGCTGTGATCATGATCATGTGCCTGATCGTGCGAATGGCTGTGTTCATGCCGGTAAAGCGCCAGCGCGCCTTGGGTGCCGGTGCCGAAAAGCGCGCGATATTCAGGCGCGGAGGCCACGTGTTCCGGCGCTCCCTCGCAGCAGATATGCCCGTTCAGGCAGATCACGCGATCAGAGGCGGCCATCACGACGTGCAGTTCATGACTGACCATCACAACGGCGCAGCCAAGGGTTTCGCGAACCTGCGCGATCTGGCGGTAGAAGGCTGCGGAACCGGGTTGGTCAAGGCCCTGCGTCGCCTCGTCAAGGATCAAGAGATCGGGTTTGGACAGCAAGGCACGCGCCAGCAGCACGCGCTGAAATTGTCCGCCCGAAAGGTCGGACATCTGACGGTCCGCAAGGGGGCCGACGTTGGCGTTTGCCAGTGCGTCCCGCGCGGCGGTGTCACCGACACGCGTCGGCAGGTCTAGAAACCGGCGCACGGTCAGGGGCAAGGTCGGGTCGATGTGCAAGGTCTGCGGCACGTATCCGATACGCAGGCCCGGGCTGCGGGTGACGGTGCCTGATGTCGGTTTCACGGCCCCGATAATCGCGCGGAGCAAGGTCGATTTGCCAGAACCGTTGGGCCCGACGATGGTGACAATCTCGCCCTTCTCGATGTCGAGCGTAACGCCGTGCAACACCTGCTGTCCGCCCAGCCTGATGGTCAGTCCCGCGATCTTGACAAGGCTCATGGGGCGACGTCTTGCTGGCAGTTGGGGCAAAGCCCAAGGGCCTCTACCACCGTGCGTTCGACATGGAACCCGGCATCTGCGGCAGCGGCGCGGACCGCACCACGAGCGCCCTCGGCCTCGGCCACGGCATCACATGCCCGGCAGATCAAGAAGGCAGGTGCGTGGGTTTCGCCGGGATGGGCACAGGCGATAAATGCGTTGAGCCGCTCGATCTTGTGCGCGAACCCGTGGGTGACCAGAAAGTCCAGCGCGCGGTAGGCGACGGGGGGCTGGCTGCCCAACCCCTCTGCGCGCAAGCGATCAAGGATATCATAGGCCCCGAGGGCGCGATGTTCCTGCAGCAACAGCTCCAACACCCGCCGCCGAACCGGTGTCAGGTTCAGGCCCGCCTGCTGACATCTGGCATCGACGGCGGCGACACTGCTGTCGATGCAGGCGGCGTGATCATGGTGTTCAAATCCGATGGTCGTCATGTGAATTGTCCGGTCGGGCCGAAGAGGCTTGAAGTGTTATAACGTATCGTTTATCGGGCTGCAACGTTATACAATCACATGGAGGCAGCGATGCGTTTTTTGGCTTTGGCAGCTAGTTTGGGGATGGCAGGCGCTGCGCACGCCGATGTGCCGGTGGTGGCGACGGATATTGCCCCCGTGCATTCGCTGGTTGCGCGGGTCATGGAGGGTGTGGGTTCGCCGGCCTTGATCGTCCGGCCCGGCGCATCGCCGCATGGCTACGTGCTGCGTCCGTCCGAGGCTGGGGCGCTGGAAGCGGCGGATCTGGTGGTGATGATGGGTGGTGCGCTGACGCCGGGTCTTGTCACGGCAGCGCAGACGCTGACGCCGGGGGCGACAACGATTTATCTGCTGGAAAGCCCGGGCATCGTCTTGCTGGATAGTCGCGACGAGGCCGCGTTTACACTGGAGACGACCGGGGATGGTCATAACCACGATCACGACCACGACCACGACCACGATCATGCGGAAGGCGGGTTGGATCCGCATGCCTGGCTGGACCCGAGCAACGCGGTGATCTGGCTGGAGCAGATCGCGCAGGCGCTGGCTGTCCTCGATACTGGGAATGCCGCAGCCTATGTCGCCAACGCGGCCGACGGGCAGGCCGAATTGGTGGCCCTGTCGGCGGAATTGGATGGTGCGCTTGTCCCGGCGCGGGCCGGCAATTTCGTGGTTTTCCACGATGCCTATCAGTATTTCGAGACGCGCTTTGGCATTCCCGTCAGCGGCGCGATTTCACTCAGCGATGCAAGTGACCCAAGCGCGGCCCGCATCGCCGCCATGCGCGATCTGGCACAGGCCGAGGCGATCACCTGTGCGCTGGCCGAACCGCAGTTCAACCCGGGACTTGTCGCCACGATTTTTGACGGAACCGCCACGCGCACCGGCGTGATTGATCCGCTTGGGGCGGATATTCCGCCGGGCCCAGATTTCTACCCCGACCTCATTCGCGCGATGGCAGAGACCTTCATTACGTGCTGAGACCAAGCGCTGTCGCCCCGTGAACGCTGGATCGCATGCCGGGGAGGGGTTTCTTGCACGCGACCGAGCGGGCCCGGTTTGCGGCGGCAGCAAACGGACGATCTTGCCGACCGATGTGACCGTGGGGGATATGGCCAGTGTGGCAGATCCTGACGCGGCTGTTTCCGGCTTAGTCCCGACCGATCCGCAGGACCGTGCCAAAGGGCGGGGGGGCTGCGTCAGCCGGGGTCGCCCAGATGACGGGAAACCGTGGAGCAGGCGGGAATGGCGCGTCCAGATCGGTGAGGATGACGACGATTGATGGGTCAAATGTCCGGGCCCTGTCCAGCACGTCGCTGAAATCTGTGCCACCGCCGCGCAGCATTTCGCGCCCGTTCAATGTGGTCTCCCATGGGCCCGGACCAACGGGCGTTTCGAAATGAACCTTGTCATCGAAGGCCAATAGATGCGCCTCGGCCCCGGTGCGACGGGCGATGGCGGCCGCCTCGGCGGCGAACAGGCTGAGTGTCAGCGGGTCGATGGAACTGGACGTATCCAGCCCCACCACGATACGGGGGCGAAAGGCGTGACGCTGCTGGCCCGGTTCAAAGACGGGCGTGGGTGCATTTGCGGCCAAGGCCTCGGCCTCCATCGCGACCCAGCGGTTGGCCGGGCGTCGCCATGTCAGGCGCGGGTCGACGCTTAGCGCCTTGGTCAGCACCCTGCGCAGATGGCGTTCCCATGGCACATCGGCGGCGCGAAGATCTGCAAGGATCGCGCCCAGTGTGCCCACGCCTGCGCCAGCCTGCCTGCCGGCCTCCAGCGCGCGCAGGACGTGACCACGCCAGTCGGCGGCGCTTTGGCTGTCTGTGCCGTCCTCGCCGGTCTCTATATCGCGGTCGAAACCCTTGGTCTGACCAAATGCCCCCGCGCGTTTCCGGGTCTCCTCATCGCGGTGCAGCGCGATGGCAAGGCGTTCGGTATCCCATTCGGACAACGCGTGTTGCTGGCTTGGACTGGGCTGCCCGATCGTGTCGAGCAGGTCCATCAAAGTGACGCAAGGCCGGGGCATCGCATGATCGGCAAGGATCAGCGTTTCGTTCACGATCGCATCGGCGGCAAGACCGAAGAGAGCGGGATCAAACCTGTCGCCCAGCCGTTCTTGCATCGCGCGCGCGCGGGCAGAGTGACGAAGTGCGACGTGAAAGATGTGGTGTGCGGTCAGCCCGATCTGCTGCGGCAGCGGGAGGGTGTCGAAGGCAGGACCGTAGTAAATGGTTTCGCCCGATGTCCGCGTTGCCCCGGTGGTTTCACGGTGACGGCACCAAAGCGCAAGGACGGACAAGGCCGGGTCAACCTCGGCCATATGCGCAAGGGCGGCGCGGGCGCGGGTTGTGTGTGCGCTCACCCCAGTCCGACCTCGGCGCGGGACCGGGCATAGTCTGTATAGGCGGGGGAATTCGCAAAGGCGGCTTGCCAGCCATTCTCAAGCCCTTTGCGGATCAGCAACTCGAAGCCGAACCCGGTGAGTTCCGCCAACGGCATGGCGCGCAACGGGAGCGCGCGGATATCGGCCATGACGTCGATTGCGGTGGGCAAGGTTTGTTCATCGGCAATCGCTACCAGCCCGTAGATCAACGCGGTCAACCCGTGCAGCGTGGCGGGATACAGCGGTGCGCGGTTCGCACGCGGGGTGGCCAGCATGTCCGCAACCTGCACCGAGGCCGCGATTTCATCGGCGATCAGGGCAAATTCAGCGGCTGCGGCTTCGCCCACGGTGCCGGCGATCATGGTGTTGCGCAGGCGGCGGTCGGCCACGGCCACCAGAATCTGGCTGACCCGTTCCCAACTGCGTGGCGTGCAGGCAATGGCGAGGCCGCGGCGCAGGGCATCCTCGGTCGTGTCCAGCAGATCGGGGCGGGTGCGGATGAAGGCCGCGACGGTCGGGTGGATGCCGGCGCGCGGCGCATAGTTTTGAAGCCAGTCTGGCGCACTGGCCGTCACGATCATGTGGATCAGACGGTCCGACAGGGCGGTCCCCATCTCATAGGCGATGGCTCCATCCTCAACCATGTTCCCGGCCGCAATGATCAGGGCGCTGTCGGGTAGCATATGCCGCCCGACGCGGCGTTCTTGCAGCAATCCGTAAACCGTGGGCTGCAACATGGGCGAGGCGGCGGTAAGTTCATCAAGAAAAAGGATCGACGGGGTGGCCGGATCATCAGGCAGATCATCGGGACGGTACCACACCGTGCGTCTTGTCGCGTGGTCGTAGTAGGGCAGCCCGCGCAGGTCTTGCGGTTCAATGGTGGTCAGGCGCAGGTCGAACAGGCGCGCGCCGATGCTGTCGGCCAATGTTTGCACAAGCTGTGTCTTGCCCACGCCGGGGCGTCCGTGCAGCATCCAGCTGGCGGTCAGATCGCCAGCGGCCTGCGCGTGCCAGCCCGCCGTCAGAGCGGCCAGCGCGTCGCCGGCAGACAGGCTTGGGGCGTTGATTGCCATGGGTTCAGGCCCTTTCCGGCATCGGATCACCCGCCTTGTCGATCCATGCGGAAAGGCGGGCGTGGGCCGAAACGCCTCGTGCTTCCAGACGGATGTCGCGGAGATAGTCATTCTGAAACAGGTTGACGCGGTGCAGGTCGCGTTCGGTTAATGCGGTGTCGAAAAGCTGCGCCTTGATCGCGGCACGGTCGCCGGCGTCCAACGCGACGACATGGGGGGCCGGCAGGTCGGTCTGTACGGTCACGAATGTCAGTGGCGCAATCCGGGCCAGTTCGGATTGTTCGACCACAAGATGCAATTGTCCGGCGTTGATCCCCTTGCGCGCCGCGATGTTGCGCAAGACCGCACGGGCGCGAAATTGCAGAAGATCAAGCCTGCGGGCGGCCTCGTCCGTGTCCATCAGGCGCTGGCGGGCCTTGTCGGACAGACGCAGGCCCTTCAACTCGACGATACCGATGAACAACGCCATGGCGATGGGCGCCTGCATGATCGGCGCGGCCATGTCGCGGGAAAATACCATGATGATGATAAACGGAAGCAGCGCCGTCAGATACCGCAAGAACTGCATTTCCACCGACAGGCGCAGCCACAGGCCGGGCCCGGCGCCGCGTCTGGGCAGGATCAGCACGCGCCCAAAGAACCGCTTGGGGACATTGCGGGTTTCCAGCACGGAAGGGCCGAGGATGGTATCTTGGGTGATGATGAACATGGCGCCGTTGAGTTGGTATGCCGGTCAACCTAGCAATTTTCCCGCCCACGCCAATGGCCGATTGTGGCGGCCATGGTGTCGACTCCTGTCACGATGCGCGGGTGGTGTCGGCACCAAGCCGATTCAGGATCGGGCAATCTGGCCGGTCGTCGCCGGCACAGGCATCGACCAGCGCCGACAGCGTCGCGTGCATTGCGCGCAGGTCTGTCACTTTGCGCTCGATCTCGGCAAGGTGATCCTCAGCGATGCGCTTGACCTCGGCGCTGGCGCGGTCCTGATCGTCGTAGAGGGCCATCAGGCTGCGGCAATCCTCGATCGTGAAGCCAAGCGCACGGGCACGGGCAAGGAAGCTGAGCTTGTGAAGGTCAGGCTCAGCGAATGCGCGATAGCCGTTGGCATCTCGTCGCGGACGGATCAGGCCGATATCCTCATAGTAGCGGATGGTTTTCGGGGGCAGGCCCGCATGACGAGCGGCGTCCGAAATATTCATGACATCACCTTCATGTCGCCGTGGCAGGTTGGGGTGCGGGATGTGTACGAGGTGTGGCACGCAAGCCCGTGTCTGGCTGCACACGGCGCAGGCGAAGCGCATTGGTGACCACAAAGACCGACGATAGCGCCATAGCGCCGGCGGCCAGCATCGGCGACAGGAGCAACCCGAACGCGGGGTAAAGCACGCCCGCCGCAACCGGGATCAGCGCGGTGTTGTAGGCAAAGGCCCAAAACAGGTTCTGACGGATATTGCGCATCGTCGCGCGAGACATGACGGTGGCCTTCACCACACCCGACAGGTCGCCGGACATCAGCACCACATCTGCCGCCTCAATCGCCACATCGGTGCCGGTGCCAATGGCGATACCCACATCGGCATGCGCCAGCGCCGGGGCATCGTTGATGCCGTCGCCGACAAAGGCCAGCGTCTTGCCACCCTTGCGCAGATCGTCCAGCGCGGCGACCTTGCCGTCGGGCAGGACACCTGCAACCACGTGGGTGATCCCGACCTCGGCCGCGATGGCATTGGCGGTGGCGGGACCATCGCCGGTGATCATGGCCACTGTCAGACCCTGCGCCTGCAGCGCGGCGATCGCGGCGGCAGAGCCTGGCTTGACCGGGTCGGAAACAGCGATGAGCGCCGCAACCTTGCCGTCAATAGCGGCAAATAGCGTGGACCTTCCCCGACCGGCCAGCGCGGTGGCCCTGTCCGCCAAGGCCACCGGGATCGGCAGGCCCAGATCATGCATCATGCGGGCCGCGCCGACGTGCACGTCGCGCCCGGAAACCTCTGCATGGACACCAAAGCCGGTCAGAGAGGCAAAGCCCGTGGCATGAGGGATCGAGAGCCCCTCGGCCAAGGCTGCGCGGGTGATTGCGGTGGCGATCGGGTGTTCGGACTGCGCCTCGACCGCTGCAACCGACCCAAGAACTTCGGCGCGGGCAAAGCCTGCGGCCAGTTCCAATTCGGTCAGGTCGGGGCGGCCTTGCGTCACCGTGCCGGTCTTGTCCAAGGCCACGACATCTACCGATGCCAGCGCCTGCAGGGCGTCACCCTTGCGAAACAACACACCCATTTCAGCAGCGCGCCCCGTGCCCACCATGATCGAGGTCGGCGTCGCCAGCCCCATGGCGCAGGGGCAGGCGATGATCAGGACGGACACACCCGCCACCAGCGCAAAGGTCAAGGCCGGGTCGGGGCCGAAAACAAGCCACGCGAGAACTGTCAGCAGCGCAAGGCCCATGACTGCGGGCACGAACCAAAGCGTGATCCTATCCACAACCGCCTGAATCGGCAATTTCGCGCCCTGCGCCTGTTCGACCATGCGAATGATCTGGGCCAGTGTGGTGTCGCTGCCGACGCGGGTGGCGCGGACCTGCAGGCTACCGGTGCCGTTGATGGTGCCGGCGGTCACGGCATCGCCGACGGATTTGGTGGCGGGGATAGGCTCGCCGGTCAGCATCGCTTCGTCCACGTGGCTATCGCCAGAGATAACGTCGCCGTCCACTGGCACGCGTTCACCGGGACGGATCAACAAGGTGTTGCCGGACCGGATTGTATCAATTGGCACCTCCACACCGACACCATCGCGCAGCAGGGTTGCCGTGCGCGGTTGCAGGCCCACCAAGGTCTGGATCGCGGCGCCGGTCCTGCCCTTGGCGCGCGCTTCGAAATATCGGCCCAGAAGGATAAGCACGACAATGACGGCGGCGGCCTCGAAATACACCGCGCGGGTGGCGCTGGGCAGAAGCGCGGGGGCGAAAGTGGCGATAACGGAAAAACCCCATGCGGCAAGGGTTCCGACGGCCACAAGGCTGTTCATGTCGGGCCCGCCGCGAAACAGGGCGGGAAGTCCAACCGTATAGAAGACCCGACCCGGCCCAACGAGCAGCGCGCTGGTCAGCGCGAACTGGATCAACCAGCTGGCCTGATGGCCGATGGTAGACCCGATCAGGGCGTGAAAGCCGGGGATCAGGTGGCCGCCCATTTCCAGAACGATGACCGGCAGCGCAAGAGAGGCCGCGATCAGCGTCTGGCGCTTGAGGGCGCGCGCCTCATCCTCTTTGCGGGCGGTCCGGTCGTCCGGGGTGGATTGATCGGCGATTGTGGCGGGATAGCCGGCGGTTTGCGCGGCATGAAGCAGGTCTGCGGGCCCAATGCTGCCCTCAAGATAGCTGACTTGCGCGGTTTCCGTCGCCAGATTGACGGAAGCCGCGACAACCCCGGGCACTGTCGCCAGCGCCTTTTCGACACGTCCCACACACGAGGCGCAGGTCATCTTGCTGATCTGTAGCGTAATTTCGGCCTGCCGCGCGGGATAGCCGGCGGCCTTGAGCGCAGCGGCCAGTTGTTCCGCCGTCGCGCCCGCAACCGTGACTTGCGCCGTTTCGGTCGCGAGATTGACGGTGGCGTCAGTAACCCCCGGAACTGCCAGGAGCGCCTTTTCCGCGCGGCCCACGCAGCCCGCACAGCTAAGTCCGGAGATGGCGAATGAAAGGTGTGATACGGTTGTCACGATACGAAATCCCCTTTTGGTCGTTACATAGATGGGGGTTCCCGTTACTGGAAGGTCAAGAGGTGCGGGAAAAATCATGTTATGCGCAGGAACGCAGACGTTGCGCCGACACAATGATGACCCAACTGTTATTGGAAATACCTGACGATTTGGCCCAGAGATGACACCAACCACCCAATGCCCACCCCGGAATCCGAGATTGCGCTGCCCATGAAGATACGCCTGCTATCCAACCTGTCCTTCGTGATCATGGCCTTCGTGTCGCTGCTGGGTGTCGGCGGCGGGCCTGCCGCAGCCGCGCAATCCGCAGCTTATGAAAGCATCGCGCTGAGCGCACGCCTGATTACTGCGGAAGACGGCGTTGCCCCCGGAAGCGGCACCTTGTCGGCTGGTTTGGACCTGACGATTGCCGAGGGCTGGAAGACCTATTGGCGCACACCTGGCGAAGTCGGGTTTCCGCCGACAGTTGACTGGAGCGGGTCGCAAAATATCGCGTCCGTTGATTTCCTTTACCCCGCGCCGCATCGGTTCACGGCCTTCGGGATCGAGAATTTCGGCTATTCCGGGGAAGTTGTGTTCCCGCTGCGGATCACCTTGGAGAACCCGGGCGCACCGGCAATCCTGAACGGGGCGGTATCGCTTCTGGTGTGTTCGGATATTTGCGTTCCCGAGGATTTCGCGCTGCGTCTGACGGTTGATGCGGGGACGGGGATCGATGCCGTGTCGGCGGCTCGGATCACGACTTTTGCCGCGCAAGTGCCGCAAGAGGCCGCAGACAGCGACATTACGATTCTGGCCGCCCACGTAAACCAAGACCAGACCGCGTTGACAGTGACGGCACGCAGCGACACGGCGTTTACTGCGCCCGATGTTTTCCCGGAATTCGGTGACTATTCCAGCTTTGGCGCCCCCGATATCCGCATGGGCGAGGGCGGGCGTCTGATATGGGCGAGCCTGCCGATCCTGTCGCTGGATGCGGAATTGCCGCCGCTGCGGCTGACCATCACGGACGGTGCCCGCGCCGCCACCTTGCCAGCCGCACTGGCCGAAGCCGCACCGCCGCCGCCCTTTGCCGTCGCGCAAGTTCTGCCCGGTGTATCCGATATTGCCTGGATCGCGCTGGTGGCGCTTTTGGGCGGTCTGGTCTTGAACGTGATGCCATGCGTGCTGCCGGTGCTGTCGATCAAGCTGGGCTCGGTCATGGCGGCGCAGGGACAAAGCCGCAGTCGCATCAGGGGCGGGTTCGGGTTTGCCGCGTTCGGTGTGTTGGTGTTCATGTGGGTGCTGGCGGGCATCACATTGGCCGTGCAAGGCGCAGGCGGCACGGTGGGATGGGGCCTGCAGTTCCAGAACCCGGTGTTTCTGGCCCTGATGTTCGTGGTCTTGATGGTATTTGCCGCGAACTTGTTCGGGGCGTTCGAGATTACGCTGCCGTCAACCGTGCAGACGCGTTTGGCGCAAAGCGGTGGCGCGGGCCATGCAGGTGATTTCGCCACCGGCGTTTTCGCCGCCGTGCTGGCGACGCCGTGTTCCGCACCTTTTCTGGGCACGGCGATTGCCTTTGCGCTGACGGGGCGCCCTGTCGATGTGGCCATCGTGTTTACGGCGCTTGGTGTCGGTCTGGCGCTGCCTTATATCCTTGTCGCGCTGTTTCCGGGGTTGGTCGGCTATCTGCCAAAGCCGGGACGCTGGATGGTCTGGATCAAGATCGTGCTGGGCGGTTTGCTGGCGGTCACGGCGGCATGGTTGATCTGGGTGTTGATGGGTGTTGGTGGGCAGACTGCGGCATTGGCGGTCTTGGCGCTGACGGCGGTGTTGATCATGGTGCTGACGGTCCGGCCGGGACCTCGCGCGGTCACGATTGGCGCGGCGGTGGCCTTTGCGGCGTTGCCGTTGGCGGCGGCGGCCTTTCTTGCGGATGCGGCCCCCCGCAACCAGAGCGAAACCGCATGGACGGCATTCGATAGGGGCGAAATTGCCCGACTGGTCGCACAGGGCGATGTGGTGTTCGTGGATGTTACCGCCGACTGGTGCCTGACCTGCATCGCCAACAAGACATTGGTGCTGGACCGTGACCCGGTGGCGTCGGCGCTTGTCGCGTCGGGCGTCGTGCCAATGCGCGCCGACTGGACCCGGCCTGATGACCGGATTGCCCAGTTTCTGGCCGATAACAACCGTTTTGGCATCCCGTTCAATGCCGTCTACGGCCCCGGTGCGCCCGATGGTATCGTGTTGTCGGAGATACTGACTACGGTCGCCGTGCTGGACGCGTTGGCGCAGGCCGCCGCGCGACAAACCGCCAGCCAGTAAGAATTGGCCCTTTTTATGCTGTAAACGCTATACAAACGGCCCCATACCCTCTAGACGCCGCAAATGTGGCCAGCGACGCAAGGATCGTCGCGCCGCTCGTTCCGATGGCACAGGGCCTTGCGAACGCCCCGTTTGATCCAAGACCAAAAGAACAGAAGCCGTGAAAAAAGCATTCGCCACCGCGCTTGAAGAGCGTGGATATACCACCCTGACCCCCGTTCAGGAATCCGTTACTCATGCCGATCTGATCGGGGCCGACCTGCTAGTTTCGGCGCAGACCGGATCGGGCAAGACGCTTGGCTTCGGCTTGGCGATCGGTCCGACCCTACTGGGCGAGGACGAAGGGTTCACGACGTCCGGCGCGCCATTGGCGCTTGTCATCGCACCGACGCGTGAATTGGCGATGCAGGTCAAGCGTGAATTGGCTTGGCTCTATGCGGGGACGGGTGCAACGCTGGCGTCGTGTGTCGGTGGCATGGACATGCGGGATGAACGCCGCACGCTCAGCAGGGGGGCACATATCGTCGTTGCGACGCCGGGCCGCCTGCGTGACCACATCATGCGCCAGTCCATCGACTTGAGCGCAATTCGCGCTGTCGTGCTGGATGAAGCCGACGAGATGCTGGACCTTGGCTTCCGCGAGGATCTGGAGTTCATTCTTGAGAATACGCCGGAAGACCGTCAGACGCTGATGTTCTCTGCGACCGTGCCAAGCTCAATCGCCAGCCTTGCAAAAAGCTATCAGAAGAATGCTGTGCGCGTCAGCACCACGGCGGAACGCTCACAGCACACCGATATCGAATACCGGGCAATGACCGTATCGCCGCGCGACGCGGAAAATGCGATTATCAACGTGCTGCGGTTTTACGAAGCGCCGAATGCCATCGTGTTCGCGAACACGCGTGCGATGGTCAACCGCCTGACAACGCGCCTTTCGAATCGGGGCTTTTCTGTCGTGGCCTTGTCGGGAGAGTTGTCGCAGAACGAGCGGACCCACGCGTTGCAGGCCATGCGCGACGGGCGCGCGCGGGTTTGCGTCGCGACAGATGTCGCCGCGCGGGGCATCGATTTGCCGAACCTTGATCTTGTGGTGCATGCGGAATTGCCGACGAACCACGAAATCCTGCTGCACCGGTCGGGCCGCACTGGCCGCGCGGGGCGCAAGGGTGTCAGCGCGCTGATCGTGCCACCCGTGGCGCGCAAGAAGGCAGAGCGTATCCTGAAGTCCGCCCGCCTGACCGCCGCATGGGCCGAAGCGCCATCCGCCGACGAAGTGCGCGCGCGCGACCATGACCGGTTGCTGTCTGACCCGGCTTGGCACGAGCCGATCTCTGAAAATGATGTCGATGCGGTTGCCAAGCTGACCGAAGCGTTCACCGCAGATCAACTGGCGGCGGCCTTCCTGCGGCTTTACAGCGTCCAGCACTCCGCGCCGGAAGAACTGTCAGACGCGCCAAACGCGCCGGTCGAACGCGTGCCGTTCGGGCCAAGCGTCTGGTTCTCGGTTCCGTTGGGTCGTGCCCACGATACCGAACCGCGTCGCTTGCTGCCGATGTTGTGCAAGGCGGGCAATATCACCCGCGATGATGTTGGTGCGATCCGCGTCCAGCAGACCGAAAGTTTTGTCGAGGTCAAGGCAAGTCAGGCAGAGGCGTTCGTCGCGGCCCTTGGTCCTGATCTGATTGTCGAGGATGACGTAAGGCTGACGCGTCTTGCTGGTCCGCCTGCTGCTGTGCGGTCAAGCACCGCGTCATATGACGCCAAGCCTCGCGATGGCGCCGGATACAAAGGCAAGCCGCGTGAGAGCGATGGCTACAAGGGCAAACCGCGTGAAGCGGTCGGTGGCGAGCCCAAGCCGCGCGAAGCCGCGCCCTATAAGGGCACGACGCCTGACGGTGAAGGTTACAAGGGCAAGCCTCGTGACGGCGAAGGCTACAAGGGCAAGCCTCGCGACGGCGAAGGCTACAAGGGCAAACCCCGCGACGGCGAGGGCTACAAGGGCAAGCCGCGCGACAGCGAAGGCTACAAGGGCAAGCCACGCGAAGGTGCGCCGTACAAGGGCAAACCTGCGGCTGACCGACCCAAGCAAGCCGTCGCGCGCCACGATGACGCCGTTGTGCAAGCGTGGGGGGATGGACCCAAGCGAGCGAAGAAGGCCTATGATCCAATGGCGCAGTCCTCTGCGCCCGCCGAGGCCCCCCGAAAAGCCACGACCCGTGCCGGCGCGGCAGACCCGTCGCAATCAATGGGGCGGCGCAAGCCCGGCGGTTCTGCGGGCAAACCGTGGGACAAGGATGGCAAAGGCGCCAAGGGGCCACGTCCACCCGCAGGCAAGGCCAGCAGCAAGAAGAACGTGGCACGGGGAAAACCTAGCAAGGCCAATGCATCCGCGCCGCCTCGGCGCGACAAGCCATGATGATCACCCGCCCCACCTGACGCCGAAACCGTTCGACACCGGAACGCAACCACTGCAGGGTTCTTTGTAGATCAATCTGACAAAGGCACCTGGCAGCTATGCAAGAAGATGTTTCGGATATGCGTGCGGACCGCCTGTCGCGGCGCTCGGTTCTACTTGGCGCTGCGGCGGCGGGGGTGACGGCCAACCTTGGCTTTGCCCAAGCGGTTATGGCCGACATGTCCCCACTGTCTGCGCTTGTCGATGACGTGTCGGCTGTGCGTTTGCGCGACACCGTCTTGTCGCTCAGTTCGTTTCCGACCCGCTGGACCAATGGCCCCGGGTTCGCGGCGATCGAAAACTGGATGGTCGCGGCATTCAGCGAAGCAGCAGCCGGGACCGTAACGCGGCAGCCTTATCTGATGCCATCAAACAAGACGCGCCATAATATTGTCGTGGGTAACCCGATGGATCCGCGGGGCGTGATCGTGGTGGGTGCCCATCTGGACAGCATTTCCGAGACACCCGAGGTGCTGGCACCCGGCGCGAACGACAACGCCACCGGGATCGCGGCCTTGCTGGAGGCGCACCGCATCTTGTCACCGCTGACGTTGGGCAAGGAACTTGTCTTTATCGCCTTTTCAGGTGAGGAACAGGACCTCCTTGGATCCGCCGCTTGCGCGCAAATCGCTGCCCGCGATGGTTGGCCGATTGAATTGATGATAAATCTGGACATGCTGGGTTATCGCCCGACCAATCCCGCCGCCCCCCTGATCATCGAATTCGATCAGGGCAACGCGCTGCCGGGTAACGATGCGGCCGCCGCCACCTATGGCGCGATGTCGGCACGGCTGGCAGCAGAGCACACCAGCCTTAACACCACCCACACCGACATCTGGGATAGCGATTACATGCCCTTTGAGGCGATGGGTTTCCCCTGCATCGGATTTTATGACGGGGGTGCAGAAAGCCCGCGGTATCACAGCGTCGAAGATGTCGCCGGTGCCGTGTCGTTTGAGCGGTTGGAACAGGTGACACGCCTTGTGGTCGCGACGGCATTCGAGGCGGCATCCTAAGCGGTTGCGGATGACGCGCGTATTTTAACCGAGCGCGTGGTGCCGCAGCAGCGGATCGCTGCCCTCATGGCTCGGTCCGCGCGACGATGCGGATCCCGTCGCTGATCCGGTTGCCCGGATACGCGACAACGCGGTCCCCCGCAACGAGGCCGTCCAACACCTGCACCGTGTCGGCCCGTTGCCGCCCCGGGTCCACTGCCGTCAGAACAGCGCGCCCATCGATCACGCGGAATACGGCCCAAGCGCCGTCGTGCCGAAAAAGGGCGCTTTGCGGCACCTGAAGTACCTCATCTTCTGCCCAGACCACCACCCGGACAAAAACACGATAGCCGTCACCCAGACCGGGGCGGTCCGAGGACGGAGAAAGAATATCGAGGCGCACGCGCACGCGCTGCTCCTCGATCCCAAGGGCGGAGACGCGGGTGAAGGCGGTGGGTTCAATTTGCCGGACACGCGCTGCGATGTCTGCCATGCCGCCCCAGCGTTCGACATGGGCGGGTGCGCCGATCGACAGTTGCACCGCGTCCGTCGACAGCAAGTCGACCTCAATCTCCAGATCGTCGAGATTGCCGATGGTCAAGAGGTGGCTGCCGGCCTGCACCAACCGAGCGGAGGTGTTTTCGATCTCAAGGACGGTTCCGTCTTGCGGCGCGCGGATCTCGACGCAGCATCCGCCTGGGGCGCCCGGCACTTGTATCTGCCCGGGCCCCAGAAGTTGTGCCTGGGCGCGCGCCAAAGTCGCGCGATGAAGCGCCAGTTCCGACGAGGCGGCATCATATGCCGCCTCGGCCGTTGCAAAGGTTTGTTGGGCATCCTCAAGCATGCGTTGGGGAATCACCCCGCGCGCGGCAAGCGCACGGGTGCGGTCAAGCTGTTGTCCGGCATAGTCGAGATCCGCTTCGGCACGTGCCAGATTGACATCGGCCAGTGCCACGGCCGCCTCTGCCTCGTTGACGGCCGCTTCGGCCTGACTGCGGGCACGGGCATCAAGGAACGCGGGTTCCGCAGGCTGGATTGTCGCAACGACAGTTTCACCGGCCACCACAGCATCCCCGACCTGAACAGGGGATCGGGCGGTTATCCCCGTCAGGGGGGCCGTCACGTCAAAGGGTTGACGCACGCGCGTTACCCCTTCGGCGTCGACGGTCACCTCCATCGGGCCCACGTGGACCCCAGCCAGATCCACTTGCACAGGATCTGGCCAGAGCGCCGCGACAAAACCGGCGACAACGAGGGCAAGGGCGAGCAGCGAAAATATCAAACGTCTGGACAACACGGCTACTCCTTGGCCTTGAGGGCGCTGACGATGTCGACCCGATCGAGCCGCCGCCGGACCAACAGGGCGGCGGTAAGCGCGGTCAGCAGAACGATCAGCGTGGCCAGCGCATAGGTGCCACGTTCGACGACAAGCGGCAGGCTGACGATGTCGGTGGAAAAACCGCGCGCGATCAGGGCCGCGAAGCCGTATCCGGCCAACCAACCGATCGGCACCGCCAGCACCGTCAACAGCATGAGTTCACCAACCAGCACATACCCGACCTCGGCCCGCGTGAAGCCGAGAACGCGAAGGCTCGCCAATTCATGAGCCCGTTCCGAAAGCTGGATCCGGGCCGCGTTGTAGATCACCCCGATGGTGATCAGCATGCCCAAAACCGAGTAAATCAGCGTTGACGTCAGGATGGTTTCATTCACCGTGGCCTCGAAATTCGTGCGCACCTCGGTCCAAAGGACAAGCCCCGCGATGGCGGGCGTCGTCTTGACCTGTTGGTGTAGGGCTGGCAGCGCTTCGGTATCGATCAGAAGGTGCAGGTGATTGACCTGCGGTGCCTGCCGCATCAATCGGAAAAGTGCGGGGGCGGCCATGTGCACATCTTGTCCGATGGTCTGGCGGATCACTGCGGCAACGGGAATTTCCCATGTCTCGCGCGGCGGTACCAGAAGCTCGATACGCACGATGTCGCCGGGGCTGACACCCAAATCGTCGGCAAGCCCGCGTGGCAGGACAAGACCGTTTTCGGGCAACGCCACGACGTTCCCCGCGTCATCAAGCAGTCGCGCCAACTGCGCTTCGGGCGCGCGCGCCTGAAGCGCCGTCAGGCGTGTCATGTGCCCGGCATGAAGCCGCACCGGAACAGCGAAAGCCCCCTCTGAGACCAGAACACCCGGAAGGGCAGATGCATCCTGCACCGCAGCGGCGGTGCGTGGCCCCGCAAGCATCAGTGTCACATGCTGCCGATTTGACCGGTAGAACATCTCATCCACCATCAGATCCATGGCGTCGAAGGTGAAGAACGAGGCGATGAGCACCGACACCGAGGCGACGACGCCGAAAAGCGTGATCGCCGCGCGACCGGGCCAGCGCGTGATCGACCGCAGGATCATCATCGTGGTCTGACGCAGCCGCAGCAACCCGCCGATACGGTCGATCAGCCCGCGCCGAAACAGTGGCGGCGCCGGAGGCGACATCGCGACGGCGGGGGTCAGCCGGACGGCCGCCAACACGGCCTTCAGTGCCCCCAGAACTACGGTTGCGGTGCCCAGCAGCCCAGAAAATGCGTAAATCCACGGGTCCGGCACGTAGATCAGCCATGGAAAGCGAAAGAATTCGCCATAAAGCTCTGTCATCTTTTGCCCGAACCACGACCCCGCGACCCAGCCCAGCAAGATGCCGACAACACCGATTCCGATGCTGAGTTTCAGGTAATGTGCTGCGATCGCGCGGGTGGTGTAGCCAAGGGCCTTGAAGAGGCCGATCTGCTGACGCTCCAGCGAAATCAGCCGGCCCAGCACCATGTTGACCAAGAAGGCCGACACGATCAGGAATATCGGCGGAAGCACCACCGCCATTGCGGCCAGTTGGTCCAGTTCGCTTTGCAGGAACGCATGCGAGGTCTGTTGGTTGCGCCCATGTGCGCCGGTGCCGCCGTAAGGCGCAAGGATCCGGTCAAGCGCTGCAATCACAGCGGCCTCGTTCGCGCCGCGCGCAAGGCGCAGCGACAGATCATTGAACGCGCCATCAAGGTCGCCTGCGGCCGCGACCGCGGCTTCGTTCATCCAGATGATGCCATAGCGCCGATCATCGGGCATCATCGCGCCGGGGCCGATCGTGTAGATGAACTCTGGCGACAAGACATGACCCGTTACCGTCAAGCTGCGCATCTGGCCGTTGAGGATCGCGCGGAAACTGTCGCCCGGCGCCAGATCGTTGGCGTTGGCGAATGGTTCGGCCAGCGCCACTTCGTCAGGGCGCAGTGGGTTGGGCAGACGTCCCGCGCGCAGCAGCGGCAGGTTTAGCCGGGGCGCGCCGCTTTCGGGCAATGACAGCACCAGGGCGCTTGCGGGTTCAACCATCCCTTCAAGGTCGAGGATCGCCGAGAGCGTCAACCGCCCCTCGGCCATCGCGACCCCTTCGATCCGGGCGATCTCCTCCATCAGGCCGCGCGGAGCTCGCGTGGCGGTGGCGAAGACGTCGGCGAAACGATAGCGTTCGTAATAGGCGGCACGCGTTTCGGTCAGGGACTGCTGCGTGCCATTGGCCAGCACCAGCACCATGACGCCACAGGCCAGCACCAGCCCGATGGCAAGCGTTTGCGCCCAGATCCGGCGGAGGTCGCGCAGAAGTTTGGTATCGAGGGCGCGCATCACCATGTCACTTCGGCGGGCGCGACGCGGATTTCGTTGCGTTCTTCGCGCAAGATGCGGCCATCGCCAAGATAGACGGTCCGGTGCGCGATCTTCCTGATGCCGACATTATGCGTGATGATCGCGGTCGCGGCACCCAGATCACTGTTGATGCGGACCAGCGCCTCAAGCACGGTAATGCCGGTCTTGCTGTCAAGCGCGCCGGTCGGTTCGTCACACAGCAAGATCTCGGGTTGCTTGGCGATGGCGCGTGCGATCGCCACGCGCTGTTGTTCCCCGCCCGACAACTGGGCCGGGAAATGGTCCAGCCGGGCCGCCAGTCCGACGCGCTCCAACGCCTCTTCGGGGGGCATCGGGCGCGCAGCAATCTCGGTCACGAGGGCCACGTTCTCGCGCGCGGTCAGCGATGGCACGAGATTGTAGAACTGAAACACAAATCCGACGTGGTCACGGCGAAACGCCGTCAACGCCGCATCAGACAGCCGCGTCAATTCCCGGTCGCGGAAGAAAACCCGCCCGCTGCTGGGCGTGTCGAGCGCACCTAGGATGTTGAGCAGCGTCGATTTGCCCGATCCCGATGGCCCCAGAAGAACGACCATCTCACCCTCGCACAGCGCCAGATCGACACCGCGCAACGCCCGCACCTCCACCGCACCATTGCGGTAGGTCTTGGTGATACCTTCCGTTCGAAGGATCACTGTCTGGCTGCCATCCGACGTCATCATGACATCAGGTTATCCACGAAGGCCGCCACATGAGTTGATCCAAGACAAAACTCCGCACATGTTGCGGACCCGCTCCGAGATGGTCCCCGGAACGTGGCGCTGTCTGCACAGGGTCTTTGGCAGCAAGCCGCCATCGACGGTTTGCCGACTGAAAGCTGACGTCATCCAGAGCGATCAGTAGGATCAGGAATGCGGTTTTCAGCCGCGATGCGATCTTCAAGGCCTGACGCGGACCGTCGGTTTTTGATCGTGAAGGGGGATGGTGCCGCAGGGGAGGATTGAACTCCCGACCTCGTCATTACCAATGACGCGCTCTACCACTGAGCTACTGC
>JAFMHK010000006.1:0-38351 GCA_017854585.1 Paracoccaceae bacterium
CCTTTTCTACTAAATCAGGACACGTTGAGCGAATATACAGTTAAGGCGAAGGACCGCATTGAAAATAGCGATTTTTCTGGAGCAATAACGGTATGCTACACTCTCATAGAAGGTTTCTTAAAATTATCACTTGAGGGACTGGATTCCTCATTCAACAAGGACGAAGGCGACATCAAGAAGCTCTATAAGACTTTTTCGAAAGCAGCCGGATTGAATGCCTCTGCTGACACACCGGACTCGCTAAAGCCCCTGTTGAACGGCCTGACAACTCTCGTCAGTGGATTTTATGAAATATCAAATAAGTCGGGTGATCGGCATGCGCCGAAGTACAAAGCCAGCCAACATCATGCCAAACTGGTGGTCAGCGTGACCTACGCATTTTGTGAATTTCTTGTTGAGTCTCAAGCCTATAGGTTGAAGGAAAACTAAGCCATCCCCGCCCACCTCTATCAATTCTCCCCTTCTGAAAACTCACCTAGACCTCCGGCATCATGCCGAAAGCCCCCCCGGCCTTCCCAGAACACGGCGGCTCCTCTAGGGTTGCCTCATCCGCGCATCGGCGGAGCGGAGGGCTGTGCATGTCCACTCTTACAACGGGCTGGTTGTTCTGGGCGCTGCTGGCGGCGATCTTTGCGGCGATGACGGCGATCCTTGCCAAGATCGGGGTGGCGGACGTGAACTCCAACCTTGCGACGCTGATCCGCACGTGGGTGGTGATTGCGGCGCTGAGCCTGATCGTGTGGGCGCGCGGCGAATATGTGGGCCTGCCGTCGGTCTCGGGGCGGACGTGGGTGTTTCTGGGGCTGTCGGGGTTGGCGACGGGCGCGTCTTGGGTGTGCTATTTCCGGGCGTTGCAATTGGGCAAGGCCAGTCAGGTCGCACCGATCGACAAGCTGTCGATCGTGCTGGTGACGATCTTTGCCGCCATCTTTCTGGGCGAGCGGTTGTCGCAGGCGGGATGGGTCGGCGTGGCCATGATCGCGGGTGGCGCGCTGTTGGTGGCGCGGGGCTGAACCGCGCACACAGGTCGCCGTGGGGCGATCAGCGGTGTGACCCCCCAAGCACCTCAGCTTGTCCGGGCGATCAGAGCCGTTGCAATTCCACCGCCGAGGCGCGGCCATCGCGGCCCTCGCGGAGTTCGAAGGCGATCTTGGAGTTGTCGGCCAGTCCCGTCATCCCGGCGCGTTCCACGGCAGAGATGTGCACGAACACATCGTTGCCGCCATCATCGGGGGCGATAAAACCGAAACCCTTTGTCGTATTGAACCATTTCACGGTACCTGTGGGCATGTCTTGCAAACGTCCTTTTGGCGTGTTGTGCGCCCGTTTGGTCGGGCGGCGGCGTTTCCTCGTAACCGCGATTTTCCGGGAGGTGATTGACGAAAATCAAGGGAAAGGGGGTGCAAGCGCGGGCGGGTGACGTTATTTCGCGCGGGATGATCAAGAAGGTGGCAAAATGAATGTTTATGGGCTGAAGACGTGCGACACCTGTCGCAAGGCGATCAAGGCGTTGGAAGGGGCGGGACATGCGGTGACGTTCGTCGATGTTCGGGCCACGCCGCTGGACGCGCAGGCACGGGCGCGGTTTCTGGCGGCGTTCGGTGAGGCGTTGGTAAACCGGAAGTCGACGACATGGCGCGGGCTGGACGAGGCGGCGCGCGCGATGACGCCGGACGCGGTGCTGACGGCGCACCCGACGTTGATGAAACGCCCGGTGATCGATGCGAACGGGCAGCTTTACCTTGGCTGGGGCAAGGATGTGTCGGATGTGTTGATCTGACGGCGCAAGAGCGCATCAAGTGAGAGCGGTCCGGCCCCGCGCAGCACCAGCACCAGCAGCAAGAACACCCAGAACGCGCGTTGATCAAGGATGAGCGCGGAGGGCGTGCCATCAAACCAGCCGCCGATATCGTCGGCCCCGGCCCCGTGGCCCACCACATCGACATAGCTTTGCACGATGACGAAGCCGATCATCCCCAGTGCCGCAAGACGGGTCAACAGGCCCAGCACGATCAGGGCGGGCAAGATGAATTCGGCCCAGGTCCCCGCGATGGCGACAAGCCGGGCGAACAGGCCAAGCTGGCTGGGGTCATAGCCGGTGGCGTCGAACACGCGCGGCAGGATCTGGATGTAGGCCCCGAAATCGAGGTTGATCAAACCGCCGATCCCATCACCCAGCTTGGTCAGGCCGGAGTTCCAATAATACACCAACAAGGTGCCCGCGAAGATCAGCCGGGCCAGCGTGGGGATCAGCACGGGCGCCACCGATTCAAGGGCGCCGAAGAGGCGGGCGTGCAGGCGGGAAAGGGCTGTCATGGGATCACTCCGGGGGCATCAAGCGTGAGGGCGCCGCTGGTCAGCAGCAAGGTGAGTAGGGCGGGAATATCAAGCGCGGGGTCCGCGACCTGCGCGGCGTCCACGGCCTCGGCAAGGGGGGTGCGGCCCTTGAGGCGGCGCAGCAATGCGATGCCGCCTTGGGGCAGAAGATGCGGGGCGGGGTCGAACAGGGGACGGGTGATCAGAACGGTTTCGGCGCCGGTGCCGGGTTTGGCGGCCTGCGGGTCGGTGTTGCGTTGCCATATCGACCAGACCGGATGGCGCGATTGCACCGTCAGCGTTGCCGGAGACAGTCGCGGACACAGCGCGAGGATCGCGTGAGGCGGCAGGTCGTGAAGCGCAAGGGGGGTAACGTCGGCGGCGTGATAGGATTGGCGCAGGCCAAGCTCCAACCGGGCGACATCGGCAAGGTAGGGCAGGTGGGCCAGAGGCGGGAAACTGGCCAGAAAGCCGGGAAACCCGGTCCCGTAAAGAGCAAGGCGCGGGTCTGCGGGCGGGTGCGCGCGGATGAACACACCAGCCATGGCGTGAAAGAATTCATCGCCCACCAGCTTGTGGATGACAGGAAAACCCGCCTGCAGCGCCGCGATCAGGCTGACGGTAACGTTGTTGCGGTAAACATCGAACCGTCTGCCTGCGGGGCGCCCGTGTGGGTCGGTCAGGCCGGGCGGGACGGCGGCATTGGGGTCCAGAAGGGCGGTGCCGAAGGCGGATTGTCCGGTCATGCGGGCACCGGGGCGAGGATCGCGGCGGCGCGGGCGGCCTCGGCCTGCAGGGCGGGCAGGGCGGGCACGTCGGTGTCCCATTCGATCAGGGTGGGGCGGGGTCCCGCGCGGGCAATGGTGTGTTCGTAAAGCGCCCAGACGGGGTTGGCCACTGGCGCGCCATGACTGTCGATCAGCAGGGGTGCCCCATGGTCATCGGTTTGGGCATCATGGCCGCCGAGGTGCAGTTCGCCCACATGATCCAGCGGAAAGGCATCAAGATACCCGCGCGGGTCTGTCTGCTGGTTGGTGGCCGAGACGAAGACGTTGTTGACGTCAAGCAACAGGCCACAGCCGGTGCGATGCGCGAGTTCCCCGAGAAAGGCGACCTCGGTCATGTCGGATTGCGCGAAGGCAAGGTAGGTGGAGGGGTTTTCCAGCAGCATTCGGCGGCCAAGGGTATCTTGAACCTGATCGATATGGGAGGCGACACGCCCCAGTGTCGCTTGCGTATAGGGCAGTGGCAGCAGGTCGTTCAGGAAACCGCTGTCATGCGTCGACCACGCCAGATGTTCGGAAAAGCTGGCCGGGTTCAGCCAGTCGCAAAGGTGTTTCAGGCGGGCCAGATGAGCGCGGTCCAACGGACGCTCGCCACCGATGGACAGGCCGATGCCATGCACGGAAATCGGAAACCTTTCGGCCAGTGCGCGCAGTCGCGCCAGCGGGCGGCCGCCATCGCCCATGTAGTTCTCGGCATGAACCTCAAGCCATGAGACGGGGCCGGGCGCATTGAGCAGACCTTGGAAATGGGTGGACTTATAGCCCACACCAACGGATGGCGGCAGGGCATCGCGTGGCGTTTCATCCAGCATCTGGCAGTCTTTCTTGTGTGGCGCCCCCGCCGCCTTCGTCGCGGGCAGGGGCGCAAGGCAAGATCAGGCGTCAAGCGGGCGCAGGACGGTGGTGTCGGTGTCTGCGGGCAGGTCGCGGTTCAGACCCATGAAGCCATCAGCCTCCAGCGAGGCTTCGGCTTCGCCCACGCGGCCGTCTGGCAGGTCGATGTCCGCACAGGTGCCCGCAGGAACCAGCGTCCAGGCGTTGCCCTGATAATCGACGGTGGACGTGCCGGCACAGGTGGTGCCGGGGCCTGCGGCGCAATCGTTTTCGCCCGCAAGGCTGACACCATAGCATTTTTCCTGCGCCTGCGCATCGGCGGGGGCGACGCCATGCGCGGTCACGGCAGCGGTCACAGCACCCAGCAGGGCAAGGGATTTGGTGGCGGTGGTCATCTTTGCAGTCTCCTTTTTCATGTCGGATCAGCGGCGCACGGTGGGTGTGCGGCCTGCAACAGGGGTAGCGTGCGGGCCCGGTTTCGCGCCAGTCACAGGGGCGTGTCCCACGCAGGCGTTACGGTATGAGAGGTCCGCGCAGGCTGCCCAGTGCGGGAAGATTATTGGGCAAGTTATTGGAATAAATCGGGTAAATCGGAAGTCGTAGGTTTTGACGCGATGTGCGGTTGCGTATGGTGCAAGGGGGAATCCCCGCAATTGTTTCACCCTTTCGATGATGTTGCGCACTGGTTGGCACGGCGCGGACCAATGGTTATGTGATCGTGACGATAGCACAACAACGGAGTTTCCCATGCGCAACGCGGCCCTGACCCTTGGCCTGATCGGCGGTATCCTTGGCATGATCGTGGGCTTCTTCGTCTATGGTTATGTGGAATTCATCGACAGCTATGGTGAAATTCCCCAGTTTGCGAACCAAGTGGACAACCCCGGCCTGTTCCGTGCGGTTGCGATCCTGTCGCCGCTGTTAGCAATCGCGGGCGGCGCGATGGCGCGGGCCCGTGCGTTGTGGGGGGGTGTGTTGCTGCTGATTTCATCCGCGGGGATGTATTACGCCTTTGGTTTTGGCGTCTTTACCATGTTCCCGATCGTGTTCTGTGGATTGGCGGGAGTTCTGGCGATTGCGGCGGGCAAGCCCGATGAAGAAAAGGCCCATTTCTGAGCCGACCGATCACGAGGGCGCATGAGCGGCGCTGGTTGGACGATTGCGTGGAGGCCGACAAGACTGGAAAATTCTTGCGCGTGTCCCTAGCATGCCCCGTGCGGCCCGTTTTTGGGCCGTCAGAGGGAGATCAACATGACAATTTCATTGCAGGTTTTGTACCCGACCGATGGCAGCACCACGTTTGACCATGATTACTATGCCGCCACGCACATGCCGCTTGTCGACGAACACATGGGATCACATATCGATAACGTCTTGATCGTCAAGGGCTTGGCGGGTGGACCCGGCGTTCCGGCGGGCTTTCACACCATTGCCACGATGACCTTTGCCGATCAGACGGCGCTGGATTCCGCCTTGGGCGCAGCGGGGCCGGTTCTGGCGGATATCTCCAACTTCTTCAGCGGACAGCCGCAGATGTTGATCGGCGAAGTCCAAGGGTAAGGTGACAGACCATACCTGACCGGACGGGTTCCGCCATGTGAAGCCGGCCCTGATCTGCAGCGTCGGCTTCAGCTTTTTACCATTGTTCGCGTGACCGCCAACCTTGACCCCGATCACCGAAGATCAGGGGGCACGGCCTCGGCTGACAATGCGGCGATGACGTCATCCGCCGTTTCCACACGCGTCTCTTTTTCGCCCAGACGGCGGAGTGTGACGGTGCGGTTTTCGACTTCTTGCCGCCCGATGGCGAGGATGACAGGCACCTTGCCGACCGAGTGTTCGCGGACCTTGTAGTTGATCTTTTCGTTGCGCACGTCGGCCTCGGCCCGGACGCCCGCCTTGATCAGTTGGGCGGTGACCTCTTGCACATAGTCGTCGGCCTCGGAGACGATGGCGGCGACGACGACCTGACGCGGGGCCAGCCAGAATGGCAGTTTCCCGGCGTGTTCCTCGATCAGGATGCCGATGAAGCGTTCGAACGAGCCCAAGGCCGCCCGGTGCAGCATGTAGGGCCGATGTTTCGCGCCATCCTCGGCCACGTAGTTCGCGCCCAGACGTTCGGGCAGGTTCGGGTCAACCTGAAACGTGCCGCATTGCCAGACCCGGCCGATCGCGTCGGTGAGGTAGAAATCGAGTTTCGGCCCGTAAAACGCGCCGTCACCGGGTTCCAGCGTGAACTGACGACCCGTGGCCTTGATGGCGGATTCCAGCGCGCCTTCGACGTGGTCCCAAGACTCGTCGGTCCCAACGCGGACATCGGGCCGCGTCGCGAATTTGATCTCGAATTCCTCAAAGCCCAGATCCTTGTAGACATCGGCGAGGAAATTGATGAAGCGGGCGCACTCGGACTCGATCTGGTCTTCGGTGCAGAAGATATGCGCGTCATCTTGCGTGAAGCCGCGCACCCGCATGATGCCGTGTAGCGCGCCCGAAGGCTCATAGCGCGAACATGACCCGAATTCGGCCAGCCGCAGGGGCAAGTCGCGATAGGATTTCAGGCCCTGATTGAACACCTGCACGTGGCAGGGACAGTTCATCGGCTTCAGCGCATTGATCGCCTTTTCGCGGGCGTGCTCCTCCTCCACCTCGACGATGAACATGTGTTCCTGATATTTTTCCCAGTGCCCCGAAGCTTCCCACAGCTTGCGGTCTACGACCTGCGGCGTGTTGATTTCCTTGTAGCCGCCAGCGCGTTGCTTGCGGCGCATGTAGTCTTGCAGCTCGGTGTAGATCGTCCAGCCGTTGGGGTGCCAGAACACCTGTCCGGGGGCCTCTTCCTGCATGTGGAACAGGTTCATTTCGCGGCCCAGCTTGCGGTGGTCGCGTTTGGCGGCCTCCTCCAGCATGTGCATGTGGGCCTTGAGCTGATCGCGGTTTTGAAACGCCACGCCATAGATGCGTTGCAGCATCGGGCGGGTGTTATCCCCCAACCAGTAGGCCCCGGCCACGTGGGTCAGTTTGAAGGCATCGGCGGGCACCTGACCGGTGTGTTGCAGGTGCGGGCCACGGCAAAGGTCCTGCCAATCGCCATGCCAATACATACGCAGGTCTTCGCCTTCGGGGATGCGGTTGATCAGCTCGATCTTGAAAGGTTCGCCTGCCGCCGTGTAATGGGCGATCGCGCGGGCGCGGTCCCAGACTTCGGTGCGAACCGGCTCACGGGCATTGATGATCTGCTTCATCTTCGCCTCGATCACGCCGAGGTCTTCGGGGGTAAATGGTTCCGCCCGGTCGAAATCATAGAACCAGCCGTAGTCGCGCACGGGACCGATGGTGACCTTGACGTCGGGCCAGAGTTCCTGCACCGCGCGGGCCATGATGTGGGCGCAGTCGTGACGGATCAGTTCCAGCGCGGGCGCGTCATCCTTCATTGTATTGATGGCAATCGCCGCGTCGCCGGGGATTGGCCAGGCCAGATCCCAGTGTTCGCCGTTCACGGTGGCGGAAATCGCTTTTTTCGCCAGCGAGGGCGCGATGCTTTCGGCGACTTCGGCGGGCGTGATGCCGGCCGGGTAGTCACGGGAATTGCCATCGGGGAAGGTCAGGGAAATCTGGCTCATGTCGCCATCTCCTCGTCAGTTTGGCGCCTACGAAACGCCCGGTTGCGGGTTGTAATCTGCGCGCTATTTGCCCCTCAAGCCCGCCCAAGTCAACGCCCCGAGCGCGGATGAGCCACACATTCGGGCAAACCACGCGCGAAATCGCACGCGATAGGGATCAGGTGGGAAAACCGGCAAGCGACAAGGCCCGCGTGACCGAAGGGTGCGCTGCGTTTGCACCGCGCCGGATGGCCGCTGCTGTCAAAGCTGTTGGACGGGGTGATAGAGCCCAAGCCGGGGATGTCACGGCGGGTGATCGTCATCGGGCCGGGGCATGAAAGGCGGAACGCCGCCCATGGGATTGCACGTACGGCACCTGCGGGGCAGAACAGGCGGAGGAGGACCACGCCATGACAGAGCCGCAATTCCTGACAACCCAATCGGGCCGGCGGATCGCCTATCATCGGTTTGGCGGCCGGCGGCCGGGGGTCGTGTTTCTGGGCGGGCTGCGGTCCGACATGACGGGCACCAAGGCCGTGCATCTGGAGGCTTGGGCCCGGCGAACGGGGCGCGAATTCCTGCGCTTCGATTATTCCGGGCATGGGCAAAGCAGCGGCGAGTTCACCGAAGGGTGCATTGGCGATTGGGCCGATGACGCGGCGGCGGTGATCCAGACGCTGACCGAGGGGCCGCAGATTTTGGTGGGCAGTTCCATGGGCGGCTGGATCAGCCTGCTGATGGCCAGACGCCTGCCCGACCACGTGGCCGGATTGGTGACAATCGCCGCCGCCCCCGATTTCACCGAAGACGGCATGTGGGCCGATTTCGATGCAGATCAGCGGCGCATGCTGATGAAGGAAGGTCAGGTCGCCCTGCCATCCGAATACGGCGACCCAATGATCATTACCCGGCGCATGATCGAGGATGGGCGCAACAATCTGGTGCTGCGCACGCCGCTGCGGCTGGAGATCCCGGTGCGCAGCCTGCAGGGAACGGCAGATGTGGATGTGCCGATGGACGTGGCGCTGCGCCTGCTGAACCATCTGGAGGGGCCGGATATTCGACTGGAACTGGTCAAGGGGGCGGATCATCGGTTTTCGGACGCAGGTTGTCTGGGCTTGATCACACGCGCGGTGGAGGATGTTCTGGCGCATGCGTAGCCTTGGAAAGTTCGTCGGGCGGTTGTTTTTGGCCGCGGGCGTAGGGATTGCGGGCATCTGGTTGCTGGTGCCGGGTGAACCGGTCGTGCGCGCCGCGCCGGTGCCGGATATGGCCGCCACAGAAGCCGAGTCGGCATTGCTGGCCGTTGACGGAGGCCACGAAGACCTGGTGCCGGAGGCCGCGGCACGGATCATCTGGGCGGGAGAGCCGGGCGTGCGGACCGATGTGGTCGTGCTTTACCTGCACGGGTTTTCCGCAACGCTGGAAGAGATACGGCCCGTTCCCGACAACGTAGCCGCGGCGCTGGGGGCCAATCTTGTCTATCCGCGCCTGTCGGGCCATGGCCGCGACGGGGCGGCCATGGCGGAGCCCGTCGCCGGCGATTGGATCGATGATACCGCCGTCGCCTTGGCTGCGGCGCGTGCGGTGGGGGACCGGGTGATCGTCATCGGCACCTCTACCGGGGCGACGCTGGCCAGCTATGCGATGACCGAAGCGGATATGGCTGCCGGGGTTGCGGGGGTTGTGATGATCTCGCCAAATTTCCGGCTGGCCAACCGGGCGGGTGTGATGCTGGAATGGCCGCTGGCGCGCCTGTGGCTGCCATGGATCGTGGGCGCCGAATACGGGTTCACGCCGATCAGTGATCGGCATGCGTTGTTCTGGACGGAAAGTTACCCCAGCATTTCGGCCGTCCCGCTGGCGGCATTGATGCGCGTGACACGTGAAAGGGATTATACAGGCGTTATCGCGCCCGCGTTGTTCGTGTTTTCCGATCTTGACCAGGTGATCGCGGCGTCCGCCGTGCGGGAGTTCGCATCGGGTTGGGGTGGGCCAATTACCCTGTCGCCACAAGACATACCGCCCGCGGGGGCAGACCCGCGCCACCACGTGATCGCGGGCGATATCGTAAGCCCCGCCATGACCGACGTCGTCAGTGCCGAGATCACGGCATGGGCGCAAGCGGTGCTGCGTTAGGATGTCGCTATGCGAACCGGCAGCGGCCTGAAACGCCGTACCAAAAGCTGTTCCGGCCCCGGTTGTCAGCCTTGGGTGAGGTTTCCGCGAAACCACGCGCCCGCCTGATGGGCGATGCGCCAATCGGGGCCGCGAGCAATTGCAGATTGCCCTTGTCTTGCCATGGCCCGCCGGTAGTCTTTCGCAGCCGACAATCTGGGAGGATGCAATGGCCGAACATCTCAAACGCGGTAAGCCCGCAGCCGAGCGGGCCGAGGATGACGCCAAGGTCCGGGGCACGGTCGAAGGCATTCTGGCCGACATCGAAACGCGCGGTGATGCCGCCGTGCGCGACCTCAGCACCAAGTTCGATGCCTACACCCCGCAGGCCTTTCGTCTGACGCCATCCGAAATCGCGGCGGCGATGCAAAAGGTATCGGACCGCGAGATGGCCGATATCCGTTTTGCGCAAACCCAGATCCGTCGCTTTGCCGAGGCACAGCGCGCGTCGATGACGGATATCGAGGTGGAAACGATGCCCGGCGTGATCTTGGGACACAAGAATATCCCCGTGAATTCAGTGGGTTGCTATGTGCCTGGCGGCAAGTTCCCGATGGTGGCCAGCGCCCATATGTCGGTGCTGACAGCCAAGGTGGCGGGGGTCAAACGGATCGTCGCCAGCGCGCCGCCGGTGAACGGTGCGCCACATCCGGCCATCGTGGCCGCGATGCATGAAGGCGGGGCTGATGAAATCCTTGTTCTTGGCGGTGTGCAGGCGGTCGGGGCGATGGCGATTGGAACCGAAAGCATCAAGCCGGTCGATATGCTGGTGGGTCCGGGCAACGCCTTTGTGGCCGAGGCGAAGCGCCAGTTGTTCGGGCGCGTCGGCATTGACCTGTTTGCCGGGCCGACCGAAACCTGCGTGATTGCCGATGACACGGTCGACGCCGAGATGTGCGCGACTGACCTGCTGGGGCAGGCCGAACATGGGTATAACTCACCCGCCGTGCTGATCACCAATTCCCGCAAGCTGGCCGAGGCGACCTTGGCCGAGATCGATCGTCTGCTGGCCATCTTGCCGACCGCCGAGACAGCGGCGATCAGTTGGCGCGATTATGGTGAGGTGATCTTGTGCGCGGACCACGACGAGATGTTGCGCGTGGCCGAGGACGTCGCCAGCGAGCATGTGCAGGTGATGACCGACCGCGACGACTGGTTTCTGGCCAACATGACGAATTATGGCGCGCTTTTCCTTGGCCCGCGCACGAACGTGGCCAATGGTGACAAGGTCATCGGCACCAACCACACGCTGCCGACAAAGAAGGCAGGGCGGTATACCGGCGGGCTCTGGGTGGGCAAGTTTCTGAAAACACACAGTTATCAGCGCGTCACAACAGATGAGGCCGCCACATTGATTGGCGAATACGGCAGTCGACTTTGCATGTTGGAAGGGTTCGTCGGCCACGCCGAACAATGCAACCTGCGGGTCCGCCGGTATGGGGGCATCAACGTGCCCTACGGCGCTGGCGCCCCGTATCGCGAAGGGACGGAATAACCGGCTCTGCTGATGTGAAAGGGCGCACGGCCACCCGTCTTGATACAGCCCGATTGGACTGCTGCGCCCGCCGTGCCCGATCGTGAGGAGATTTTGCCATGCTTTCAGAATTCGAACATTCCACAGCCTTATCAATCCAAGAAACCGCAGATTTCTTGATTTTTGGTGAGTTATCCCCAGAGGTGTCCACATGAGCCTTCCACGCACACCTTCGTTCCGGTTGGACGGTCGCCGCGCACTGGTCACCGGGGGATCGCGCGGCATCGGGTTGGGCTGTGCCGTCGCTTTGGCTGAGGCGGGAGCGCATGTGTTTGTCGCCGCGCGGGGAGAGGCCGAGCTGTCGGCGTCCGTTGCCGCGATGCAGGCCGAAGGTCTGAGCGCCGAGGCAATGGTTCTGGATGTGACGGATGAGCAGGCGGTGCGCAGCGCGATGGCGGAGATCGGAACGCTGGACATCTTGTGCAATTCCGCGGGACTTGCACGCCACTCCCCGGCGTTGGACACGCAGCCTTCCGACTACGATGCCGTGATGGATGTGAATGTGCGCGCGGCCTATTTTCTGGCGGTGCGCGCGGCCCATGCGATGCAGGGCCGGGGCGGGGTCATCTTGCAGATTTCCAGCCAGATGGGTCATGTGGGTGGCATTGACCGCGCCGTCTATTGTGCGTCGAAACACGCAGTCGAAGGGATGACCAAAGCTATGGCCATCGAATGGGGGCCGCAAAACATCCGGGTCAACACGATTTGCCCCACGTTCATTCGCACGCCGCTGACCGAGCCCACCTTCAACGATCCGGAAAAGCTGGCTTGGATCAAATCCAAGATCAAACTGAACCGCGTGGGTGAAGTGACCGATATCATGGGGGCGGTCGTGTTTCTGGCCTCGGATGCCGGTGCGCTGATCACGGGGACTGCATTGCTGGTCGACGGCGGGTGGACGGCGGGCTGATGGGCGCGGCGCCATCGGTTCAAGGAAAGTGGCCATCTGGGTGCGTGGATGAGGGCGGCTTGCGGCCCGAAGGCCCGCCGTCATCAAACGGGTTTTCGCGAAATCGGCAGATCTGCCCGCGATTATCTGCGCGCACCGACGGGTACCGCAGCGAAGCCGCCCGCAACGATGGGCGCGCCGTCTGCCTGACAAGGACAAGGCAAGGGGATCACCATGACCATCAAGACCACCCATGTTGGCAGCCTGCCGCGGACGCAGGGCGTGGTGGATTTCATTTTCGCCCGTGAAAACGAAACGGGCCATGACCCGGCCGCGTTTGACGCCGCCATGACCGCTGCCGCATCTGAAACCGTGCGCCGGCAGGTGGAGGCGGGGATCGATATTGTCAGTGACGGCGAAACCTCCAAGATTTCATACGCAACCTATGTCAAGGATCGCTACATGGGCTTTTCCGGTGATGGCCCGCGCGAGGTGCCCGCCGATCTCAAGCTGTTTCCATCGTTTCTGAAACGTCTGGCCAAGGATGACGCGTCGCCCAGATACGCGCGGCCCATGTGCACCGGCGCGGTCCGGTCCAAGGGGCAGGGAGAGTTGCAAAAGGATATCGCCAACCTGAAGGCTGGCATGGTGGCCCATGGCGCGACCCAAGGGTTCATGAACGCCGCCTCGCCGGGGGTGATCGCTTTGTTCCTGCAAAACGCCCATTACCCAGATCGCGAGGCGTATCTGGCGGCGTTGGCGGATGCGATGCGCGATGAATACCGCACCATTGTGGATGCTGGCCTGATGTTGCAGCTGGATTGCCCTGATCTGGCATTCAGCCGCCATATGCTTTTTGCCGATATGACCGACGTTGAATTCCTGAAGATCGCCAACGGCCATGTGGAGGCGTTGAACCATGCGCTGACGGGGATCGACCCGGCGCGCGTGCGTGTCCACATTTGCTGGGGAAACTATGAGGGCCCGCATGTCTGCGATATCCCCATGGATACGATGTTTTCGACGCTTATGTCGGTGAACGCGGGGCAATTGTTGTTCGAGACATCCAATCCGCGCCATGCCCATGAATGGACGGTGTTCCGCGACAGGCGCTCGGAAATACCCGATGACAAGGTGCTGGTTCCCGGCGTGATCGATTCAACGACGAATTTCGTGGAACATCCGGAACTTGTTGCAGAGCGCATCGGGCGGTTTGCGGCAATTGTGGGCAAGGACCGCGTGATCGCGGGCAGCGATTGCGGCTTTGGAACCTTTGCTGGCTTTGGCACGGTTGACCCTGACATAGCATATGCGAAGTTGGCGGCCTTGAGCGCCGGTGCCAAGTTGGCTGACGCAAGGGTATAGGGTGACGGCCGGATACCTCCGGCGGCCATATTTGGGGAATGAAGATGGGGACGGCGTTGGAGCCTGTGGTCTTGCTTCCGGGCATGATGTGTGACGCGCGATTATGGTGGCCCCAGATTGCGAGCTTGTCACGAACGAGGGCGGTCCATGTGGCCCCCGTGACCGGAGCCGATACGATCGGCGAGATTGCAAAACATGCGTTGGACAGCGCCCCGGCGCGGTTTGCGCTGGCGGGGTTGAGCATGGGGGGGATCGTCGCGATGGAGATGATACGCCGCGCCCCCGAACGGGTGACCCGGCTGGCCCTTCTGGATACAAACGCGCTGGCCGAGACGCCACAGATCGCCGCCGAAAGGGAGCCTCAGATCGCGCGCGTGCGTGCGGGGCGTCTGGCTGAGGTGATGCGTGATGAGGTGACGCCGCATTATCTGGCCCCCGGACATGACGATGGGGAGATCATGGGGCTGGTGCTTGAAATGGCCCACGCCATGGGCCCCGAGGTTTTCATCGCGCAGTCACGCGCCCTGCAGCGGCGGCAAGATCAGCAACGCACGTTGCGCCAGATCACGGTGCCGACGCTCGTGTTGTGCGGAGAGTACGATAAGCTTTGTCCGGTCAGGAGGCATGAATTCATGGCTGACCTGATCCCGAATGCGCGACTTCTGGTGGTGCCAGAGGCCGGTCATCTGCCGACGCTGGAACAGCCGGGCATCACCACGCGGGTGCTGAGCGAATGGCTGAGCGGGTGGTGACATTGCAAAAAGCACAAGCCCAAGGACAATTCATGGCCTTGGGCTTCGTTTTTCTGCGGCGGTCGATGTGTCCGGCAGGGCCTAGTTCGACACGACTTCCAATACCGGGGCTTTGGGCACGTCGCAATTTGCATCGATGAAGTTCAACACCAGCGGACGGATGTTCTGGCGCCAGCTTTTGCCCGCGAAAATCCCGTAATGCCCTGCTTCCGGCTCAAGATAGGAGGCTTTCTTGCTGTCGGGCAGGCCGGTGCAAAGAGCAAGGGCCGCGATACATTGGCCGGGGGCCGAGATATCATCCTTTCCGCCCTCGACGGTCTTGACCGCGACGGTCGTGATCTTGCCGATATCGACCTGCTTGCCATTCACCACAAACCGGTTCTGCGCGATTTCAAGACCTTTGAAAACGCGCTCGACTGTTGACAGGTAGAACTCGGCGGTCATGTCCATGACAGCCAGATATTCATCATAGAACTTGTTGTGCTTGTCGTGGTCGGACGCTTCGCCCTTGGCGACGGCAACGACCTGATTGAAGAATGCCTTGCTGTGCTTGTCGAGGTTCATCGCCATGAAGCTGCTGAGCTGTTGCAGGCCCGGGTAGACCATCCGGCCTGCGCCTGCGTGCTTGAAGCCCACCCGCTGCAGCGCGAATTTTTCCAGCTGACCCATGGTGATGCGATTGCCGAAGTCCGTCACGTCGGTCGCGGCGGCATCAGGGTCAACCGGGCCACCGATCAACGTCAGGCTGCGGGGCTGCGCCGCCGGATCTTCCTCGGCCAGATATGCGGTTGCTGCCAGAGCCAGCGGCGCAGGCTGACAAACGGCGATCACGTGGGTGTCGGGGCCCATCGCGCGCATGAAATCGACGAGGTAGAGGGTATAATCCTCGATGTCGAACTTGCCGGCCGAAACGGGGATATCGCGCGCATTGTGCCAATCGGTGATATACACGTCACAGTCAGGCAGCAAGCTGACCACGGTTGACCGCAAGAGGGTGGCATAATGACCAGACATGGGAGCGACCAACATGACCTTACGGCCGGTCGGCGCGCGGCCGCCCACTTTGAAGCGGATCAGGTCGCCAAACGGCTTTTCGACGACTTTTTCGATGGACACGGTATGGTCGCGTCCATCCGAGCCGGGGATCGAGGGAATGTTCCAGCCCGGCTTGACGGTCATCCGGGAAAAGCTGCGTTCCATTACCTCGCCCCAGGCTGCGGTCATCTGCACGGCGGGGTTTGCGACAAGACCCAACTGAGGGTAGGAACACATGGCCCGCGCGGTGGATCCCAACCATTGGTTGGTAACACGTGCCGATTCCATTAAGTCGTAGGTAAGCATGAAGCGCATTGTGGTATCTCCGGGCGGTACGAACGTACGGGTTGCTGCCCAACGGTTCAATTGGTCGCTTTGCCCCCGCACTATGGCATCGCTACTATGCACATGCAGCATTTTGGGGGCGAAATCAAGGTATGACGGAAAAACAGGGGGAGGATCGGGCGATGGGTGAGAACGTTGACAAGATGAATGAGAACCTGGCCAAGATCGAGGGGCTGAGCAAAAGGTTGGTTGCGGCGCTGAGCAATCGGGAGGCCGGTGACGCCGGGCTGGCGGGCCCCGGTCAGGATGTCTACCTCAAGGCGGGAATGGCCTATTGGCGGGACATGGTGACCAACCCTGCCAAGCTCATGGAGACCCAGGTGCAATACTGGGGTCAAACCATGAGCCACTATCTTGAGGTACAAAAAGAGCTGGCCAAGGGAAACTTTGCGCTGCCCCCGGATGATGCCCCCGCTGACAAACGTTTTGCCAACCCTCTGTGGCACTCGCACCCCTATTTCAGCATGATCCGTCGGCAATACCAGACGTCGACGCAGGCCATTGAAAAGGCGGTTGCCGATCTTGAGGGGCTGGAACCGAAGGACAAGCAGCGAATCGAGTTCTTTGCGCATCAGATGATCGATCTGCTGTCGCCCACCAACTATCTTGCGACCAATCCCGATGCGCTGGAACGCGCGGTAGAAACCGAGGGGCAGAGCCTTGTTCTGGGCCTTGAAAATCTGGTTCGCGACATCGAAAGCCGTCAGGGCGAACTGTTGCCGACGTTGGCTGACCCCAACGCGTTCACCATCGGGCAGAACATCGCGACCACTGAAGGGTCGGTGGTTTTCCACAATGAGATGATGGAACTGATCCAGTATGCCCCGAAAACGGAAACGGTGCACAAGACGCCGCTGATCATCTTTCCGCCTTGGATCAACAAGTTCTACATTCTTGACCTCAAGCCCCAGAACAGCCTGATAAAATGGGTGGTCGAACAGGGGTATACCCTGTTTGTCGTCAGCTGGAAAAACCCGGACGTCAGCGACGCGGATGTCGGTCTGGAAGACTATATTGAAAAGGGTTATCTGGCCGCGATCGAACAGGTCAAGGACATCACCGGCGAAAAACAGGTGAACGCGGTGGGGTATTGCATTGCCGGCACAACGCTCAGCATGACGCTGGCACTGTTGAAGAAGCGCGGCGACAAATCCATCAAGTCGGCCACCTTCTTCACGACTTTGACCGACTTTGCCGAGCGCGGCGAATTCACGCCGTTTCTGGAAGATGACTTCATCGACGCGATCGAGCGGCAGGTGGAGGCGGACGGGATCTTGAACAGTTACTACATGTCCAAGACCTTCAGCTTCCTGCGTGCCAATGACCTGATCTATGGCCCGGCGGTGCGCAGCTACATGATGGGCGAAACGCCCCCCGCGTTCGATCTGCTGTTCTGGAATGGCGACAGCACGAACCTGCCGGGCAAGATGGCGATGCAGTATCTGCGCGGTCTGTGTCAGGGCAATGAGTTGGCGACTGGGAAACTCGAATTGCTGGGGGAAAACCTGACACTCGATGATGTGAGCGTGCCGCTGTGCGCGATCGCGTGCGAGACCGATCACATCGCCGCGTGGAAGGACAGCTTTCGCGGCGTGGTCGAGATGGGGTCGCGGGACAAGACGTTCATCTTGTCGGAATCCGGCCATATCGCGGGCATCGTCAACCCGCCCTCCAAGAAGAAATACGGCCACTACACAAACCCCGACGTTGCAGGCAGCGCGGACGACTGGCTTGAGGGCGCACAGTTCAATGAGGGGTCATGGTGGCCCTTGTGGGAAGGTTGGCTGGCCAAGCGGTCCGGGGCGCAAATAAAGGCGCGGGTACCGGGTGAGTCGGGCCGCGAGATTCTGGGACCAGCCCCCGGCACCTATGTGCTGGGTCACTCAAACGGCTGATTTGCCTCATGAAATAATCTCGGCGCGCGCAGAAATGCTGCAGTGCAGAAAAAGCTTGAATTTCTGCACTGCAGCATGCATATTACTCCCATCAACAACAGTGCTCCATGCCGGAGCGAACAGGAGTAGTATCATGGCCAAAGCCGCAACACCCGATTTCACGAAATACATGACAGATATGATGGCTTCGTTCCCGATGGACACGTCCGCGATGGGCGATGCGTTCAAGACCCAAGCCGCTATGGGCGAGAAAATGTCCAAGGTTGCCCTCGAAGCAGCCGAAAAATCCACCGAGATCTCGACCAAGTGGACCAAGGACACGCTGGCGAAGCTGGGTGATGTCGCGGCCGTCAAGGACGAGCCGACCGATTACACCAAAGCCGTAACCGATTTCGCATCCGCGCAGGCCGAAATGGCCGCCGAAACCATGGCAGCGTTCGCAGAAATCGCGAAAAAAGTGCAGATGGAAACCGTTGAACTGATGATGGCCGCAGGCAAAGAGGTTTCCGAGGAAGCTTCCGCAGCCGTGAAAAAAGCGACCGCCGACGTGACGACCGCCGCGAAGAAAGCAACTGCAGCAAAGTAATTGCCGCAGTTGACCTAAGTTTGCGCCGACGACCTCTGCGTCGGCGTTACTTGAAAGGGCAAGGCCATACAGGCCTTGCCCTTTCTTATTTTGCGCTGCAACACGACGATTGCTTTTCGCCATCAAGGGCGTAGGGTTGCCGATGCTGCACTGCAGTCAAGTGAAGGAGGGCTGCAATGTCCAAGACACCAACGCAATTGCTGATCAAGCGTTACGCCAGTCGCCGGCTCTACAACACGGAAACGTCCGACTATGTCACGCTTGAAGATATCGCCGGGTTCATTCGTTTGGGCCGCGACGTGAAGATCGTCGACTTGAAATCCGGCGATGATCTGACGCGTCAGTATCTGCTGCAGATCGTGGCCGAACATGAAAGCCGTGGGCAAAGCGTCCTGCCGATTGCCGTGCTGACCGACCTTGTCCGCAGCTACAGCACGCAAGGCGGCAGCGTGGTTCCCGATTTTCTGGCTATGTCGTTCGATATGCTGAAGCAGGGCCAATCCAAGATGGTGGAGAATATGGCCGCCATGAACCCAATGACCGCTATGCCCGGCTTTGAAGCGATGCGCGCGCGTCAAGAAGCCTTCATGAAGGCCATGACGGGCGGTCTGGGCACACAATGGAGCGGACCTGCCACCGAGGACGAAGGCGAGGACGCTGCCAAGACACCTGATCAAGAGCTTGACGAGATCAAGAGACAGCTTGCCGAACTGCAAGCCAAACTGTCCAAGATGTAATCTGCCGCAGCACAAGTCAGGTTACGAACATTCCGCAAAACGGGAATTTTCGTAACATGCTTTTTGCATTGCCGGCGTCTGACGGCAGTTCAGGTTAGTTCTGCGAAGACCTTCTTGAGCGCCGCATTCAATTTTTCGAACATCTCGTCCATCTGAGGGTCGGTCAGGTTGAATGGCGGGCACAGCACGACGGATTGGCCAAGCGGCCGACAGATCAGTCCGTGATCGGTGCAGGTGTTGGCGATGCGTTCGCTGACCGACAGATGGCCTTCGAACGGGGTCTTGCTGGCCCTGTCACGCACGGCCTCCAACGCCCACATGTAACCGATGCCACGCAGCTCTCCGATATTGGGGTGTTTCGCGATTTCGGCCAAACCTGCCTTCATCCGGGGTGCGCCTGCGCGCACCATATCCAGTAGTCCCTCGTTCAAGACGATATCGATCGCCTTCAACGCTACGGCGCAACCGACCGGATGGCCCGAGGCTGTGAAGCCGTGGGGGAACTCTTCGATCTTGTCGATTTCTTCTTGCAGTTGATCGGTCAGTTCAGGGCCAAGGATCACTGCCCCCATCGGGAAATAGCCTGCGGTCAGCGCCTTGGAGGAGATGATTGCATCGGGCATGAAACCATAAGTTTCACAGCCCCAGACCTCTCCTGTGCGGCCGAAACCGCAGATGACCTCATCCGAGATCAACGGAATGCCGTGCTTGCGCAGGATCGGCTGGATCGCTTGAAAATAACCCTTGGATGGCGGAATCACGCCCCCTGCGCCCATGACGGGTTCCGCAAAGAAGCCAGCAATCGTATCCGCCCCCTCGCGGGCGATCACGTCTTCCAGTTCACGGGCGAGGCGTGCGGTGAATTGCTCTTCGGTCTCGTCCTTCGCACCAAACCGCCAGTAATGCGGACAGGTCAGGTGGATAAAGCCGTCCAGTGGCAGGCCGAATACCTCGTTGTATGGTTTGCCGGTCATCGAGGCGGAAACAACGGTGACGCCGTGATAGGCGTTGACCCGTGTCAGGATCTTGCGGGCTTGCGGACGCCCCCGGCTGCGGTTGAGGAACCACAGCATCTTGACCATTGTGTCGTTCGCCTCGGAGCCCGAGTTCGTATAGAAGACCTTGCCCCGCGCAAAGGGCGACACTTCCACCAACCGTTCGGACAGTGCTACGGTCTGGTCCGACATACGCCCGAAAAACGAATGGTAGCCGGGGAACCGATCGTATTGATCCTTGGCGGCCTGCGCCAAGCCCTTGTGATCGAAACCGGCGATCATGTTCCACAGCCCCGAGTTGCTGTCGAGGTAGCGCTTGCCGTTGGTGTCGATGATGTAGGGGCCTTCGCCGTGGGTGATCACGACGGTTCCACGTTCGGCCACCGAAGGGAGATCGGTGAAGCCATAAAGCGAGTATTCCTCGGCGCGGGCTTCCCAGGAGTTGGGGGCGTGGTCGTTCATGATTGCACCTTCAGATATGCGGTTTTTATGAAGCTACGCCTGCGCGATGATGACCGCAATCAAGATGTCAAAACGCCCGGTCAATCACTGCGATTGCCGGGCGTGTTCGTCAGTTTTCAGACCGTGGTCAGGTGCCGTAGGCGCGCGTTTCGCCCCTGATTTCATCGGCTGCGGCGATCAGCGCACTGGCGATATAGTCAAGATCGTCGCGGCCAAGGCGGGCGGGCAACCGCACGTCGCAGGCACGCATCAGCATGGCCCGGGTTTGCGGCAATTCGGGCATCTCGCCGGGGATGAAGTGCCAGTTCCAATAGGCGCGGGCGTTATCTTTGGACAGGCCGAAGACCTGAACCTTTACCCCATGGGTCTCGGCGGCTGCGGCAAAGGCGCGGGCGTCATCGTCATGCGCGAATCCGACCAGATTGAACTGGATCGAATCCGGCGCACGGTCTTCGGGGGCCAATGCCGGCGGCACCGCAAGCCAAGGCGAGGTGTTCAGCTGTTCGGCGACGTAATCGTGGTTGGCGCGACCATCGCGGACGCGGCGCGCCACTTCGGGCAGTTGCGGGCGGATCACGGCGGCAGACAGGTTTTGCATGCGCATGTTGTATAGCGGCAGCTGATTTTGCCAGCGGGCAAAGGCCTGCGCCAGTTCCGGATCATTCTGGCCGTCGGGGGCCTTGTGCTTGGCCCAGTTGTGTTCATATGCGCCCGACATGATCACGGCGCGTGCGACCAGATCGGCGTCGTCGGTGATCAAGATGCCGCCTTCGCCGGCGTTCACCAGCTTGTAGGATTGAAAGCTGAAGCAGCCGATCTTGGCGATCGTCCCGATCTTGCGGCCATGCCAAGTGGTGCCAAGCGAATGGGCGGCGTCTTCGATGACCGGAATGCCAGCGGCGTCGCACAGCGCCATGATGGCATCCATGTCGGATGTATGGCCGCGCATGTGGCTGATGATGACGGCTTGGGCGGTCGGCAACTTGGCTTCGAAATCGGCGATATCGATGCGGTAGTTGTCGGCGACTTCTACCAGCACGGGCTGGCAGTTCGCATGCACCACGGCGGATGGCACGGCGGCAAACGTGAAAGCAGGTATAAGGACGTTCGCGCCATGGGGCAGGTCCAGCGCTTCGAGCGACAGGAAGATCGCGGCGGAGCAAGACGATACGGCAAGCGCGTATTTGCTGCCCATCATGTCGGCGAATTCACGCTCCAACAGGGCAACGGGCGCGTTTTCCGGCGCGGTGTAGCGGAACAGATCGCCCGATTGAAGCAGACGGTCAATCTCGGCGCGCGCTGCAGCGGGAATGGGCTCTGCGTCGTAGACGTTGGGTGCGGTTGCCATCATTTCACCTTTTCGAAATGTTCTTTTTCAAAATCCCTATAGTCCCAACCCAAGGCAAATGCCAGCAAAGACCACGCCGGGGCCAAGACAAAGTGATTTATATGCCCAGTCGGTCGCGCAACCCGTACCATGTCATTGCACTGACAAGGATCGGCCAGCGCAGCATCGCACCGCCGGGGAAAGTGGGCGTGGGGACGCGGGCCATGATGTCAAACCCATCGGTTTCACCCCCGATCGCTTGCGCAATCATTTTTCCCGCCCACGTCGCCGTCGCGACGCCATGCCCGGAATACCCGGACGCCGCCCAAAGGCCCGGCGCGGGCCGGGCGAAATGTGGCATGCGCTTCATGGTGATGGCCAGTGTGCCGCCCCACGCATGGGTGATCGGCACATCGGCCAGATGCGGAAATGTTCTGGCCAGCGGTTTTCGGACCAGCGCCGCGATGTCGGCGGGAAAACGGTAGCCATAGGTTTCGCCACCGCCAAACAGGAGCCGGTTGTCAGCCGTGGTCCGGTAATAGTTCACGACGAAATTGCTGTCAGCGACACAGACACGTTCGCGGAGCGCCGCGCCCGGCGGCAGGGGGGCCGTGGCAACGATGAAGTTGTTAATGGGCATCACGCGCGCCGCGACATGGCCATTCAGCGCACCAAGATAGCCATTGCAGGCCAGAACGATCTGATCGGCGATGACCGTACCGTGGGCGGTGGTGACGCGGCCATCGCTCGCCGCTGTGACCAGCGTGTTCTCATGCAAGATTGCGCCCGCGTGTTGCGCCATGCGGGCAAGACCCAACGCATAAGCCAACGGGTTGATGTGCCCCGAGCCATTGTCGATCATGCCGCCGGCGTAGCGGTCCGCGTTGACGTAGCGGCGGATACCATCCGCATCGAGCGGCGCCGCCAGATCATAATCGTAATGCCGGCGAAGGTGATCGACGTACTGCGCCACCTCGGCCGTTCCCTTGGCCGAGAACTCGGCGTGAACTGCCCCCGTCTGCCAGTCGCAGTCGATATCGCCGTCGGTAATCAAGTCGCGCACCAGCCGCACCGAGGCAACCGCCGCATCCCACAGCTTGTGCGCGTCATCACGCCCGACCATCCGTTCCAATGCGATCTGATCCAGCCGCTGTCCGCCAAGCACCTGTCCGCCGTTGCGCCCCGATGCGCCAAAGCCCATGCGCTGTGCCTCTAGCAGCACGACCTTGCGCCCGGCGCGCGCAAGATGAAGCGCGGCAGACAGGCCGGTGTAGCCGCCGCCGACGATGCAGACATCTGCCCGGACATCACCTTGCAGCGCGGGAAACGGAGGCAGGGCCGGGGTCACGTCGGCATAGAAGCTGGGCGGATAAGTTCCGGCCTTGTCGTTGGCGAACAACAGGTTCATGGCGTGGTCCCGCGCAGTGACGTGTCAGACGTTCGTCAGCAGGTGTTCGCGTTCCCACGGGCTGATCACCTGCAGGAATTCCTTGTGCTCCAGCGCCTTGACCACGGAATAGACGCGGCAGAATTCCGGCCCAAGAACCTCGGTCATGGCGGTATTGGCCTCGAACAGGTCCAGCGCGTCGCTGATGCCGCGCGGAATGTCATCATCGCTGGCATAGGCATCGCCGGTATTTTCCGGCCCGGGGTCCTGCGCTTCGATCAGGCCCAGATATCCGCAGGCAAGACTGGCCGCGATGCCGAGGTAGGGGTTGCAATCCATGCCGGGCAGACGGTTCTCGACCCGACGGCTGGCCGGGTCGGACACCGGGATGCGGATGCCCGTGGTGCGATTGTCGCGCCCCCATTCCAGATTGATCGGCGCCGCGAAATCGGGGACGTAGCGGCGATAGCTGTTCACGTAAGGCGCCAGCAACGCGATCACGGAGGGCAGATGCCGCTGCATGCCGCTGATGAAATGCATGAATTGCGCCGTCTCGGTGCCGTCGTCGTTCGAAAAGATGTTCTTGCCGGTTTTGCTGTCCACGACCGAATGATGGATGTGCATGGCGCTGCCGGGTTCGCCTTCGATCGGCTTGGCCATGAACGTGGCGTAGGTATCGTGCCGCAACGCCGCCTCGCGGATCAGGCGCTTGAAAAAGAAGATCTCGTCTGCGAGGCGCACGGGGTTGCCGTGGCGCAGGTTCAGTTCCAATTGGCCCGCGCCGCCTTCTTGCAAGATACCGTCGATCTCGAGGCCCTGAGCCTCGGCAAAATCATAGATATCGTCCACGATGGGGCCGTATTCATCGACCGCCGACATGGAATAGGCCTGACGCGCGGCAGCGCGCCGCCCGGACCGGCCCATGGGCGGCTCGATCTCGCGGGCGGGATCGGTGTTGGGGGCGACAAGGTAGAATTCCATCTCGGGCGCGACGATGGGGTTCCAACCCTTGGCGTTATACAGCTCCACGATCCGTTTCAACACGTTACGCGGCGCAAAGGGGATGGGCTTTCCCTGCTGATCGTCGATGTTGTGGATCACCTGCAGCGTGCAGTCCGCCGACCACGGAGCCGGCGTGGCAGTCGACCAATCGGGGGTCAGGATCATGTCGGGTTCGGTGAAGCCATCGGTTGCGGCATTGGCCCAATCGCCGGTGATGGTTTGGAAGAAAATCGAGTTCGGCAGGTAGAAATGCGTCTGTCGCGCAAATTTCGGGCCCGGCATGGCCTTGCCGCGGGCCACACCGGCCAGATCTGCGACGATGCACTCCACCTCATCGAGGCGCTGGCCCTCAAGATAGGTCTGGGCGACTTGTGGTAGCCGCGCAAGGAATTCGCTGTTGGCGGTCATGTGGCTGTTCCCTTTTCCAGAACGGCGGCCAGCCGGTCGGCCAATGCCGGGTTATCGACCGGTTTGCTCAGGCCCACGCGGGCGTCGGCAAGCAAGTCGTCGGATAACACGCCCTCGCCGCGGTGCGTGATCAGGCCCTGCACCAATTCGGGCCCGAACTCAGGGTGGGCCTGCACCGTGAAGATCCGGTCACCATAGGCGACCATGGCATTCTCGCATGATGCGGAGCTGCCCAGAACCTGTGCGCCCTCGGGCAGCACCGTCACCTGATCCTGGTGCCAGGCGTTCAGGTCGACGGTTTTGCCGTCGAAATCGTAGCTTTGCCGTCCGACCATCCAGCCGCCGCTGAATTTCTCGACCTTGCCGCCGAGGGCCTGCGCAATGATCTGATGGCCAAAGCAGATGCCAACCAGCGGACGGGCCGCATCGCGGATTTCGCGGATGAACGCCTCGAGCCTTGGGATCCATGGCAGGTCTTCATAGGCCCCGTGCTTGGATCCGGTGATCAGCCAGCCGTCGGCATCTCCGGGGCTTGTGGGGAAATCCATGTCGACGACCCGAAAGACGCGGAATTCATATCCCCGACCGTCCAGAAGGCGTTGAAAGACAACGTCGATATTGCCGTTTGTTGCCTGAATTTCTTCAGGAAGGTGACCGGTTTGAAGGATGCCGATGATCATGGGATGCCTTTAGTGAAGGATAGCGGCAATTTATGCCTGCCGGGGGCAGGCGGCAAGGGGCAGACTGGGGCGCTGCCTCAGACCCCGGAGTTTGCGGGCCAAGATGAAATCGCATGCGGACTGGTCAGACCGTATCGAGGTAGAGTTGTGTCTGCTCCTCGGACGAAAGCTCAGCCATGTAATAGAGCTCTTGCCGTTTGGTGGCGAGGAAGTTCGTGATCAGTTCCGGTGAGAAGATGCGCGCGACATGGGGGCAGGTGGCAAAGCTGTCGATGGCCGCAGCCCAAGTCACCGGCAGTTGCGGCAGATCGGCGGTGTAGGCGCTGCCCGTGATTGGGGCGGGCGGTTCCAGCCCGTCTTCGAGGCCGTTCAGCGCCGCGCCGAGAATCGCGGCGATAAAGAGGTAGGGGTTTATGTCACCGCCCGCCACGCGGTGTTCGATCCGGCGCGCGACGGGCGCGCCCGATGGGATGCGTAACGCCGAGGTGCGGTTTTCATACGCCCAGGCAATGCCCGTGGGCGCGTGCGCGCCGGGCACCATGCGGGCATAGCTGGAGGCGTGGGGGGCAAAGACCAGCATGGAGCCGGGCATGGCGGCCAGACATCCGGCAACCGCGTGACGCAGCGCAGCCGCGCCTTCCGGCCCGCCGTTGTTGAAAATGTTGTTGCCATCCGCGTCGAGCACCGAGAAATGGCTGTGCAACCCGTTTCCGGCGTAATCCTCATAAGGTTTCGCCATGAAGCTGGCCGCGAAGCCATGTTTGCGTGCCAACCCCCGCACCATCAGTTTGAACAGCCATGCGTCGTCCGCCGCTTTCAGGGCGTCGGGCTCATGCATCAGGTTGATCTCGAACTGGCCGGGGCCCGCCTCGGAGATGGCGGTATCGGCGGGAATGTCCATTTCCTCGCAGGCCTCGTAGAGGTCGGTGAAGAACAGGTCGAAGGCGTCGAGTTGGCGCAAGGCCAGCGTTTCGGCCTGTTGACGGCGTTTGCCCGACAGGGGCGATGGCGGCACGCGCAGATCGGGGCCGCGATCGTCGATGATGTAGAATTCCATCTCGGTTGCGACAACGGGGGTCAGGCCGCGGGCGGCATAGCGTTCGACCACGCGGGCCAGCGCCTGACGCGGGTCGCCGGCAAAGGGACGGCCGTCTTCGTGATACATCCAGATCGGCAACAGAGCGGTCGGCGCATCGAGCCACGGCATCGGCACGAAGCCGCGTTCCGTGGGCTTCAAGATACCGTCGGGATCGCCGGCATCGAACACCAGCGGGCTGTTATCGATGTCTTCGCCCCAGATATCAAGGTTGAGGACGGAGAAGGGAAAGCGGGTGCCTTCCTCTTCGACCTTGCCGGCGAAGCGGCGCGCAATGCGTTTGCCGCGGGCCTGCCCGTTGAGGTCGGCGGCGGCCACGCGAATGGATTTCACGTTGGGGTGGAGGGCGAGATAATCGCTCATCTGATCAGGTTCGGTCTATAGCGCAGGCGCTGGCGCGCTTCGGCGGGGAGGTGACGGTTGAGACGCCGGTTGATGGCGCCGAAAAGCAAGATGATACACATGGTCAGCGCGACGAAATACAGCGCCACGATCGGATAGGGAATGAACGGATTGAAGGTGCGGTCGGCAAAGTAGTTGGCATAATACAACGCATCGCCCCGCTGTTGGAAGGCCGGAAAGCTGGAAAAGAAAATCAGCGTCGTGGCGTGGAACAAAAAGATCGCCTCGTTGGTGTATGCGGGCCATGCCAGACGCATCGTCGTGGGAAAGGTGATGCGCCGGAACCGTTTCCACCCGGTGATGCCATAAGCGTCCGCCGCTTCCAGATCGCCACGCGGCACGGAACGGAGCGCGCCATAGAATATCTCGGCGGCATAGGCGGAGGTGTTGAGGAACAGCACCATCAATGCACCCAGCCAAGCCCGCGCCAGCCACCGGGTTTCCGCCTCGATCAGAATCCCGAAGACCTCGAACTCCACCCCGAGGCGAGGCAGCATCACGAAAGCCTCGTAGGCCATGAAGAATTGAATAAAAAGCGGTGAGCCGCGAAAGACGAAGATGAACCATTCCGCCGGTTTGCGGATGAACCAAGGCTTGGCGGCCTTGCCCATGGCCAGAGCGACCGCAAAGAAGAACCCGAAGGACAGGGCGAGGATACCGAAATAGACGTTCCAGATCATCCCTGAGCCGATCAGGACGACCTGTTCGCACAGCGTGATGTCCGAGCGGGGCAGCAGGCGTTCGCCAATGCCGAGCGACCGCAGGCCGTAATCCTGAATGGTTTGCCAACAGCTCATGCAGCGGCCTTTCGGAGGTCTTCGCCAGCCATCGTGGCCTGCCCACGCGACAAGCGGCGCGTTAGGCGCGACAGGGCAATTTCGGACACGCGGGTAAAGCAGAGGTAAAACACGAGAAGGCCGAGGAAGTACCAGAAACGCCAGTCAGGATGCGGATATTGATAGGCCGACGTACGCGACCCGCCCAGTTCGCGCGCCCAATAGACGATATCCTCGATCCCCAGCAGGAACAGCAGCGGCGTCGCCTTGATCAGGATCATCCACACGTTCGAAAGGCCGGGTAGCGCGTAGATCCACATTTGGGGGACCAGCACACGCCAGAATGTCTGGCGCCGGGACATGCCGTAGGCTTCGGCAGTTTCCAGTTGCGCGCGGGGAACGGCCCGCATGGCGCCGAACAACACGTTGCCGCAGAACGCGCCGAACACGATGGCGTAGGTAAAGACGGCGAGGAAGAAGTTGTAGGTTTCATGCACCCATTGCGGGGAATTGCCGGGCGGGACGCGGGCGGCGTCGCAGACAAGAAAATTCGCGCCCTGATAGATCGGCTCGGACCAGTCGGGGCAGCGGATGGTGTGGACGGAATATTCGATAAGCTGGTCCAGCACGATCACGAAGAACAGAAAAAACGCGATATCTGGCACGCCGCGGACCATGGCGGTGTAAAGCTTGCCCAACAGGCGGATCGGCAGGATGGGCGAGCGGGAGGCTGCCGCCGCACCGAACCCGAAGGCCAATGCCGTGGGCGCGGTAACAAAGATCAGCGCGAAGACAACCAGAAAGCTTTGATAGAACAGGAAGTGCGCGCCATTGGTCAGGTAGCAAGCGAACCATTGGCCTGTGTCCAGCATGGATGGGTCTGTGCAAAAGCTGAACATGGCGCAATTTGGTTGGGGCGTGTCGTGGGGCCGCCCGGGGTGTCTGATAATCGAAAAAATGCGGCGTGGGACGGGCGCGGCAGGTTTCCCCGCCGCGCCCTGAAATCCTTAGAACGTCGCGGCTTCAGGGCCGAACCATTCCGTGATCAGCGCGTTCAGCGTGCCATCGTCCTTCATCGACTGGATCGCGACGTCGAAGGCGTCACGCAGTTCGTTGTCGGTTTCGCGCACGCCCATGCCGACGCCGCCGCCCAGTTGCACCGGCTCACCGACGATCATCAGGTCGGCGTCTTCATTGGCCACGGGCAGCAGGTAATCGCCATCTGCAAACACGGCATCCGCTTCGCCATTGCGCACGGCGGCGATGGTTTCATCGGGGGTCGCGAATTCGATAAGCGTCGCACCGGTTTCGGCGATGTAGCCTGCTTGAATGGTGTTGGTCTGCGCGGCAATTACACCGCCAGCCAGATCCGCGTCTTCCGACAGGGCCAGAAACAACGAGGAGGCGGGCGGGATGTAGTTCTGGGTGAAGTCGATCACCTGATCGCGCTCATCGGTGATGCTCATGCCCGCGATGATGGTGTCGTAGTTGCCGCTGGTCAGGTTCGGGATGATGCTGTCCCATTCGTTTGTGACCCACTGGCAGTTGAGTTCGGCACGAAGGCACAGTTCATCACCCAATGCGCGTTCAAAGCCGTCGACTTCGCCGCTGTCGTTGATGAAGTTGTACGGAGGGTAGGCCCCTTCGGTGCCCATGCGGACGACGCTATGCGCATCGGCCAAAACGGCCCCGGCGGACAGCGCCAGAACGGTGGCGGAAATAACGAGTGTTTTCATTGGGTGACTCCCGGTTGTTGGTTTCTTGATCCTCAGGCCGCTTGGGTGTGGCTGAGGAATTGTTGCAGGCGGGCGGATTTCGGCGCGCCAAAGAGGTCGTCAGGTGGGCCCTCTTCCTCGACAAGGCCCTGATGCAGGAAGACGACGTGATCGGACACGTCGCGCGCCAGCCGCATGTCATGCGTGACCAGCAGCATGGTGCGCCCTTCGGCGGCAAGGTCCTTGATGACCTTGACCACTTCTTGTTCCAGTTCAGGGTCAAGGGCCGAGGTGGGTTCGTCAAACAGCAGCGCGCGGGGTTGCATGCACAGCGCGCGGGCAATCGCGGCGCGCTGTTGCTGTCCGCCCGAAAGCTGTGCGGGCCACACATCGCATTTGTCGCCGATACCGACCTTGTCCAGCAGGGCACGCGCGCGCGCCTCGACCGTGGCTCTGTCTTCGCCAAGGACCGTCAGCGGCGCCTCCATCACATTTTGCAGGATGCTCATGTGAGACCACAGGTTAAACTGTTGAAATACCATGGAAAGGTTCGTGCGAATCCGGCGCACCTGCGCGGCATCTGCGGGGTGGCGATCATGGCCTTTGCCACGCCAGTTGACCGCTTCGCCCTCGAACTTGATGTCGCCCTGTTGACTGTCTTCCAGCAGGTTTGCGCAGCGCAAGAGCGTTGATTTTCCAGACCCGGAACTGCCAATCAGGGACACGACATCGCCTGCGCAGGCACGCATGTCGACGCCCTTGAGGACTTCGAGCGCACCGTAGCTTTTATGCAGCCCGGTGATTTCGATCACCGGCGGGGTTTTGGATGTCACGAGTGGCAGTTTCCCTGTTGTTTTAACGATTTGTGCTGAAACAGGCGGCAATTGCAACGGTGTTGTGACCGTCGCCGCCGGGTCAGACCGGTGGAAGTGCCCTTTTTTGTGGCGTTTGCCTATGTGGAGGGCGCTGCGGGAATGGGAAGGTCAAGATAACGGTCGCGGGGCAGGGGGATGATGCCGTGCAGGGCCAGCGTCTCGCGATCTTGCGCGGCAAGCGCGGTCAATGCGTTCGACAGGGCGGCCAGATAGGGGGCGGGATCGACCGCCCCGGCCGTGCAGAAACTGATGCCCGGAGACGGATCGGTCCGACCGACGACCCGCAGGCCGGTTGTGAAGTCTTCCCACTTTTCAAGCATTTGCCATGTCACGGCATCTATCCCTGCCAGATCGGCGCGACCTTCCGCCACTGCGCGGGCACTGGCGAGGTGACTGCCGGTTTGGATGGTGGTGGCGAAGCCCGTCCCGCGCGCCGCCGCCCAAAGACCCGGCATGCACCAACCCGAGTTGCTGAGCGGGTCATTCAAGGCAAACCGGACGTCGGCGAAATGGTCGCGCGGGTCGTCGGCCCGGGCGATCATGACGCTGTAATATTCGCCCGGACGCGCGTCGGGCAACCCGTGGTCCATTGCGCCGATGAGGGTGATCTTGTCTTTGAAAACAGCACGATAAGGCAAGTTGCAGATTTGGCTGAGTACCATGTCGGGGCGTGACCAAAGCGCCATGGTATCCGCCCCATCCGAGAGCGTGGGGGGCGCGGCAATGCCACGATCGCGCAGGGCATCGTGGATCAGGGACCAGAATGCATCATGGGCGGCGGTGTTTTCCGCCCGCAGATACATCGGGAAGGCGGCGATCATCCGAGGCGCGCGGCGACCCGTTGGCGGGCCAGATTGCTGTCGCGGTCGTTGAAGCCCAGCAACGGGGCCAGCATGCGGAGCAAGGCGTCCTCCTCATGGTTGCGGTCGCCGTCAGCCATCACGATTTCCCACAGGGTTTCAATCACTTGGGTGCGATCTTCCAGCGCCACGGCATCCTTGATGGCGCGGGTGAAGCGGACGGTGTCGGGGGCTTCGGCCTCCAGTGCCTCTGCCTCGCGGCGCAGGGCCGTTGCCTCGAACGGAGACAGGCCGTGGCGGGCGGCAAGGATACGGTCGATCCGTTCGACCTCGATCCGGGCATATTCGCCATCGGATTTGGCGATACGCACAAGGAGCGCGGCCAGCGCCAGACGCGCGTCGAGGTCGGGTAAACGGGCGGGTTCGGGGGCCGTCAAACGGCGGAGGAGATCAGCAAACATGACGGGTGATATAGGACGATTTCGGACCATGCACAACGGATGCACAAGTGATGCACATCCAATGCATACGCCGCAACCGCCGTCGCGGGCGGGTCTGCGGGCCAGACACCGCCGTCAAGGCACGCGGATCAGGCCCGATGCGATGGGGACTGCGGTTCCGGCCACGCGAACCGCGGTGATGGTCGCGTCCGCCACATCGACGGTCAGACGCACATGCGAGGGGCGGCCCATCTCGGCGCCTTGAAGCAGCGCCAGCGCGGTGGTGCCGTCGGGCAGCGCACCATTGGCCAGCAACTGCGCGGCGAGAATGGCCGAAGCCGATCCCGTCGCCGGATCTTCGGGAATGCCGGCAGTGGGAGAGAACATGCGCCCCTGATAATCGGCGGCAATACCGGGTGTGTAGAGATAGCCGCAATCGACACGGGCGGCCTGCATCAGGGCCGACCAATGCGGTTCGATCGGGCGGGCGGCGGCAAGGGCGGCGGTGTCGGTAACGGGAATGAAAAGAAATGGCGGCCCGCCTTGGTAGACGCCCGGATTGTGTGGACCGATCTGGCCGATCGACAGGTCCAGCGCGGCGGCGATCAGCGCAAGATCAGGGGGCTGCGTATGGAGGACGGGAATTTTGGGCGCGGTAAATTCCGCGATGACCGTGTCACCCCGGCGCGTGACGGCAACGGGCACCAATCCGGCAACTTCTTCCAGAAGAATTTGGGTGTCGAAGTCGCCCGCAGGGTGGGCCTGCGTTGCCAGAAGGACGGCGCAGCCGATGGTGGGATGCCCGGCAAAGGGAATCTCGGCTGTTGGAAAAAAGATCCGCACCTTGGCGGTGTTGCCCGGATCGTCTGGCGTTTGCACGAAGATGGTTTCCGACAGGTTGAATTCGCGCGCGATGGTTTGCATCTGCGCCGTATCAAGCCCGTCGGCCCCCAGCACGATTGCAAGCGGGTTGCCCGCGAACGGGCGGTCGGTGAACACGTCACTGGTGTGAAAGACAAGCTGGGTCATGCGGCCAAGCGTGGCACGGGACGCTTACGATGAAAAGAGCACCGGTGCGCGGCCCTAGACCAGACGCGAGTTATCCTTGGCGGCGCGGACGAAATCACGGAACAAGGGGTGCGGCGCAAACGGTTTGGATTTCAGTTCGGGATGGAACTGGACGCCGATGTACCAAGGGTGATCCGCGATTTCCACGATCTCGGGCAGGCGACCGTCGGGCGACATGCCGGAAAAGATCAGGCCTTTTCCCTCAAGCGCGTCACGATACTTGATGTCGACCTCATAGCGGTGGCGATGACGTTCTTCGATGGCCGTCGTGCCATAGGCCTCGGCGGCGCGCGACCCGGTTTTCAACACCGCGTCATAAGCGCCAAGGCGCATGGTGCCGCCCTTGTCGTCGCCGGTTGAGCGTTTGACGGTGTAATTGCCCTGCACCCATTCCTTGAGGTGATAGACAACGGGTTCAAAGCGTTTCTTGCCAGCCTCGTGGTCGAATTCCTCGGAGCCGGCGGTGCTAACGCCAGCCAGATTGCGGGCCGCCTCGATCACGGCCATCTGCATGCCAAGGCAAATGCCGAGATAGGGTATCTTGCGCGTGCGGGCGAATTCGGCGGCGCGGATCTTGCCCTCGGTCCCGCGTTCGCCAAAACCGCCGGGGACCAGAATGGCGTGAAAGCCTTCGAGATAGGGCGCGGGGTCTTCGGTATCGAAGATCTCGGCATCGACCCATTGGACGTTGACCTTGACGCGGTTGGCCATGCCACCGTGGGTCAGTGCCTCCTTGATGGATTTGTAGGCGTCTTCCAACTGCACGTATTTGCCGACGATGGCGATGTTCACTTCGCCGTCGACGTTGGTGATGCGGTCCACGACATCTTCCCAGACGGTCAGGTCGGGCCGGGGCGCGGGAGAGATTGAGAAGGCATCCAGCACGGCCTGATCCAGCCCTTCGCGGTGGTAGGCAAGCGGCGCCTCGTAGATGGATTTCAGATCATAGGCCGCAACCACGTGTTCCTTGCGGACATTGCAGAAGAGGGCGATTTTCTCGCGCTCTTTCTCTGGGATCGGATGTTCGGACCGGCACACGAGGATATCGGGCGCGATGCCGATGGATTGCAGTTCCTTGACCGAATGCTGTGTGGGTTTTGTCTTCAACTCGCCACTTGCCGCCAGATAGGGCAGCAGGGTCAGGTGCATGAAGATGCATTGCCCGCGCGGCTTGTCATGGGAGAACTGGCGGATCGCCTCGAAGAAGGGCAGGCCTTCGATGTCGCCCACGGTGCCGCCAATTTCGCACAGCATGAAATCGACCTCGGTATCGCCGATGGCGAGGAAATCCTTGATCTCGTTGGTGACGTGGGGAATCACCTGAATGGTCTTGCCGAGGTAATCGCCGCGCCGCTCTTTCTCCAACACGTTGGAATAGATGCGGCCGGAACTGACACTGTCGGTCTTGCGCGCCGCGACGCCGGTGAAGCGTTCGTAATGGCCAAGATCAAGGTCGGTCTCGGCGCCGTCGTCGGTCACGAAAACCTCGCCGTGCTCGAAGGGCGACATGGTGCCCGGATCGACGTTCAGATACGGATCGAGCTTGCGGAGCCGGACGGTATAGCCGCGCGCCTGCAACAGCGCACCAAGCGCGGCGGAGGCCAGCCCCTTGCCAAGGGATGAGACCACACCACCGGTGATGAAAATATAACGCGCCATCTGTCAGCAAACCTTCCCGTGCGGGGTGTCACAGGCCGGGCCTGCGCAATCCAACTTTCCCAGTATCACGGGATTTGAGAGTAGCAGGATTCGCCCCCATCGGGCAACCCATGCCGCTACATGATGTGATGAAAAGGGGCCAAGACCCCAGATTTATAGGATAATGCGACGCTTGCGCGCCGCTGCCGCCGCGATCAATCGACGCGTGGGGGCAGGGCGGGCGCATCACCAGAGCTTGGCGGCAACAGATCCGAGGCTGGCGGCAGGGCCACACCACCGCCGTCTACCGGCGCTTCAACGCCGATGCGGTCAAGCACCGAGTCGTTCGCCGAGTTTCTTGCAGCAAGAATGGTCAAGGTGATCGAGGTTGCCAGAAACGCGATTGCAAAGGTCCAGGTTAGCTTGCCGAGCGCTGTTCCGGCCTGACGCCCGGTCATCACGCCACCACCACCGCCCATTCCAAGACCACCGCCTTCGGATCGCTGAAGCAAGACCACGCCGATCAAGCAGACCGCGAGGATAAGGTGGACGACGAGGACGATATTTTCCATGGGCTAACCGATGTCTTGCTTCTGGTTCGGGCCTACTTATGAGATGCGACCAGCCGCCGCAAGGGTCGGCTTGCATAACTTTGGGACAGGCACGCTTGTCTCTGGATGGCGAATTCCACGGGTCCGGAGATCGCCGTCATCGCCGGGGCGGCAGATTGCGGTTTCATGACACGGTGCGGCCAGCTATAGGGGCGCGGGGTTTTCATCACAGACGAGAAGGATCACCGGCATGGCCAATGTGGTTGTTGTGGGCGCGCAGTGGGGCGACGAGGGCAAGGGCAAGATCGTCGATTGGCTGAGCGAGCGGGCCGATGTGATCGCCCGGTTTCAGGGCGGGCACAATGCCGGCCACACGTTGGTGATCGATGGCACCACCTACAAGTTGCATGCGCTGCCTTCGGGCGTGGTGCGTGGCGGCAAGTTGTCGGTCATCGGCAATGGCGTGGTGTTGGACCCGTGGCATCTGGTGCAGGAAATCGCGACCGTGCGGGCGCAGGGCGTCGAAATTTCGCCCGAAACCCTGATGATCGCGGAAAACACGCCCCTGATTTTGCCGATCCATGGCGAGCTTGACCGCGCCCGCGAGAGCCAGAGCGCGGTCGCCAAGATCGGAACCACGGGGCGGGGCATCGGCCCGGCCTACGAGGACAAGGTTGGCCGTCGGTCGGTCCGGGTTGCGGATCTGGCGGACCGGGCCACTTTGGAAGCGCGGGTGGACCGCGCGCTGGTGCATCATGACGCGTTGCGCCGTGGGCTTGGGCTGGAGCCGGTGGACCGCGATGCGCTGATTGCGCAGCTGGTCGAGATTGCGCCGTCGGTTCTGGAATATGCCGCGCCGGTCTGGAAGGTGCTGACCGAAAAGCGCAAGGCCGGCAAACGGATCTTGTTCGAGGGCGCGCAGGGTGCGCTGCTGGATATCGATTTCGGCACCTATCCCTTTGTCACCAGTTCCAACGTCATCGCGGGGCAGGCGGCGACGGGTGTGGGTGTGGGCCCCGGCGCAATCGATTTCGTGCTGGGGATCGTGAAGGCCTATACGACGCGCGTCGGCGAAGGGCCGTTTCCGACCGAATTGACGGATGACGACGGCCAGCGCATGGGCGAACGCGGCAAGGAATTCGGCACCACCACCGGGCGCAAGCGGCGCTGCGGCTGGTTCGATGCGGTGCTGGTGCGCCAGACCTGCGCCACAAGCGGCGTGAACGGGATTGCCCTGACCAAGCTGGACGTGCTGGACGGTTTCGACGAATTGAAGATCTGCGTCGGTTATGAGCTGAACGGCCAATTCTTTGATTATCTGCCCACGGCCGCCGATCAACAGGCGCGGGTGGTGCCGATCTATGAAACCATGGCGGGCTGGTCGGAAACCACGGCGGGCGCGCGCAGCTGGGCGGACCTGCCGGGCGATGCGATCAAGTATGTGCGCCGGATCGAAGAGTTGATCCAGTGCCCGGTGGCCCTACTGTCCACCTCACCCGAACGCGAGGACACCATTTTGGTGACCGACCCGTTCGCCGATTAGGGAGGCATGCCGATGGCATTGAGTTACAAGGCCCGCCGCAGATGGTCTTTGGTGGTTTTGCTGGTGGGGCTGCCGGCCTATATCGGCGCAGCGTGGTTCATGATGAGCCTGTTCGACCGGCCGTCGATCTGGGTGGAACTGGCGATTTATGTGGTGCTTGGCATCATCTGGGCCGTGCCGATGAAGGCGGTGTTTCTGGGTGTCGGACAGGCCGACCCCGACGCCCCGCCACGCGACGAGGGCTAGGGCCGCGCCAGAGCCGCACAAGCGGCAGTGTGAACACAGCAAAGGCCGGGTCTGGAAAGACCCGGCCTTTGCTGTGTCGGGCGCGGCCCCGTGCGCCTAGGCGCGATAGTGCAGCGACTTGCGGGTCAGGCGGTATTCACCACGGTTGACTTTCTTGATGACGCCGTCACGCAACAAGGTGCCGAACGCGCGCAGCACTTCCTCGCGGTCGACGTCGTCTTGCGATGCGTCGCGCACCAGCCCCATGACCTGCGGGCGGGTGAATTCCGAAATGCGTTCGCTGTGCAACAGGAACGCGGCGGCCAGTTCGACCGCATGGACCATATCCTCGGCGCTGTTTTGCTCAAGATAATCGACGAAGTTATTCGCCGCGCTGGCAGGGGTTGGCGTGGCGCGCTCTGTCGGGGTGGTCGCGGGGTATTCGGTGGCAACAGGCTCTGCGGCGATTTCGTCGATGAGGGCGGAGGTGTCAGTGACCTCAGCGACCTTGGTGACCTCGGGTACGACCGTGGCGATGGCCTCGGCTTCGTTGGCTTCGTAGGAGTCCGCGCTGGGGGCCGCGACCGGTGGTGCGCTTTCGGCGGTGGCAGGCTTGATCAGCCCGGCGCGGGCCGCAAGGGCGGCAAGGCTGATGGATACCTTGCGTGGCGGGGCGGGAATTGCTTCGGTCACGCCGATCAGCAGTTCATCGTCCCGTTCGGAACCGGATGACAGGTAGGCGGTATCGGTGTCACGCAGGGCTGCCGACAGGCGCAGCGGTTCTGCGGCGGCAATCGCCTCGGCCACGTCATCGGGGCTTTCGGCAAGGGCAAGGTTTGCACCGCCCGCCCGCACACGGCGGGGACGCACGGGGCCGCTTGAGGCTTGTGCGGAGCCGTCTTCATCGGTGTCGATCCGCTGTTCCGACACCAGAACCAGAGGTGAGGCGCGTTCGTCGGTGCGTTTGGCGCGACGGCTGACATCAACCTGCACACGGCGGGGGCGCATGACGCGGGCCAGATCATCGCGGTATTCGGCGGTGTCGTCTTCTTCTTCTTCGGACACGCCTTCGGTTTCGGCGATCCGGCGTTCGGCGACGCGGGCCGCGACGGCCGCCTTGAGGTGTTCGATATTTGCGCGGCGCTGGCTGGTTTCGGACGTGGACAGGCGGTTGCCTGCGGCGTTGAACAGGCGATCAACCTCGGGGGCATGATCGTCGGCGGATGCCTCGAGTTGGGCGCGACGGGTTTCGCGCAAGCCGACGCGGACATCGGCCCCGGGCGTCTCGGCCAACGCAGCGGCGGAGGTGCCATCGGCATCGTCTGTATCGTCTGTGTCTTCGCCCTGCGGTGCCGCGATGTTCCTGACCGCGTTGATGGCGGCCAGTTCGGCCTGAAGGGCGGCCTCGGCGGCGAGGGCGACGGTATCGTCCTCATCCGCGACGGCGGTATCGGTCAGGTCGGCGTCGTGAGCCGCATCATGCGTACCGCGCGCCCGGTCGTCGCCGGACAGCGCCGCGACAAGCGCTGCATCGGCGGCGTCATCATCGGCCGGGGCATCGGCGGGTGACATTGCGGTGGCGTCTGCGTGCTGATCTTCGGAATAGGCATCGGTTTCGGTATCATGGGCTGCCTGACGGATCCGTGCCAGACGTGCGGCGATGGTGTCGCCCGACAGATCGGCGGCGGGCTTGGCCAGCGCGCTCTGCACGACGCTGGCGGGGGCGGCGGGGAGGTCATCCAGCCAGTCATCGGCATCTGCGAAGTCGTCGGCCGGCACCATGGTGGCTTCGGCCTCGTCTTCGACATCATCTTCGACCGCATCTTCAATCAGGTCTTCGGCCGCGGCTTCTGCCACGGCTTCTGTGGTGACGGTTTCGACCGTATCGGTGCCGCGCATCAGAGCAGCAACGGCGGCGATGGTGTCTTCGCCGACAAGTGCCAGAGCGGCGGCCTGAACCTCGGGCTGAACCTCGGGCTGAGCTTCAGCGGCGGTGATGGCGGCGATTGCGTCTTGGTCAGCGGCTTCGGCCTCTTGCGCGGCGTGTGCTTCTTCTTCGGCGATGCGTGCGGCTTCGGCCTCTTGCGCGGCGTGCGCTTCTTCTTCGGCGA
>JAFMHK010000006.1:38361-126376 GCA_017854585.1 Paracoccaceae bacterium
TCGGCGATGCGTGCGGCTTCGGCCTCTTGCGCGGCGTGCGCTTCTTCTTCGGCGATGCGTGCGGCTTCGGCTTCGGCTTCTGCGGTGGCCGCGTCCTCTTGGGTGGCGCGCAGGCTGTCGGCCAGTTCGGCGTCGGCGATGGTTTCTTCGGGGGTGTTGTCACGCGGACGCATGATCAACCCGGTTTCGGACAGCCGCGCCTCGACCCGGCGCTGGATCGCGGCCTCGGTGACGCTGCGGAGCATGTCTGCATCCGGGGTTGGCGGTTCGGCACCGAAGAAACGGTCTTCGGCGGCCAGATCGCGGAAATATTCTGCAATAGCCTTCATCGCGGAAAACGGGTCGTCGAACGCTTCCAAGGTGCAGGAAAACGTGCCGTATGAAACCGTCAGGATCTTGTTTGCATCGCTCATGTTACTACTTCACTCTGCTCGTCCGACTATGGTGCCGGAATTTACCATCTTGCCAATCGGTGTAACAAACTGATTCCAGACAAACGGGACGGCATTTGGGCCATTCAATGATCATTAACCCAAAAAAAGGCGACAATTTGCCAATCTCCAACGTGATTGTTGACACGAACACATTCGTGACACTTTTGGGTGGCGGTGACGTTAACACCGCCGATCTTGATATGGCGCTGGCGCTGGCCCCTGTTTTGGTGGCTGCGGACGGCGGGGCGGATACGGCGCTGCGCCATGGAAAGACGCCGCGCGCGGTGATCGGCGATCTTGATTCGCTGAGTTCCGAGGGCCGTGCGGCCATTGATGACGCGACCGTTTATCACATTCCCGAGCAGGACAGCACCGATTTTGACAAGGCGCTGCGGTCAATCGTGGCGCCGCTGATCCTTGCGGTGGGGTTCACGGGGCGGCGGATCGACCATGAACTAGCCGCATATCACGGGCTGGTTGCGCGCCCTGACGCGCGCTGCATCATCCTGGGAACCGACGATATCGCATTTCATGCGCCGCCGCAGATCGTGCTGGACCTGCCGCCGGGCGCGCGCCTGTCGTTGTTTCCAATGGCGGAAATGGGCATCGCGTCGACCGGGCTGCGCTGGGCCACTGACGGGATAGCATTTCACCCCGCGCGCAAGATCGGCACCTCGAACGAGGTGGCGGTGGGACCTGTGCGTCTGACCCCGACGCGATCGGGGATGCTGCTGATTTTGCCGCGCGTTCATCTGGCGGCCGCGATCACGGGGCTGGTCGGGGCACATATTTAGCCTCGCACAACCGTGCGCGGTTCTGTAAAGGTCTGATGATGCAACAAAACGGATGTGCCTATGCCGGCTGAGCTGTCCCCGATTGATAAAGCAAAATATGTCGCTGCCCGCAGGGCGGTGGATTTCGTTGAAGATGGCATGCGGGTAGGGCTTGGAACGGGCTCGACTGCGGCATGGATGGTGCGCTGTCTGGGGGAGCTTGTCCGCGAAGAGGGCATGAAGATTACCGGCGTGGCGACATCAGGCCGAACCGCCGAACTGGCGCGGCAGGTGGGCGTGCCCATCAAGACGCTGGACGAGGTCAAATGGCTGGACCTGACGATTGACGGGACCGACGAATACGACCCCAGCCTGAACCTGATCAAGGGTGGCGGCGGTGCGCTGCTGCAGGAAAAGATCGTGGCGACCGCCAGCGACCAGATGATCGTGATCGCCGATCTGTCGAAGCAGGTCGATGCGCTGGGCGCGTTCCCCCTTCCGGTGGAGGTGATCCCGTTTGGATGGCAGACCACCAAGGCGTTGATCGAGGAAATGTTGTCGAACGTCGATGTGATGGGGCGGGGGGCATCGCTGCGGCTGAATGACCGGGCACCGTTCCGCACGGATGAGGGGAACTTCATTCTGGACCTGCACCTGCGCCGCATCGGCAACCCGCAACAGTTGAGCCTGATCTTGAACCAGATCCCCGGCGTTGTGGAGAACGGGCTGTTTCTTGATATTTGCGACGTGCTGGTGATTGGCAACGGCGACGGCACCGTCGAGGTGCGCGATATCAACAACGGCACCGTGGAACATGAACGTATCGACATCATCGATACCGAGAACCTGTTCGTCGACGGCGCAGAATAGACGCGCGCGGAAGGAAACCCCATGAAGTTCGATTACGACCTATTCGTCATTGGTGGCGGTTCAGGGGGCGTGCGCGCCGCACGGATGGCGGCAGCCGAGGGGGCCAAGGTGGGCCTTGCCGAGGAAAGCCGCATGGGGGGCACCTGCGTGATCCGCGGGTGCGTGCCGAAAAAGCTGATGGTGTTCGCGTCCAGCTATCGTGAAGGGTTCGCAGAGGCGCGCGCCTATGGCTGGGATGCGCAGGAAGGCGATTTTCACTGGGACCGGTTCAGCGGCCATCTGAACAAGGAACTGGACCGGCTGGAGCAGGTGTATCGCAACCTGCTGGACGGCTCGGGCGTGGAGATTATCGACAGCCGTGCGGTGGTGGAGGATGCCCACACCGTCAAGTTCGCCAATGGCGTGACCAAGACGGCCAAGCATATCCTTGTGGCCACGGGCGGGCGGCCAGTGCGACCCGACATGCCGAACGCGCATCTGGGGATCGTGTCAGATGACATCTTTCATCTGCCGGAACTGCCGAAATCCATCCTGATCGTGGGCGGCGGGTATATTGCCTGCGAATTTGCCTGCATCCTGAACGGACTGGGCGTGGCGGTCACGCAATTCTACCGTGGCGCGCAGATCCTGCGCGGCTTCGACGATGAGGCGCGCGGTCTGGTGGCCGAGATGATGCGCAGCAGCGGCATCGATCTGCATGTGGGCACCAACATCGTGGATCTGGCCACCGCCGATAGCGCGCATGCCGCGTCCAGCACGGGGACCGGGGCCGATGTCGGCATGGGGGCACCCGTCGAGCCAGACAAGGCGTTGCACGCCAAGGTCACCCGCGGCACGCCGGGCAAGCCCGTCTGGGTAAAGGCCACCAACGGGCGCGAGGACGTGTTTGATCAGGTGCTGTTTGCCACCGGGCGCGAACCCAACACGCACGGCATGGGCCTTGAAAAGATCGGTGTCGAGATCGGCCGCCGGGGCGAAATTGTCGTCGATGCGTATAGCCAGACCGGTGTGCCGTCGATCTATGCGATCGGCGATGTCACGAACCGCCTGCAACTGACGCCCGTCGCGATCCGCGAGGGCATGGCGTTTGTGGAGACCGTGTTCAAAGGCAACCCGACAGCGCCCGACCATGATCTGGTGCCATCGGCGATTTTCACGCAGCCGGAAATGGGCACGATCGGCCTGACCGAGGAAGCCGCGCGCGATCAGGAGGAGATCGAGGTTTATTGCACCTCGTTCCGGCCGATGCAGCAGGCGTTCGCCGGCAAGAGTGACCGGGTGCTGATGAAGCTGGTGGTCAGCAAGGCGACCCGGAAGATTCTGGGATGTCACATTGTCGCGCCGCAGGCGGGGGAAATGATCCAACTGGCGGGCATTGCGATCAAGATGGGGGCCACGAAAGAAGATTTCGACCGCACGGTTGCGGTCCACCCCACAATGTCCGAAGAGCTGGTGACAATGCGTACACCGACGCGGACCGCTTGAATTTGCGGCGAAAACGCACAAGTTCAGGTGCAATTTGGGCAACGTGCCCCATATGATACACGACAGGTTAGAGATGATGAGGGGATCAACAATCAATGGCTGGCAATAGTGGCGGGCCGTGGGGCGGCGGAAGCGGTTCTGGCGGTGGTAATCGCGGCAACAACGGCAATGGCGGAAACGGTGGCGATAGACGTCCTCCTCGGGGTGAGGGTGGCCAGCAGATGCCGGAAATTGACGAGATCGTCCGCAAGGGCCAGGAACAGCTGCGCGTCCTGATGGGCGGTCGCGGTGGTGGCACCGGCGGCGGTGGCACCGGCGGCGGCGGCGGCAATTTCGAGATTGGCCGCGGGGCCTATGTGATCGGCGCGCTGGCTGCCGTGGGGCTGTGGGTATTTTCATCGTTCTATTCGGTCCGGCCGGAAGAACAGTCGGTCGAATTGTTCCTTGGCGAGTTTTCATCCATCGGGAACCCCGGTCTGAACTTTGCGCCTTGGCCGTTGATCACCGCCGAGGTGATTGCGGTGACGTCGGAGCGGACCGAAGCCATCGGCACGAGCCGGTCGGGCGCGTCCGAGTCGGGCCTGATGCTGACGACGGACGAGAATATCGTCGACATCGATTTCCAGGTGGTCTGGAACATCAGCGATCCGGCGCAGTTCCTTTTCAATCTGCGCGATCCGGAAACCACGGTCCGCGCCGTGTCTGAGGCGGCGATGCGCGAAGTCATCGCGGCCAGCCAGTTGGCGCCAATTCTGAACCGTGATCGGGAACTGATTGCCGATACGGTGCGCGAACTGATCCAGCAGACGTTGGACAGCTATGACAGCGGCATCAACATCGTGCGTCTGAACCTTGACCGCGCCGACCCGCCGCAAGAGGTGATCGACGCCTTCCGTGACGTGCAGGCCGCCGAGCAGGAGCGCGACCAGTTGGAGCGTCGTGCGGATGCCTATGCGAACCAGGTTCTGGCCGGTGCACGCGGTGAAGCCGCGCAGGTGCTGGAACAGTCCGAGGGGTATCGCGCACAGGTCGTGAACGAGGCCGAGGGTGAGGCGAGCCGTTTCCTTGCGGTTCTGGGTGAATATCAACAGGCACCCGAGGTGACACGCCGCCGTCTTTATCTGGAAACGATGGAGCGGGTTTTGGGTGATGTGGACCTTGTGATCCTTGACAGCAATGGCGATGGCAACGGCGTTGTTCCGTACCTGCCATTGAACGACCTGCGCCGCGGTAGCGGCACATCCACCACGGGGAGCGGCAACTGATGAAACGTATTACTTATATCATTCCCGTGATTGTTCTGGGCGTTGCAGTGCTGCTCAGCTCGGTCTTTGTGGTTGATGAACGCCAGCGTGCGCTGGTGCTGCAGTTTGGTCAGATCCGGCAAGTGATCGAAGAACCGGGCCTGAACTTCAAGATCCCGTTGATTCAGGAAGTCGTGTTCTACGATGACCGGATCCTGTCGCTGGATACCGCCGAAATCGAGGTGACACCGTCCGATGACCGGCGTCTGGTGGTGGATGCGTTCGCGCGCTATCGCATCGCGGACGTCGAACAGTTCCGGCGCGCCGTTGGCGTGGGTGGCATGCGTGCCGCCGAGGATCGTCTGGAAGGCATCTTGAACCCGCAGATCCGTGCGGTTCTGGGTTCGGAAGGTGTGACCTCCAACACGATCTTGTCGTCTGACCGGTCGGCATTGATGGACCGCATCACCGCGCAGGCGCGGTCGCAGGCCCTACCATTGGGTCTGGAGGTTCTGGACGTGCGGCTGAAGCAGACGAACTTGCCGTCCCAAAACCTTGAGGCGACATTCAGCCGGATGCGCGCCGAACGGGAACGGGAAGCGACGGACGAGCGCGCCCGCGGTGAAGAGGCGGCCCTGCGGGTCCGCGCCCTTGCCGACCGGACCGTGGTCGAACTGGTGTCTGACGCCAATCGGGAAGCCGAGATCATCCGCGGTGAGGCCGATGCCGAGCGCAACGGAATCTTCGCGGAAGCTTTTGGTCAGGATATCGAGTTCTTCGAGTTCTATCGGTCGATGACCGCCTATGAGCGTGCGCTGCGTCAGCAGAACTCGACCATGGTGATCAGCCCCGACAGCGAGTTCTTCGAATACCTGAGTAATTCGGGCCAACGCCCGGTGGAGTAAACCGATGCTGACCGCGATCCTCTTGGGTATCGGTATGGTTCTGGTGATCGAGGGGCTGGTGTTCGCACTGGCCCCTTCGCGTCTGGAGGACCTGTTGCGCATGATGGCGCAGATCCCGCCCGAAACCCGGCGGATCATCGGGTTGGTGGCGATCGCGCTGGGCGTGTTGATCGTGGCGTGGGCGATGCGCCTTGGGGCGCTGTAGGATCGGGCCGTGCGGCCGGACATCCGGGCCTGCAAATCCTGCCCCACCCCGAAGAAGGCCCGCAGGGCGACCGTTCGGTTCTGTGCTGTTCAGGTGGCGGCATTGGGGAAGTCTAACAGGGTTCTCACGCGCAATTGAGCGGGGAGACGCCTTATTTGACGGCTTGTCGGTTGATCACCGGGCACCAGATGCAGATATAATTATCTACCGGTGTGGTCGGCAGGCCGCAAAGACCGGTTTCAAAGGAGGATCGTTCGTGAATTTCCAACCGGCCCCCAACAGGCAGCGCCTTGCCGCGCAAGCCCGTGTCGCCACCGCACCTGATACCATCGTGGCCCCGCGACTGGCCTATCGCGCCAGTCTTGCGCTGATTATCGTGTCGATGATCGTGACCACGTTCCTGATCAGCGCGACCCCCACGCGCGCGCAGACCCTGCGGCCCGCCACATTCGCCGATCTGGTGGATCAGGTCGGTGACGCGGTCGTCAACATCACAACATCGTCGGTCGTCGCCGGGCGAGGTGGGCCAGCGCCCATCGTCCCCGAGGGCAGCCCGCTTGAGGATTTCTTCAACGACTTCATGAACCGTGATGGCGATGGCGAGCGCCCCGCGCAGCGCAGTCAGGCCCTTGGGTCGGGGTTCGTGATTTCCGAGGATGGATATATCGTTACCAACAACCACGTGATCGAGGGTGCCGATGAGATCCTGATCGAATTTCGCGGTGGGTTCGAATTGCCCGCCACACTGGTCGGGACTGACCCCAACACCGATATCGCACTGTTGCGGGTCGAGGCGGACGAACCGCTGCCCTATGTTCCGTTCGGAAACAGCAGCGCAATCCGCGTCGGCGACTGGGTGATGGCCATGGGCAACCCGCTGGGTCAGGGGTTCTCGGTTTCGGTCGGGATCGTGTCGGCCCAACAACGCGCGTTGTCGGGCACGTATGACGATTACATCCAGACCGATGCCGCCATCAACCGTGGCAATTCGGGCGGGCCGCTTTTCAACCTTGATGGTGAAGTGATCGGCGTGAACACGGCCATCTTGTCGCCGACGGGCGGCTCCATCGGGATCGGGTTTTCGATGGCGTCCAACGTCGTGACCCGCGTTGTTGACCAGTTGCAGGAGTTCGGGGAAACCCGCCGCGGCTGGTTGGGCGTGCGCATTCAGGATGTGACAGACGACATTGCCGAAGGTCTGGGCATGGACGAGGCGCGCGGTGCGCTGGTGACCGATATTCCCGAAGGCCCGGCCAGCGAAGCCGGTGTCGAGGTCGGTGACGTCATCTTGACGTTCAATGGCATCGACGTGGCCGATACCCGCGAACTGGTGCGTGTGGTCGGTGACAGCGCCGTGGGCGAAACCGTGCGGATGGTCGTGTTCCGTGATGGAGCGACCCAGACGCTGCGGGTGACGCTTGGCCGTCGCGAAACCGCCGAGTCCGCTGCGGCCCCCGATGCCGAGGAGCCGATGCTGCCTGCCAGCGGCGAAGTTCTGGGTATGACACTGACGCCGTTGACCGACGATCTGCGCGAGGCCCTTGGTGCACGCAATGTCACCGATGGTCTGGTCATCGAAGCGGTCGATCCCGCCAGCGATGCCGCGGGAAAGGGCCTGCAGGCGGGTGATATCATCACCGAGGTCGGCCAACAGCCGATCAGCGACGTGGACGGATTTCTGGCACGCATCGACACCGCCCGCGAAGCCGGGCAGCAAAGCATCTTGCTGTTGATCCGGCGCGACGGGAACCCCCGGTTCGTGGCGCTTGGCGTCGGCACGGACGAGTAGGCGCGACCCATCCGCTAGGTGACCGACACCGGCAGGGCCTTTTGATCCGTGCCGGTCGGCAGACAAACCAGAAAGCGCGTCGCCTTGGCGGCGCGCTTTTTCATTGGCAGGCGTGACCGGGTGCTGCCCTGACGGTTTGGGCCGGTTTGGGTTGGGTGTTTTGGCGATGACCGCCGTGCGGCGCAGGCCGCCAGACATCTCGCCAATGCGTCTTTTGTGTGCAGGCGGGGGTGCTTAGCGAGATTGCCGTTCACCTTTTGCGGAGGTGGCGACGGAGCATTGGACAGACGCGCCCCAAGCGGCCACGGTGTATGCAACACACACTGCCAAAGGACACCGTCATGCGACCCATCACCCCCTTCGCCGTCTTGTTATCGCTTGCCGGCCTGATGCCCGCGCAGGCACAGGACGCCGGCGAACGGATTCAGGTCACCGGCGAAATCATCGATACGTGGTGCTATTTCTCGGGTGTGATGGGTGGCCCGGACGCGGTGCAGGGGTCGGCGCACCATACCTGCGCCATGTGGTGTTCGGCGGGCGGTATCCCGGTGGGGCTGCTGGCCGAGGATGGAACAGTCTACATGGTCCTTCAGATCGAAGACAGCACCGACAGCGCCAGCGGCGACACGCAGTTGCGCCTTGCCAGTCACACGGTGACGGCGGACGGGATGCTGTATCGACGTGACGGGCTGAATTATCTGGTTGTCGCCGACGTGGTGGCCGATCTGGATATTCAGAACGAAAACCACCTTGATTTCGGGGTTGTCCCCGGTTTCGCCGTTCCGGACGAGGGTTGAGATCATGAAGCGCATGTTGATTGCCGTATTGGCCCTGACAACACCCGCCGCCGCGCAGGATTTCTCGGAGAACTCGGAAGCGCGCAGCTGGAACCTTGCGTATGAAACACCCGCGAGGTTCGCGGCGACAGTGGTCGATATCTTGTGCGAGCTGTCCGGCAACTGTGCCGAGAATTGCGGCGATGGCACGCGCCAGTTGGGCCTGATCCGCGAAGCCGATGGCGTGCTGGTGTTTCCCAACAAGAACAACCAGCCCGCGTTCACCGGCGCAGTGGAGGAACTGCTGCCCTATTGCGGCCGGATGGTCGAGGTTGATGGCCTGCTGATCGAGGATGATTACGTGGGCGCGTTCAACATCTATCAGGTGCAGCGCATTCGCGGGATGGACGAGCCTGAATGGACAACGGCCAACCGCTGGACGGATGTGTGGGCGGAAAACAACCCTGATGCCGCGGGCGTGGGGCCGTGGTTCCGCCGCGATCCGCGCGTGTTGGCCGAGATTGCGACCGAGGGTTACTTTGGCCTTGGGTTGGTGCGTGACGCCGAAATCCGGGCAGAGTTGTTCCCGTGAGGGGGCTGGTCCTGTGCCTTGCGTTCTGCGCGGCCCCGGTGCTGGCGCAATCGCCGCTGCCCTTTGACGTCGGCGGCGCGTTTTCCTTGACCGATCAGGCCGGGGCCACGCGCACGCAGGCCGACCCCGACGGTCTGCCGCAGCTGTTGTTCTTCGGGTATGCCAATTGCCAAGAGATCTGTTCGGCAACGCTGCCGATGATGGCGGATGTGGCCGATATTCTGGCGGCGCGCGATGTGGCGCTGCGGCTGGTCATGGTGACGGTGGACCCTGCGCGCGACACGGTGGCGACGCTTGGCCCGGCATTGGCCCGGATCAGGCCGGGGTTCGTCGGGCTGACAGGGTCAGACGCGGCGCTGCAGATTGCCTATGACGCCTATCAGGTCGACAGCGAAGAGGTGTTTTTCGACCCTGAATTCGGCCCCGTGTTGGCCCATGGCAGTTTCATTTACCTGTTGGATGGCGCGGGGGCCGTGCAAACCTTGCTGCCGCCGATCTTGGCCGCCGATCAGGTGGCCGATATCGTCGCGGGCTATCTGGAGCCGTCAGGGTGATGGTCGACCGACGGGTGGTTGTTGTGGGCGGGGTTGCGGGGCTGCTGGTGGGTGGCGGCGCGCTGGCGCTTGGTGGCGACAGGTTCCTTTACGCGGTTTTGCGGCCCGGATTTTCCGGCCCCAGCCTGCGCGTACAGGAGGCGTTTGAACAGGCCTCGGTCGAGGACATCACGTTGGTCGATATCCGGCGGCCCGATGAATGGGCAGCCACCGGGTCGCCCCGCTATGGTCACCGGCTGGATATGCAGCGCGATGATTTCGTGGCGGCGTTGACGCGGCTGGTCGAGGGGGACCGCAACGCGCCCATTGCGTTGATCTGTGCGCGCGGCGTGCGGTCGGCGCGGTTGTCCAACCAGCTGATGGAGGCAGGGTTCACCAACATCATCGACGTGCCCGAGGGCATGTTGGGGTCGGATGCCGGGCCGGGATGGTTGGATTGGGGCCTGCCGGTCGAACATGATTAGAGGCGCGCTTGCGATACTGGCGGCGTTGTTTGCCAGCCCCGCCGCCGCAGGATGTCTGGATGATCCCGCCCCCTGCAGTGTGCCCCTTGGGACCTATCATCTGGCGTTGCCCGACGATCAGGACGGCCCGGTGCCCGCGATGATCTTCTTGCATGGCGCGGGGGGCAGCGGCATGGGCGCAATCAGCAACACCGGCATCTCGGCCACATTGCTGGCGCGTGGCTATGCCGTCATCGGACCCAACGGGCTGGACCGCGAAGGGCGGTTCGGAACCGGCTGGTATTTTCACCCCGAACGGCCCCGGCTGCGCGACGAGGCCGCGTTTCTGCGCGAGGTGCGTGACGACGTGGTGGCGCGGTTCGGGGTTGATGGTGCGCGCGTGATCCTTGCGGGGTTTTCGGTGGGCGGGTCAATGACCAGCTATATCGCGTGCGAGGACCCGGACGCCTTTGCCGCCTATGCCCCGGTGGCGGGCAGTTTCTGGCGGCCGCACCCAACGGAATGCGCGGCCCCGGTGCGCCTGCTGCATACCCATGGCTGGCGCGATCAGACCGTGCCGTTGGAGGGGCGGCCGCTGCGCGACGGGGCGGTCTATCAGGGCGATGTCTGGGTTGCGATGCAGATCTGGCGGGAGGTCAACAGCTGCGCCATGCTGCGCCCCGATGCGTTTGACACCGAAGGCCGGTTCTGGCGTCGGCGGTGGGATGACTGCACGCCCGGCACGGCGTTGGAATTCGCGCTGCATCCGGGGGGGCATGGCATCCCGCAGGGGTGGGCCACGATGACGCTCGATTGGTTCGAAGGCTTGTGACTATTGCGCCGCGATCGTGTCCTGCGCGTCCAATAGGCGTTCAAAGCGCCGCCGCTCGGTCTTGGCGCGCCGGATGATGGTGGGGGCGTTCAGGGTTTCAGGCGTTCCCAGATAACGATGCGACCACCGATGTGCGGCCAGATCGACGCCGCTGAGCGCGGAGAGCGCGATGGCGGCCGCAAGGCTGAGCGCGATGGGCGCAAGCCAAGGGCTGATCAGGCCAAGCCACATGCCTGCCAGCAACAAGATGCCAATCAGCGTTTCGAGGGCGTGGAACTTGGCCAGCGTGCGGAGGCCATAATGGCCACCATGACGGGTCTGCGGGGTCCAAGCCACGCGGATGCCGACGATGGACCGCGCCACGGCAAGCGATTGCTGGATCATCAAGATCGGTGCGTAGAGGATGGACAGCGCGATTTCCGTCAGCAACGACGCCGTGAATTGCCGCAAACCACCCAGATTGCGCAGGCGCAGCCCCGCGTGGTGGATGGTGCCCGCCGCGATCAGTTTGGGCGCCAGCAACATGCCATACATGAAGATCAGGATCGCCAGATTGTTCGTCGTCGTCATTTCCGGCCACGTGACCTGCGGGTTCAGACCGCTGAAATAGGCGATGACGTTAATCTGTTCGCCGTTCCCGATCAGCGCCCACACGATCAGCAGGGCAAACCATGCCGGCGCCAGCAGATACCCCATGGCCCCGGAAAACAGGTGGAACCGCGAGACCGGGTGTAACCCGCGCGTGGCCAGCAGGCCAAGGTGTTGCAGGTTGCCCTGACACCAGCGCCGGTCGCGCAGGATATAATCGATCAGCGTCGGGGGCGCCTCTTCGTAACTGCCCTCGATCCGGGGCAGGAACCGCACGGCCCAGCCCGCGCGGCGCAGCAGCCCCGCCTCGACGAAGTCATGCGACAAGATCATCCGGTTTCCCCTGCGTGCGCGGACCTGTGGCAGGCCGGCACAGGCGGCGAAGGCGGCGCTGCGGATGATGGCGTTATGGCCCCAGTAATTTCCCTCGCGGCCAGACCAGCGTGCCAGTCCTTCGGCCAAGGGCGTGCCGTAGATGCGGCTGGAAAACTGCTGGACCCGGCCAAAGACAGTGCACGCGCCATAGAGCATGGGAAACGATTGGATCAGGCCTGCGGCGGGGTCACGGGCCAGCGCGTCGGTCAGGGCGACGATGGCGCGCGCGCTCATCAGGCTGTCGGCGTCCAGCACCAGCATCGCGGCATGTGCGCCGCCCCAGTGTTCGACCCAGTCGGCCAGATTTCCGACCTTGCCTTCGGTGTTTTCCGCGCGGCGGCGGTAATGGATGGCTGCGGCGGGAAATTGGGCGCGCAAGGCGAAGAACGCCCTGATCTCGCGCACGGCGATGGCGTCATCGCGTGTGTCGGACAAGATGAACAGGGTATAGCGGTGCGCGTTGGGCGTGGTGGCCAGCCCGGCCAGCATGGCGGCGGCGTTTCCAAAAACGTCGGACGGGCTTTCGTTATACACAGGCACCAGCAGCGCCACATCTTGGGCGGTAACCGGACCTTCGGGGGGCGGGCGCATGGGCCGCAACACAAGTGCCGCGATACCAAGGGTCGCGGTGCTGACCGACAGGGCGATCCAGAAGAACGTGACCGCGATGGTGGCGATCAGCGCGGTTTCGAACCACGTCAGCCCATCCATGGAGAACCAGTCGGTGAAGGCCGCGACAAGGCCAAGCGTGGTCAAGATGGCCGGGCCGAAGGTGGCCGCGCGCCACAGCCCCGCCTGACCACGTTCGACCGTCGCGGGGGCATTGGCGTCGCGGTAGGGGCGGTTCAGTTGCTGGATCGGACGGCTGAGCGGGGCCTCGGGCGGCATCCAGTTGAACAGGGGGGTAAGGTCGGTCATGCCGTCCACCGATAAAGCCAGACCTCGGACACGAGTTGCCCGGCGCGACGCAATTGGGCGCGCATCTCGATTGCGGTCTGGTCGCCGGGGGTGAAGCTGAATGCCAGCCGGACGCCGCCCGTGCCGGGGTTGCGTTCCAGAATGCCGGTGGACAGGTCCACGGTGCCGGCGCTGATATGATGGGTCAATTCCGCCACATCGCCCGACAGGGCCGGGTGATCTTCGAAATCGATCGCGACCACGGTGGCGGAACGGTCGTAATTGCCGCCGATCCGGGTGTTGGTCACGGCGGCCACATCAGGCAGACCACCGGGCCCGTCGCCCCATTGCATCCGATAGGCGAAGTCATAGGGCTGGCCCGCCGGGATCACCGCACGGGGGCGCCAATAAGCGACGATATTGTCGTACACCTCGAGATCTGCGGGGATCTCGACCAGTTGCACGGAGCCTGCGCCCCAATCCCCCTCGGGGGTGATCCAGAGCGAGGGGCGGTTTTCATAGCGCGCTTCGAAATCGGCGTAATCTTCCACACGGCGGGTGCGCTGCATCAGGCCAAAGCCACGCGGGCCGTCATCGACGAAGTGGCTGATCTGCAGGGTGCGCGGGTTGGCCAAGGGCCGCCACAACCGTTCGCCGGCATTGTTCCATGCCAGCAAGCCTTCGCTGTCGTGGACCGCCGGGCGGAAATCATCGAAACGGATATGGTTGGTATCGTCGAACAAGAACATCGAGGTCAGCGCGCCGATCCCCACATGGTCCAGATCGACGCGCGGGAACAGCGTGGCGCGCACGGCCACATTGGTCGGGCGTCCGGGTTCGATCACGAAGGAATAAAGGCCGGTCAACGACGGGCTGTCCATCATTGCGTGGACGTGAAAGGCGGTGTCGCCGGGGTGTGGCGCCTCGACCCAGAAGCGGGTGAATTCTGGGAATTCCTCGCCGGTCGCATCGCCGGTGCCAAGCGCGAGACCGCGCGCCGAAATGCCGTAATTCTGCCGATTGGCAATGGCGCGGAAATAGCTGGCGCCTTGGAACACCATGAATTCTTCGTAGATGCCGGGGGTGTTCAGTTCGGCCCGCAGGCGCAGGCCGGAATACCCCATGCGTGTGTCAACCGGCATGGTCGGGAACTGGTCGGTGGTATCGAACAGGTCGATGTCAAAGCCAAGGGTGCGGGCCATGCCGTCTTCGACGATGTTGATTTCGACGGGGCGCGGAAAATAGAGGCCAGCGGGGAACATATCCAGTTGCAGGGGGCGGTCGGTGTCCGCCCAGATGCCACGTTGACTGTTGAACCAGATCATCCGGTATTGATCGTAGGACAAGTTCAGCCATTCCTCGGGCACGCGGGTGCCGGGGGTGTAGGGTGCTGCGGCCAGCGTCTGCGCCTCGGCCAGAAGCGCGTTCAGGGAAAACGGTGCCTCGGCCACGACAACCTCGGCGCGGGCGGCGGCGGGCATCGCGGCAAAGGCGGTGGCCGTTGCCAACAGGGTGCGGCGGGTCACGTTCATTTCGCGGCTGCCCGCCATGGCTGGCTTTTGAAGAACGCCAGCGCATAGGCCATACCGATCAGGATCGCGACGCCGATCAGGTTCCCGGCCACGACGTTGAACGTGCTGCGCCCGATCTGGTCCCAGACGAACCCGATGATCCGCGCCAGCACCATCGAGACAAGGAAGATGCCAAGCGACTGCTGGCCGACCTTGGTCAGCAAGCCGATCACCTTGGCCCAGATCCGTGCGGCAAGCCCGGTGCCGGTCACGATCAACCGTTGTCCGCCTTCACCCGCGACCGCGTAACCCAGATAGGCCAGTGCCAGAAATTGCGCGAACCGCAGGACGCCAAAGTCGGACTTGTTGAACCAGCCTGAGTTGTCGGTGCGCCAGTCGCGCGCCCAGTCAAGGTCAAGTTCGCGGATGCCGACGTTCGACAGCGGCACGTTCAAGACCACGATCGCCAGCGCCAGACCGATCAGCCAACGGTTCAGGGGCGGTGCCGGTATCCAGCCGCGCATGAACGCGAACCCGGTGAAAAAGATCAGTTGCCAGCCGAAGGGATTGAAGAACCATTGCCGGTCCGACCACGGTTCGGCGGGCAGGGACAGGTGCAGATGGCCCAGACCCAATGCCTCCAGCAGGGCGCCCTGCGCGAAGATCCACAGGCTGACGGATACGGCGGCCAGCAGCCACAGGTTCGCCCGCGCCAGCCCCATCACGATCGGAAGCATCATCAAGATGGCCATATACATGGGCAGAATGTCGAAATAATTTGGCACGTAGGTCAGTGTGAACAGGCCCACAAGCTGCGGCCCCGGCTCGCTGAAGAACCGCCAGAGGTTCAGGGTGCCGATATAGACGGTTTCGAACGCCCCGGTCATGTCGATGCCCGCCAGCAGCATTGCCAGCACGAAGAACATCCCCAGATGCGCCCAGTAAACCTGCCAGACCCGATAGGCCACGCGGGCAGTGCCAAGGCCCCAGCCTGCACGGTCAAAGCTGCCGCCGAACGCGATGGCCGACGCCATCCCCGAGCAAAACACGAACATCTCGGTGGCGTCGGAAAAGCCCCAGCGGGCGGGGATCCACGAGGTGAAGAAATTGCCGGGCGTATGCGCGAACAGGATGATGATCATGGCGATGCCGCGATAGAAATCCAGACGTGGGTCACGGACCCGCGCAGCCGGATGGGCGCGCGGCGCGGTGGCTGCGGCCGGGGGCTGGCGCATTTCATCAGGTGTGGTGGCAACCATACGCGTCACTTTTTTCTGCTGTGCAGCATCGATTACGCTGCAGGTGCGTGATTGCCAAGGCCCGACGCGCGGCGACCGGCGGCTATCAGCGCATGGCGCGCGCTTGCATAAGCATCCTCGTGGCCTTTGCGCTGTGCACTGCGCTCGGCCAGAATGGCCTCGGCCTCATCGAGGTGACCCGCGCGTATGCCCGCGTCGATGGTAAGCCGTTCGAACACGTCGCGTTGGGCGTGACTGCCGCCGGCCTGTCGCAGGGTCGTGCGGGCGCGTGCAAGGTTTACGAAGGCGGCGGAATACCGGGCCTCGCCAAAGGCCTCCAACCCGGCGGCGGCGGACAGGCCCGGGTTCGCCATGGCGCGGTGTGTGTCGGTTTTGGCGGCGTGGGCATCGCGGTGCAACCGGCCCATCATTTCGGCAATCGCGGTTTCACGGTGGTCGCCGACAAGCGCCATCAGATAGTGAAGATCGGCAAAGACAAGGCAGCCGTCGGCGGTGCGGTTCGCCGAAAAATCCGCGAGTTCTTCCCAACGGTCACCTACGTCCACCCCCTCCAGTTCCAACCGGCTGAGCAGCGATGTGGCGTTTGAGATGTCGCGGTAGTCATCGGTCTTGTCGGCCCTGATCTGCCGATCATACAGTGCCATGACCTGATCGATCTGTCCCAGATCCAGATGCATCAACGCCTTGTGCCACCAGACGTGATAGCGGAAATTATTGCAGTGCGCCCACGCGGTTTCGCGCGCCTCGAGCCATGCAATGCCGCCAACGGAATCGCCGGTCATGTCATGCACATGCGCCACCGCATGCAAACCCCATGCATCGTCGGCAGACAGGTCCAGCCCGGCCCGGCCGGTGCTGCGCGCACGGTCGTAGTCTCCGGTTTCCTCAAGCGCAAAGGCATAGCATCCCATCAGGTAACCGCGCGCGGCATGATCGGCCCCATAGCCCGGCATCACCTGTTCCAGCGTGCGGCGCATACCGGGCGCATCGCCCAGCACAAAGCGCACGGCATGGTCCAGTTTCATCGTCAGCGCATCGCCGGGGTAGTCGCGCAAAATGGCGGCAAACTGTTCCAACGCACCGATCAGCGAGCCGTTCAGCCACAGGTGCAGGGCTGCGACGTAGGCGCGGTCGCGCGGGTGACTGGGCTGCGCGGCCTTGGCCAGCCGCAGGGCGTCTTGGGCGGTTGCGATCAATTCCCGACGGCCAAGCAGCAGGTAGAACATGCCTTTCACGGCGTGGCCCAACGCAAAATCGGGCGCTGCGGCCAACACAGCGCCCAGATGCTGCGGGGTGCTGGCTCCATGGGCCAGAAAGGCCATCTGGGTCGCGTTCCAATCGGCCAGCGCGGCCGGATCGCCCAGCATGGTCGGTTGGTCAAAAATATCTAGCATTGTCGCGGCACCCTGCCTTTGGAAAAAGATGGTCAGGGGGAAAGCCTTACGCGGGCCACCGCACACGCACACATAACACTCAGGTGAATAACGGGATTGTGAGGGGGGTGCCGCGCGCGCCGTGGCCAATCAGGGCTTGGCGGCAAGCATGCGAAGAACGGTTTCGGTATCTTGTCCGAACCGGGGCGGAGCGTGGCGATACGTGACCGGCGTGCGTGAAAGCTTCAGCGGATTGCCGATCATCGGAACGGGGGCTGCAGTATCGTCATGGGGAACCGCGATGGTCATGTCACGTGCCGCCACCTGATCCGAGGCAAAGACCTGATCCAGTGTCTGCACCGGGCCAACGGGAACGCCCGCCCCCTCCAACCCGGCCACAAGCGCGGCGCTGGTCATGATGGCGACCTGTGCCTCCACTTGCGGCAAAAGCGCCTCGCGGTTGGCAAGGCGGGCGGGGTTGGTCGCGAAGCGCGGATCGCTGGGCAGGTCGGACATGCCGATCACGTCGCAGAAACGCCGGAACTGGGCGTCGTTGCCGACCGCCACAAGCACATGCCCGTCCATCGTGGCAAACACTTGATAAGGCACGATGTTGGGGTGCGCATTGCCGCGCCGTTGCGGGACGTTGCCCGACACGAGGTAATTCACGCCTTCGTTGATCAGCCAGGCAATCTGGCTATCGACGAGGGCCACGTCGATATGTTGGCCTTCGCCGGTCCTTTCCTTGTGACGCAGCGCGGCCAGGATGCCCACGGTCGCATACATCCCGCACATCACATCGGCGATGCCGACGCCCACTTTCATCGGCTGCCCCGTGGGGTCGCCCGTCAGGGACATCATGCCGCCAAAGCCCTGCGCCATCAGGTCATAGCCGGGTTTCGCGCGGTTCGGGCCGGTCTGCCCAAAGCCCGAGATGGAGCAATAGACCAGCCCCGGAAAGGCGGCCAGCATCGTCGCTGCATCCAGCCCGTATTTGGCCAGCCCGCCGGGTTTGAAGTTCTCGATCATGATGTCGGCGGTGGCGGCAAGCGCGCGCACCTGCGCCTGCCCGTCGGGGGTGGTGATATCAATCGCGACAGATAACTTGTTGCGGTTGGCGGCGATGAAGTAGGCCGACAGATCGGTTGCTTGCCCATCGGCGCCGGTAACATAGGGAGGGCCCCATTGGCGGGTGTCATCACCCCCGGTGACGGGGTTTTCGACCTTGATCACCTCGGCCCCCAGATCGCCCAGCAACTGCGTGCAGGTCGGCCCGGCAAGAATCCGGCTGAGGTCGAGGATGCGGATGCCATCAAGTGCGCCGGTCATGGCTCAGATCCGCCCGTCATAGGCGTGCGGCGCGATCAGCGCGGCGATGACGGTGAAGGTATCGGCGGTCAGCGCGGCCTGCAGCGCGGCGCGCAATTCCGCGCGGCTGGTGGCCGTCACGCCGTTTCCGCCAAACGCCCGGCCGATCGCCGCGAAGTCGTGGCCGCCGAAATCGACGCCCACATTCGACAATTGCCGTTGGCGCTGCTTGAGTTCGATCAGGGCGAGTGATTGGTCCACGAAGACCACGAAAATGGTGTTCTGCCCCAGCTCTGCCGCCGTGGCCATTTCACCCGCGACCATCAAGAACCCCGCATCCCCCGAAAAGCTGACGACGGGCCGGGTGGGTGCGGCCAGTTTCGCGCCCATGGCCAGCGGAACGGCGCAGCCCATGGTGCACAACCCCGAGGATTGCAGCAAACTGCGCGGTGCCGGGCACGACCACATCTGCGACAACAAGATGCGGTGTGCGCCGCTATCGACGGTGGCGATGGTGTCGGCGGGCAGGGTGGCGCGGCATTCCGCGATCACGGCCGCCGGGCCCCACGCATCGGCGGTGGGAAAATCGGCAGCCAGCGCTTGCCGGACCTGTGCGATCCGGCCGTCGGGCCAGACCGGGCGCGGGGCAACGCCCGCGCCCAAGGCCGTCAGCGTCGCCCCGGTATGCGCGACGAAGCTGAGCGTGGCCTGATGCATGTAGTGGTGATTGGGAACCGCATGGATATCGATCACGCGGGTGGCGGCGGGATCCCATGGGTTGCGCCATCCGGTGCGCATCTCGATCGGGTCATAGCCGACGCAGATCACCAGATCGGCGGCTTCGACAAACGGCAGCAGGTGCTTGTCCGCCAACGGCGACAACCCTGCCCCGCCAAGCGCCAGCGCGTGATCTTCGGGGATCACGCCTTTGGCCTTGTAGGTGGTGATGACGGGAATGCCGAAGGTTTCCGCGAATGCCGTCAGCGCCGCAGCGCTGTCGTCATACAACACATCCAACCCCGCGATGATGACGGGGCGGGCGGCATCGGCAAGCCAGTCGCGGGCCTGCGTCAGATCGGCGGGGATATTGGGGCTGGCTACGGTGCGACGGGCCGTGCTGTCCTTGGCGGGGGCATCGGCCACCGAAATTGGCACGTCGATGTGAACGGGGCCATTGCGCCCCTCGGTCGCGATGCCGATCGCCTTGTCGGCGATCACGCCCGCCGCGTCGGCGGACAGGGTGAACCCCGCCTTGGTGATCGGCGCGAAAACCGCGCGATGGTCGAGCACCTGATGGGTGTAGGTCTGCGCCTCTGCATCATCGACGCAGCCCGTCAGCACGATCAGCGGCACGCGGTCCTGATCGGCATTGGCCACCACGTTGACGCCGTTCATGGCGCCGGGGCCCACGGTCGCCACCAGAATGCCGGGCGCACCGTCGACATGGTGCACGCCTTCGGCCATGAAACCGGCGGCATTTTCGTGCTTGGCCAGATGAAAGTTGATCCCGGCTTTCACCAGCGCGTCAATCAGGGTCAGGACTTCGCCCCCCGGCATCCCGAAGGCGTGGCGGCAGCCGGCCTGATATAGACGGCGGGCAAGGATGTCGGCGGCGCGTAGCGGAGGATTCTGTGTCATGCACGGCCAATATCAGCGTGTCGCGACATTGGCGATACTTTCAAACGCCGCGTCCAATTCGCCTGCCGCCGCGATCAGGTCATTCCCGCCCTCGGCAAAATAGGGGGCAAACACGAAACTGGGCGCCTTGTAGGACAAGGTGGCGGTGCCGTCGCCGTCCGCAGTCAGGTAGAAGCGGACAGGCGCTTCGATCATCGCGGCGGTGGACAGGGCCAGAATGCGGACCGCGTAGACGTTGTTGAACACGCCGACGACACGGTTTTCCGGTATCACGATGCCGCGCGCTGCGGCCGCGTCAGTGGGCCCGGCCATCGTGACCACCCCAAAGCCCGCAACGCCCACGGCGGTCCGAAGATTGTCCAGCAGTTCTTGGAACGGTTGATCGGTGTCGATCACCACCCACCCGTCACGCGGCCCGACGGATTGGGCGGGGGCACTGGTGGCAAGGATCGCAAGGGCGAGGGCAGTGGCAAGGGCAAGGTAAGGCAGCGGGCGCATCGTCGTCTCCTTTGCGGGCGACCCTTGCCCATGATGGCGGCGCTGACAAATCACAGTCCTGTGGCCCTACCCATTCGCCGCGATCCGCGCCATGGTGCCCCAGAAGGAGGACCCTGCAATGCCCCAACCCGATCACGTTTCGATCTACGACCTGCCCGATCCCGACGATCTTGATGACGATATGAAGGCGTATTTCGCCATCTGTCAGGACAAGCTGGGGATGGTGCCGAACGTGTTGCGCACCTTCAGCTACAATCAGGACAAGCTGCGTGCCTTCGCCCAATACTACAACACGCTGATGCTGGCCCCGTCGGGGTTGAGCAAGCTGGAGCGCGAGATGGTGGCGGTGGTCGTCAGCTCCGCAAACCGATGTTTCTATTGCCTTGTCGCGCATGGGCAGGCGGTGCGGAAACTGTCAGGCGATCCCGAACTGGGCGAAATGCTGGTGATGAATTACCGGGTCGCCAAGTTGGACCCGCGCCAGCGTGCGATGCTGGATTTCGCATGGAAGCTGACCAAGACGCCGTTTGACGTGGGTGATGCCGACCGTGAAGCGCTGCGCGCGGCCGGTCTGGCGGAAAGCGAGATCTTCGATCTGGCCGACGTGATCGGCTTTTTCAACATGTCGAACCGCTTTGCCATCGCATCCGACATGATGCCGAACCGGGAGTATCATGGGATGGACCGCGCGCCAGCAAGCTGACGCGCGGGTCCTTTTTCGTCAGAACGCGACGGTCTGCGCCACGCCCTGCGCCAGTGCCAGATCCACCACCTTGGCGGCCACGGCAAGATCTTGCAGACCGACGCCGGTGCCGTCGAACAAGGTGATTTCCTTGTCTGACTTGCGCCCCGGATGGGTGCCGTTGATGACGGCCCCGATCTCCACGATGTCGCCCTCGGCGATCAGGCCGCGCGCGATGGCGTGCTGTGCCTCGCCGATGGAGATGCTCTGCGCGATCTCATCGGTGAACACGGTCGCCTTTGCCAGCAATTCGGCCTCGACCTCTTGCTTGCCTTTGGTGTCGGTGCCCATGCACGCCAGATGGGTGCCCGGTTTCACATGGTCGGCCAGCAGGCTGGGTGCGAACGACGAGGTGATCGATACGATCACATCGGATTGTGCGCCAAGATCGGCCAGCGACACGGGTTCGAACGGCAATCCAAGCTCTGCGGCGGTTGCTTCCAGCCGGCTCAGCATCTCGGGGTGCAGGTTCCAGCCCACGACCTTTTCGAAGTTCATCTGTGCGACGGCCGCCCGCATCTGGAACGCCGACTGGTGGCCCGCACCGATCATGCCCAGAACCTTGCTGTCGGGCCGCGCCAGATGTTTCAGCGACACCGCCTGCGCCGCTGCGGTGCGCAGTGCAGTCAACAGGTTGCCGCCGACCAGCGCCTTGACCCGGCCCGTATCCGCGTCGAACAAGATGACGGTGGACTGATGGTTGGTCAGGCCCTTGGCTTCGTTGCCCGGCCAATAGCCGCCGGATTTCAGGCCAAGAGCCAGATTTTCCCGATCAAAGCCGGATTTGAACCCATAAAGCGCGTCCGCGTGGCCGATAGCTTCCCGGATGACCGGGAAGTTATAGGCTTTGCGGCTGGCCATTGCGGCGAAGCACGCCTCAACCGCGTCGAATGCGGCTGCGGGTGTCATCAGACCGGCGATTTCGCCTTCGGGCACGATCGTGACCATGTTGGCGTTGACTGCTTGATCCAGCGACATCAGTACGCCTTTCCGCGTGCCGACACGGGCCAAAGGGTTTCGACCTTGCCGCCGCGCACGCCGACATACCAGTCGTGGACGTTGCAGGTTGGGTCGCAGTGGCCCGGCACAAGGTGCAGTTTGTCGTTCACCTTGAGCACGCCATCGGGGTCGGCCACGACGCCATGCTCATCCGAGCACTTCACATATGTGACGTCGGTGCGGCCAAAGACGACGGGCAGGCCGCTGTCGACGGATTGGGCTTTCAGGCCTGCATCGACGATGGCCTTGTCCGCCTTGGCGTGTGACATGACCGAAGTCAGCAGGAACAGCGCGTTCTCCCACTCGCCCTGATCGATGCGCTTGCCTTCGGCATCAAGGATGCGCCCGTAATCGGCATCCATGAACGCATAGGACCCGCACTGAAGCTCGTTATACACGCCCGAGGTGCTTTCGAAGTAGTAGGAGCCGGTGCCGCCACCGCCGACGATGTCGCATTCGATCCCTTCGGCCTTCAACGTGTCGACGGCATCCTTGACCTGTGCAACCGCCAGCGCGATCTTTGCCTTGCGGTCCTCATAGCTGTCCATGTGCTGCATCGCGCCCTGATAGGCTTGGATGCCGGCGAATTTCAGACCGGGTGCCGCGTTCAGCGCCTTGGCGATTTCGACAACCGCGGGGGTTGTGGTCACGCCGCAGCGTCCCGCGCCACAATCGATTTCCACGAGGCATTCGATTTGCGTGCCGTGGCGGGTTGCCGCCTCGGACAGGTCCGCGACGTTGTCCAGATCGTCGACGCAGCAGATGGTCCGCGCGCCAAGCTTGGGCATACGGGCCAGGCGGTCGATCTTTTCGGGCTGGCGCACTTGGTTGGACACAAGCACGTCCTTGATGCCGCCGCGCGCGAACACCTCTGCCTCGGAGACCTTCTGGCAGCAGACACCGCAAGCGCCGCCGAGTTCGACCTGCAGTTTCGCCACGTCGACGGACTTGTGCATCTTGCCGTGCACGCGGTGGCGCATGCCGTGGGCCTTGGCGTAATCGCCCATCTTCTTGATGTTGCGCTCAAGCGCGTCCAGATCCAGCACGAGGGCCGGGGTCTGAATGTCGGCGGCGTCCATTCCGGGCAGGGCAGGGACGTCAAAGCCAACTTCAAGTTCTTCAAATTTGGTCGGTGCGTTCATGGTCCGGGTCCTTTTCAGTTAATCCAGGGCAAGGTGTCGAGGTCGACATTCCCGCCGGTGATGATCACGCCCACGCGTTTGCCGCGGAACGTCTCGGGGTTCTTGATGATGGTGGCCAGTGGCACGGCGCAGCTTGCCTCGATGATGATCTTCATCCGCTGCCACGTCAGTTTCATCGCGGCGATGATCTCTTCCTCGGAGGCGGTGAAAATGTCGGTCACGTGGTTTGACACGAAATGCCAGGTATTCTCTTTCAGCGGCACCTTCAGGCCATCGGCGATCGTGACCGGCGCGTCGTCGGCGATGATGTGCCCGGCCTTGAAGCTGCGATAGGCGTCATCGGCCTGTTCCGGTTCGGCCGCATAGATCGCGACCTCGGGGGCAAGATGCGACATGGTCAGGCAGGTGCCCGAAATCATTCCGCCGCCGCCGATGGGTGCGATGACGGCATCCAGACCATCGGTCTGTTCCATCAATTCACGCGAACAGGTGCCTTGCCCGGCAATGACGCGCGGGTCGTTGTAGGGGTGCACGAAGTCGGCCCCGGTTTCCGCGTGGATGCGGGCGAATACCTCTTCGCGACTGGATGTGGACGGCTCACATTCCGTGATGATGCCGCCGTATCCACGCACCGCGTCTTTCTTGGCCTGCGGGGCGGTGCGGGGCATGACCACGTGGCACGGGATGCCCCGGCGGCCAGCCGCATAAGACAATGACAGCGCGTGGTTGCCGGACGAGTGCGTTGCCACGCCCTTGGCGGCGACCTCATCACTCAGCCCGAATACCGCGTTGGATGCGCCGCGCACCTTGAATGCGCCCGCCTTCTGGAAGTTCTCGCATTTGAAGAACAGTTCCGCCCCGGTCAGCTCGTTCAGATAGCTTGATGTCAGGATCGGCGTGCGGTGAATGTAGGGCGCAATGCGGTCATGTGCGGCCAGCATGTCGTCAAAGGTCGGAAGATTTGTCATGATGTCCTTCATTGTGCCGCAGCCTTCATCGAAGCGGCCCCGCGGCGAAACACGCCCTGTGCCGCGGCAACGCCGGACCCCGGCGTCACGTTCAGGTCCAGATCGGACATCACCATTTCCACGGTCGCCAGACCCGACAGGACCATCGCGTCGGTCAGCATGCCAAGGTGGCCGATGCGGAACACCTTGCCAGCCACGTCGCCAAGCCCGGTGCCGAATGCCATGTCGTAATGCTCGGACGCGTGGGACACGATGGTTGAGGCGTTGAAACCCTCAGGCGTGCAGATCGCCGTGACCGTATCGGAATACAGCTCGGGCCGCAGCGCGCAGGGCTTCATGTCCCATGCGAAAACTGCTGCGCGCACACCTTCGGCCAGACGCTTGTGGCGGGCAAAGACGTTGTCCAGCCCTTCGGCCAACATCATCTCGGTGGCCAGTTTCAGACCGTTCATCAGGCCGACGGCGGGCGTGTAGGGATATGCGTTGGCGGCATAGCCTTTGCGCATGTCGTCGATGCTGAAATAGGTCCGGGGCAGGGTGGCCGTCTTGCTGGCGGCAATCGCCTTTTGGCTGAAGCCGGTAATGCCCAGACCCGCGGGAAGCATGAAGCCCTTCTGGCTGCCGGTGACGGCCACATCGACGCCCCAGCCGTCAAATTCGAACGGCATGCAGCCGATGGAACTGACGCCGTCCACCATCAGCAAGGCGCCATGACCTGCCGCATCCATTGCGCGGCGCACCGCAGCGATATCGCTGACAACGCCGGTCGCGGTTTCGTTGTGTGTGGCCAGAACCGCCTTGATCTTGCCAGCCTTGTCGGCGCGCAGGATTTCTTCGAACTTGTCCGCAGGCACGCCATCGCCCCACTGGACGTCGACTTGCGTGACCTCCAGCCCAAAGCGCTGGCACATGTCGATCCACTTGTGGCTGAACAGGCCGTTGCGCGCGGCAAGGATGCCGTCGCCGGGGTTCAGGGTGTTGGCGATCGCCGCTTCCCAGCCGCCGGTCCCAGTGCCGGGAATGATATAGATCTCGGCGTCGGTCGCCCGCATGACCTTGGCCACGCCTTCGCGTGCGGGGTGCAGGACGCTTGCGAAGAACGGCGAGCGGTGGTCGACCGTGGGCATGTCGCATGCTTTGCGAATGACCTCGGGAATGTTGGTCGGTCCTGGGATGAAAACCGGGTTCTGGCTGATCATGGGCACGTCTCCTCCAATTTCATCCTGTCTAGGGCTGGGGACCTGCGCACACAATTTTTTTGAAAAGGTTTTTCAAAATCCTGTGCTAGTGGAAAAAATGAATTGAAACATGGGTTTGGATTATTTCAGAATATGAAACAGGTTTTCAGAAAGGGAATCGCATGGCCGAAAAGCCGACAGACGAAGCGCCAGAGCGCCGCGCAAGGGGCCGCCCGCGCGCGTGGGGGGACACATCTGACCAAAACACGATCAAGTCGCTTGATCGCGCGATGGAGGTCTTGGAGCGGTTGTCGGAACTGGGGGGCACGACCTTGTCGGATCTTGCACAAGATCTGGGTCAGTCGCCCGCCACCATCTACCGCGTGCTCTATACCCTTGAGGCGCGCGGGATCGTCGATTTCGAGACGGGCACCCAGACGTGGCATATCGGTGCGGGCGCATTCCTGATCGGGTCGCGGTTCTTGCGCCGCACATCTTTGGTGGAACGCGCGCGACCCGTGTTGCGCGCGCTGATGCACGAGACCGGGGAAACGGCAAATCTGGCGGTGGAACGTGACGGGCTGGTGTTGTTCCTGTCGCAGGTCGAAACCCACGAGACGATCCGCGCATTCTTTCCTCCCGGCACCATGTCGCCGATGCATTCGTCGGGGATCGGCAAGGCGCTGTTGTCACGGATGGAACCGGCGCGTGTCGATCAGATCATCGCCCAGCACGGGCTGGAACGCTTTACCGATCGCACCTTGTCGGATGCCGCTGCCCTGCATGCCGATCTGGCCGTGACACGGGCGCGGGGGTATTCCGTCGACGCCGAGGAAAAGACCACTGGCATGCGCTGCATCGCGGCCCCGATTTTCGACGTGCATGGCGAAGCGGTGGCGGGCCTGTCGATTTCCGGCCCAGCGGCACGAATGCCGGCGGAACGCCAAGAGGCGCAGGCCCAAGCCGTCATGCGCGCGGCCTTTGCCGTCAGTCGCGGGATCGGCGGGCAGATGATCTGACGGGCTTGGCAGGTGCGGGCAAATCGGGCCATGCTGCAGTTGCAAACCCAACCGGAGCCTTCTGATGCCAACCGATCTGTCCCTGTTGCGCGAGACCATCGCCATTGCCGCACAAAGCCGCGCGGGCGGCAACCATCCGTTCGGTGCCTTGCTGGCCGATGCGGAAGGAACCGTGTTGCTGACCAGCGGCAACACCTTTTCCACCGATGGCGGCTGCGGCCACGCCGAGGCGAACGTGGCCCGCGCGGCGTCGGCCAACTACACGCCCGATTTCTTGGAAACCTGCACGCTTTATACCTCGGTCGAGCCGTGCTGCATGTGTGCGGGGGCCTGTTACTGGGCGGGGATCGGCACGGTCGTTTATGGCATGACGGAAAAGCGGTTGGCGGTGCTGACTGGCGACAACCCCGAAAACCTGACGCTGGACCTGTCTTGCGAGACGGTATTCGCCGCAGGTCGGCGCAAGGTCGAAACGCGCGGACCCTTCGTGGAGCTTGAGGGCGATGTCGCCAAGGGCCACGAAGGGTTCTGGTAAGTCAGCGCTGGGCGGTCTGCCAATCGGGGTGGACCCACGGTTGCTGGTTCGCGGCCGACAGGGGCGTGCGACCCAGAATGTGATCCGCCGCCTTTTCGCCCACCATGATCGACGGCCCGTTCAGGTTGCCATTGGTGATCTGCGGAAAGATCGAACTGTCCGCCAGCCGCAATCCATCCACGCCGATCACGCGGTTTTCCGGGTCGACGACGGCATCGGGATCATCGGCGCGGCCCATCTTGCAGGTTCCGCAGGGGTGATAGGCGCTTTCGGCATGTTCGCGAATGGCGTCATCCAGCGCGTCATCCGACTGCGCGGCGCTGCCCGGCTGGATCTCGTGTTTGACGTATTTGGCCATGGCGGGCTGTGCGAACACCTCGCGGGTCAGGCGGATGGCGCGGCGAAACTCGTCCCAATCCTCGGGCGCTGTCATGTAGTTGAAGCGGATCACCGGGGCGGCGGCCGGATCTGCGCTTGCCAATGTCACCGTGCCCCGGCTTTTTGATCGCATCGGGCCGACATGCGCCTGAAACCCGTGGCCTGCCGCCGCAACGCGGCCATCATACCTGACGGCCAATGGCAGGAAATGAAACTGGATATCGGGGTATGCGATGCCCGCGCGCGACCGGATGAAGCCGCAGCTTTCGAAGTTGTTGGACGCGCCCAACCCCGTGCCCGTAAACAGCCACCGCGCCCCGATCAGGGCCTTGCTGATCAGGTTCCAGTATTTATAGAGCGTGATCGGCTTGGATGCGGCGTACTGCACATACATTTCCAGATGATCTTGCAGGTTCTGGCCCACCCCCGCGCGATCGGCCACCACGGCCACGCCATGTTCCGCCAGATGTGCCGCAGGCCCGATGCCTGACAGCATCAGCAGCTTGGGCGAATTGATCGCACCTGCCGCCAGCACCACCTCGGCGCGCGCGCGGACGATCTGCTGCGTGCTACCATGCGACATCTCCACCCCCACGGCGCGACCGTCCTCGATCACGATCCGATGCACCAACCCGCGCAGCAACGTGCAATTGTCCCGCTTCAACGCGGGCCGCAGATAGGCGTTCGCGGCCGACCAGCGGCGCCCTTTCCAGACGGTCTGTTCGAACGGGCCAAAGCCTTCCTGCTGTTCGCCGTTGTAGTCCTGAGTGACGGGATAGCCTGCCTGCCGCCCGGCTTCGACAAACGCATGATAGAGCGGGTTGTGCCGTGGTCCGCGCGTGATGTGCAGCGGCCCGTCGGTTCCGCGCCACGCCTTGTCCGGCACGCCGTGGGCGTGTTCCATGCGCTTGAAATAGGGCAGGACGTCCGCGTAGCTCCACCCGGTTGCGCCCATCTCGGCCCAAGTGTCAAAGTCATGCGCATGCCCCCGCACATAGACCATCCCGTTGATCGAGGATGATCCCCCCACCACCTTGCCGCGCGGACATGCAAGACGACGGTTGCCCAATGCCGCCTCGGGTTCCGAGGTGTAGCCCCAATCGTAGCGCGACATGTTCATTGGATAGGACAATGCGGCAGGCATCTGGATGAACGGACCGGCGTCGCTTCCGCCATGTTCGATCACCAGCACCGATTTGCCCGCTTCGGACAATCGGTAGGCCATGGCGCACCCGGCGCTTCCCGCGCCGATTATGACGTAATCCGCTTCGAATTGGCTGGACATCAATACGCAGCCTCCACGCGGCCCATGCCCACGTAGACGGATTTCATCTGGCTATAGGCCTCCAGCGACGCGCGGGCATTTTCGCGGCCGAACCCGCTGCTTTTGGCGCCGCCAAAGGGCATGCCCGCGGGCGTCAGGTTATAGCTGTTGATCCAGCAGGTTCCGGCCTGAAACCCGGCGACCATGCGGTGTGCGCGGGCCAGATCGCGGGTCATGACGCCAGCGGCCAGTCCGTAATCGGTGGCATTGGCGCGGGCCAGCACCTCGGCCTCGGTGTCGAAATCGAGAACCGATAGGACCGGCCCGAATATTTCCTCGCGGGCAAGGGTCATGTCATCGGTGACATCGGCGAAAATGGTGGGCTGCAGGTAGAACCCCGCGCGGTCGACCCTCCCGCCGCCACAGATCAGGCGCGCGCCTTCGGCCAAACCCTTGGCGATAAAGCCCTGCACGATCTCCAACTGGCGTTCCGAGGCCATGGGCCCGAAATTCGTCGCCTCATCCAGTGGGTCGCCGATGGTGGCGTTGCCCACCCGTTGCGCCAGCCGGTCCAGAAACGCCGCCTTGATGCCGCCCTGCACGAACACCCGCGTGCCGTTGGAACAGACCTGACCGGAGGCATAGAAATTCGCGTTGATCGCGGCGCTGACGGCATCTTCCAGATCGGCATCGTCGAAGATCACCAGTGGGGATTTGCCGCCCAGTTCCATTGTCACCTGCTTCATGCTGGCGGCCGCCGCCGCATAGACCTTGCGCCCCGTTGGCGCCGACCCGGTCAGTGATACCTTGGCGACGCGCGGGTCGGTCACCAATGCCCCACCCACGTCACCCGCGCCCTGAATCACGTTGAACACGCCGGGCGGCAATCCCGCCTCGGTAAAGATGGCCGCGATCTGCAACGCCGCAAGCGGCGTCGTCTCGGACGGCTTGAAGACCATGGTATTGCCGCACGCAAGCGCCGGTGCGGCCTTCCAGCAGACGATCTGGGTCGGGTAATTCCACGCACCGATGCCAACACACAGCCCCAGCGGTTCGCGCATCGTATAGGCCCAATCGGCCCCCAGCGGGATGTGGTCGCCGGTCAATGCACCGATCAGCCCGCCAAAATATTCCAGCGCATCGGCGCCGGATGACGCGTCGGCCACCAGCGTCTCGGACAGCGGCTTGCCGGTGTCCATGGTCTCGATCACGCTGAGGTCACGGTTGCGTTCGCGCATGATGTCCGCTGCCCGGCGCAAGATACGCCCGCGATCTGCGGCCGGCGTCGCCGCCCAGCCCGCGCGTGCGGCATCGGCGGCGGCGAGGGCTGCCTCCAGCACGGCGGGTGTGGCGTGATGCAGCTGTGCGATGACCTCACCCGTTGCGGGGTAGATCACGGGCAGGGCGGTGCCTGCGGTGTCGTCCAGATAGGCGCCGTTCACGAAATGGGAAGCCGTCGGTTGCATTATTCACCTCTTGGAAATCGTTTGCTTTCCTCAAGAATATTGAGGTCCATATGATTGCGCATGTACCGTTCGGATGCAGCGCGAAGCGGCTGAAAATCCCACGGATAGTAGGCGCCGTTGCGGAGCGCCTCATAGACAACCCAGCGTCGGGCTTGGGATTGGCGCACATCGGCGTCGAATGCCTCCAGATCCCAGCGGGCGGCCGCTTGCAGGCGAAACGCCTCCAGCTTTGCGGCGTGGGCGGGATCTTGGGCAAGGTCGGTCAGTTCATGGGGATCGGTGGTCAGGTCGAACAGTTGCTCGGGATCAAGGGCGCAGTTGGTATATTTCCACCCCCCTTCGCGCAGGGCCACCAACGGCGATTGTGAGCCTTCGGCGGCGTATTCCATCGCCACGGGGCTGACGCGCGTGCCGCCCTTGCCCAGCGGCACCAGCGTTTCGCCATCGGTCCACGGCATGACATCTTCCATGCTGACCCCGGCCAGATCGCAAAGCGTCGGGCAAAGATCGATGGTGGAGACGGGGGCGTCCACCCGGCCCGGCGCCATGTCCGGCGCGCAGATCATCAGCGGCACCCGGGCAGAGCCCTCGTAGAACGACATCTTGAACCACAGGCCCCGTTCACCAAGCATATCGCCATGGTCCGAGACGAAGACGATGATCGCCTCCTGCCGGGTGCGCTCCAGCACGTCCAGAATACCGCCGACCTTCTGATCGATGTAAGAGATATTGGCGAAATAGGCTTGCCGGGAACGGCGAATGTCTGCGTCCGTGATGTCGAAATTGCCAAGGTCATTGGCGTCGAGGATGCGCTTGGAATGGGCGTCGTGTTCCGCGTAGGGGATCGCGGCGACTTGCGGCATCAGGTGGTCGCAGTTGTTATACAGATCCCAATATTCCCGGCGGGCGACATAGGGGTCGTGCGGGTGGGTGAAGCTGACGGTCAGGCACCAAGGACGCGTATCTGCGCCGCGTGACAGGTCATAAAGCTTTTGCTCGGCCTCGAACGCCACGGCATCATCGTATTCCATCTGGTTGGTGATTTCGGCGACGCCGGACCCGGTCACCGAGCCCATGTTGTGATACCACCAGTCGATCCGCTCACCGGGTTTGCGGTAGTCTGGGGTCCATCCGAAATCGGCGGGGTAGATGTCTGTGGTCAGGCGTTGTTCAAAACCGTGAAGCTGGTCTGGCCCGACAAAGTGCATCTTGCCCGACAGTGCCGTGGCATAGCCTGCGCGCCGCAGATGGTGGGCGTAAGTCGGGATTGAGGACGCGAACTCGGCCGCATTGTCGTAGACCCCGGTGCGCGACGGCAATTGACCTGACATGAAGCTTGCGCGTGCGGGTGCACACAGCGGAGAGGCGGTATAGGCGTTCTCGAACCGGGTGGAGCGGGCAGCGAGACGGCGCAGGTTGGGGGTGTGCAACCAATCGGCGGGACCGTCCGGGAACAACGTACCGTTCAGCTGATCGACCATCAGGATCAAGATATTTGGTTGGGTCATCGGATTGCGACCTTCAAGTAATCCATCACGCGTGCCGCGGCTGTTGCACTGTCCGGCGCACCGGCATCCGCCAGCGCGTGGCGAATATAGAGCCCGTCGATCAAGGCGGCGGCCGTGGCCGCCGTCGCCTCGGGGGATGGCGACAGGGCGCGCAGCGCGTGGGTCAGGTTGGCCGCCAGCCGCCGCTGGTAAACCCGCAACAGGCGGTTCGCGGCGGGCACATGTTGCGCCATCACGTAGAAATTGAGCCATGCCGAGATGACATGCGGTTGGAAATTCTGCGGCGCGAAACTTGCCTCGACGATTGCCCGCAAACGGGCCTCAGGCGTCTTTGCCGTCGCCAACCGGACCCGCGCCTCGGTGCCAAAGCCGGAAAGAATCGCCCGCATCGCCGCCAGAAACAGCTCCTCCTTCGAGCCGAAATAATGGTGCGCCAGCGCACTGGAGACGCCCGCAGCCTTTGCAATCTGCCCAACGGTCACATCCAAGGACCCTTCGCGACCGATTTCTGCGATTGTTGCGTTGACAAGCGCGCCCTTGCGTAATGCCATTACTCCTGTTCTGCGCATGATCCGTCCTTTGCGGTTGCCATGCCAAGAAATAGACTTTTTAATTGACTGGTCAATCAACAAAACACAACCGACCGTCTGACAGGAGAGAACCATGATGAATTTTCGTATTCCCCGCACAGCCGCCACCAGCGTGCTGGCCCTTGCGCTCACCGCCGGGGGAGCCATGGCCGATGCTCATGCCGATTGCGGCATCGTTACCTTTTCGGATGTGGGGTGGACCGACATCACCGCGACGACGGCGGCCACCACCGTGGTGCTCGAGGCGCTGGGCTATGAAACCGAAACCCGCGTGCTGTCCGTGCCGGTAACCTACACCGCCATGGCCGAAGGCGACATCGACGTGTTTCTTGGCAACTGGATGCCGACGATGGAGGCCGATATCGCCCCCTACCGCGACGCCGGCACCGTCGACGTCGTGCGCGCCAATCTGGAGGGCGCAAAATATACGCTGGCCACCAATGCGGTCGGCGCGGAGTTGGGCATCGCGGATTTCGCGGACATCGCCGCACATGCCGATGATCTGAAGGCGGAAATCTACGGGATCGAGCCCGGCAACGACGGCAACCGCCTGATCCTTGACATGATCGGGGCCAACGCATTCGACTTGGCCGAGTTCGAGGTCGTGGAAAGCTCGGAACAGGGGATGCTGGCGCAGGTCGACCGTCTGACCAATCGCGAAGAGCCCATCGTGTTCCTTGCGTGGGAACCGCACCCGATGAACGCGAACTTCGACCTGACCTACCTGACCGGCGGCGATGACTGGTTCGGCCCCGATCTGGGCGGCGCCACCATATATACCAACACCCGCGCGGGCTATGTGGATGCCTGCCCGAATGTCGGCACGCTCCTCAACAACCTCGTCTTCAGCCTTGCGATGGAGAATGAGATCATGGCCGCGATCCTCGATGACGGCATGGACCCTGACGATGCGGCGACCGCATGGATGGCGGCCAATACCGATGATGTGATGGCGTGGCTTGATGGCGTGACCACGTTGGATGGTGGTGACGCGGTCGCGGCGGTTACGGCCGCGCTTCAGTGATCATGGTCCACGAGACGAATGCTGGTTCCGCCATTCGGCGGGGCCGGCAGGCCAACCGGCTGTCCCACCCCTGTGCGCCCTGCACATCCTGCGTGGGACATGTCGACATCAACGGGTTGGACATCATCAAGAACATCATTGATCGGGTATCGCATGCTTGACTGGCTGACTGACCGAAAAATCCCGATCGATGACTGGGCGGAAGCCATCTTCGACAGCCTCCAACAAAACGGCGCATGGCTGTTTGACGGTCTGGCGCGCGCGCTTGAATACATGATCGAGGTGTTCCTCGCCCTGTTGCAGGATCCGCCGAACACCGGTTGGCTGCGCGAGGTCGGGCGCGGCGAGCAGGTGTATCTTTACCCCCCCGAATACCACCCGCTTGTCATCATCGCGTTGCTGACGCTACTGGCGTGGCGGTTGCACCGCAGTTGGGGCGTGCCCGCCCTGACCGCCATCGGGTTCCTGTTCATCGTCAACCAAGGCTATTGGGAGGAAACGACCGAAAGCCTGACACTGGTTCTGGCGGCCTGCGTCGTGTGCATGGGCGTGGGCGTGCCAATCGGCATTTTCGCCGCTCACCGCCCGCAGGTTTACACGGTGATGCGCCCGGTGCTGGACCTGATGCAGACCCTGCCAACCTTCGTCTACCTGATCCCCGCCATCGTCTTTTTCGGCATCGGCATGGTGCCCGGCCTGATCGCCACGGTCATATTCGTGCTGCCCGCGCCGATCCGGCTGACCCATCTTGGCATTTCCTCGACCCCGACGCCGCTTCTGGAGGCCAGCCAGGCGTTTGGCGCCAGCGGCTGGCAGACGTTGTGGAAAATCGAGCTGCCCTACGCCCGCCCGCAGATCATGGCGGGCCTGAACCAGACCATCATGTTGTCGCTGTCGATGGTGGTGATCGCGGCGCTTGTGGGCGCGGATGGGCTGGGCGTGCCGGTGGTGCGCGCGCTCAACCGCGTGGACACCGGGCTGGGGTTCGAGGCGGGGTTGATCATCGTCGTCGTGGCCATCGTGCTGGACCGCTTGCTGAGGGTGCCCACCAGATGACTGATACCTACAACGCCGCCTGCCATTGCGGCGCCGTCCGGTTCCGCGTGACGCTATCGAGCGGCCTTGCCTCGGCCCGACGCTGCGATTGCTCGTATTGCACCATGCGTGGCGCGGTCGCGGTTTCGGCGGCGCTGGATGACATCGCCTTCACCGCGGGCGAAGACAACCTGACGCTCTATCAATTCAACACGCGAACGGCGAAACACTATTTTTGCAGCACCTGCGGGATCTACACCCACCACCAACGGCGATCGAACCCCAATGAGTTCGGGGTCAACCTCAGTTGCCTTGAAGGTCTGACGCCGTGGCAACTGCCGGTGATCCCGGTCAATGACGGGCAATCGCACCCGTCGGATGGCGGGCCGCCGAACCGTCTGGCAGGTATACTGCGCTATGAGGAATCCCCCAAATGACCAGTGCCGTCTCATTTCAAGATGTCTGCATCATGTTCGGCAACAAGCCGCAGACGGCGCTGCCGCTGGCGGATGCGGGTCAGGACCGGGCACAAATTCAGGCCGAAACTGGCAATATCCTTGGGGTGCATGATTGCAGCCTCGAGGTGGCGCAGGGCGAAATCCTTGTCCTGATGGGGCTGTCCGGCTCTGGCAAATCCACCCTCTTGCGGGCCGTGAACGGGCTGAACCCCGTCGTGCGCGGCAAGGTCGTGGTGCGTAACGGTGACTGGTCGTGCACACTGCCCGGCGCCTCGGCTGGCGACCTGCGCCATCTACGGCAGAACGTCGTGTCGATGGTGTTCCAGCAATTCGGCCTGCTGCCATGGCGCACGGTGCGCGAGAATGTCGGCCTTGGCCTCGAACTCGCTGGCCAGCCCGAGGCGACCCGGCGCGCCACCGTGGACACGCAACTGGACCTTGTCGGGCTGTCCGACTGGGGCGACCGCAAGGTGGGTGAACTGTCCGGCGGCATGCAACAACGCGTCGGCCTCGCCCGCGCTTTTGCCACCGACGCGCCGATCCTGCTGATGGATGAGCCGTTTTCCGCGCTTGATCCGCTGATCCGCGCCAAGCTGCAAGATGAACTGCTGGACCTGCAGGCCAAACTCAAGCGCACCATCATCTTCGTCAGCCATGACCTTGACGAGGCATTCAAGATCGGCAACCGCATCTCGATCCTCGAAGGCGGGCGCATCGTGCAAACGGGCACCCCGCGGGAGATATTCTCGGCCCCCGCGACCGATTACGTGGCCGAGTTCGTGGCGAACATGAATCCGCTTGGCGTCTTGACCGCGCGCGATGTGATGGTGGCGGGCACCCCGTCGGGCCCCGCGATCCCGTCGGAAATGCCGGTGGGCGAAATCATGCCAAAACTGGCGTCGGCACCTGCGCTGATGGTGGTGGAAGACGGCCAGCCAATCGGTCAGGTCACCCCCTCCAGCATCGTCGCAAGGCTTGGTGCCTAGACCGGACTGCGCTTCATCTTGGCCGAAAACTCCCGCCGGAGGCGTCCGCGCTGTCCGCCCGGTGCGCCCGCATCAGGCTTGCAGGACCGCCATCATCCGTTCGAGGTGGAAATCCGTGTCGCCCAGTTGATGGTCGATCATCACCAGCCGCTTGGCATAATGCGATGCCGGGTATTCCCACGTCATGGCAATGCCGCCGTGCATCTGGATGACCTCCTCGGCCACCTGTCGCGCAATCTTGCCCACAAGGTGCTTTGCCTGTGAACAGCGCAGGGATTGCTGCGGCCCGCCCATGGCATCGGCTGCCAGAATGATGATGCTGCGCGCCTGCTCGATCTCGATGGCCAGATCGACGGCACGATGCTGCAACGCCTGAAATGCGCCGATGGGCCGCCCGAATTGCTGCCGGGTCTTAAGGTAGTCGACAAGCATTGCGTTGGCATGCTCCATCGCGCCCAACGCCTCCGCACTCAGCGCCAGCGCGCCCGCGTCCAGCGCATCTTGCAGCGCCGCGCCCGCGTCCGCCATCAGCAACCTGCCCGGCGTGGCGTCCAGAAAGACCTCGGCCGCACTGCCGCCATCGATCATGCCATATCCCTTGACCTCGACATCGGCGGCCGCAACGTCATACAGCGCCAGCCCCCCGTCCTGATGCGCGGCAATCACGAACCGTTCGGCATCCGCACCGCCATAAACCACGGATTTGCGGCCCAGCAATCTGCCATCCCGCGCGGTCGTGGTGATGGTGTCCAAATCATAAGGCGCGTCCAACTCGCCCAGACCCACGCCATACCGCACACCTGACAGCAGCGGCTCCAGATCGGCCCCGGCGGCCCCCAGCAGCCGCGCGGCCAGCAGGGCGGGCAACACCGGTTCGGGGCACAGCGCGCGACCCAGTTCGGTGAAGACGGCGGTAATGTCGAACCCCGCGCCGCCCATGCCGCCCCGGTCCTCGGGGATCAGCGCGAACACCACGCCCAGATCCACCAGCGCATCCCATTTCGCCGGATCGTGCCAAGGCGCCGCATAGGCCACAGCATTGCGATGCTGGATAGGGTATTGCGCCGCAAGGTAGCGGCCAAGGCTGTCGGCCAGCATCCGGCGGTCATCGCTCATCTGGAAATCCATCAGCTCAGCATCCCCTTGGCCAGAATGTTGCGCTGAATCTCGTTCGAACCCCCGTAGATGGAGATCTTGCGATTGCTGAAATAGCTGGCCGCGTTCATCGCGTGCCCATCCGGCACCAGCGACAGGTTCCCCTCCACATCCTCCGACGGGAACGGGGCTGCCGACGCGCCCAGCGCACGCCGCGCCAGATCGTTGATCGTTTGCCGGATCACAGTGCCCTTGATCTTCAGCATCGATGGCTCGGTCCCCAGTTTTCCGCCCTGCGCCGCAACGCTCAGCATTCGCAGGTTGGTGATCCGCATCGCCTCCAGATCGGCCTCCACGCTGGCCAGCCGCGCGGCAAAGAGCGGCTGATCGATCAACCGTTTGCCGCCCCGCGTCAGTGTGCGGGCCAACGATTTCACCTGATCAAGCGCTTGCATGCTGAACCCCACGCCCGCGATGTTCGCGCGCTCGTGCCCCAGCAGGAACTTCGCGATCGTCCAGCCGGCGTTCTCCGCCCCCACCAGATTGGTCACGGGCACGCGCACGTCGGTAAAGAACACCTCGTTCACCTCGTAGCCGCCTTCGATCAAGCGGATCGGACGCATCTCGATGCCGGGCGTATCAAGGTCGACCAGCAGAAAGCTGATACCTTCCTGCGGCTTGCCATCGGCCTTGGTGCGGACAAGGCAGAAGATGCGATTGGCGAACTGGCCAAGGGTTGTCCACGTCTTCTGGCCATTCACCACGTAATGGTCGCCGTCGTGCACCGCGCGGGTCTTGAGGCTGGCCAGATCACTGCCCGCGCCCGGTTCGGAATAGCCTTGGCACCACCAATCCGTGCCGTCGAGGATACGCGGCAGGTAGGTCTTCTTCTGCTCCGGGCTGCCAAACGCGATCAACACAGGCCCCAGCATCTTCAGCCCGAATGGCACGATGCGCGGTGCATTGGCCCGGCAACATTCCTCTTCGAAGATATGTTGTTCCACGGGGCCCCATTCCTGCCCGCCGAACGCCAAGGGCCATGGTCCCGCCAGCCAGCCGCGTTGGTGCAAGATCGCGTGCCAGCGTTCCATGTCTGTCTTGGCCAGTTCCCGCCCGGCGGCAACCTTGGCGGCAATCTCATGGGGTAATTCCGCGTCAAGGAACGCGCGGACCTGTGTCTGAAACGCGGCCTCGTGTGGTGAATAACGCAGGTCCATCCCTCATCCCTCCCGGTTCATATCGGCGAATGTGCGGCCGGTTTCGGCCATGTCGCGCAGCAACGGCGGCACCTGCCAGAATTGGGCGTCGTCTTTGGCAAACCCATTGATCCGGCGCAATATTTCGGCAGCACCCAACGTGTCCGCGTAATGCAGCGGCCCACCGCGCCAACGGGGAAAGCCGTAGCCGAACAAGAACACCGCATCGACATCGATGGGGCGCAGCGCGATGCCATCCTGCACGACGCGCGTGGCCTCGGCGATCATCGCGGTCATGTAGCGCGCGACTATCTCGTCAGCCGTGAACGCGCGCGGCGTCACGCCGTGGGCGGCCCGTTCATGTGCCAGAAGGTCCATCAGATCGGGGTTTGCGCCGCCATTTTCATGGTCATAGAACCCGCGCCCCGTCTTGCGCCCGAATTGCCCGGCCTCGCACAGCTTGTCGGCGACGCTGACATACCGTTCGCCCGGCACGCGGCCGACCCGTTTGCGATTGGCCCAGCCGATGTCCAGGCCTGCCAGATCCGAAACCTCGAACGGTCCCATGGCAAAGCCGAACCCGCGCACGGCGGTGTCGATCTGGTCGGGGGTTGCGCCATCCAGCATCATGTGGTCGGCAGCCTTGCGGTAATGGTTCATGATGCGGTTCCCGATGAACCCGTCACACACGCCTGAGCGGACCGCCACCTTGCCCAACCGCTTGGCCAAAGCGAAGCCGGTCGCCACCGCGTCGGGCCGCGTCTTGGCGCCCACCACCACCTCCAGCAGCCGCATCACATGCGCGGGAGAGAAGAAATGCAGCCCGATCACATCTTGCGGGCGCGCCGTGGCGGCGGCGATGTCATCAAGGTTCAGATACGACGTGTTGGTTGCCAGCAGCGCGTCGGGGCAGATGTCCGCGATCTGCCGCATCAGGGCCTTTTTCACCGCCATGTCTTCGAATGCGGCCTCGATCACAAGATCCGATCCGGCAATCGCAGCCATGTCCACAGCGGTTGTCAGGAGGATTCCGGCCCGCGCATCGGCGCTCATTTTTCCACGTTTGACCGCACCATCAAGGTTCGCGGCAACGGTCGCCCGGCCGCGCGCCACCGCATCGTCGGTGCGGTCCACCAGCACCACCTGACACCCCGCCAGCAGACAAGATGTGGCGATCCCCGCGCCCATCGTGCCCGCGCCGATCACGCCTATCTTGTTGATATGGCGGGGTGTCGCCCCGGATTCTGGTATCTTGGCGACGGCGCGCTCGGCAAAGAACGCATGGATCAACCCGGCCCGCTGCGGGCTGTCCATGCATTCATTGAACAGCCGCCGTTCTTCGATCAGGCCCTGCGTCAGGGGGCGCAGCGATGCGGCCACTGCCCGCACGGCATGGTGCGGGCTGAAGAGATGGGCCTGCGTTTCCTGCAGCATGGCGGCAGATGCAGCGATGGCGGCATCGTCGGGGGCAACCGGTTCGTCGCCCGTGACCCGCGTGGCCAAACGGCCCGCCAAGACATCACGTGCCGCCGCTATGGCCATGTGCCGGGCATCGCCCGTCACCACCTTGTCGACCAAACCGATCGCAAGCGCCTGTGTCGCGGTGATCCGTTTGCCGCTGGTGATCAGGTCCAGCGCGTTCGCGATGCCGACCAAGCGCGGCCCGCGCTGCGTGCCGCCAGCGCCGGGAAGAATGCCCAATCCGACCTCTGGAAAGCCAAGCTGCACACCGTCGATTGCAATCCGTGCATGGGTTGCGATCGCCACCTCCAACCCCCCGCCAAGCGCTGCACCATGCAACACCGAAATCACCGGTTTCGTGCATCTTTCCAGCCGGTTGCAGACATCGGGCAACAACGGGGCCTGTGCGGGTTTTCCAAATTCGCGGATGTCCGCGCCGGCGATGAAACTGCGCCCTTCGCCATAGATTGCGATGACCTGCACGCTGTCGTCGCCTTCCAGCGCGTCAACCGCCGCAGCCAGCCCCGCCCGCAAGCCGTGGCCTGCGGCGTTCACGGGTGGATTGTTCAGCCCGATCAGACCAATCGCGCCCTCCCGCGTGATCTGCACAACGTCAGCCATGCTGCCCCTCCTGTTCACCCGGCATCCTAGCATTCTGGGCGCCCCTGACCAGTTGAAACGCGACGTCTCCCGATGGACAAGCCGTGCTTCGCCCCCTACCAATCAAGGGCGTTCTGACGGGGGAGCAAAAATGCCCGAAGCCTTCATCTGTGACTACATCCGCACGCCCATCGGTCGTTTCGGGGGGGCGTTGTCATCGGTCCGCGCCGATGACCTTGGCGCTATACCCCTGAAAGCACTGCAAAACCGCAATCCAGATGTTGATTGGGCGCAGGTGGACGAGGTTATCTATGGCTGTGCCAATCAGGCGGGTGAGGATAACCGCAATGTGGCCCGCATGTGCGCCCTGTTGGCCGGGTTGCCTGACGCGGTGCCGGGCGTCACGCTCAACCGCCTGTGCGGGTCGGGCATGGATGCCGTGATCGCCGCCGCGCGCGCCATCAAGGCGGGCGAGGCTGATCTGATCATCGCGGGCGGTGTCGAATCCATGTCGCGCGCGCCCTTCGTCATGCCCAAGGCCGATACCGCGTTTTCCCGCAACGCCCAGATCTATGACACCACCATCGGCTGGCGCTTTGTGAACAAGGCGCTCAAGGCGCAATACGGAATCGATTCCATGCCCGAAACCGCGGAAAACGTGGCAACGGATTATGGTGTTTCGCGTGACGATCAAGATGCGTTTGCCCTGCGCTCGCAAGATCGCGCCGCCGCGGCCCAAGCCAATGGACGGTTGGCCGCAGAAATCGTTCCCGTGGATATTCCGCAGCGCAAGGGCGATCCGGTATCGGTGTCATCGGATGAACATCCGCGCGCAACCACGTTGGCAAAGCTGGGAAATCTGCCCACGCCCTTCCGCGCAGGCGGGTCTGTTACGGCAGGCAACGCCAGCGGCGTGAACGACGGTGCCGCAGCCCTGATCATCGCATCCGAGGCGGCGGCCAAAACCCATGGCCTGACCCCCATCGCCCGCATCATCGGCGGCGCGACGGCGGGCGTGCCGCCCCGCATCATGGGCATCGGCCCGGCGCCCGCGACGCGAAAGTTGTGCGCGCGGTTGGGGCTGTCGCCATCGGATTTCGACGTGATCGAGTTGAACGAGGCATTTGCGGCCCAAGGTCTGGCCGTGCTGCGCGAACTTGGGCTGGCCGACAATGCCCCACACGTCAATCCGAACGGCGGCGCGATTGCCCTTGGCCATCCGCTTGGCATGTCGGGCGCGCGGCTGGCCGGGACCGCCGCGATGGAATTGGTGCGCACCGGCGGCCAACTGGCGCTGGCAACGATGTGCGTCGGCGTGGGGCAGGGGATCTCGATGGCGCTGGTGCGCGTTTAACGTTTGATAAATAGGTTACAAAAAATCGGGAAATCCGGATTTCCTGTAACCTTTAATGAGGAATGAAAGGGCAGCCACATTGACCCAATCAATCAAGATCCGGCCATTGTCCGCAGTCGCCTTCGCCCCGTTCGGCGATGTGCTGGATTGCAGCCAAGGGCCCGACAAGATGATCAATCAAGGCCTCTGTGGTCGCCATCACGACCGCGCCGTGCTGGACTTTTCCACCGGACGGGCGGGCCTTAGCCTGTTCGATGCGCAACCGCGTGAACTTCCGCTGATGCTGGACATGATGGAGCGTCACCCGGACGGATCACAAGCCTTCATCCCAATGACACAAAACGGTCTTCTGATTGTTGTTGCGCCCGATGAAGGCGGCGTTCCGGGTGTCCCGCTGGCCTTTGAAACCGCCCCCGGACAGGCGGTGAATTATCATCGCGGGACGTGGCACGGTGTGTTGATGCCGCTTGCCGCGCCGGGGCTTTTCGCGGTCGTGGACAGGATTGGCGAGGGGGCGAACCTGCAAGAACATTGGTTCGCCACCCCGTACACCATAAGCCGCTGATATAAGTCAGAAAAAAGCTTGTAACCCGGTCTGCGCCCGGCCAAGGATCAACGCGTGCACATCATGCGTGCCTTCGTAGGTGTTGACCGTTTCAAGGTTCTGCGCGTGCCGCATGACGTGGTATTCCGCCATGATGCCATTGCCGCCATGCATGTCGCGCGCAACCCGCGCAATATCCAGTGCCTTGCCGCAATTATTACGCTTTATCAATGAGATGACCTCGGGCGCGCAGGTGCCTTCATCCAGCATCCGACCAGCGCGAAGGCTTGCTTGCAGGCCAAGGGCGATCTCGGTCTGCATGTCGGCCAGTTTTTTCTGGAACAGTTGCGTTTGCGCCAAGGGGCGGCCGAACTGCACACGGTCCAGTCCGTATTGCCGACCCCGGTGCCAACAATCTTCCGCCGCGCCCATCACGCCCCACGAAATGCCGTAGCGCGCGCGGTTCAGACAGCCGAACGGCCCCTTGAGGCCTTCGACATTCGGCAGGATCTGGTCGTCGGACACCTCGACGCCATCCATCACGATTTCGCCGGTAACAGACGCCCGCAGGCTGAGCTTGCCGCCGATTTTTGGCGCGCTCAGGCCCTTCATGCCCTTTTCAAGGATGAAGCCCCTGATCTTGCCGTCATGCGCTTCGGACTTGGCCCAGATCACAAAAACATCCGCGATGGGACTGTTCGAGATCCACATCTTGGCGCCAGAAATGCGATATCCACCATCGATTTTCTTTGCCACGGTCTTCATGCCGGCAGGGTCGCTTCCGGCGTCCGGCTCGGTCAGGCCGAAACAGCCGACAAGCTTGCCTGCTGCCAAGCCTGGCAGGTATTTCTGACGCTGCTCTTCCGACCCGTAGGCGTGGATCGGATACATCACGAGGCTGCTTTGCACCGACATCATGGAGCGATAGCCGCTATCTATGCGCTCGACCTCGCGCGCGACCAGACCGTAGGCGACATAGCCTGCGCCAAGGCCGCCGTATTCCTCGGGGATGGTGATCCCCAAAAGCCCCATTTGCCCCATTTCTTCAAAGATTTCGGGGGTCACGCGTTCGTTCAGGTAGGCGTCCGTGACGCGGGGCGCCAGTTTGTCATCGGCATAGGCACGGGCACCTTCTGCGATCATGCGTTCCTCTTCGGTCAACTGATCGGACAGGTGGAAGGGATCGGCCCAGTCAAATGGTGCGAGCGAGGGGCCGGTATGGCGGGTATGTCCATCGGGCATTGCAAATTCTCCTGATCGGCGGTCGTCGTGATTGTGCCTGTTGTGCAGGATAGTGCAGCGAAACCCAAGCCCCATCTGCCACCGCATCGCGCGGCTGGACGCGACCGGGCACGCAGGCTAGCGTCGTGGCGACAGAGGAGCCTACATGCGCGGCGATATGCATTTACCAAAGCAACTCAGAGGGTTGCGAATACCTGCGGTTGCGGCCCCATTGTTCATTGTGTCGGTGCCCGCGTTGGTCATTGCCCAGTGCAAGGCGGGGATCGTCGGCAGTTTTCCTGCGCTGAATGCGCGCGAAGACGCAGGGGAGCCGCCATTGCTGGAGGCGTGGTTGGCGCAGATCACCGAAGCCCTTGATGCCCACAATCAGGCCAATCCCGACCGACCTGCCGCGCCCTTTGCCGTCAATCAGATCGTGCACCGGTCGAATACGCGGCTTGAACGCGATCTGGAGATTTGCGCGCGTTGGAGGGTGCCGATCTGGATCACATCGCTAGGCGCGCGCCCGGAGGTGAACGAGGCGGCCCATTCTTGCGGCGGTATCGCGCTGCATGACGTGATCAACAACACATTTGCGCGAAAGGCGATTGCCAAGGGTGCGGACGGGTTGATCGCGGTGGCCGCCGGGGCCGGAGGGCATGCGGGCCTGCAATCCCCGTTTGCGCTGGTGCAAGAAATCCGTGCGTGGTTCGACGGCCCTTTGCTGCTGTCGGGGTCCATCGCGACCGGGCGGTCGTTGTTGGCCGCGCAGGTGATGGGGGCCGATCTGGGGTATGTCGGATCTGCGTTCATCGCGACGCAGGAGGCCAACGCGGTGCCCGATTACAAGCAGATGATCGTTGATGCAGGGGCGGAGGACATCGTGACATCTTCCTTGTTTACAGGGGTTTCGGGTAATTACCTGAAACCTTCGATCAGCCGCGCAGGTCTGGACGCGGACAACCTGAGCACGGCTGATGCGACATCCATGAGCTTTGAGGGCGGGTCGTCCAAACCCAAGGCGTGGAAGGAGATCTGGGGCGCGGGGCAGGGCATTGGCGCGGTCGGTGCAGTCGTTCCCGCCACAACGTTGGTGGACAGGATTGCAGCGGAATACGCCGCCGCGGTGACAGAATTAAAGGGAGTTGCATGATGGATCTGGGGGTAAGCGCCAAGGTGCGCCCGTTGGTGGCGCAGGTGCGCCAGATGGTGCGCGAGGACATCGCGCCGCTGGATGCCGAGTTCCATGCCGAAGTCGGCAGGCACCCGTCAGGGGACCGGTTCCAGATGACGGATCGGCAGATGGAAATCCTGAGCGATCTGAAGGCTTTGGCGCGATCACGCGGGTTGTGGAATTTTTGGCTTACCGGCAGCGACGCGGGCTATGGCCTGAGCACCGTGGAATACGCGTATCTGGCCGAGGAGATGGGCGCGGTGGCGATTGCTGCGGAAATCTTCAACTGCAACGCCCCTGATACCGGCAACATGGAGGTTCTGGAACGCTACGGAACACAGGCACAAAGCGCCCGCTGGCTGCCTGACCTGATGGCTGGAAAGACCCGGTCGGCCTATTTGATGACCGAGCCGCAGGTGGCATCGTCGGATGCAACGCAAATTTCGATGGCTGCCGAAAGACAGGGTGACGATTACATCCTGAACGGCGAGAAATATTGGGCAACGGGCGCAGGGGATCCGCGTTGCGCGTTGTATATCGTGATGGCCTGCACGACCCCCGGCGCGGCAAAGCATGCCCGGCATACGATGTTTCTGGTGCCTGCCAAAACACCGGGGCTTGAGGTGCTGCGCCCGATGCAGGTGTTTCATTCCGATCATGCGCCGCACGGGCACATGCATATCCGGTTCACCGATGTGCGCGTGCCGGCCGATGCCGTGGTTCTGGGAGAGGGGCGCGGCTTTGAGGTGGCGCAGGGCCGCCTTGGCCCCGGACGCATTCATCATTGCATGCGGGCGATTGGTGGCGCCGAGTATGCCCTTGAATTAATGTGTAAAAGGGCGCTTTCGCGGACCGCGTTCGGCAAACAACTGGCCGATCTGGGGGCGAACCATGACATCATCGCCAATGCCCGCATCGATATCGAAATGACCCGGCTGCTGTGTTTGAAAGCCGCGTGGATGATGGACAACGCCGGTGTGCGCGCGGCACAACCTTGGATATCCAAGATCAAGGTGGCCGCGCCGTTGATGGCGCTGCGGGTGGTGGATGAAGCGATGCAGCTACACGGCGCCACGGGGCTGAGCCAAGATACACCGCTGGCCGGGATTTGGGCCGATTTGCGCACGCTTCGGTTGGCAGACGGCCCCGACGCGGTGCACCGCCGCCAAGTGGCGCGCGCGGAGTTGCGCAAATACACGAACGACGCACGATGAGCGGCGATCTGGATCTGCGGGCCGTTGAGCGGTGGATGGCCGCGCAGGTCGAGGGCTTTCAAGGGCCTGTTTCGGCAGAAAAATTTGTGGGTGGCCAGTCAAACCCGACCTACCTGCTGCGCGCTTCTTCCGGCCAATACGTGCTGCGCCGAAAGCCACCGGGCAAGCTGTTGAAGTCTGCCCATGCGGTCGATCGGGAGTTTCGGGTGCAAGCGGCGCTTGCCGGCACCGATGTTCCGGTCGCGCGGATGCATGGGCTTTGCATGGATGACACGGTGGTGGGGTCGGCGTTCTACGTGATGGATCACGTCGATGGGCGCAATTTTGACGATCCGCGGTTGCCGGATGTGGATAACTCGGAAAGAGCCCTGATTTTCAAAGAGATGGGGCGCGTTCTTGGTGCGATCCATTCGGTCGATATCGGGGCCGCCGGGTTGTCGGACTATGGGCCGCAAGGGGGCTATTACCGGCGTCAGATCGACCGTTGGTCCGGGCAATACCGGGCGACCGAGACAGAGGAGATACCGGCGATGGATGCGTTGATTGTTCGGCTGGATGCTGATTGCCCCGCAGATGACGGCCGCGCCTGTCTGGTGCATGGGGATTACCGGATCGACAATCTGCTGTTCGCGCGCGATGCGCCACGGATCGTGGCGGTTCTGGACTGGGAACTTAGCACGATTGGACATCCCTTTGCCGATCTTGCCGCCGTGGTGATGCAATGGCAGATGCCACCCGGCGATCAGGGGCGGGGGCTGGCGGGCGTGGATCGTGCGGCGCTTGGGATCCCGTCGGACGCGGCGTTCGTGGCAGATTACTGCCGGGCCATGGGGTTGACGAAGATCGATAATTTCGGATTCTACGTCGGGTTTTGTTTCTTCCGCATGGCGGCGATCTTGCAGGGTGTGAAGAAGCGCGCGCTGGATGGAAATGCGTCGAACCCGGAACGCGGTCTGCAGTTGGGCGCGTTCGTGCCGCTGTATGCGGCGGCAGGATTGGAGGTCCTAGAATGACACAGACCGATCCCATCCTTGCCGAACAGGGCTATGCCCTGCAAAGCCACCTTGGCTATCGGTTGACGGCGTGGCGCAGTGATTTTGCACAGGTCGAACAGCCGGTGAGCGACCATATTCTCAACCGGCAGGGGCTGCCGCATGGGGGTGTCCACGCGGTCTTGCTGGATACCGCGATGGGGTATGCGGGGTGCTTCACCGGGGATGCGGCGCGCATGCAGATGTGCCTCACGCTGTCGATGACGGTCAATTTCGTATCGCGCCCCCGTGGGCAGATGCTGATTGCCACGGCGCGGCGGGTGGGCGGTGGTGCCTCGACCTTTTTTGCGGAGGGGGAGGTCGCAGACGAGTTGGGCGAGGTGGTGGCGCGCGGGACCGGCGTGTTTCGATATCGCAAGGGCTGAAATTTCGGGCATTCGTGCGTTGAGCCTTCGACAAGGTGCGCGGTATTCGCTTTGATGGCCAAAACGAATGAGGCCGCCCCATGACCCTGCCAAAACGCCACTGGCGCGAGATGACCACGCGCGATTTTCACGATACCGCCGATTGGGTCGCCGTGTTGCCCCTTGCGGCGATCGAGCAGCACGGACCGCATTTGCCCGTTGGGGTTGATACGCTGATTGCCGAGGCGATGGTTTCCCGTGCCATCGCGGCGTTGCCTGACGAAAGTCCGCTGACGTTCTTGCCGGTACAGCAGGTCTGCAAGTCCAACGAACATATCGGATTTCCCGGCACGTTGACGCTTGATTGGGACGTCGCGGTGAAGGCGTGGCTTCAGATCGGGGCAAGCGTGGCGCGGGCGGGCGTGCGCAAGATGATCGTGATCACCAGCCACGGGGGAAACGTGCCGCCAATGGATATCGCCGCGCGGGAATTGCGCCAGACCCACGGAATGGCGGTGGCGACGACGTCGTGGACCCGTCTGAGTGCTGATCGTGTCTATGACTATCCCGAAGGGCCGATGGTCGATATTCACGGGGGGCTGTCCGAGACATCGATGATGCTGGCGCTTTATCCGGATCTGGTTCGGATGGAACTGGCCGAGGACTTCGCCAGCGCACAGACGGCGTTGCGGCAGGGCTCGACCAGGTTGGGTTTTCACATGGCCGAGGCGAACATGGCTTGGCTGTCCCATGATCTGAACCCCAAGGGGACGGTGGGCGATGCATCCCGCGCGACCGCCGCCTTGGGCGCAGAGGACATCAAGCGCCAGATCGAGGGATTTGTTGCCCTTGCCGCCGATATGGCGCGGGTCAAGGTGCCGGGTGATCGGTTTTGACGCGCCGATGGATGACAAAAAAGCAACCTGTCCAAGCATTCCTGTGGATAACTATTTCAGATAATTGAAGGTGTCCCGATCAAAGGCGGTTGGTCGGAAAGTCGAATGCTTCCTGTTTGGATAGACCTTCAGCACATATGATCGCTGGAATTTGCGCCTTGAAGCGAAAGAACCCATGGGTGGCGTGTGGCCAGCTGAGCGTGTCCCAGCGTCGGCGAAGTTGCACAAATGCAATCTGATGCCCGCTGAGCGCTTTTTGCAGGCGCCGTAGTTGCGCGGCGGCGGGGCCGATGGGCGCATAGGCCGTCACAATTTGTTCCAGACCTGCGTCCGCGGCCCAGGTAACGATATCGGCAATGTCGTGTGTGATCGGCCCCTGCGGACCCGGCAAGCGGCCCATGGCATCGGCGATGGCATCTTGGGTGAAGGCCGCCACCAGCGGCGAAACGGGCCGGGGTGACCGCTCCTGATCGCTGCGCAATGCGGCATATGCGACGATCCGGACATCAGGCCCGCAGAGCGATAGGTCAGGCGAGAGATCCTCCTCCGTCAGGAGAAGGCCGGTTCGAACGCCCTGTGCCGGATCGGGCAGTGGCGCCAATGGCCTGATCACCGGGTGCGGCTGACCTGACAGGGCCGCGGCCCCGGTGTTGAGCCGCCATTCCGGGTTTTCCCGCCCCTCAGTGAACTTGGCGATGTTGGATGCGCGCGCGAGGTAATGTTTGCCCGGCGTCTGCAGACCGGCGACCCACCGCCAAGACAAGGTGTTCGACGCCGGATCGCCATCCAGCAGGTGACGCAGGAAGAAGTCGGCCCCCACCTCCCACGGCAAACGCAATGTGAAGATCCAGATCGAGGCGAACCACATCCGGGCGTGGTTGTGCAGATAGCCGGTGTTGACCAGTTCATGAGCCCAACCGTTGAAGGCGGCGATATCGGTTTCCCCGGTTTCGGCACGCAAGACGGCGTCCGGATCGGTGGTTGCCAAGGCACGATCCCGGCCTTGGATGTAATCGGCCCAGACCTGTGGCCGCAATTCCAGCCAGCCTTTCCAGTAGGTGCGCCAGAAGACTTCGGCCAGAAATTTTTCGGCTTGGGCCTGCGAATGCCGGTCCAGAACTGCCGCGATCACCTCGGCTTCGGTCACAATGCGGTGACGGATGTAGGGAGATAGTCGCGAGACATGGGGATGCCCTTGATCGGGCAAGTCATAATTGCGCCGGGCGGCGTAATCGCGCCCCGCATGAGCGACAAAGGCGGCAAGACGTGCAGACGCCGCGGCGCGGGTGGGAGGAGAACGATGCATGCTGACTGCCGTTAATCTTCTGTTGACCACGTCAAGGTTAAGGCGGGTTCATGCGGTTTCAACCGTGCTGCCCTTGCAGCCCCCCCTGCGCGCTACTAAGACTCCATAGCAAGCAGTGTTCCAAATACCGAGGCAGGCGACATGAACGACCCGATCGAAACCTATATGAACCTTGTCCCCATGGTCGTCGAACAGACCAGCCGTGGCGAACGGGCCTATGACATTTTCTCGCGCCTGCTGAAGGAGCGGATCATTTTCGTGAACGGACCCATCCACGACGGGATGAGCCACCTTATCGTTGCGCAGTTGCTGCATCTGGAGTCGGAGAACCCGTCGAAGGAAATCAGCATGTATATCAACAGCCCCGGCGGCAGCGTCAGCGCCGGATTGTCGATCTACGACACGATGCAGTACATCAAGCCTGCGGTATCGACGTTGGTGTGCGGGCTTGCGGCCTCGATGGGGTCGGTCCTGTCGATGGCGGGAACGGCCGGTATGCGATTCAGCCTGCCCAATTCCGAGTTCATGGTGCACCAGCCGTCCGCCGGATTTCAGGGAACCGCCGAGGACATCCTGATCAGCGCGCGCAACATCGAGCGGAACCGTGAGCGGCTTTACCGTCTTTACGTGAAGCACACCGGTCAGGACTTCGACATCGTCCAGAAGGCGCTGGATCGCGACAAGTGGATGAACCCCGAAGAGGCCAAGGAATGGGGCCATATCGACCAGATCGTCGAAAACCGGGTGGCGGGCGATGATAAGAAAGACGACAAGAAATAGGTGACGCAGGCCATGTTGGCCTGCGCCGTTTTTGACATTGTGGTGGCTTTGCCGCTGTTCTAGGCTGACGCGAATGGCGGCAAATACCACTTGGCCGAGCGGGGCAGTTCAACCCCCGCAAGAACCCGATTGAGGGAAGACGACATGGCAAGTTCATCCGGTGGCGACTCGAAAAACACGCTCTATTGCTCGTTTTGCGGCAAGAGCCAGCATGAGGTGCGCAAACTTATTGCCGGCCCGACCGTGTTCATCTGCGACGAATGCGTCGAACTGTGCATGGACATCATCCGCGAAGAGACCAAGAGCAGTGGATTGAAATCGACAGATGGCGTGCCGGCACCGCAGGAAATTTGCGACGTGCTGGACGATTACGTGATCGGTCAGATGCATGCCAAGCGCGTGTTGTCGGTGGCGGTTCATAACCATTACAAGCGCCTGAACAATTCCGGCAAATCCGACATTGAACTGTCGAAATCCAATATCTTGCTGATCGGCCCGACGGGTTGCGGCAAGACGTTGCTGGCGCAGACGCTGGCGCGGATTCTGGATGTGCCATTCACGATGGCCGATGCCACCACGCTGACCGAAGCGGGCTATGTTGGTGAGGATGTGGAGAACATCATCCTCAAGCTGTTGCAGGCCAGCGAATACAACGTCGACCGGGCGCAGCGCGGCATCGTCTATATCGACGAGGTCGACAAGATCACCCGCAAGTCCGACAACCCCTCGATCACCCGCGATGTATCGGGCGAGGGTGTGCAGCAGGCACTGCTGAAGATCATGGAAGGCACGGTTGCATCGGTGCCGCCGCAGGGCGGGCGCAAGCACCCGCAACAGGAATTCCTTCAGGTGGACACGACCAACATCTTGTTCGTGTGCGGCGGGGCGTTCGCGGGGCTGGAAAAGATCATTGCACAGCGCGGCAAGGGGTCGGCCATCGGCTTTGGAGCTGACGTCAAGGAAAACGATACCCGTGGCGTGGGTGAGATGTTTGGTGAGTTGGAGCCCGAGGATCTGCTGAAATTCGGCCTGATCCCGGAATTCGTGGGCCGTCTGCCCGTGATCGCCACCCTGACCGATCTGGACGAAGATGCGTTGGTCACCATCCTGACCCAACCCAAGAACGCCCTGGTCAAGCAATATCAGCGGCTTTTCGAGCTGGAAGATACCAAGCTGAAGTTCACTGACGACGCGTTGAGCGCAATTGCCAAGCGGGCCATCGCGCGCAAGACAGGCGCGCGCGGGTTGCGGTCGATCATGGAAGATATCTTGCTGGATACGATGTTCGAACTGCCGTCGAAGGAGAACGTGGAGGAGGTTGTGGTCAACGAAGAGGCCGTGACATCCGACAAGCAGCCCCTGATGATCTATTCTGACCGCAAGAAGGAAGAGCCGGCCACCGCTGGCTGAGCCCTTGAGTAAATGCAGGACTGGAGGGTCGGAAAACAGACGTTTTCCGGCCCTTTTTCATTGCTGGCGGTGTGAGCCTTAGCGGAGCCAGAGATTTTCGCGTTTGAGGGTATTCCTGATCTGCTGCTCTCGGCGGGGCAGATCGGCCTGATTGAACAGCGCGCGCGCCTTTTGCCCTTTGCCCTGATAGATCATACGCTTCATCGGGTCGTAGTTCTTGAGCACTTTCTTGATCTTGTTGGGGGCGGTGATGTCTTCCAGCACGTCGATCACGCGTTGATCTTCGCGTGCATAAAGCAGTGGCAGCACGCGGTAATGGCAGCTGACGGTGCCATCCAGCAGGCCGTGCGGCAACACATCACGCCCACCGCCGAAGGAATGAATGACAAGGGGCAGGGCTATCTGATCCAGCCATGGATCAAGCGTTTGGCATACCAGTTCGGAAGGGCGATCATCACGGATGGACAGCGCGTATTCCAGAAACCGTTCGCCAAATTCATGGGGGCATTTGTAATAAAAGAAACCGGCGTTGAAATAGAGGTAGCGCTGCCAGTATTCATCGGGCTGGCTGAGATCGAGGGTATTGTCGAATGGCAATCCGAACTTGTCGTAAAGCGATTTCCACGTGGCGGTGTAGCCCGGCCCATAAAGCTCGATCTGGGGCCACGTGCCTTCCCGGCGCAGCGACGCGGAGGGTTTGTCGAAGTCGAACGGCACGGTTGTGATCTGATCAAGGATCAACGTGTCGCTATCGAAGAACACGAAGGGTTCACCCTTGGGAAGGGCCTGCAACAGTTCGATCTTGTTGCCATAGGGGTAGCTGTCCCCGAAGTGGCGCGTTTCGAACGGAATGATCTCGGCCCCCAAAGACACAAGCAGGGCCTGAACGCTGGGGTCATTGATGCGCGGGTTGCGGGCCCAACGTGGGCCGGGTTGCGGTTCGGCGATGAAGAGACGCCCCTTGAAGTCCGGACTTTTCGCTCGGAGTGATGCCGCAAACAAGACAGCCTCGTATTGGAGCCGCCCGGATTGGGCGACAACGACAATATTGAAGGGCTTGGCGGTCTTCGGGGGCATGGTGTGCTCGGTTCTTTTTGTGCCCGACGTCGCGAGAACTTATTGCAGTTAACGTGCCGTTGCCATCGTCGATTGTCTAGCCTTCGCTGTAGTATTGGGAGGCATACCCGTCATACCCGTATTGCCCGCCATAGCCATAGCTTTTCATTTTTCGGGTATCGACCTGACTGAGGACTGTGCCGGCGACCGTGATGCCGATACTGTTCAGCATCTCGAGCCCTTGGTGAACCTGCATGCGCGTGGTTCTGGACCAGTGCACCGCATAGATGATCGCGTCGGCATGCCGGGCCAAGACGCGCGCGTCGGGAACGGCCAAGACCGGTGGCGTATCGATCACGATAAAGTCGTAGCGTGCGCGCAGCGCTGCCATCATATCCGCAAAGCGGTTGGAGGCGAAAAGGTCGGCGGCATTCATCGGCACGTCGGAACCGGCAAGCACGTCGACGCCCAATTCCGCGTTCCACAGAACGGCGTCGTTCGCCGCAGTTTTGCCCATTAGCAGGTCGCCAAGCGATGTTGTGGCATCGGCATCGGCATCGACATAGGCGCGCAGGGTCTTGCGCCTGATGTCGGCCTCAAGCAGTAGCGCGCGCTTGCCTTCCATCGCGGCCAGATTGCGGGCCAGCGCGACTGCTATCGTCGTCTTACCCTCTGCCGGGACGGACGAGGTAACGAGGATAACCTGCGGCGGATTGTCCATGTCTGACATGAGGATCGAGGTGCGAAGGTTGCGCACCGCCTCGGAGGCAATCGAGTTCGGATTTTCGCGCAAATGCCGAACGATGTCGTGTCGCACACCAGTCCCGAACAGGGGAATACTTGCAAGAACGGTGCTGTCGGTCTGTCGGCGCAGGTCATCGGGGGATCGGAAACCGGTGAACAAGGTTTCGCGCAGCAGCACGATGCCGGCACCCAAGGTCAGGCCCAGAAGACCGGACAGCGGGAGGTTGATGTTGTGGCGCGGGGTTGCCGCAGGCCTTGGCACCGCCTCGGACAGGATGCGGCTGTCAGCGGCTTCAAGGCCTTGCTGGACATTGGTTTCCTGCAGGCGTGTCAGAAAGCTTTGGTAAAGCAAGCGGGCGGCTTCCGCTTCTCGCGCCAGTTGTTGCAAAGCGATAAGGTCTTCGGATTGCGCCTGAACCTGCGCCGTCAGCGTTTCTGCCGAGGCCTCCAATGCGCCCAACTGTGTCGCCTCGCGCAGGCCATCGTCGGCAAGCGAAGCGATGGCTGCGTCAAGGGCTGCGCGCGCCTCGAACGTCTCAAGGCGATCGGTGCGGTATTGCATGGCAATCCGTTCCAGCACGATATCGTCCGACGCTTCGGCGACGGCAATAAGGTGCGGCAGATCCGTGGCAGCGTTCAATCGGTCCAGCAGGGACTGTGCGGTCGTATTGCGCCGGGTCTGATCAACGATCCGTTCGCGCAGGTCGCGCAATTGCAGGTTCTGGGCCTGCAGGACCTCTTGGCTGACGACATTGGATTGTTCGGTTGCGCGCGCCAGATCCTGTTCCAGCGTTTCGAGGCTTTGCTGAAGCTCGCTTGTGCGCCGTGACAGGAATTCGGTTGCTTGCGCGGCGGCCTCCAACTTTGTGACAATCTGGTCCTCGACGTAGAGTTCCGCAAAGGTGTTGATGATCAAGGCGGATTTGTCGGGGTCGGTGGTCAGAATCGACAGGGTAAATGCCAGAGATTGACGGATGTTGGTCACCTCCAGCCGACTTTGCAGGGCATCGATGGCCCGGTTGCGGGCCAATCCGTCGGCGTCTTCGCGTGACGGCGGCGCAAGCCCCAGGCGGCGCATCAGACGGGTCCGCAACGACGGATCGCGCAACGCGGCATTGAATTCAGGATCGCCGGTCAGATCAAGCCTATCCACCAGCCGCCCCAGCAGGCCGCGCGACCGAAAGACCTCGACCTCGGTATTGATCGCGGTGGTGTCGCTGCCACCTGCGGCAATCACGCTTTCGATGTCGGTAACGATCTGTTGTTGCTGCAAATTCAGCGCAACGGTCGCCTGTGCGGGATACATCGGTGTGGCGATCCGATAGCTGTAGTAGCCACCGATCATGACCAGAACGAACACGCAAAGAAGGATGATCCAACGCCCGCGCCACAGCGTTCCGAGCAGCCCCAGCAGGTCGATATCATCTGTCTCGTCAGGGGTCTGAATGGGCGTGATCTTCATGTTGTTCCTTCACCGCGCGGCCATAAAGATCTGCCCGGTTCTTGTGGATGGCGGATACCTGTGCCGTTCGCGGGCGGATCATCATCGGGTCATTCGCCGGCCGCCCCGATCCCAAGGTTGACGATCGCCGGCGTGATTTGGTTGACCACGCGGCTCCACCTTGTGACGGGCTGTTCGGCCACGAAGATCACGTCGTTCGGGCGCAGTTCCAAGCGGGTTGCCAAAACGAAATTCGCGGCATTGCGGGCGTTCAGACGATAGGCCGTTATCGCGCCGAATTCGTGGGGGTCGGGCGAACCGCGCAACACGTAGATATGGGAGGGGTTGCCGGTTTGGGGGGCCACGCCGCCGTTTTCGAGTAGCGCATCCGCAAGCGATGCCGTGTTGCCGAATGGCAGGGGGAACCGCCCGGGCTGCGACACCTCGCCAACGACATAGACGTGATCTTGGGCGACGGCACCAAGGTCCAGACTGCTGCGGAAATTGTCGCGGATATCAGCAAGGGCATTGCGTTGGAGGGCGATTTCGATCTGCAATTCGTCCAGCGCATCGGCGCGTGCACGGCGTGTGAAATCGGCGCGCTGGATCTGTTCTTCGAAATAGCCTTGGGCGCGATCAAGGTTGAATTCGGTGTCGACGAAGATGCTATCTCCATCGATCAGGCGGGTGCGCTGCAGGCCACGGTCCGAGAACAGTTCGGAGACCGGAACCTGATAAAGTATGCCATCGCGGTAGATGCGCACGACCGCATATTCATCGCCCGTCTCCACCCCGCCAGCCGAGGCAATCACCTGATCGAGGAAAAGTGGGGTGAGGGTGACGGGAACAATGCCCGGTTCGCCCACTGCGCCGCCAACCGACACACGCTGCGAATTGAATTCAGCGACCTCGACGCTGAAGCTCGGGTCGATCCGCGCCGCGATCAGGGCTTCGAACACGGCGTCTTCGGCGTCTTGCAATGTGCGACCGCCGACCATGATGCGTCCGACATCAGGGATTGCGATGGTGCCGTCGTCTTGCACGGTATAGCCCTGCCTGCGGTTTTGCGCGGCAATCACACCTGCCAGTTCTTCGGCCGTCGTCTCGCCCTGCGGGGTCGCCAACAACAGCACATCGCCGGTGCCGATGCGGTAGGGGCCCGGTTCGGGGTCGGGGGGCAGGCGCACCTCAAGTGCGGCCGGGCGATCTTCGGGCAGATACACCTGATCAGGTAACGCACCAGCACCACGCGGCTGCCCACCCGGACCAGCAATGTTGGAAAATGCCGAAGGCAGCGATCGGGGGGCGTAGGCTGCGCTGTTGGCGATGAGCACGATTTCGGGCGACAGATCGACCACGCGGACGTTTGCATCGCTGCGTGTGACGGTGGATGAAATATAGGCGCTACCACAGCCGGAAAGAGCGATCATGGCAGCCAAACCGAATAGAGATTTACGCGACATGTGCCCCCACAACTTCCTTGATGTCCATCGGCCCGATGGAAAGCCCGCGATCTGGAATGACCGACCGGCCATGTCTTGCGTAACAGCCACCCTCCTGATCTCCAAGGAATAGTGTGTTAACGCGCGCCCATGATCGGGGCGAAATCACGGCGTTACCGGCCCGCAGATCGCCCGGCGCATGCGGCAAAACACTAAGCAGTGCGCCCTGCGGAGGCCGTGGTGATCGCCGCTTTGGCGCGCTCATCTTGGATCGGCATCATTGACACCGTGGCCCCCGATCTTTCATCAAGACGCGTGGGCCGGCAACGCGTTACGCGAACCGGACAAGGCAACCAATAGGGAACGACCGTGACACAGTCAGACACAGCCCATCGTGGCGGGTTTCCAAAACCTGCGCCCGAGCGGCGGCTTTATGTCATTGGCGACGTTCATGGGTGTTCTGGCCGTCTGGAGCGGCTGTTGCAGAAGATCGATGCCGAGATTGACCCCGGTGCCGGGCCGCCGCCGCATCTGGTGTTCGTGGGCGATCTGGTTGATCGGGGCGACGATAGCGCCGATGTGGTGGACCATGTTCATCGCTTGTGCGGTCTGTATCCCGATACCGTGGCCTGCCTTATGGGCAATCATGAACGGATGTTGCTGGATTTTCTGGATGACCCCGCAAAACGGGGTGGCCGTTGGTTGCGCCATGGCGGATTGCAGACGATCGCCAGCTATAAGTTGCGCACGCGGTTGGACGTGGACGCGCGCGATGCGCAGCGCCTGATCGACGCGGCGGCGGAACTGGCGCAAGCCATGGGCGCGGAGCGTCTGGCGTGGTTGCGCGCACTACCGCTGAGCTGGCGGTCGGGAAACTTGTGGGTCGTTCATGCGGCGGCGCAACCAGCAACGCCGATGTCGGCCCAATCTGCACAAGATCTGCTGTGGGGGGTGCCTGAGTTTGCGGACGTCATCCGCAGGGATGGCCAATGGGTTGTTCATGGTCACACGCCGGTAGATCCACCACGGGTGGATGGCGGGCGCATCGCGATTGACACAGGCGCCGTCTATGGCGGGATGTTGAGTGCGGCCCGGATTGACCCAAACGGACACATCGCGTTTTTGCAGACCGCGTGATGTCGCGCCTCGTTCATGCGCCGCGAAAGAAAAGTACCGTCATGATGGTGCGCCAGGTTATCCACAGGTCCAGCCGGAACCCCGCACGTTGAATATAGTGCAGATCCGCTAGCGCCTTTTTGCGGGTTGCGCTGATCCCTTCCGCATAGCCAAGTTCAACCTGCGCCAGCCCGCTAATGCCGGGGCGCACCATATGGCGGGCGCGATATTCCGGGATCGACCGCAGGTAATGCTTGGCGTGGGGAAAGAAATCCGGACGGGGGCCGATCATGCTCATCTCCCCCTTCAGCACATTCCATATCTGTGGCAATTCATCGAGGCGGGCGCGCCGCAACGTTTGACCAAGCCCCGTGATGCGCTCAACCTCGATCGGATCGTCGGGGCCGCGTTGAATCAGCGACTTGCGCATTGTGCGAAATTTCAATGTCCAGAACGGCTTGCAGTCCCTGCCCATTCGGACCTGCCGGAAGAAAAGCGGCCCCTTATTGGCGAACGGATTGGCCACCAATAGTGCAAGCCCCAGCATGATCGCCACGGGCAGCAGAAACAGTGCAAAGAATATATCGAACGCCCGTTTGCTTGCCCAGAACCACGGGTGGGCGCGAGGGGCGACCTGAGCCAAATCAGTCGATATCGTGATACCCGGTACGAAATTTGAAATCCGGGTAGCAAAGGTCATCCGAGATCATCCAACTTTGCTACACAGGCCAAGGACCAAGATCTGCGGCCTCGCATCGCCCGGTGGGTCAAGCTTATGCACAGGCGCGATTCGAGACAACTGAGGATATTTCGTGGCAGTCAGGGCGGCGATCGCGGGGCCGGTCCGGTTGCCAGCACGCCAATCTGAAGAACCCGCCGAGAACAGGCGGGCGGCTGGTGGGGTTGCATCGGTTCGGGGGGCGATGGTCAAGATGAAGTGGTTCCACGTCGCTTGCGACATCAGGTTCCGCGCCAAGTTGGTCCACGGTTGCCAATACCAGCATGAACCACGATCAGCGGTTGGTCGAAACTCCGCTTCCCTCCGCGGCACAGCTATTGGGGCGGGCAAGCTCAGGCGGGGGGCGGTAGCACATTCATTGCAACCTCGTTGCTGGTTAGCGCTTTGGAATACACTGCACATATTGGATCAGTTGGGTGGTCGATACTTCATCGGTTCTGCTTAGATAGATCACCTCACAGTGTTTTGAGAGATAATCGAACTTCCCCTCCCAATCGTCACCAATGCCAAAGACATGCGCACCAAATCCTTCGATGTCAGATGGCTTTTGCTCCCAATTTTCTTCTGGAAAAACATAGTCCACATACCGGCAGGCGCTTAGTACCTCGACGCGCTCTTCAAACGGAATGATCGATGATTTATCTTTCATCTTATTGAAAGCATCCGTGGCGCAGCCGACATAGAGTTCGTCCCCCAGTGCCCTGAGCCGCTTGAGCAGGCGGACATGCCCAATGTGGAAAAGATCAAATGTTCCGTATGTAATAATTCGCTTTACCAATTCTCAAATGCCTTCGCTTTCAGGAAATCTTTGTGGTTTTCATCCCATTGTGCCCACGCTAATTTGGCGGATGTGTCAGGTATCCGCCAATCGGCGCCATAGTTGATTTCAAGAATTTTTTCGGGATATCTGGGGATCAGCGCTTTGGTTGGCTTGTCTTTCTTCAATGGAAACACGTCAGATTTTTTCAAATCGCCATAGGTATGGGGATAAACATACATCTTGCCATCTATGACCCACGCAGGAAACAGATCGATGGCGATGCCGTCTACCCGAACCGGCTTGAGGAATGGCGCATTCAACTCGGCCATCACCGGCTCATTCAACATCCCGCGGCGTGCAAGATTGTTTTTGACCTCTACCCATTGCTCCGCAGCCTCTTCGGGGCTGGTCGCAGGCAGCAAAATGGCAATGTCCAGATCATCGTCGTGGGGTAATAGCCCCCCCTCCCGTACCAAGCCAAGCAAAGATCCTGATACCAAGAAGCTGGGCCCAAATTCTTTTCTTAAGAAGCCAACGAAAATGTTTAGGTTTTTCCAAAATTTCGGAGAAATATCAGCATCGCCAAACTTTAGATTAACACCATGGCTACTGAACTCTCTTGGTGCAATAGCCTCGTTCAGGAGTTTAAGATATTTGGGGTATTTCATATATCGGCGTCGTCGCCAATATAAACGACGAATTGCAAGTAAATCCGCCTCAGCAGTCCCCTCGTAGCCGTGCCTTATAACATTCAAGACGGCATATAAAAGCTCACCCTCTTCTGAGGTCTGTATCTCATTCGGCAATGCCCTTATTTTGGCTTCAAGGCCATCCAAATCGATCGTCTTTGATTCCACTTGGCGCACAAGGATGTCATATATTTGATCAATATCGTCATACACAAAGGATGCGACAGTAGCCTGCTGTGTGTTGTCTTCGGATATAATCGTTATTACCGCAGGTAGGTTTTGAGCCAAGATGCGGATGTCTTGAAAGCTGCAGGTCCCAGCATTCAGGCTGCGGTCCCCGAACCTTTTTGCCTGACGCTCAGTGCGGGCGTCATTGAAATAAAAGATGGCACGTTCATTGCCATAACTCAGACAAATCTTGGGCGTCGCGCCAAATGACTTGTCGAGGATGCAAAACCCGCTGATATCAAGATATTGGTCAGGAACGCCGCGGTCGATGTCAATCTTCAATTTAAGTATCGGGGACTGGTCTTCTTGCGGCGCTATGTGCTGGATACCATTAATCATGCTCTAATTATTACATCCTGTGAGGTCGAATGGCTATTTTGAACCGACATTCCCTGTATGGCCTGCCCTCCGACGTCAGGATTGCGTGATCTAACCCGGTGATCAAGTCTTTTCCGTCTTATAAGATGGCGATGGCCGAATGATCGCCGGATATTGCTCGGCTCACGACTTGCGGCCGCGTCATCAAGGCCTGTCGGTCACCGCCGCCCAGTTGGGGATGATGAAGCGACAAGCGCAGGTTTTGGAAGAACGCCTGCCGCATCATTCCTCGGTTGAAGCTGAATCCGTTGGTGTCCACCCACGTCGTGCGGACCCCAGCGGTCGATCAGCTTGGAGGTCGTCTGCATGAACACAGACCAAGATTGCAGCGACGGGTCGGTCAGTATGTCCTGCATGACGCCTGCGACGGGCATGGCCCACGGCCGTCGCAGGACAGGTGCGGACAACCTGCAACGGGTATCGCCGCCTTCGGTGCGGCTGTGCCACTGGCGGCTATCAGTGGTTGATCAAACAAACGCGCCCGACTGGCTGTCGGGGGAACTTTTCAGCGAGCCGTGTGCGACACGCGAAGTGTATCTATTGGCACGCACTTTTGCCAGATTGAGGTTTTGGGAGCGCGGTTCCTGCGTTTGGCCAACCAAGCGGTATACACTTGGCTGAAACCCGCCTACTAGGAAGAAGACATAATTAATTTTCTGAAAGCGGGGCTCGTTATGGGCCGCCATTTTTGTTCAGGGCATTTTTTAGGCTGATGCGACACGGGACAATCGCGTCAACATCTTTTTGCGGGGGCGCTATTATGAATATTCGGGCTTTTGAAACTCTGGGACGTCTGTTGGCGCAAAGCACCGCCGGGTGGGTCAAGGCGGCCTTTCTTGCCCTCATGGCTCTCACATGGGTCGGTGCCGCGTCGGCGCAGACCATCACAGGCTTTTCTACGAACCCTTCCAGCTACACACCGGGTCAGCCGGTGACGATTACGTGGACCGTGAACAATGGAAATAGCACTCTGGGTTCGGCCACAGCGACCGACACTGGCTTCTTTCCGGTCCGTATTGCGTACACTTGCACGCCACAGTCATCTGGCAGTCTTGGGACCCCTGTAACCTGCACAGGGACCTTGGCGACAACGGCGTCGGATTTTGGACTATTTTCTTAGCCGCGAACTTCAGCCTTGTTTCCGAAAGTGGAACGCCGTCCGGCTTCACTGGCAACAGGGAATTGCCCCAAGCGGCGCCTCCCAAAACCAACCAGACCATCACCTTCAACCGCCCCTTCAATCTCGCGGCAGCCACTCTGAACCAATCCGTCCCGCTGACCGCCTCCGCATCGTCGGGCTTGGATGTTTCATTCACCTCGAACTCGGGCACGGTTTGTACCATTTCCGGGTCCAATGCGATCATCTTGACCGCTGGCACCTGTTCGATCACCGCGAACCAAGGCGGCAACGGCAGCTTCAATGCTGCCCCTGCGGTCACGCAAACCTTCAACGTCAATTCGATGGCCGACACCACCCCGCCCGTTTTGACCGTTCCCGACGATATCGTGGCGAACACGTCGCCGGGGCTGTCGACCGCCGTGGTATCCTATCCGACCCCGACCGCCACCGACAATGTTGGCGTAGTCTCACTGGTGCGCACCGCAGGCCCGGCATCGGGCTCTGTGTTCCCGCTTGGGTTGACAACCATCACGTATCGGGCAACGGACGTCGGAGGAAATGACACCACGCGCAACTTCACCGTCAGGGTCCTTGACAACGAACCGCCGACCATCGGCGGCTTCGGGGACATCACGGTCAATGTCGATCCCGGAACCAATGGCGCGATCGTCACCTATGCTTCAACCTATTCGGACAATGCGCCGGGCGGTGGAGTGGTCTTGTCGCCCGTATCGGGCAGCACATTCCCCGTTGGATTCAGCACGGTCACCGTCACAGCCACGGACGCCAGTGACAATGCGGTCTCGGATACCTTCACCGTCACCGTCGTGGACAATGAAGCCCCGGTCATCACCGCGCCATCTGCTACGTGGGGCCAGACCGCCCCCGGTCTGGCTACAAAGACCAGCACCTTTGTCGCCACCGCCTTGGACGCTGTGGATGGTTCGGTCGCGCCGACATTCACCTCGTCGCCTACGCCGGGTCTGGCTTCGGGCTCCGCCTTTCCCATCGGCATCACCACCGTAACGGTCCGGGCAGAGGATGCCGCCGGAAACGTCGCGACCGCATTGGTGTTCGTGGAGGTCGCGGACCTTGAGCCTCCGACCATCGGCGGTTTTGGGGACATCACGGTCGATGTCGATCCCGGAACCAATGGCGCGGTCGTCACCTATGCTTCAACCTATTCGGACAATGCGCCGGGCGGTGGAGTGGTCTTGTCGCCCGTATCGGGCAGCATATTCCCCGTTGGATCCAGCACGGTCACCGTCACAGCCACGGACGCCAGTGGCAATTCGGCCACGGACACCTTCACCGTCACCGTCGTGGACAATGAAGCCCCGGTCATCACCGCGCCATTTGCTACGTTTAGTTTTACAGAACCCGGTCTAGCCACGAGGGTCGTGAACTTCACCGCCACCGCAACTGACGTTGTTGATGGTCAGGTTACCGTCACATTTACGTCGGCGCCCACGCCCGGCCTCGCGTCCGGGTCATCCTTCCCGGTCGGCACCACAACCGTCACCGCGAGGGCAGAGGACGAGGCCGGTAATGTAGCGACGCAGCCCATCTTCATTGAAGTTGTGGACCGCGAGGCGCCGGTAATTACACCTCCAGCGAACATCACAGTGCCCGTTGATTCCGGAACCTCTGGTGCGGTCGTCGATTTTGTTGGCGCCGCCACCGCCACTGACAATGTCGGGGTGACGGGCATCACTTACTCCCCTCTTTCCGGCAGCGATTTTGCAGTTGGAACGACGACCGTCACGGCGGTGGCAAGCGATCTTGCCGGCAACACGGCCGACACCACGTTCACCGTCACCGTCTTGGACAACGAGGCGCCGACAATCACCGCGCCGATGGCAATCAATGACACCACAAGTCCGGGCCAGCGAACGCGGGTGGTCACCTTTGAAGCCACGGCGTTTGACGAAGTATACGGCGACATCACGCCCACCTTCACCTCGTTGCCGACGGCGGGACTGGCGTCCGGCTCGGCCTTTCCCATCGGGGCCACGACCGTGACCGTGCGCGCAGAAGACCAAGACGGGAACGTGGCGACGCAAGATATTGTCGTCACCATTACGGACGAAGAGCCTCCCACCATCATCGTGCCCGACGATATCAACGTCGATACCGATCCGAGCTCCAGCACCGCCGTGGTCGACTATGTGGTCACTGCCGACGACAATAGCGGCCCCGTGACGCCGACTCTTACCTCTGGTTTTCCGTCCGGGACGGCCTTTTCGGTGGGCACATGGCCCATCCTGTGGACAGTCATCGATCCTTCGGGCAACTCCGCCTCAGGCAGCTTCACCATTACCGTTGAAGATAACGAGATGCCGGTGGTCACCGTGCCCGAAAACATCACCGTCAACACCGACCCCGGACTGCCGTCAGCCATCGTCCCCTTCCAAGTCTCTGTCGTGGACGCGGTCGATGGAGAACTGACCCCAGTGATCACCTCATCACCTGTGGCGGGGCTTACCCCTGGCTCGGCCTTCCCGATCGGGGACACGACCGTGACGGTGGCGGGCACTGACAACGCCCAAAACACCGCCAGTGCCAGCTTCACCGTGACCGTCACCGACAATCAGGTGCCGATCTTCACCTCGGTGCAGGGCGACATCCTGCTGGAGGTCGACTTTGACCAGACCACCGGCGTCGTAAACTTCCCGACACCGACAGCCAGCGACAACTCTGGCATCGTCACCGTGGCGCAAACCCAAGGCCCCGTGTCCGGCAGCGCCTTCCCGCTGGGCACCACGTTGGTGGAATTCACCGCCACCGATGGCTCTGGGCTGACCTCGACGTTGCAGTTCAACGTCTCGCTCGCTCTGATCCCGCCGGGAACCGTGACCTTCGTGGTCAATTCGCCCGATGACGGGACCGTCAACTTCACCTCCGCGACGGCGGCGTTCAACACCTCCGTGGTTGTCACCGGCGGCTCCGGCAGTTCGGGCGGCCTGCAGGTCGTGCCGGGAACCTACTCGGCCAGCTATATCCTGCCCACGGGCTTTGCGGTCACATCGGCCAGTTGTTCATCGGCCAGCGGAACGGTCGATATCGGGACGCAGACCCTGTCGATGACCTTCGCGCGGGGCGAGAGCTATACCTGTACCCTCAGCTCGCGGGATATCGCCGCCCAGACGCAAGAGCAGCTCCAGAACTTCATGGATACGCGCGCCCGCCTGATCGTTGCCAACCAGCCCAACCGGGATCGCCGCGTTGCACGGGTGAATGGGGACAGCAACCCCAACACCGTCTCTATGTTCGGCCACACCGTCAACACCGGCGTGATGCCCTTCGGCGTCATGATCGGAGAGAGCCAGGTTCAGGTCACGTTCTCCTCGACCAGCGCCAGTGCTGATCTTCTGACGGCGCGCTCCGATTGGGATCTGTGGTTCGAGTCTACCTTCAGCCGCTATGAAACCAGCTATGGCGAGGGTCAGTTCGGCATCTTGCACGCAGGGGCGGATTACCGGATCGCGCCGAATGCCATCTTCGGCGTCGGCCTGCAAGTGGACACCGCGGAAGAGGATGTTTTGGGATCGTCCGCGACCTCGTCGGGTCTGGGCTGGATGGTCGGCCCGTATTTCACGGCCCGCATCGGAGAGGGGCTCTATTTCGATGCCAACCTGCGCTACGGCCAGTCCAACATGGAAATCTCGCCGCTTGGAACCTATGTCGACGACGTCTCGACCGAGCGGTTCTTGGCCAATATCGCCCTGTTCGGCAGCCACGATTACAGCGAAACGCTCAACATCCAGCCCTCGGTCGGCCTGACATATTTCGAGGAAACCTCCGAGGCCTATGTCGACTCCCTCTTGGTGCCCATCGCCGCCGTCACGACGCGCTTCGGTGAGCTTGAAGCCGGATCGCGCTTCACCTGGAGCGACCCGTTGGGAAGCTACAGCACCTACGTCGAGTTGGACGGGATCTATACCTTCGACGCCAGTGGCACGTCGCTGTCTGCAATAAGCGCGGACATGGGCCTCCGCGCCCGCGCCGGGTTCGGTGGCACCGTGGCCGTGGGTGCCTCCGGCATGGTCGACTATAGCTTCAGCTACGATGGCTTGGGTGACGACAGCTACGAGGCGATAACGGTCTCGCTGGGCTACTCCATGAACTTCTGACTTATTGACCGGGTGCGGGGCCGTCCCGCACCCATTCTGTATCCGTTTGCCGTGCAGGCCTATTGTCTCGGTCCGTCCTTCATGCTGCAGTCAGCGTTTGAAGGTCGGTGAGGCGCTGGACGGCGGTCTGGACGTCTTTCCAGTCTTCCCGCAACGGGTCCATGATCGTGGGCGTCACCAGCCGCTCCACATAGGCGCGAGGCGTGTAGTGGGCACCCAGCTTGTGCCGTTGGCGTTTGTCGAGGGCGCGTTCCAGCAAGGTGCCGAAGATTGCGGGTTCAACCTGTTTCCAGTCGGCTTGGGCTGCCTCTATCAGCAGCGAGAGTTGGACGTTGTCGAGGGGTATCCAGTGCGGCAAAACCACGATAGCGGCTAGGCTTCATCCTTGGCCTTTTTGGGCAGGATGACAAAGCGGCCAGACACGGCCAAGCCGTCGCGCATTTCGCAAGATATTGCGCCGCTGTCCTTCTGCCACGCGCTCCCGATGTTGGTGAAAAATGCCTTCTGTTCGCCGTCGCCTGCTTCGTAGTTTTCGGCTAGTAAAATGTCGCGTGTGGGTTTGGTGATGGTGAAAATCTCCTTTGTTCAAATCGGATCATTCTACCATCTGCGCCCCCTGCCCCGTGAGAGACTTGAGGATGTTTTTCACCATTTTTTCCTATGCATAGGAATAAGAACTAAACATCTTGCCCATTGATCTGCCGTCGACATCCGCGTGATGGCGACTCCCTGCGATCTTGCGCTTATCTGTAACCGCAAACTATTAGCGCGGGGCGCAACTGAAGGTGCCTTCTTCCATATTTGAAACACGGACTTCGTAGGAGGACGCGCATGCAAAAAGCCGATAATCGACTTCGGACATGGCAACACGCGCAGCACTACTTTGTTCGCCAGCCAAAATACGATTGTCGATATGCGAGCCAGCTGCAACCAAACGTGTTCTGCACGACCAATCTCCACCATCTGCTCGCCCATTAACGATTGCGTTCCAAAGACCTCCTGCAAAAGTTTTGCTGCATGTTGTAACGCGAATGCGTTCAGAACAACTATTGGAATAGTCGATTGCTGCATACAAAGGCCCAATCTGCCTTTCGTCCACACAAGACATTCTAGTACCATCGTCTTGCCAGAGTGCTCCGCCATTCTGGAAAAGCATCACACCCAATATGAGTATGGCAAACATAGCGCCACCAACGATCCATTCATTGATCTTGTTCGGTTGACCGTTTGACATTCGATGCCCGCTCCTACTCCATCGACACTTCCCCAAATGGCCTGCCGTTTGATGGCAGGATGGCGAGATTATTCTAATTCATCAAGGGTGTTTCACACTAATCAATGTCTGCAAATGGCTGAGATTCCTGATAAATGTGAGTGCTGTCATGAAGCTGGCGAGCCTATGGCTTGATCTGTCGGGCGCGGGCGTAGGCACTTAACACCTCGGGCACCAGTGAACATTGCAATGAGTGTGACCCACTTATGCGTGTCCTTCTTCACCAAACCTGTTGGGTTAACTGTCAGGTGCTCAAACAAGAGGTTCAGCTGGTCGATGCTGAATGGGTCGCGCTTATCGCTCTTCTCATAACGTGGAACCTTGAAGCGCATGCCGTGGAAGACATTTGTTTCCGCGTACCCTTGCTCTACTGCCCACCGTAGGAAGGTCTGGTAGGCGCTCATATACCCGTTGAGTGCGCGCACAGACGCCAAAGGTACACCCGTCAGCTCCAGCGTAGCCGACAGGGACAAGTCACGGGTTCGCGGTGATTTGTTCCGGTTTTTGGGCAAGCGTTGCAGAGCGTTCTTGACCAACCGCGCATCTGCTTTCGTCAGCGCGCCAACCGCCTTGTGCATGGTGAGGTCATTGCCCAAAAGCGGCCATCATTCGCAATCTTCTCCTTGAAGACCGAAAGCCGTCTTCGAAAGTGCTCTTGGACAAGTAGCCGAAGGCCTTCGTATCTCATGGCTGCAACTGCTGTGTTCATGAAGAGGGATTGACCGACAGCCACAAGCAGCCGGAACAACCTTGATGCGGTCCTTGGGCATCGGGTTGCAAGAGATACCTTTACCTCACTTCTGTGCCACTCGGGGTGCCAACTGCACGGTATCGGCCAGCGGAAGTAGAAAATGCCGTGTCTTGAGGTGCTTAGATAAGCTGCATGGCGCATGATTGGTGTCTCACCTGTGCGTCGCACCGGAAGATCGTACCATCTAAGCTGTTGAAAAGGTGGATAATGGTGGGCGACCCAGGAATCGAACCTGGCGTGCGTCTCCGCGAGGGAGTTACAGTCCCCTGCCACACCTTGCGGCCTGTCGCCCACTGGTAGGAATACCCACCGTGCGGGCGGGGATAGCCAAGGGGCTGAAAGCCGTCAACCGGAAAACGCGCGCCCTTGGCTTTGTGTGGCCAAGCCCCTAAGCCACAGTCAAGCAAACGGAGGCGGAGTCCGCGATGAAAAAGCCGACCTGGGTGATCGACAAGGAACGTGACAAGCGCGCCGCGGCGGCAGAGACCGTGTGGCTGTTCGGGCTGCATGCGGTCCGCGACGCACTTGAAAACCCGGCGCGCGAACGGCTGCGCCTGATCGTGACGAAGAATGCCGCTGACAAGCTGGCGCCTGCGATTGCGGCCGCTGGCATGGAGGCCGAGATCGCGGACCCCCGCAAGTTTCCCGCGCCGCTCGATCCGGGTTCGGTGCATCAGGGGGCCGCGCTGGAGGTGCGTCCGCTGAACTGGGGTGACTGGCAAAGCCTGTGCGCGATGGATGACGGCACGCCCGCCACCATCGTGTTGTTGGACCGCGTGACCGACCCACACAATGTCGGCGCGATTCTGCGCTCGGCAGAGGTGTTTGGCGCGCGCGCCGTGCTGGCCCCATCCCGTCATTCAGCGCCGGAAAGCGGGGCCTTGGCGAAAACTGCATCGGGCGCGTTGGAGCGGATGCCATACATCAGACTGCAAAATCTGGGGGATGCGCTCGAAACGCTGAACAAGATGGCTTATCTGACCATCGGGCTGGATGGATTGGCCGAGATGGAGATCGGAGCAGTGGCAGCGCGAAGCGCACGGGCGAACATGGCGCTGGTCCTTGGGGCCGAGGGGCCGGGCCTGCGGGAACGGACCAAGGACCTGTGCGGGGCTATGGCGCGGGTTCCGTTTCAACGCGATTTCGGGTCGCTGAACGTGTCGAACGCAGCGGCGGTTGCGCTTTATGTGCTGTCGCAAAGGGGGCAGTGATGGCGCACGCGACCAAGATTGCGACATGCAATTATTGTGGCGCGCGCACGCTGTTGCAGCCTTTGGCGCGTGGCGGTCATGAACTGGCCTGTGGATCGTGCGGGGCGCCGTTGCACGAGATGAAGTGGCTCAAATCACCCGAGCCCGAGCAGCAGCCAAAGCGCACCGTCGCGCCAGCAGTGCCCGGATCGCGCGCAAGGTGGACGCCCGATGATCGGTATCGGCGGATGAAAAAGCCAAAGAAACGCAAAGGGCTGTGGAAACGGGCCTTGGAAGAGGCGTTTGACGTCATCGAGGATATTTTCGACTGACGGTCACTTGGTCTTCACCGCGCATCACTGTTGCGTGCGGAGGGATGGGCGAGGGGCTGCGAGGCTGGCATGTTGCTCGCGAGTGAAACACCAACCCGGAGATCCACGCCCATGCTGACCCGACGTTCGACCCTTGGCCTGCTGGCCGCTGCACCTGCCCTCGGACTTGCCACCACGGCCGCGCATGCCGCAGAACCACAGACGTTTCAGCGAAGCGGGCTTGCGATCGGCGGAACCGATCCGGTGGCCTATTTCACCGATGGCGCACCGATGATGGGCGACGCGGCCCATGCCCATGACTGGAACGGGGCGACGTGGATTTTCGCAAATGCGGCGAACCGGGATGCGTTCGCCGCCGAGCCTGAGCGGTTTGCACCGGTTTTCGGCGGGTACTGCGCGTTCGCGGCATCGCGGGGTTATCTGGCGCCAACCATTCCCGAGGCTTGGACGGTCTATGATAACCGCCTGTTTTTGAACGCAAACCTGCGTGCGCGTGAGTTGTGGTTGGCAGAATTACCCAACGTGATTGCGGCAGGCGAGGCCAATTGGCCCGCAATCCTTGGCTAATCACGTCTGCGTTAACTCCCTTTAAAGTTGAAAGCTGTTCCTTAGATATCACACAGGCGCCATGGTTCGGAACACCGGGCGCCCAACACTGTCCCTCGTTCCGTGACTTGCGCCCGCCGCTTTTTGCTGCGGGCGCTTTTTTTGTTTGATAGACTGCCATCATGACCGAAAACCCATCAGACGATCTGCTGCGACGGGTGCTGCGACAGGCAAAAAGCTTTGCCTGTGTTGGCGTATCTCCCAACCCGATCCGGCCCAGCCATTACGTGGCCAGGTATCTGAAACTAAAGGGGTATCGTGTGATCCCCGTGAACCCGATGCATGCCGGAGACAGCTTGTTCGGGGAAACGGTTGTCGGCGATCTTGCGCACGTTGCGCAGGCTGATGTCATCGATATCTTTCGCCGTCCAGAGGCCGTTCCCGACATTGTCGACGCCGCCTTGGCAATGGCGGCACGGCCATCGGTGATCTGGATGCAGATCGGCGTGACCCATGCCGAGGCTGCGGCCAAGGCCGAAGCAGCAGGGCTGACGGTGATTCAGAACCGGTGCCCCAAGATCGAATATCAACGCCTGTTCGGCGAGTTGCGTATGGGTGGGTTCGCAACCGGGATCATCAGTTCAAAGCTGTGAAATCGGGCGTATGCAACCGGTATGCATTCGATATGAAATCGATACATATGCGATTTGCGCACAAAGGCTGACGCTTTCCGGCATTTCTGTGCGCACAGCGACCAGATACGCGCGTGTTGGCGTGGCGCGCGGCGGGCGTCAGCGGCTGGCTTTTTCCGCGATGCCGGACGTGCCTTCGCGGCGTTCCAGTTCCGCCAGCACATCGGCCAGCGTCACGTCGCGGGCGGCCAGCATGACGAAAAGGTGGTAAAGCACATCGGCCGCTTCTGCGGTGAGCGCCGCACGGTCACCCTTCACGGCCTCGATGATGGCCTCTACCGCTTCTTCGCCGAATTTCTCGGCGGTCTTTTCGGGCCCTTTGGACAGCAATCTGGCGGTCCAAGATGTGTCGGGGTCGGCCCCTTTGCGGGCTTCGATGGTGGCGGCAAGACGTGTGAGGGCGTCGGTCATGACAGCCTCATCGGAATACCGGCGGCAACCATGTGGGCCTTGGCCTCGGCGATGGTGAAATCCCCGAAATGGAAGATGGATGCGGCAAGAACCGCAGAGGCATGCCCCTCGATCACACCTTCCACCAGATGATCAAGCGTGCCGACACCGCCCGAGGCGATCACGGGCACCGGAACCGCATCGGCAATGGCGCGCGTGAGCGGCAGGTTGAAACCCGCCCGCGTTCCGTCCCGATCCATGGAGGTCAGCAGAATTTCCCCGGCCCCTTTGGCCACGACCGTGCGGGCAAATTCCACGGCGTCGATGCCGGTGGGTTTGCGCCCGCCGTGGGTGAAGATCTCCCATTTGCCGGGGGCGACGGTTTTCGCGTCGATGGCCACCACGATGCATTGGCTGCCGAACCGGTCAGCGGCGCGGGCCACAACATCGGGGTCGGCCACGGCGGCGGAATTGAAACTGACCTTGTCGGCGCCCGCCAGCAGCAGATCGCGCACATCGTCCACCGTGCGGACACCGCCGCCGATGGTCAGCGGCATGAAGCATTGTTCCGCCGTGCGGGTGGCAAGATCATACATGGTGCCGCGATTTTCGTGGGTCGCGTGGATATCGAGGAAACACAATTCGTCCGCGCCGGCCGCGTCATAGGCGCGGGCCGATTCGACAGGGTCGCCCGCGTCGATCAGATCGACAAAGTTGACGCCTTTCACGACACGACCATCGGCCACGTCCAGACAGGGGATGATGCGGGTTTTCAACATGGGGCAGGGTTTAGGCCGAAATCGCCGGGCAGGGAAGGGTGTTCAATGCGCGGACCCGGCCCCGCAGGACCGCACGGCACACAGGCGTGGCGCAGGACACCGCACGGGCGATGATTGCAGCGGCCCGGTCAGGCCAGAGCCTTGAGCGCCGCCGCAAGGTCCAGCGCGCCGTCATAGAGCGCCCGGCCCGAGATGGCGCCCGCGATCACGCCGGTATCGCGCAGTGCGATCAGATCCGACAGCGACGAGACACCGCCCGAGGCGATCACGGGGATGGCGGTGGCGCGCGCCAGATCGGCGGTGGCGGCAACGTTCGGGCCACCCATCGCGCCGTCGCGGTCGATATCTGTGTAGATGATGGCGGCCACGCCCGCATCCGCGAAGGCAAGGGCAAGGTCGGTCACCATCATGTCCGTTTCCTCGGCCCAGCCACGGGTCGCCACGCGGCCCTTGCGTGCATCCAGCCCGACGGCGACCTGACCGGGAAAGGCGCGGGCGGCGTCGCGCACCAGATCGGGGTTTTCGACCGCGACGGTGCCAAGGATCACGCGCGCGATGCCCTTGGTCAGCCACATCTCGATGGTGGCCATGTCGCGGATGCCGCCGCCAAGCTGGGTCGGCACATCGGTTGCGGCCAATATCGCCTCAACGGCTGCGCCGTTGACCGGCTGGCCCGCGAAGGCGCCGTTGAGGTCGACAAGGTGCAACCATTGGCAGCCCGCGTCCTGAAAGGCGCGCGCCTGTGCGGCGGGATCATCGCTGAACACGGTGGAGGCCGCCATGTCGCCCCGCACCAGTCGCACGGCCTGCCCATCCTTGAGGTCAATCGCGGGGTAGAGGATCATCCGGGCGGCCCTTTCATGTTGCGCGGCCCTTCTAGGCATCGGCTGCGGCCACGGCAACCCTTGGCGCGCACCGGGCCGCCGCCACGTCAAGCTTGCCAGCCGGTAAGAAATAGCCACAGCCTGCGTGTTATCTTTTGGAGGAGATACACCGTAATGAAACATCTTGTGCTGGCCGCCGCTGCGGCACTTTCGATGACGGGCGGGGCATTCGCTGACGACCTGATTGGCAATTGGCGCACGGCCGCCGATGATAACGGCAACACCGGTATGATCGCCGTGACCCAATGCGGCGAGATGCTGTGTGGCACGTTGACCGAGGCCTATGACGGCACGGGCGCGGTGATGGCGTCGGACAACGTGGGCCGTCAGATCATCTGGGATACGGTCAACAACGGTGCGGGCGAATACAGTGGGCAGCTTTATTCGCCGGACCGCGACCGGACCTATCGCTCGCGTTTGCAGTTGGCGGGCGACGAACTGGTTGTGTCGGGCTGCGTGTTGGGCGGGGCCATTTGCCGTGAAGGCGGGCGTTGGCAGCGGACCAACTGAGCCGACGTGTCATGATTGCCTGACAATGGTGGCCGGCGGCATTCTTGTGATGCCCCGGCGGCTTTGTCTTTGGCTGTTGGACGCCCCTGAACGCCGTTTTCGCGGGAGGGGGCATTCGGTCATGCCGCGAAGATTGCGGATGCCGCGCGCCCCATGCGCGATCCCGCAGCCGGGCCTAAGGCGCCCAGCCCAGAAAATTGGCGATCAACCGCAAGCCCGCGCTTTGGCTTTTTTCGGGGTGGAACTGCGTTCCGACGACATTGCCGCGCGCCACGATGGCGGTAACCGGGCCGCCGTAATCCACATGCGCCAGCAGATCCGCAGGGTCGGCCACCTGCATGTGGTAGGAATGAACGAAATAGGCGTGATCGCCCGTTTGGATCCCGTCAAGCACGGGGTGGGGGCGGTCGATGATCAGATCGTTCCACCCCATGTGCGGCACTTTCAGCGACGGATCGTCGGGGGTGATCCGGGTGATCTGTCCTCCGACCCAATCGAAACCACGGACGTCTTCGTATTCGCGGCCCCACGTGGCCAGCATCTGCATGCCCACGCAGATGCCCAGAAACGGCACCGCGCGGCGTTCGACGGCGTCGATGATCGCCTCTTCCAGCCCGTCAATCGCGGCCAGACCCCGGCGGCAGGCCGGAAACGCGCCATCGCCGGGCAGCACGATGCGGGTGGCCTTGGCGACATCTGCGGGGCGGTTGGTGACGATGACCGGGTCATGGCCACCTTCGCGGGCCATGCGCTGAAATGCCTTTTCGGCAGAGTGCAGGTTGCCGCTGTCGTAGTCGATCAGAACGGTGGTCATTGGATACCCTTTTTGCGCGCACGGCTTGCTGAAAACACGATCCGGGTTTTCAGCAAGCGCCTACAACGAGCCTTTGGTGGACGGCACGGCATCGGATTTGCGGGGGTCAACCTCCAGCGCGTCGCGCAACGCCCGCGCGACCGATTTGAATGCCGCCTCGGCGATGTGGTGGCTGTTGATGCCGTGCAGTTTGTCGACATGAAGGGTCAGGCCCGCATGTGTGCTGAACCCCTGAAAGAACTCGCGCACCAGTTCGGTGTCGAATGTGCCGATCTGGGCGGTCGGCATGGCGACGTTCCACACCAGATAGGGGCGCCCGCTGATATCCAGCGCCGCGCGCACCAGCGCGTCGTCCATCGGCAAGAGGCACGCGCCATAACGGCGGATGCCGCGCTTGTCGCCCACGGCCTTGGCCAACGCCTGCCCAAGGCTGATCCCCACATCTTCCACGGTGTGGTGATCATCGATATGCAGATCGCCCGACGCGCGGATGGTCATGTCGATCAGGGAATGGCGCGCCAACTGGTCCAGCATGTGGTCGAAGAAGCCGACGCCGGTTTCGTTGTCATAGACCCCGGTTCCGTCAAGGTTCACATCGACGGTGATCTCTGTTTCGGCCGTCTTGCGGCTGATTTGGGCGCGGCGCATGGCGGTTGCTTTCTGTTCTTGAATGGCTGCTGTCTTATAGGAAGCCCTTCAAACGGTGAAAAGCCTTACCTTTTCCAAGGTTGCACCACGACAGCGCGGCGTCAGTCGTCGCCCAAGGTAAGCGTCACGCGATCGCCCGCAAACCACGTGCGCCCGTATTCCACGTGCGCGCCGTGCGGCCCGATGTTCAGCCCCTCGCTGCGCAAGACCGGCGCGCCGGGCTCCAGCCGCAAATGCAGGGCCTGGGTCGCGCTGGCCGGTTTCGCCGCCAATCTGGTCCAGGCGCGGGTGTAGTCGGCCACGCCCGACGCCTTGAGCGCGGCCGTCACCGATGCGGTCTGCCGCAGATGGTCGGGCAGGTCGGGCAACATATCGGCAGGAAAGACGCTGACGAAATGGGCGATGGGCATATTATCAGCCAGCGACAACCCCTCGGCGGCATGGACCCGCGCGCCATCCGGCAGGGCCAGCGCGGCCGCTTCGCGCGGGTCGGCGGCACGGGTTTCCAGCAGCAAGAAACGTTTGCCGGGAATGCGGCCCTGTGCGGCTAGGTTCTGATGAAAACGAACCCGTTTGCCGATGGCGTAATCGGTTGCGGTATGGGTCACGAACACACCCGCGCCGCGCCGCGCATGGAGGTGACCGGCCTGCGCCAGATCGGCCAGCGCGCGGCGGATGGTGTGGCGGTTCACACCAAAACGCGCAGCCAGTTCGGCCTCGGTCGGCAGCTTGCCGCCTGCCGGATAGCGCCCGGCGGCGATATCTGCGGCCAAGGTATCGCGGATGGCGGTCCAGACGGCGGGACGGGGCATGAGATCACCGAAACTGCATGATTGGGATGTTGCGCCGACATAGGCGGTGGGTGGGTGATTTGTCTAGTTGTAGATCCGTGCCAACGCCTTCTCAAGCTGCCAAAGCCGCCGGGAAGGGACGTGTGCAAGGGCCGCCTTTGGGTTCTGGCCAAGGGTTCCGCGCGGGGGCGGGTCTTGGGTGGAGCCGGGTGAGGTGAGCTAGATCGCCAGCCCTTCGCCAGTCAGATACGCCATGGCGGCGGGAATATCGGCGGCGTGGCGCAGTTCCAGCACAAGATGCGGGCGCTGTGGCGCCTCGGCCAGCGCCGCGAAAACGGCATGCCACCGGATCGTGCCGCGCCCCGGCGCCCAATGCCGATCGGCGTGGCCATCGGCATCTTGTAGATGAACATGGGCCAGCATGTCGCCCGCATCGCGCACGACGTAATCGACTGGCGGGCCGCCGGTCGCGCCGTGGGCATAGTGTGCATGGCCGGTATCAACCGAAAGCTTCACCGCCTCGGACCCAAAGCTGCGCGCCAATTCAAGGCGATCGGAGGGGGCGATATCCTCTATGTTTTCAATAACGAGGGTCACGCCCTGATCTTCGGCACGTCGCACAACGGGCCCCATGACATCATGTACAGCCGCGATCTTGGCCGCGCGCGCGGATGGCTGGTTGCCCGTGGCGGGATGGTCGCCGAAGTTGTTGTAATCCCATGTGGTGTAGGGGCTGTGGATGACCATTTGCGTTGCGCCAAGTGCGGCGCAGACATCAAGCCCGGTCATGAAACGCCGGGTGATGATCGGTGCGATTTCGGGGTCATTGTTGTCGATAGGCACGTTGATGAAGGGGCCATGAATGCCAAGCCGACCGGTGAAGCCGTCAAGCAGGGATCTGGCCTGATCTGCCCGGCCTTGCCAATCGCCCAGCAAAAGCGCGGTATCGAAGAAATCCTGAATTTCCAGATCGCGCTGATCCGCGATAAGCCAGTCGCGATAGGTGGGCAGATTTGCGACCATCAGGGCAGCACCGATAGGCAATGGCATGGGCATGATCCTTTAGAACACCTGATGACCGGCGCGCCACGCGGCGCTGACAATGGGTTGGCCGGCGATCAGCCGCACGGCGACCAGATCGGCGCGCAGACCAACGGCGATGCGGCCCCGGTCAAGCAAACCGGCCATCCGGGCCGGCGCGGCAGTCACGAGGGCAAGCGCGGCAGGCAGGTCATGCGGCAGGCCCGGATCAGCCGCAATGGCAAAGGCCGCATCCAAAGGGCTGCGCGGGATATAGTCGGAGGCCAGTGCATCAACGAGGTCATCGGCCAGCAGGGCGGCCACCCCGACGTTGCCGGATTGGGATCCGCCACGAAGGTAGTTGGGTGCGCCGGCCACGTTCAGCATGCCCGAATTGCGCGCATGCCGGGCGGCGGTCAGGGTGCAGGGAAATTCCGAGATGGCAATGCCTTCGGCGCGGGCCTGATCCACGTGGGCAACGCTGCGGTCATCATGGCTCATGATGGTGTGGGCATGGGCGTGGGCCGTTGCAATAACGTGGGTGCGGACCTGTGCGCCGACGCGGGCGGAACGGTCAAGCAGTTCCGCCATCATGGTGCGGCCTTCGTCGGTGGTAACTGCCATGTCCTTCAGCATATGGTCGAACCATCTTTCGATGTCGGGAAGCTGTCGGTCGCCGGGGGTGTGATCCATGACCGAAACAAGCCGCGTGATGTCCCGGCCGATATTGTCATCGACCAGTTCCATGGTCGTCGGGTCCGAGATTTCGCAGCGCAGATGGAGCATGTGATCGGCGCGGAAGGCCCCGGCGGCGCGCCCATGTTCCAGCGCGTCGATCAGCGGGCCAAGGATTTCGCGCCGTTCGGGCCGCTTTAGCGAGGCGCCGACCGAGAGTGAATCGAAGACGGTCGTCGTGCCGCCCGCGATGATGACGGCGTCATGGGCCAGCAAGGCGGGCAGGAACGGCCATTGCACGGTCAGACGCGGAAACACGTGGCGTTCGATGTGATCGGTATGCAGATCGACGATGCCCGGTATCAGGTAATGCCCTGCCAGATCGCGCCCTTCGCCATGGTCGGCGCCGATGCCCGCGATTTTCCCGTCCTCGACCCGCAAGGCACCATCACGGATGCCGGTCGGTGTGACGATCTGCGCGCCACTGAGGGTCAGCGCATGCGGGGCAGGGGTGTCGAACATGGGGCAGGCTCCGCAGGGTGGACTTTCCGATGTGTCAAGACGATGGCGGTGTAACACGGCCAAGTCAGCGCTGTGACGGTTTCATGAAACCGGCGATGTGGCAGGTTGGTCGTGATCGCCCGCACCCGGGCAATGCGGGGAAATGATGCAGGGAAACCCTGCATGAAAACAAGGCGCGTCTGCAGTCTGCCTGCGCGATCGCGCAAGGGCGAGCCCAACAAAGCAAAAGGCGCCCCACAGGACGCCTCTTGATCGCTTGGTATGCCAAGTAAACTGGAGCGGGCGAAGAGATTCGAACTCTCGACCCTAACCTTGGCAAGGTTATGCTCTACCCCTGAGCTACGCCCGCTCTCTGAGGGCGGGTTCTAGTGGGGCATGCCAAACGCTGCAAGTGGAAAATTCAAACCGGATGTGGGTTTTTCAAGGGGCCGATCCTGCGGCGCGCACGGGCAAAACCCGGCGCGTCGGAGATCGGGCCCGAGTGCTCACGGGACGCGGGCAAGGATCAGCGGGCGCCGCCGCAGTTTGACCCGTGTCGATGACCGGCGACGCCCTGCCGGACTAGCAGAAGGCGAGATCCGAGAGGCGGACCCGCGCGAACTGTCGCGGCGAAAAGGAACAGACGAAACCGTCGTAGATGCTGATCGAATACCAATGGCTTTCCCATGTGGCCGCGCCATTGGCGATGATCCAGGAGTCCCCCGGAGCCAGGTCCTCCAGATTGCTCTGGATCACTCCGGCGCCGTCGATCCAGGCCACTCTGATCACGACGCCGCTATCATTGAAGAGCATGAAATCCGTGACATCGTTCTGAGCGCCCGAAGAGGCGACGATTCTCGGCTGCGACGGAACTGCGATGTGTTGCGCCTTGGCCGCAGATGCCGAAGGTTGGCCCGTTTGCGCGGCAATCGGCGGGGCGACGAGAGCCATGCAAACAGACAGGGCCAAGGCCGTGCCGGCCGAACAGGTTGCGCGGTTGAAAAGAGGTCTGGCGAGCATGGAGATAGTCCTTTCCCAAGATACGCCGGGATGACCCATCCTCTGCGCAGAGCATAGCCGCAGCTTTCTGCGATAGAAAGCGGCAATACGGGACGCTGCAGACCCTGCCTTTGCGATGGAACGCAGCCCCAAGGTCCGCAATCACCACAGCACGAGGGCGCTTGGTTCAGTTGGCCACGACAGACACGTCATCAATGGCATAGAACTCGTTCGCGCTTCCGGCGGTGTTGTTTGTGCCAATCCCCAACGTCACCGTTTCACCCGGGTTCTGCACCGTCAGGGAATAGGTGGCCCGACTGTCATTCCCATGACTTCCGGCGCCAATCGCGGTGTTGGTGTATTGCTGTGCCACCTGCACATCTATGCCGGCCACGCCGATATCCGAGGTTGTGATGTTGCCATGATCATCGGTGTAGATCGCGACGGCCTGCCCGTTGACGAATATGGTGGCGGGGTCACCATCCAGATCGTCGGCACCGATAAGATCGAAGTTGACGGTAACGCTGCTGGTTCCCGGGGGCACACTGAACTGCATCTGGGCCAATTCATTCTGACCCAGTTGCAGGATATCGCCAAACCCCGGCACGTTCACGACGGTGCCGCCAAGCCAGCCGCTTGCGCCATTGGAGAAGTCGGTATCGAACAAGGATGCAAAGCTGGCAAAACGGGTTCGGATGGATGAATTCGCGATCGAATTGGCCGCGTCATAAGACAGGCTTTCAACACCGGCCGACACCACCATGGTTGCGCCAAGACCCAAGCCCACAATGCCGCTGCTTAGAACGACCCAATCGACGCTGATGGCACCGGTTTCATCGGCAAGAAAATGGGCAAACACGGCCTGACCCTCCAAGTGACGGGTCCAATATCGACGCGGAATATGACGAATGAATGGCGAAGATAGGGCATGGGTGCGGGCGCGCGGCGATAACGGGGCACTGCCCCGGCCATCGGTGGTGATGCAGGGTGTTCCCGGTTGATCATGTGCCTGCCCCGCCACCGGGACATGGGTGTTCCGGTGGCGGTGTTGCCGGGGCTAGGCGTCCAGTTCGACCAGCAGATCCTTGGCGTCGATCTGCGCGCCGGGGGTGACGTTCACGGCCTTCACCACGGCATCGCGATCGGCATGAATGCCGGTTTCCATCTTCATCGCCTCAATCGTCAGCAGCAGGTCGCCCTGTTTCACCTTTTGGCCGACGACGGCGCCGACGCTGGCCACCACGCCCGGCATTGGCGCACCGATGTGGTTCGGGTTTCCCAGTTCGGCCTTGGCGCGCTTGGCGGTTTTCGGGGCAATGCGGCGGTTGGGGATGCGAACGGTGCGGGGCTGGCCATTCAGCTCGAAGAAAACCTTGGCCTCGCCTTCCTCGTTCGTCTCGCCGATCGCCTGCAGACGGATCACAAGGGTCACGCCGGGATCAATCTCGGCCTCGATCTCTTCGCCGGGTTCCATGCCGTAGAAGAATGTCTTGGTCGGCAACGTGCGCACGGGCCCGTATTCCGCATGGCGCGTGGCGTAATCGGTGAACACCTTGGGATACATTAGATAGCCGTTCAGGTCTTCGTCATCGACCGTGACCTCCAGTTGCGCCTCGAGTACGGCGCGACGGGCCTCGGTATCGATTGGGGGCATATGCTTGCCGGGGCGATCCAGCACCGGGGCCTCATCCTTGAGCACCTTTTTCAAAATGCCGGGGGGGAAGCCGCCAGGGGGTTGCCCCAGATTTCCGCGCATCATGTCCACGACGCTCTCAGGGAAGGCCACATCCTTGGCGGGGTCTTCCACATCGGCCCGGGTCAGGCCTTGGCTGACCATCATCAGGGCCATGTCGCCGACCACTTTCGAGGATGGCGTGACCTTGACGATATCGCCGAACATCTGGTTCACGTCCGCATACATCTGTGCCACGTCGTGCCAACGGTCCTCTAGCCCCAGACTGCGGGCCTGCGCCTTGAGGTTGGTGAACTGCCCGCCCGGCATCTCGTGCAGGTAAACCTCGGAAGCGGGGGCCTGCATGCCCGATTCAAAGGCGGCATAATGTGCGCGCACGGCTTCCCAGTAGTCGCTGATCTCGCGGATGGCGCCGATATCCAGGCCGGTGTCGCGTTCGGTGAAGCGCAGGGCCTCGACCACGGTGCCGAGGGTCGCCTGCGATGTGTTGCCCGACAGCGCATCCATCGCACAATCGACCGCATCGACGCCCGCCGCAGATGCCGTCAGGATCGTGCCCGAGGCGATGCCGGCGGTGTCGTGGGTGTGGAAATGGATCGGAAGGTCCACGGCATCCTTCAACGCCGGGATCAACACGGCCGCAGCCGCAGGTTTCAACAGGCCCGCCATGTCCTTGAGGCCCAGCACATGGGCGCCTGCCGCCTCGAGCTTCTTGGCCATGTCGACATAGTATTTCAGGTCATACTTGGCGCGATCGGGGTCAAGGACATTGCCGGTGTAACAGATCGTGCCTTCGCAGATCTTTCCGGTTTCTTGCACCGCATCCATGGCGACGCGCATGTTTTCGACCCAGTTCAGGCTGTCGAAGACACGGAAGATGTCGACGCCGCTGGTCGCGGCCTGATGCACGAAACCCTGCACCACGTTGTCGGGGTAATTCGTGTAACCCACCCCATTGGCCCCCCGCAAAAGCATCTGGGTCATGACGTTGGGCATGGCCGCGCGGATGTCGCGCAGGCGCTGCCAAGGACATTCCTGCAAGAAGCGGTAGGCGACATCGAAGGTCGCGCCGCCCCAACATTCCACCGAGAACAGGCCGGGCAGGTTCGCCGCGTAGGCGGGCGCGGTCTTGATCATGTCGATGGACCGCATCCGCGTTGCCAAAAGCGACTGATGCCCGTCGCGCATGGTGGTGTCGGTGATCAACAGACGCTTTTGCGCCTTCATCCAGTCGGCTACGGCCTTTGGGCCTTCCAGCTCCAGCAATTGCCGGGTGCCGGGCACGATCTCGTTGCGCAGCGCTGGCGGGCGGGCCGGTTTGACGTCGGCTGCGGGCCGCGGGCGTCCCTCGGTCTCAGGGTGCCCGTTGACGGTAATATCGGCGACATACCGCAATATCTTGGTCGCGCGGTCCCGGCGCGGCTTGAATTCAAACAGTTCGGGCGTCTGGTCGATGAACTTGGTGTGATACTGGTAATTCAGGAAGGTCGGATGCTTCAGCAGGTTTTCGACAAAGGCGATGTTGGTGCTGACGCCGCGAATGCGGAACTCGCGCAGGGCGCGGTCCATCCGGGCAATCGCGGCTTCGGGGGTGGGCGCCCACGCCGTCACCTTTTCCAGCAGGCTGTCATAATACCGGGTAATCACCGCGCCCGAATAGGCAGTGCCGCCATCCAGACGGATCCCCATGCCCGTGGCGCTCCGGTAGGTGGTGATGCGCCCGTAATCGGGGATGAAATTGTTCGTGGGGTCTTCGGTCGTCACACGGCATTGAATGGCGTGGCCATCCAGCTTCACATCGTATTGCGAGGCCGTCCCCGTTGCCTCGACAAGTGATTTTCCTTCGGCGATCAGGATCTGGGCACGCACGATGTCGATGCCCGTCACCTCTTCGGTCACGGTATGTTCGACCTGCACACGGGGGTTCACTTCGATGAAGTAGAACTTGCCGTCGTCCATATCCATCAGGAATTCGACGGTGCCCGCGCATTCGTAATTCACATGTTCGCAGATGCGTTTGCCAAGGGCGCAGATCTCTTCGCGCTGCGTCTCGGACAGGTAGGGGGCTGGCGCGCGTTCCACGACCTTCTGGTTGCGCCGCTGGACCGAACAATCTCGTTCATACAGGTGATAGATGTGGCCGTGGCTGTCGCCCAGGATCTGCACTTCCACATGACGGGCGCGCAGGATCATCTTTTCCAGATAGCCCTCTCCGTTGCCGAATGCGGCCTCGGCCTCGCGGCGACCTTCGCGGACCTTTTCCTCCAACTCATCCGGCCCGGCGATCGGGCGCATGCCCCGTCCGCCACCGCCCCACGATGCCTTGAGCATCAGCGGATAGCCCACGGCCGCCGCCTGTTCGCGGATCAGCGCCATGTCATCGCCCAGCACATCGGTCGCGGGGATGACGGGAACGCCGGCCTCTATCGCCACGCGGCGCGCGCTGGCCTTGTCGCCAAGTGCGCGCATGGTTTCGGCGCGGGGGCCGATGAAGCGGATACCGGCAGCGTTGCAGGCATCGACGAATTCCGGGTTTTCCGACAGCAGACCATAGCCCGGATGGATCGCATCGGCCCCTGACATCTTGGCCACCCGGATGATTTCCGGGATCGACAGATATGCCGCGACCGGCCCAAGGCCTTCTCCTATCTTGTAGGCCTCGTCTGCCTTGAAACGGTGCAGGCCCAACTTGTCCTCCTCGGCGTAGACAGCGACCGTGCGCTTGCCGAGTTCGTTGGCCGCGCGCATCACGCGAATGGCGATCTCGCCGCGGTTCGCGATCAGGATCTTCTGGAAGTCTGCCATGCGTCGTCCCCTTTGCGAGCCTGCACGGTTTGACACCCTGTGGTGACCGCCCGGTCAGGCAAATGCTGCACAGCGGCACCATAAGCAGGGGGCGCAGAAAGAAAAGAGCGTTCCGTTTACCAGTTGAACAGCGGGCGCTTGGCAAACCCTTAAGGATTCGTTAATGTTCCCCTTATGTTCGAAGCCGATCTCATCCCAATCATATGCATGGCGCTATTTGCCGGCGAACCCGAGGTGCGGGTCAATTACACGATTGACGATGGCACCCATTACATCCGTGCTGATTGCATTACCGATACCCATGCGATCGAGATCGGGCTGGACGACCGACGGTCCAGCTTCGACAGTGTGCATCAGGCAATATTCGCTGCGCATCTTACCGACAGGCTGCCAATGGTGGTGATGGTCGATACCAACGGCGTTGAGGAACGGGCCGAGTTTCAGGTCGAAACGGTGGCCCGGCAACTGGGCGTCGCATATCTTGTGTTCGACCTGGATTTCCTGATCCGGATGCAGATGACGGCACCGTTCCGGACGCGGCGCACGCCGATTGCGGTGGTCAACTAGACCAACCGGCCCGCAAGATCCGACAGGCGCGCCGCGCCGATCTGTCCCATGTTGCTGATCATGTCCTTTTCAAGCATCGCATGCAGGTGTGCCGGACCATCGCCGCCCAGCGCGCCAAGCGCATAATGCCACGGGCGGCCCATCATCACGAAATCCGCGCCCTTCGCCAGCGCCCGGATAATATCCAACCCACCACGAACGCCGCTGTCGAAGATCAGGGGCAGGGTGGTCGCCGCGCGCATGGCCGGCAAGGCGTCGATGCTGGCCAAGGCGGCGTCAAACTGCCGGCCGGCGTGGTTCGACACCCAGATGGCATCGACGCCGGCCTTTTCCAGATCGGGAACAAAGGCGGGATCCAACACGCCCTTCACCACCAGCGGGCCATCCCACAGGGCCCTGAGATCGCGCAGATAATCCCAATCGGGTGACGTGCGCAGCAGATAACCCACATGCGCGGTGGAGGGCAGCGTCCCGGTGGTCTTGGGCGCGTAGCTGTCCATCAACCGCATCCGGGGCATCCCCAGGGTCTGCATGCCATAGGCCCAGACAGGGCAGCGCGCCACCTGAAGCGCAAGGCGGGGGGTAATGCGCGGCGGCTGCACCAATCCGCCGCGCGTCTGGCGTTCGCGGCGTGAGGCGACAGGCACATCGACGGTCAGAACCAGCGTATGAAATCCGGCCTCCTTGGCGCGGCGCAAGATATCGGCGCGCATCTCGGGGGCGCGTGGCGGATACAACTGGAACCAGCCCTGATCGCCCACATCGGCCGCAAGGTCATCGGGGGTTTGGGTCGCTACGCTGGACAAGCCATAGGGTATGCCTGCATGGGCCGCGTGGCGGGCAAGCAACCTCTCTGCTCCGGGCCAGACAAGGCCGGACATTCCTACGGGCGCAATCCCGAATGGCACCGGGTAATCGCGCCCCAGAAACCGGGTCGACAGATCCGGCACGATCTCACCATGCAGGATGGAGGGACGAAAAAGCACCGCGTCGAGGGCTGCGCGATTGCGCCCTGTCGTGGTTTCCGTCCCGGTCGCACTATCCATGTACTCCCACACGAATTGGGGAATGCGGCGCCGTGCGCGCGTGATCAGGTCGGAAATGCCGGGGTAGCGCTGAAACAGGTCCATGCGCGGCAAGAAACGCCGCCCCACGCGGCTTGTCCATCCCTGCCGTGTTCATCTTGGCAAGAAAACTCCGGGGTCCGGGGCCGCGCCCCGGTCCTGCCGTCCCGAAACGCGCAAAGGGAACAATCTGCGAACAAACCTTTTCAATGGCGCACGCGATCTATATCCTTTTGCCATGAGCAATTTCGACGATTCCGATGCCTTCGTGGCTGCCTCGCTGTCGACGCGCGCGATGGCCTCCCGCCCACAGCCGTATCTTGACGGCCTGAACCCCGCGCAGCTTGCGGCCGTCAAGGCGCTTGACGGCCCGGTCTTGATGCTGGCTGGGGCCGGAACCGGCAAGACCCGCGCGCTGACCGCGCGGATTGCGCATTTGCTGAGCACCAATACCGCCCGGTCCAATGAAATTCTGGCTGTGACCTTTACCAACAAGGCCGCGCGCGAGATGCGGAACCGTGTTGGCGGGTTGCTGGGTCAGGCGGCCGAGGGGATGGCGTGGCTGGGCACCTTCCACGCGATCTGCGTGAAACTGCTGCGTCGGCACGCCGAACTGGTCGGCCTGCAATCGAACTTCACAATTCTGGATACCGATGACCAGATCCGGCTGATGAAGCAGCTTCTCAGCGCCGAAGGGATCGATGAAAAACGTTGGCCTGCCAGACAGTTGGCAGGCATCATCGATAACTGGAAGAACCGTGCGTGGACGCCCGACAAGGTTCCCGCAGCCGAGGCGGGCGCCTTCGATCGGCAGGGCGTGCGCATGTATGCCGCCTATCAGGCACGCCTGAAAACGCTGAACGCCACCGATTTCGGCGACCTGTTGTTGCACATGGTCACGATCTTTCAGGATCATCCCGATCTGCTGGCGCAATATCAGCGCCGGTTCCGCTATATTCTGGTGGACGAATACCAAGATACCAACGTTGCCCAGTATATGTGGCTGCGGCTGTTGGCGCAGGGGCATTCCAATATTTGCTGTGTCGGTGACGATGATCAGTCGATCTATGGCTGGCGCGGCGCGGAAGTGGGCAACATCTTGCGGTTCGAAAAGGACTTTCCCGGCGCGGCGGTAGTCAAGCTGGAGCAGAATTACCGCTCGACCGGGCATATTCTGGCTGCCGCCAGCGCGGTCATCGCCGGCAACAAGGGGCGGCTGGGCAAGACGCTGTGGACCGATGGCGAGGATGGCGAGAAACTCCGGCTGATCGGCCATTGGGACGGCGAGGAAGAAGCCCGCTGGATCGGGGATGAGGTCGAGGCGATGGCACGCGGGACGCGCGGCATGGACCCGATTTCACCTGACGGCATGGCGATCCTTGTCCGTGCGTCGCACCAGATGCGCGCGTTCGAGGACCGTTTCCTGACCATCGGGCTGCCCTATCGCGTCATCGGTGGCCCGCGCTTCTACGAGCGGATGGAGATCCGCGATGCCATGGCCTATTTCCGTGTCGTGGTGTCGCCCGAGGATGATCTGGCCTTCGAGCGGATCGTGAACACCCCCAAGCGTGGTCTGGGCGACAAGGCGATGCAGAAAATGCAGGTGACTGCCCGGCAACACGGCGTGTCGCTGCTGGAGGGGGCGCGCATCTTGCTGTCGGATGGCGGGTTGGGCGGCAAGGGGGCCAAGGAACTGGCCAAGCTGGTTGACGGGATCGGGCGCTGGCGGGCCATGATGGGCGCCCGGCTGCGGCAGGTCGGGCCAAGCGATGACCTGATCGAGGCCGAGACGGACGGTGCTGATACGCTGTCGCATATCGAACTGGCCGAGGTGATCCTTGATGAAAGCGGCTACACCGGGATGTGGCAAAACGACAAGACACCCGAGGCGCCCGGGCGGCTGGAAAACCTCAAGGAACTTGTCAAGGCATTGGAATTGTTCGAGAACCTGCAAGGGTTTCTGGAGCATGTCAGCCTGATCATGGACAACGAGTCCGATGATCAGGAGCCAAAAGTGACAATCATGACGCTGCATGCGGCCAAGGGGCTGGAGTTTCCGGTGGTGTTCTTGCCCGGCTGGGAGGACGGATTGTTCCCATCCCAACGCTCCATGGATGAAAGTGGGCTGTCCGGGTTGGAGGAGGAACGCAGGCTGGCCTATGTGGGCATCACCCGCGCCGAGGAAATCTGCACGGTGTCCTTTGCTGGCAACCGCCGGGTCTACGGCCAATGGCAAAGCCAGATGCCAAGCAGGTTCATCGACGAATTACCCCCAGATCATGTCGAGGTTCTGACCCCGCCGGGCCTTTACGGGCATCAGGGCGGGATGGGGTCCAGCGCCTCGCCGGTGGCGCAGGCGATGGGCGGGTCCGACCTGCATGAAAAGGCGGCGGCGGCGAATGTCTACAACTCACCGGGGTGGAGACGGCTGCAGGCGAACCAGTCCCAATGGGGCACCAGCCAACCGCGCGAGACGCGGAACATGACCATCGATGCCGAAGCGATCAGCGCGTTTTCGCCGGGCGACCGTGTGTTTCATCAGAAATTCGGCTATGGAACCGTGGCCACGGTGGAAGGTGACAAGCTGGGTATTGCTTTTGACAAGGCAGGGCACAAACATGTCGTGGGGCGGTTTATCGTTTCCGCCGATGCTGCCGGGGACGTGCCGTTCTAGGCAAGACGTGAAGAATGACGTGATCAAATCAGGGGGCTGCGACCGCCCCTTTGGGAGGATGCGACATGAAAACACTGATCGTCGAAGATGACCGGATCCGCGCCCAATCATGCGTCGCGATGTTTGGCGGGGCCGATGCCGTGTGTTACGTGGCACCAAGCCCGGCACAGGCGCGGCTGATGCTGATCGCGACGCGGTTCGATCGTTTGTGCCTGCGGCTGAGCAGCGACGATGACGCCTGCAATGCCCTGCTGGCCCTTGCCCGCGCGACGAACCCGGACTGCGAGGTCGTGGATGTGGCGGGCGGTATCCGCCGCACTGTCACAGGGCCGATGTCAGCATCGGATAAAGCGACACCACCAGCAAAACGGCCATCGTGACATTGAACATCCGCAGGCGCAGCGGTGTCGACAAGAAACGCCGCATCTGCACCCCGCCCCACGCCCACACCGTGACGGATGGCAGGTTGGTACACGCAAACACCAACGCCACCGCGACCGCGCCCCAGATCGCCCCGTCTTCGGGGGCGAAATTGGTTTGCGCATAGATCGCCATGTACCAAGCCTTGGGGTTGACCCATTGAAAGCCCGCAGCCTGCAGGAATGTCAGCGGGCGGGCGGTTGTCGTGGCCTCGGGGGGCGGCGCGGCATTGGCGACTTTCCATGCCAGATACAGCAGATAGACGGCGCTGATGATCATCAGGGCTGTGCGGATCGGGGGATAGGCGTCGAAGATCTGGATCAGGCCAAGCCCCACCAGCGTCACCATCACCGCATGGCCGATGGAAATGCCCAGCATGTGGGGCACGGTCCGCCGCAGCCCGAAATTCGCGCCCGATGCCAGCAACATGATGTTGTTGGGGCCTGGCGTGATGGAGCTGGCGAAGGCGAACAAAATCAGGCCGGTCAGAATTTCATACGTCATGACGCGCAAATTGACCCAAGATCGGCGCAATGAAATTGCGACCTGCGGCAATTTCGGATATATTTCGCAATTAATGACGAAGATTGATCAAAAAGACCAACATATATTGCGCGAACTTTCCCGTGATGGACGGATCAGCAATCTTGAACTGGCCGAACGGGTGAACCTGAGCCCGTCCGCCTGTCTGCGGCGGGTCGCGGCCCTCGAGGGCGCGGGCGTCATCAAGGGCTATCGGGCGGTACTGGACCCGACCCAGATGGGCGTGGGGTTCACCGCATATATCGCCGTCGGGCTTTCGGAACATACCAAGCAGGCCCAAGAGGCGTTCGAACGCGCGATGCAGCTGTCTGACGAGGTTC
>JAFMHK010000046.1 GCA_017854585.1 Paracoccaceae bacterium
ATTGAACTCCCGACCTCGTCATTACCAATGACGCGCTCTACCACTGAGCTACTGCGGCGCGCTTTCGCGTGTGGGCGGTGGAGTAGACGCAATCGCCTTTTGACGCAAGCGCATTATGGTCGGTTTCTGGCGGCTATGCGCGGGGCATGTTTTCAGCCGCTGCCGGGGCCACCGATTGTCCGCTTGCGGTCGCGCGTCCGCAGGTTTCCGATCTTCCTAAAGGAAGGGGGTTTGACACGCACAGCAGCAAGAAAACGGAACGGTGGCGGTGTGTTCAAGCGCCGCGATGACGTCCCCGGACCCTTGCTGCGTGTCGGCAATCGGCCGGGATCACTTGTTGGGCTGGGCGGTTTTCGCAACTTTGGGCGTCTGGCCGCGCAGCCGCCAACTGGACGGGGTTTCACCATCGCGTTAAGAGGGCAGCCATGGCAAAGATACCAGACCAGAAGCCGCCAGCCAAGATTGCAGCACCGACCCCGCGCGAGGCGCGATTGAAGGCGGCGTTGAAGGCCAATCTCGCAAGGCGCAAGGCTCAGGCGCGCAAGCGTCAGGCGGTCGAAAAAGACGAGCCGAATTCAGGCAATTGAAAGGGCAGGGCAGTGGACAGGATTATCGTGAAGGAAAGCGGGCCGTTGAACGGGGCGATCCAGATCTCGGGCGCCAAGAACACCTGCCTGAAACTGATGGGCGCGGCGCTGCTGACGGATGAGCCGCTGACCCTGACCAATGTGCCGCGCTTGTCGGATATCCGCACGTTGTCGGTATTGCTGGAAAGTCTGGGGGTCGAGGTTGCGCGCCTGCAAGAGGGGCGCGTGATGGTTCTTTCGGGGCGGCATATCACTAGCCGACGGGCCGAATACGAGATCGTGCGCAAATTGCGCGCATCGTTCAACGTGTTGGGGCCGTTGCTGGCGCGCGAAGGGGAGGCGATCGTATCGCTTCCGGGTGGGTGTGCGATTGGCGCGCGCAAGGTTGACCTGCACCTGATGGCGCTGGAAAAGCTGGGTGCCACGATCACGCTTGAGGAAGGCTATGTGCATGCCTCCGCGCCCGGAGGTTTGCGGGGCGCGGTGATCGAGTTTCCATTCGTGTCTGTTGGAGCTACTGAAAACGCCTTGACGGCAGCGACGCTGGCGAAGGGCACGACAGTTATCAAGAACGCGGCGCAGGAACCTGATACCGTCGATCTGGCCCTATGCCTGACACAGATGGGGGCCAGAATCAGCGGCGCGGGAACATCAGAGATTACGGTGGAAGGCGTGGACCGCCTGCACGGTGCCACGCACGAGGTGATCCCCGACCGGATCGAATTGGGTACGTTCATGATTGCGCCCGCCATATGCGGGGGCGATGTCGAGTTGATTGGTGGCCGGCGCGATTTGCTGCAGGCGTTTTGCGAGAAGCTGGAGGCGACGGGAATCGAGATCACGGAGACGCCAAGCAGCCTGAAGGTGCGGCGCCCCAACGGCCGCGTGAAGGCGGTGGATGTGACCACCGCACCTTTCCCGGGGTTCCCCACCGACCTGCAGGCGCAATTCATGGCACTGATGTGCACCGCCGAGGGAACCAGCGTGCTGGAGGAAACGATTTTCGAGAACCGGTTCATGCACGCGCCTGAACTGATCCGGATGGGCGCGGATATCGACGTGCATGGTGGGACGGCAAAAGTGACCGGCACCAAACAATTGGCCGGTGCGCAAGTGATGGCGACCGATCTACGGGCTTCGGTCTCCTTGATCCTCGCGGGATTGGCGGCCAAGGGGGATACTGTGGTAAACAGGGTCTACCATCTTGATCGCGGGTATGAGCGGATCGAGGAAAAGCTTTCGGCGGTCGGCGCCAATATTCAACGGGTGAGCGGCCATGAGTGAAGATGCACGGTTCGAAGACGGAGGCGATCGCCCGCTGGCCCTGCGCGCGTTGGAGCCAGACGATCTGCCCGTGCTGTCGGCGCTGGTGCAAGATGCGATTTTCCCCATCACCGAGATGACGTGGGACAAGGCGCATCGCCGTTTTGCGATCTTGCTGAATCGCTTTCGCTGGGAAGAAGGGCCGCGCCGCACCCCTGAGCGGGTGCAATCAGTGATGGTGATTGAGGATGCGACAAAGGTATCGACGCAAGGTATCGACCGTGGTGACCGTGACACGGTCCTGTCGCTGCTGACGCTGACGTGGGTTCCCGGCCAAGATGGAACTGGACGTGTGGAGTTGATGCTGGCAGGTGACGGGGCCATCGCAATCGAGGTCGAGGCGCTGGAATTGACGCTGCGGGATGTGACGCGGCCCTATATCGCGCCGTCGGGGAAAACCCCGGGTCACCCGGAATGATCCGGGCTACGACGGAAGCGGATACCGAGGCCTTTGTTGATCTGCAACGCGACGGCATTGCCCAGTTCCCTGATGCATTTGCGCTGACCGCCGAGGAAGCGCGCGCCACTGATCTTGAGCAGCTGACCGAATGGCTGAATAGCGGAGAGACATACGGCGCGTTTGATGGCGAGCGGATGATCGGGTTTGCTGGCGTGTCGCGGCTGCCACTGGCGATGGCCCGGCATCGTGCGACAATCGGGCCGTTTTATGTAATGCCTGAGCATCACGGCACCGGCATGGCGCAGGCCTTGCTGGACCGTGTATTTGCCGATTGCACCGCGCTGGGGGTGCTGCAGTTGGAGTTGTGGGTCTGGCAAGGTAACGCCCGCGCCCGCGCCTTTTTCCGGCGCAACGGTTTTGTTCAACGGGGGACGATTCCGCGCGCGGGCATCATGGAAGACGGCAAAGGCCGGGATGATCTGTTCATGATCACGGCGCTGGATGGCTGAGGGCGTGCGATGATACGGCGGTTGATGCCGGCGGATTGGGCGGCGTTCCGAGATATCCGGCTTGATAGCCTGCGCACTGCCCCCGAGGCGTTCGGGTCCACCCATGATGAATGGGCCGCTAAATCGGAAAGGGACATCCGCGACTGGCTGACCCAGATGCATTGCTTTGCCAAGACTGATGCCGGGCGCTGCCTGTCGGTCGGGGCATGGCACCCGATTGGTGGGCCGGTCACACACCACCGCGCCCACGTTATCGCCGTATTCACGCGCAGCACCGCGCGCGGGCAGGGCCTGTTTTCTGCGGTCATGCAGGCAATCGAGGCAGATATCCGTGCCCATGCCATGCGCCAGATCGAACTGGATGTCAGTGTGATCAACACGGTAGCCCACGCGGCCTATTTGCGGGCGGGTTTTCGTGACATCGCCATCTTGCCCGACGCGCTGTGTCATGGCGGTGTCTATGCCGATCAGATCGTGATGCATAAACGCCTGTTGCCCTGATCTGCAGGATCATCCGGCGCGGGTGCTTGCCCGCCCCGGCGACAACGCAGCGGGCCGGGCAAGATTGGCGATGTCACGTCATCCGCCAGTCGGATCACTGCTGGAGCGATGCAATGTATTCGGCAAGCTCCAGAACCCGGCCCCGCACGATCAGTTCTGCACCGTACGTTCCGGCCATATCCGCCGACGCTTGGTATCGGTCACCCCAGATCGGCATTTCCGATCCATGCCCGCGTAACCCCGACCGGCCGTCGATCATGTGGATCACCTCCAGCATCGGAAATTCACCATTGTTGTTTTCGGCCAGCACCGTCAGGTCCGGCGGGGCCATGGTCAAGAGGTCCGAAAACTGCGTGTTGCTGTGGCCGTCCACACCGTGGCATGTCGCGCAAGACCGCATGTATTCTTGCTCGCCAACCGACTGTGCGTGGGCGCCAATGGTGCCCAGAACGACCAAGGCAAATGCAGCTGCAGTTCGTTTCAAAACCGGGGTGGTCATTTTATATCCTCCGTTTTTTTGCGTTGCTGTTGTGATCGGCCCGACCAATCGTTGACCGGACCTCTGTCTTTCAGACTCTCTACAAGTCGCGACACCGTGGTATTGATGGTTGTCAAGAAAGGCGCGCCGACACGTCACGTGCACGGCGCGCGCGCGAGAGGTTCAATCCCCCGAAAAACCCCGCTACATGACATGCAAAGGTTCAAGCGGGTGATACCATGCCAGTTTTTCTCGATAGTAGGAATTTGGGGTTCGAGGCGCAGTTTGCCGCCTTGCTGGAGATGAAGCGCGAGGATGCGCCAGATGTGGATGACACCGTCGCGGGCATCATCGCGGATGTGCGTGCGCGCGGCGATCAGGCCGTAATCGCGTTGACCGCGCGGTTTGACCGCCTGACCCTGACAGCGGACACTCTTGCTTTCACAGCCGACGAAATTGCCGCCGCCATTAAGACCGTGCCGGCGGCGGAACGTGTGGCGCTGGAGTTGGCGGCGGAGCGGATCCGCGCGTATCATGTCCGCCAGATCCCCGAGGACGCCCGCTGGACCGATCCCGATGGCGCGACGCTGGGCTGGCGTTGGACGCCGGTGTCGGCGGCTGGGCTTTATGTGCCCGGTGGGCTGGCGTCGTACCCATCGTCGGTGTTAATGAATGCGATCCCGGCACAAGTGGCGGGGGTGAACCGGCTGGTGGTTTGCGCGCCGACGCCCGATGGTGTGGCGAACCCGCTGGTGCTGCTGGCAGCCCATATCTCGGGCGTGGATACCGTGTACCGGATCGGGGGCGCACAGGCCATTGCGGCAATGGCCTATGGCACTGACACCATCGCGCCTGTCGACAAGATCACCGGGCCGGGGAATGCCTATGTGGCGGCGGCCAAGCGGCGCGTATTTGGCAAGGTCGGCATCGACATGATCGCGGGCCCTTCCGAAATTCTGGTGATCGCTGATCATGATAACGATCCCGACTGGATCGCGCTGGATCTGCTGAGCCAAGCGGAGCATGACGAAAGCGCGCAGTCCATCTTGATTACCGATGACGCCGCGTTTGGCGCGGCTGTGGCCGCGGCCGTCGAGGCGCGTCTGCAGACGCTGGAGCGTCGCGCCATCGCGGGCCCAAGTTGGCGGGATTTCGGTGCCGTGATCACGGTGCGCGATCTGGCCGAGGCGGCGGAACTGTCGGATCGGATCGCGCCCGAGCATCTTGAACTTTGCGTTGCCGACCCCGAGGCGTTGGCTGCCCGCATCACCCATGCCGGCGCGATCTTCCTTGGGCAGTGGACGCCCGAAGCGATTGGCGACTATATTGGTGGGCCGAACCATGTTTTACCGACGGCACGTTCGGCACGGTTTTCGTCCGGCCTGTCGGTGCTAGATTTCATGAAACGTACCACCTTGGCGCAAATGACGCCTGCGGCGTTGCGCGCCATCGGCCCGGCCGCCGAAATACTGGCTACTTCGGAAAGTCTTGAGGCGCACGGCCTGTCGGTGCGCGCGCGGCTTGACCGCCTGAACCAAAGGGGCGACGAATGACCATGCATATCTGCGACATCAAAATCGATACCCAAGGTCTTCCGGCGCCGACCCCCGAGATCGAGCAAGAACGCAAGGTCGCGATTTTCGACTTGCTTGAGGAGAACTCGTTTGCCCTGCCCATGGCGGCGGACCGGGCCGGGCAGCCCGGACCCTACAAGCTGACCCTGTCGATCCGGGATAAGCGTCTGGTTTTTGACGTGGATACCGAGGACGGGCAGGAGGCGGCTGAATTTCACCTTTCACTCAGCCCGTTTCGGCAGGTGGTCAAGGATTACTGGCAGATATGCGAGGCTTATTACAACGCCGTCAAAACCCTGCCACCCAGCCAGATTGAGGCGATCGACATGGCCCGGCGCGGCATTCACAATGAGGGCGCGCGGGTGTTGCAAGAGCGATTGGAAGGGAAGGCCGAGGTGGATACCGACACCGCCCGGCGCCTGTTCACATTGATTTGTGTCCTGCATTTCGGCGGATAGGGTGACTGACGTTTTCCCCCAATCGATCCTGTTTTGCTGTGATCACAACGCAACGCGGTCCCCCATGGCAGAGGGGCTGATGAAGAAATTCTACGGAACCCGCGCTTACGTGCAGTCCGCAGGCGTCAAGCACGAGTTGGAGATTGACGGGTTCGCCGTGGCCGTGCTTGCGGAAATGGGGGTTGAACTGGGCCGCCATCGTGTCCGCAGCTTTGACGAAATGGCACAATGGGGCGACGATCTTTCGGGGTTCGACCTGATCGTGGCATTGTCACCCGCAAGCCAGCGCCGGGCCTTGGACTTGACGCAGGATTGGCATCTGGATGTGGAATACTGGCCCATTCTCGACCCAACCGGCCTTGGTGAGACACGTGAGGCAAAGCTGAGCGCCTATCGTCAGGCCCGAGATCAGATCGCGGAGCGGATGTTGGCCCGGTTTGGCCCGCCGAGCGAAGGGAAGAAAGCATGAGCCGACAACTGATCGCGGCCTATTACGAAGCCTTCAATGCAGGCGATGTGCCTGCAATGCTGGCCTGTCTCACGGACGATGTGGCGCATCATGTGAATGAAGGCGGGGTTCGCATTGGCAAGGACGCCTTCGCAGCGTTTTGTGCCCACATGAACCAAGCCTACCGTGAACGGTTGAGCGATGTCGTGGTGATGACGTCTGGGGATGGCACGCGGGCCGCGGCCGAATTCACGGTCAATGGGACCTACCTGAAAACCGATCCGGGCCTGCCAGAGGCGCGCGGGCAAAGCTATGTCTTGCCTGCGGGGACATTCTTTTCGTTGCGTGACGGCAAGATTTCGCGCGTGGTGACCTATTACAACCTTGCGGACTGGGTCACCCAGATCTCTGCATGAGCTTACGCTTCGTCACCTATCGGGGGCCGCAGATTGCCGACGTGATTGACGATCTGGCGCAGCTCAGAATCGCGGTCTTTCGCGACTGGCCATATCTCTATGATGGCGATCTTGGCTACGAACGCCGCTATCTGGCCAGCTCTGTCGGCGAACGCGCCATTGTCGTTGGCGCATTCGATGGCCAACAGATGGTGGGCGCAGCGACGGGAAGACCGTTGAGCGAACATACGGATGATTTCGCGGCTGCGCTGTCTGATACGCCAATCGACTTCGAGGCCACCTTTTACTGTGCCGAATCCGTGCTGCTGGCATCCCACAGGGGGCAGGGCGCCTACGAACATTTCTTTTCTTTACGAGAACAACATGCGCGGGACGCGGGTTTTACATCGATTACGTTTTGCAGCGTTATCCGTCGCGCGGATCATCCGGCACGTCCGAATGACGATCGCCCCTTGGACATGGTCTGGCGGAAGCGTGGTTATGTGCCCATACTTGGTGCCGTAGCGACGTTTTCATGGCGCGACGTGGGGGACGCGGTTGAAACTGAAAAGCCAATGCAATTCTGGATGAAAAGGCTTTGAGCATGCGTATTGCAACTGCGGCCTACCCGCTTGATCCACTGCCTGACTGGGCAGCCTATGCCGCCAAGATCAGCGATTGGGTCGGGCGGGCCGTGCAAGATGGCGCCGAACTGCTGGTGTTTCCCGAATACGGCGCGATGGAACTGGCCTATCTGGATGGTCCGGCCGTGGCCGGCGATCTGCAGGCCAGCCTGCATGCGGTCAGTGGCCGGGTGCCCGCAGCGAACGCGCTGCATGCGGATTTGGCCGTGCATCACGGTATCCACATCCTGTCCGCTTCGGCCCCAGTATTTGACGCGCGCGCGCGTCCTTCGAACCGGGCGCATTTCTTTGGCCCCGATGGTTTGATCGGCGTGCAGGACAAACAGGTGATGACCCGGTTCGAGCGTGAGGTCTGGGACGTGACCCCGGACGGCCCGCTGCGAGTTTTTGAGACCGCAATCGGGCGGATCGGCATCCTTATCTGTTATGACGCCGAGTTTCCGCTTCTGGGCCGCGCCCTGATCGACGCAGGTGCCGAAATCATTCTGGCCCCATCGTGTACCGATGCGCTGGCCGGCTATTCGCGCGTACGCATTGGTGCGATGGCGCGCGCGCTGGAGGGGCAATGCGTCACCGTTCATGCCCCGACGGTTGGCCCCGCCAAGTGGTGCCCCGGCGTCGATCAAAGCGTGGGCGCCGCTGCAATCTATGGCCCGCCTGACATTGGCTTTCCGCCAACCGGCATCATTGCCGAGGGGGGGCTGAACCAGCCCGGTTGGGTCTTTGCCGATATTGACCGAGGTGCCATTGCCCATGTCCGCCAGCAGGGTGCGGTCTTCAACCATGCGCATTGGCCCGAAAGCGCCGCCCGCGCCGCGCAAATTGTCCGAAACGCAGATTTGCCTTGAAAACCGGGCTGTCCGGGCGCATTTACCGCTCACCCGCGAAACCGGCGGGTGGAAAACTCAGGAGAGAACATGGCCAAGGAAGAAATGCTCGAATTCCCCGGCGTCGTGAAGGAACTCCTGCCGAATGCGACATTCCGGGTCGAGCTTGAGAACGGCCATGAGATTATCGCACATACGGCGGGAAAGATGCGCAAGAACCGCATCCGTGTTCTGGCAGGCGACAAAGTGCAGGTGGAAATGACCCCCTATGATCTGACCAAGGGCCGGATCAACTATCGCTTCAAATAGACGTGAAACTGATCTTGGGATCGGGAAGCCCCCGCAGGCGGGAGCTTCTGGCGGTGCTTGGTATTACGCCCGACGCGATCTTGCCCCCCGACATTGACGAAGATCCGCAGCTCGGCGAATTGCCGCGCCCGTACTGCGCACGGGTCGCGCGGGAAAAGGCGATGGCGGTCGAGGCGGGTCCGGACGACATCGTGTTAACCGCTGACACGACAGTCGCGCTTGGCCGCCGGATTATGGGCAAACCCCGTGATGCAGGCGAAGCGGCCGAATTTCTGGTCAAGCTGGCGGGCCGCCGCCACCGCGTGTTCACCGCCGTTGTCGTTCGAAAGGGTGACACGCTGAGGGAACGCATCGTGGAAAGCCGGGTGGAGATGAAAAGATTGAGCGACATTGAATTGAACGGCTATCTGGCCACCGGCGATTGGCGGGGCAAAGCGGGCGGGTATTCCATTCAGGGCCCGGCCGGCGCGTTTATCCCGTGGATCAGTGGCAGCCATTCGGCGATCGTGGGTCTGCCGCTGGTCGAAACGGCCCACTTGTTGCAAGCCGCCGGTTGGCCCGTCTGGAGAGACACATGAAGGGCCGCGTCGTCTTGCTCGATATGGTGGGTGATCGGCAGGCCGCCGCCCTGATGCTGGATGGCAAGCTGATCGACCTGCTGATTGATCCGCCCGAGGCTGCCGCACCGGCGCCAGGCACCATATTTCGCGCCGTGGCCGACCGCCCGATGAAGGGGCAGGGCGGCATCACCCTGACGCTGGATGCGGGGGCCAAGGGCTTCTTGCGGCAGGCCAAAGGCATCAGCCCCGGTGACAGGCTGCTGGTGCAGGTATCTGGCGTTGCCGAGCCGCACAAGGCCGTGCCGGTGACCGAACGACTGCTATTCAAAAGCCGCTATGCAATCGTCACGCCCGGCGCGCCGGGGTTGAACGTATCGCGCCAGATCAAGGACGAGGCCGAGCGGGACCGGCTGCTGGAATTGGCCCATGCGGTCATGGAACACATGGACCCTGGCCTTGGCCTGATCTTGCGCAGCGCCTGCGAAGGCGTGGATGAAGACACGATCGCCGCCGATATCACCGCGATGAAGGATCTGGCCGGGATGGTCTTCGGGGAAAACGGCAATGATCCTGAATGCTTGCTTGATGCGCCCACATCGCACGATTTGGCTTGGCGTGAATGGGCCATGCCCGACCCTGACGAAGTGATCGAAGCACCGGGCTGTTTCGCCGACAATGGCGTCTTGGATGCGGTTGATGCGCTGCTTGGGCCGCAGGCCGATTTGCCCGGTGGTGCTCATGCCATGATCGAGGAGACCAGCGCCCTTATCGCAGTGGATGTGAATACGGGAAGCGACACGTCGCTGGCTGCGGGACTCAAGGCGAACATGGCACTGGCCCGCGACCTGCCGCGCCAATTGCGTTTGCGTGGGCTGGCGGGGCAGATTGTTCTTGACGTTGCCCCGATGCCCAAGAAAGACCGCCGCGCGTTTGAGGATGCCCTGCGCCGCGCATTCCGCGCAGATGCGACCGATACGGTTCTTGCCGGCTGGACGCCGCTTGGGCATTTTGAGTTGCAACGCAAACGCGACCGCTGGCCGCTGAAGAAGGTTTGGCCCAAATGACCTGCCCGATCTGCCAAAAGGATAGCGATCAAAAGTACCGCCCGTTTTGTTCGCGTCGTTGTTCCGACGTCGATCTGGGCCGCTGGCTGAACGGGAGCTATGCCGTGCCGTCAACCGACCCCGACGATATCGACGAGGCGTTGGAGGCAATGGAAAAAGAGCCGCCAAAACCTCATTGATGCAGTATCTTCGGTTGCACTGAATTTTTCGTGCGCGCCCTATGGACAGCCCCCGGTGTAGGCCCTAGAAGGCCCTCACCCACGGCGCAGGTCAGACCCCGCCGAAACCCGTGCCCGGGTAGCTCAGGGGTAGAGCAGTGGATTGAAAATCCTCGTGTCGGTGGTTCGATTCCGCCCCCGGGCACCA
>JAFMHK010000047.1 GCA_017854585.1 Paracoccaceae bacterium
AAACCGAAAAGGTGCTGCCCTGCCCCTTTTCACTGATGATCCGCAAGCGGCCGCGATGCCGATTTACGATGTGTTTTACAATCGCCAGCCCAAGGCCCGTGCCGCCCATTGCCCGGCTGCGATGGGCATCGACTCGGTAAAATCGTTCCGTCAGTCGCGGAAGGTGCAGCGGGTCGATTCCGTCCCCGTGGTCACGCACATCAACGCGCACTATCGGTCCCTTCAAAAGCCCGGTGCCGATCTCTTCCGTCAGGCTCAGTGTCACCGGACGCCCCATACCGCCGTATTTCAGCGCGTTCTCAGTCAGGTTCATGAAAACTTGGGTCAACTGATCTCGGTCGCCCTTCACCGTGAAATCGCCGTCATCGGCGATGATCGTCAGGGGATGCCCCCGATCATCAGCCATCGGTCGCAGCGTCGCGGCCACGCCAGCCAACACACTGCCCACATCCACGGGATCGGACGGTCGCATCCGTTCTTGCTGCTCCACACGGCTCAGCGACAACAGGTCCGATACAATGCGATTCATGCGCCGGGCTTCATCGTTCATGATACCCAGAAATCTGTCTTGTGCCGCCGGGTCGTTGCGCGCAGGGCCGCGCAGGGTCTCGATGAAGCCCAGGATGGCGGTCAACGGGGTGCGCAATTCATGGCTGACGTTCGCCACGAAGTTGCTGCGCATTTCTTCCGCGGCCAGCATGTGGGTCGTGTCGTTGAAATGCAGGATGATGCCATCCATCCCCGACACCTCCAGATTGATCGGGGTGACGCGGACAAGGAACTGGGTTTCCCCCGTCTGATTGTTGTCGACGTAACGTGCCTCGCATCCGGGGCCACCTGCCAGCACCGCCTCGATCCGGCCAAGCAGGGCGGGCTGGCGCAGCACGGTGGCAAAACTCCGCCCCTCGATCCAATTTCCCAGCAGCGCCAGCGCAGGCGGGTTCGCGGCGCTGATCTGACCCGTTGGATCCAAAAGCACCATTGGCGCGGGAACCGCCAGCATCACACTGCGCAGGACGTTATCGGGCATCGGCACGGGTTTCCTTGTGCTTGGTATGTGGCGGCTATCTGCGACACTTGCGATTCGCCAATCAATTGGCCGTTTTCTTCGCAAGAAAACGCGACGCACCCGGAAACCGCCCAAATAAAGGTCGCATATATTTGGGAATGAACCTGTTGCGACGGGCTTGCAGCGGCGGGCACCTGCACGACGCTATCATGCCACGCAAAGGATTGCATGGGTTGACAGGAAAGATGCCCGCGAGATCAGGCGCCGCGATTGACCGCGATGGCGCATTGCGGGCACGCTTTGCCCAACCTTGGTGAACGGTTCAGCGCGACCGCATCGGCATGGCGTGGAAAGCCGATTTGCCGGTGTCGTTAGTATATGTTGCCGTGTTGCACCCAACCCATCACGTTCCCCGATATTGAGGAGGTTACGATGCGCCCTGCCTTGTTGATTGCTCTGCTTTTGTTCCCCGCGCCGCTTGCCGCGCAGGATCTTTTATCCCGGCTGGAGGGGCTGTATCGCCCCGCCTATCCCGAATACGCCGATTGGAACTGCAGGGCATTAGGACAAGATGGCGGTGCTGTGGGTATCCGCGACGGAATGTTGGTGGGGACCGAGAATGCTTGCGCGCTGACAACCCCCACTCCGGTCCGGGGCATGAACGCCATGTTGTTCGATAGCACCTGCAACGGCGAAGGCGTGCGATATGATGGCGGGCGCGTCATGCTGATGACTTCGCCCGCCGGTCTGTATCTGGTCCGCGACGGGTCCGCCGTGGAATGGCAGCGTTGCTAAATAGCTGCCAGCGCCTGACTGAAATCAACCTTGAGCAGATCGATGTCTTCGATCCCCACGGACACCCGAAAGAACCCTTCGGTAATTCCAAGTGCTGCGCGCCCTTCTGCGGTCAGGCCCCGGTGGCTTGAACTTGCCGGGTGGCTGATCGTGGTCCCCACATCGCCTAGCGTCGGCGCAAAGGCAAGCTGCGGCACCGCCTCGATCATGCGATTGGCCTCGGCGCGGCCGCCATCGATCACGAAGCTGACCATGTTGCCATCGCGCCCCTGCAGCAGGGATTGCGCGCGGGCATGATCGGGGTGATCCGCACGCCCCGTATACAGCACCTTCGACACGCCCGCCAAACCTGCCAGATGATCGGCCAGCGCCCGCGCGTTGGCCTCGGCCCGGTCGTACCTGAGCGGGAAGGTGTAAAGCCCCCGCTCGGCCAGCCAGCAATCATAGGGGCTGGGCGTCATGCCCGTGGTGACCGCGAAATCGTAGATCGGCTTGCGGTGTGACGGGTCTTTTACCGACACATAGCCCAACGTCACATCGGAATGCCCCGCCAGCAACTTGGTCACGGAATGAATGACCACATCGGCCCCATGGTCGAACGGGCGATAGCCAAAGGGCGTGGTAAAGGTGTTGTCCACGACCAACAACACACCTGCGTCCTTGGCAACCTTGGCAATCCCCACCATGTCGGCCACCCGCAAGGTGGGGTTAGACACGACTTCAAGCAGGATCATCTTGGTCTCGGGCCGGATCGCCGCGGCAATGGCCTGCGCGTCGGTCGGGTCCGCCAGTGATGTGGCAATGCCGAACCGCTTCAGGTCTTGATGCATCAACCGCAGGGAACGCCCATAAAGCTGATCGCCGCCCACGACATGATCGCCCTGCCCCATCAGGCCCATCAACACGGCGGTGACTGCCGCCATCCCGGACCCCATCATCAATCCGCCCTCGGCGCCTTCCAGCATGTCGATCTTTTGCGCCAGCAGTTCGGCGTTGGGGTGCCCTTCACGGGCATAGGTAAAGCCCTTGGATCGGCCTTCATACTGATCATCAAGCGCGTCGGGCGATGGCGAGGCATAGACGACCGATGGCTGCAATGGCGTGACAACCGCCCGGCTGACGCTACCCGGAAACGCGGTCCGGCGCACAAGTGTTGTCGGCGGGGTGTTGGGGCGATCGGTCATGGGATCTGGCTTTCTGGCTGAATTTCAAATTCTTGGTTTAACCGGTCCCAAAGGCGGCACAAGTCCTATCAAAAGGACCTTCGTGCCGCGTTCGAGAAATCTGATCTTGCGTCGTCAGGCGCGGGTCGTGCCGTCACCTGTGACAAGGTATTTGAAGCTTGTCAGTTGCTCGGCTCCGACCGGGCCGCGCGCATGCATCTTGCCGGTCGCAATGCCAATCTCGGCCCCCATGCCAAATTCGCCCCCATCGGCAAACTGGGTCGAAGCGTTCCGCATCAAGATCGCACTGTCCAGCCGCTGAAAGAATCGCGCGGCGGCGGCGTCATCTTCTGTGATGATCGCCTCGGTATGAGAGGAGCCGTAGCGCCGGATATGCCCGATGGCCGCGTCAATATCATCGACGACGCGGGCGGCGATGATCATGTCCAGAAACTCGCGCCCCCAATCATCGTCGGACGCGGCAACCGTTCCCGCGATGCCTTGCAGCGTGGCGTCCGCCCGGACTTCGACACCCGCATCCAGCAGCGCCTTGATCACGCCCTGACCAACCGTATCCACCACGTCACGGTGGATCAGCAGGCATTCGGCCGACCCGCAGATGCCTGTCCGGCGCGTCTTGGCGTTCAAGACAACCCGCAGCGCCTTTTCTGGGTCGGCGGCCGCGTCAATGTAGATGTGGCAGATCCCTTCAAGATGGGCAAAAACGGGGACCCGCGCTTCTTTCTGCACCAACCCGACCAACCCCTTGCCACCGCGCGGCACGATCACATCGACCGTGTCGGTCATCGTCAGCAGTTCCTTCACCGCCGCACGGTCACGCGTGGGCACGCGCTGCACCGCATCTTCGGGCAGGTTCGCGGCGCGCAGCCCGTCCTTCAGGCATTCAACCAGCACCCCGGCGGAATGATAGCTTTCCGATCCCCCTCGCAAGATGACAGCGTTCCCCGATTTGAGGCACAGCGCACCGGCGTCCGCGGTGACGTTCGGGCGGCTTTCATAGATCACACCGATGACACCCAAGGGCGTGCGCACGCGTTGAATATGCAGGCCGCTGTCCATATCCCATTCGGCAATCACCTCACCGACCGGGTCTTTCTGCCCGGCAACGGCGCGCAGGCCCTTGACGATCGCGTCAATTCTGGCCCCGTCCAACATCAACCGGTCCAGCATCGCATCGCTCAAGCCCTTTTCCCGGCCGTAGGCCGTGTCGCGCGCGTTTGCGTCGATGATCTCGTCCCGGCGCGCCAAGACGGCATCCGCCGCAGTTTCCAGCGCAATGCGCTTCGCGGCGGGATCGGCAAAAGCCAATTCCGCGGCTGCGGCTTTGGCGCGCGCGCCGATATCGGCCATCAACTCGGGAATGGTCTGTTCCAGCTCACTCATCGGGGGCCTCATGCGGGGGATCAACGTTCAGACTATGCGGAATTGAACCGCGATGAAAGCTACAGCGCCATGTCGTCCCGGTGAACCAGCGCCGCGCGCCCCGGTTCGCCCAGAATTCGTTCGATGTCAGACGATTGATGGCCCGCGATGGCGCGCGCTTCATCGGCCGCATACCGGCACAGCCCGGTGCCAAGTGGCGCGTTGTCAGGGCCGCAAAGCGTGACCGGATCACCGCGCTTGAAGCTGCCTACAATGCCCGTGACACCGGCGGGCAACAACGACTTTCCCCGACCAAGCGCTGCCACCGCGCCCGCGTCCAGCATCAGCGTGCCGCGCGATTTCATGGCGGAAATCCATTGCTTGCGGGCCGTCTGCGGGTCCAGCTTCGCGGTAAACCACGTGCAGGGCGCGCCGTTTTCCATGGCCGACAGCGGACGCATTGCAAACCCCGCCGTGATCGCCATCGCACAGCCAGCCGCCGTTGCGGTCTTGGCGGCCATAACCTTGGTTTTCATGCCCCCCTTGGACAGGCCCGATCCGGCATCGCCCGCCATGGCCTCGATCTGCGGGGTGATCGTGTTGATCACGTCATAGCGGCGCGCGGTCGGATCAAGCGTGGGATTGGCGGAATAGAACCCATCCACATCCGACAGCAGCACGCATTGATCCGCCCCCGCCATCACTGCGACGTTGGCGGCAAGCCGATCATTGTCGCCATATCGGATCTCATCGGTGGCGATTGTATCGTTTTCGTTGACAATGGGGACCGCCCCCAAACCCAACAGCGTGCCGAACGTCGCGCGGGTGTTCAGATAACGCCGCCGATCTCCGCTATCATCCAACGTCAGCAGGATCTGCGCGGCGGTGATCCCGTGGGGGGCCAGAACTTCCTCATAGGCGCGCGCCAGCCGTATCTGGCCAACGGCCGCGGCGGCCTGCGCCTCATCCAGTGACAATGGGCCCAGCCCCAACCCAAGCACCCCCCGACCCAACGCGATGGACCCGGACGACACCAAGATAACATCCGCCCCCCGCGCCTTGATCCGTTTGACATCCTCGGCCAGCCCGCGCAGCCAATCGGCGCGCAAATTGCCATTCCCCCGGTCCACCAAAAGGGCCGAGCCGATCTTGACCACAAGCCGGCGCGCGTTGCGCAGATCGGGCGTCAGGGCCGCCAAGGTCCCGGCTCCTCAAGGTCCTGACGCATCCGCAGGCGGTCCGCATCGATCTTGGAGCGCAGGATACGCAGCACTTCGACCACGCCCGTTCGCGCCACACCCGACATCAACATGATCGGGCCGGCCACATCTTCCAACGCGGCGGCTTTTTCGGCCAACTCTTCAGGCTCCAGCGCGTCGATCTTGTTCAGGACCGTCACCCGTGGCTTGTCGGCCAGTTCGCCGCCATACGCCTCCAGTTCGCCGATGATGGTGTTGTAATCGGCCACCACATCTTCGCTTGTTCCGTCAATCAGATGCAGCAATACCGCGCAGCGTTCCACATGGCCAAGGAACAGGTCGCCCAACCCCCGGCCTTCGCTTGCGCCCTCGATCAGGCCGGGAATATCGGCCACCACGAATTCGGTATTATCCACACCGACGACGCCCAGATTAGGCACCAGAGTCGTAAAGGGATAATCCGCGATCTTTGGGCGGGCGTTCGATGTGGCCGCCAGAAACGTGGATTTGCCCGCGTTGGGCATTCCCAAAAGTCCGACATCCGCGATCAGCTTCAGCCGCAGCCAGATGGTCCGCTCGACGCCCTCTTGCCCCGGATTGGCCCGGCGCGGGGCCTGATTGGTCGCGGATTTGAAGTGCAGGTTGCCAAAACCGCCGTTGCCGCCTCGGGCCAGCAACACCCGTTCCCCGACCTTGGTCAGGTCGGCGATGACCGTTTCCTGATCCTCTTCCAGAATTTCGGTGCCGGCGGGAACCCGCAAGATGATGTCGTCGCCTGATTTCCCGGTGCGTTGCTTGCCCATTCCGGGCTGGCCCGACTTGGCAAAGAAATGCTGCTGATAGCGGAAATCGATCAAGGTGTTCAGACCATCGACCGCCTCGGCCCAGACGTCGCCGCCATTGCCGCCATCGCCGCCATCAGGGCCGCCATATTCCATGAACTTCTCGCGCCGGAACGATACCGCGCCGCCGCCGCCGCCACCCGAGCGGATATAGACCTTTGTCAGATCAAGAAATTTCATGTGCCGTTCCTTGCGCTTTGGCGACGGCGATACCCTGTCTGAACCGGCGGCTCAAGGCCGTGTGGTTGCCAGACAGGTCGCTCGGCCCAACTTGAAGCCATTCCCGAGATATCATTGTCGCGTAGCGGAATTGACATGACACATCGTGGCCCTGCCAAACCGCCGCCGTATTACAAAAACCCTAGGCCAGCCGGTTAAGATAGGTCCAGGTGGCGACCGTGGCGTTTCGGGCAATGCAAAACGCCTCAGCATCGCCCAGATAATCAAACCCCGCGTTGGTCAGCACCCGGGCGCTGCCGGGATTGTCCTGAAAGACGCTGGCAAAGATCGTCTTGTTGCCAAGGGGGTTTGCCTCGATCAGGGCGCGGACCGCCTCGGAGGCTATGCCCGTGTTCCAGAACGCGGGCGCCACCCAATATCCGACTTCGGACTGGTCGCGGTCCATCTGCTCAAGCGAGATCAGGCCAAGCACCTCCGAGCCGCCGAACGCGGTCGCGTCCATTGCCCACACGAATTCCCGTCGGTCCGCCGCCTGCGCGCGGACAATCAACGCCTCGATCACACCGGGTGGCAGGGGGTGCGGAATTGTCGTCGTCATCTCGGCCACCCGCCGGTCGGCGGCATACATGCCAACCAACCCAAGGTCTGACGTCCGCAAGGGACGCAAGATCATGCGCTGTGCGTCGATCGCCGCCTGCACCATTATCGTTTCCTGTTTCATTCTGCGTCCTTCCCCGACGGGATGGGGCTTCTCCACATGGTCGCTGCGCAGCACGACTGCAACGCGTGCAATCCGCGCCGTCGACTGCGGAAAAACGGCAAAGGGCCGGCGTTTCCGCCGGCCCCTAACGAAATCTTGCCAGGGTCTGGCGTTACTCGGCCGCTTCTGCCTTCGGCAGAACGGAAATGAACGTACGTCCCTTGAAGCCCTTTGCAAAGGTCACGTGACCTTCTTCCATTGCAAAGATCGTGTGATCCTTGCCAAGGCCCACACCGACGCCCGGCCACCACTTGGTGCCGCGCTGACGCACGATGATGTTGCCCGGAATGACGGCTTCGCCACCAAATTTCTTCACGCCCAACCGGCGGCCCGCGCTATCGCGGCCGTTGCGGGAGGAACCACCTGCTTTTTTATGTGCCATGTGTGTCTCTCCTTAACCTTGAGCCAGTTTCTTGGCCTGCTCGACCCAGCCTTCACGCTCGATCCGGCCCTTGAACGACAGTTTCTCATCCATTGCCGCGATATCGTCGGCGCCCCATGCAGCAATCTGTGCAAAGGTTGTCACGTCCGCTGCGTGCAGTTTCTTTTCCAGTGCAGGGCCAACACCCGACAGCTGTTTCAGATCGTCACCGCCGGCTGCAGGTGCTGCCTTGGTAGCGTCCTTTTTCGGCGCTTTCGCGGCTTTCGGTGCGGGGGCTGCAGCAGCCACCGCGGATGCCGACACCGAGCCCGCACCAATCGCGGCCATGACACCGGACTGATCGGCACCCGAGGCCAGAATGTCGGTGACGCGCAACAGGGTCAGCTGCTGACGGTGCCCCTTGGTCCGCTTCGACGAATGCTTCCGCCGACGCTTGACGAAGTGGATCAGCTTTTCGCCCTTGATCTGGTCGATCACGGTGGCCTGCACAGCCGCGCCGTCGATCTGTGGGGTGCCAAGAACGGTGTTGTCACCGCCCAGCATCAAAATCTCGTTGAATTGGACGGTATCACCCGCCGCCGCAGCCAGCTTTTCTACGCGCAGAACGTCACCCGCCTGCACCTTGTATTGCTTGCCGCCTGTCTTCAGGACCGCGAACATGGGTCTTTTCCTTTATCTACCGCGCCTTTTGGTCCCCCGGTCGTTCCGGGGCGTTTGCTCAAGGATTACCCTGAACCGCAGACTGCGCGCCCCTTTGGGGACGTTTGTGCCAATATACATCGCCGCCCGAGTCACCCGGGGCGGCGATAGAGGCCTGCGAATGCCTTAAACCCCCAGTCCTGTCAAGGCCAACCCGCCGCAGGACCGGCCCAAAATGGGCGTCTGGGCCTCAGGTCTCTTCGCCCGCCACGAAAACGGCCGCCGCCTGACCCAGTTCATAACTGATCCGGTCGAACACCGCATCAAACGCGGTAAACAGGGCCGTGTTCAAAACCTGACCGGCAGGCGTCAGCGACAGATCGATGTAGGATTGCAGTTCGGGGTCGGTCAGATCGTCATAGGCCATCAGTTGAAAGGAATAGAGCCATTCCTCCGCATCCGCGCGGATCTGCGGCTCCTGACCCCAAACTTCCGCCAGTATCAGGTCCTCGGGCATCTCGACCGCAAAGGCGTTGCCATCCGACAGCCCACGGTAGAACGCAAAGTTGGAATTCAGTGCGCCCACGACATTGCGTTCCAGCAGGTCGTTCACCGCAATGAACGTCGCCAGCATATCCAGTCGCGGGTCACCGGCGGCGCGGCGCTCTGCATGGATCGCGTTGGCCATGTCCTCGACGCCGGGCTGCGCAAAGGCCCGTCGCGTCTCAAGTTCAGCCTGCGCAATGCGGACACCGACGTCGGACGTGAAATAGTCGGTCAACGTGACCAGCATCTCGGGCGTGAAGGCGTCGACAGGCAAGGCCGCTTCCATGTCCGCGATCAATTGATCGGTGGAATAGATGCCATGCACGACCGCCTGCCATGCAGCGCCGCCCTGTCCGGGAAACATATCCGCCTCCAGATCGGTCGCGGCGGCAATGCCTTCGTCGGACAAGACAGCCATCAGGTCATACAACTGCAACGCCTGCATCACGGCGAACACATCGGGCGATTGCTGTGCAAGGACGCTGCCTTGCACGCCCTGAACCGGGGTTTGGGCCACAAGGGCTGCGGGCATGCCAAGACTGAACGGCAGGGCAAGGGTGATGGCCAGAAACGGGGCGCGCAACATGAAACCTCCAACGGTTATGGGCTTGTTGCCCTTTTAGATGGGCTGATGCTACGGGAAATACCAGCGGGCAGACCGCCCTTCCCAATGATGTGAGCGGAGCCTCGCGATCCGGAAAGCTGCATTTCCCGTCATTCCCCCCCTTGCGCGCCCGCCAAAGGCTGGGTATCTGACCGCCTCACGACCCCCAAAAAGCGCGGAGAGGTGCCGGAGTGGTCGAACGGGGCGGTCTCGAAAACCGTTGAGCCTGAAAGGGTTCCCAGGGTTCGAATCCCTGTCTCTCCGCCACTGCTTATTGATTTTATTGAATAAATTTCAATTTCTTGGCCCTTACCCCACAATCAACCCCATAAAGAAAAAACGCTTAGCCGATGTGATTGGAGAGCCTTGGCCTAAGCGATATGCGGTGGTCTCTTTGCCCATTCGGAACCGGCGCACTCGGACCTAGCGGCGCGCCGCTTCCGCGCAGCCTGCTTGCGGCACGATTCCCTGCAATAGAGCGCATCGGCCCTCAGATAGGCGGGCAGGTCGTCGCGGCACCAGCGGCAACGCCATGTGCAACGTCCAAGGCGGCGCAGTATGGCAACGGCCCACGCCTTTCGGTTTCCGTTGTTACCTGTCCAGAAATACGCCTGCCACGACACGCGCGCATTTTGCGGGTCGTGGTCGTCAATCCATAGGCTGTGCGGGTCAGGTTCAGGCATCGCGGCACCTCGGGTTGTGACAGGCTCGATTGTCAGCAAAACTTAGGGCGATATTATACTTTACGTACCCACTCGCGTTTGATGTGAAAAGGCTTTGTTGCACAGATCCGTTCAGGGATTCCCTGTGTGAATCCAGCGTTATAGC
>JAFMHK010000026.1 GCA_017854585.1 Paracoccaceae bacterium
CTGGTTTGATTTTCCCGCGATTGGGTCTGAGTATCGGCAGCGGCATTGCAGGTGCGATCATCCACGCCACTATCGGGGCGGTGATCTTGCTGTTCTTGATCCGTTTGATCAAACGGGCCTGAGGTCGGTACGGAGCCGAAACTGCCGACAGCACCGGGCTGAAAATCGTGCAGTTTCGGCCGAGGCGACTCCATAAATCAATTCGTGGGCCGCAGGTCCAGCGACCAGATCAGGGGTTCGCGGTCGCTGCCTGACCCGTGAACATACCTCGGGTGATACCTTCGGCATGCTGGCCGCCGCACACCCAACGGTGATGCGGCTCTTGACGCGGTCCGATGCCGCTGCTCACTTACCCCGTCCCCGTTTGTGAAAGGCCCGCACATGACCGACCGCGCCACCGCCATCCATGCCGCCGCGGCCAAGGCCGCCTCGCCCGCCTTTCGTGCGGCGCTGGCCGCGCTGATCGGCTACCCCACGGATGCCACCGCGCCGGGGGCGTCCGATGCGCTGGCGGCATATCTTGACCACATCACTGCGGACATAGCCGCCCTTGGCTTTGCCTGTCGGCGGCTGGAGCAGGACGGATTTCCTTTCCTTCTGGCGTCCCGTGTCGAAGACCCGGCGCTGCCCACTGTTCTGGGCTACGCGCATGGCGATACCGTTCCGGGGATGGTAGGCCGCTGGCGCGACGATCTTGACCCGTGGGCCCTGACCGAAGTTGGCGACCTGTGGTTCGGGCGCGGCATCGCGGACAACAAGGGCCAGTATCTGGTCAACATCACCGCCTTGGCCGAAGTGATCGCCGCGCGCGGTGCCTTGGGATTCAACGCCCACATCATCGTCGAAATGGGCGAAGAGATCGGCTCCCCCGGCCTCGGGGCGTTGTGCGAAAAGCTGAAACACGACTTGAACGCCGATCTGTTCCTGTCCTCAGATGGCCCGCGCCTGTCCGCCGACACGCCCACGATGTTTTTGGGCGCACGCGGCGGTATGAACCTGAAACTCTCGATCCACCGCCGCACGGGCGGCCGGCACTCGGGGAATTTTGGCGGTGCGCTGGCCAATCCGGGCTTGGAGCTGGCCCATGCTCTGGCAAGCATTTCAAGCCAGACCGGAGAGGTGCTGATCCCTGCCTGGACACCGGGAAGCGTTCCGGCAGCGGCCCGCGCCGCGCTCAATGGCCTCACCCCATGCGGCGGCGAGGTTGACGCCGGCTGGGGCGCGCCCGGTTTGACGCCTGCGGAACGGGTGCATGCGTGGTCATCGGCGGAAATCCTTGCCTTTACCTGTGGCACGCCAGAACATCCGGTCAACGCCATCCCGCCCGAGGCACATGCATGGGTGCAATTGCGCTATGTCGTGGGCGTTGATCCCGACAATATCGTCCCTGCCCTGCGTCGCCACCTTGATGCGGCGGGCTTTGCCCACGTGGAGATTTCGACAACCGATGTCGCCTTCAAGGCAAGCCAGACCCCGGTTGATCATCCCTTCGCCAAGTTCGTCGCACGGTCCTTGCGCACCACCGCCGATCGCGCGCCCGTGGTGCTGCCCTCGCTTGGCGGTTCGCTCCCCAATGACATTTTCACCGATACGCTTGGCTTACCCGCCGTCTGGGTGCCGCATTCCTATCCGGGCTGTTCCCAACACGCGCCCGACGAACACCTGCCCGCCGCGATCTTTCCCGACGCCGTCGCGCTGATGACAGGGCTTTACTGGGATATCGGGGTGGCCGATCGCGCCGACCTCGGGCTTTAGGTCCAGCCCCCGCAAGTCGTTGCGCGCGACCTTTCGTGCGGATCACGGCGGCGCTCATCCGTTCGGGTGTATCCGCACAACATCACAAGACCGGCCCGCGCGGGCCGGTCCAATCAACCCCGTGACGCCGGGGCACGGATATCAGCGCGCGCGATCAGGTTCGCTATCGGCGCGCCACGCGGCGATGGCCGGGTTATCATCGACATCATGCGCTGTCGTTTCCGCATCGCGGGCCAATAGATCGCGCGTCAGACGCGGTTCACGCGGTGCACGCGGCGCGCGCAGATAATGCATTTCGCGCGCCCCGAAGTAGAAACTGACAATAGCCCCCAACAGCCACCACAACGGGTCCGGCACCTCTGCCAAACCGACCATCCGGCGCGAAAACCCCACCGGATCCACCATCGCGTAGATGAACAGGCCAAGTGTCCCAAGCGCCAGCATCGGGCGCGGTATCCGGTTCAACCCGTTGATACCCCGATCAAACCAACCGGTGCCCGCGAATTCGAACTCGGCCGCCGCCGTCTGCAAGGCCGCGCGGTGTGCCTCTGCGCCCAACTCCATCGCCCTTGTGGCATTGGGAACAAACACCTCGCTCACCCCCTCCACTGCACCGCCTATCTGGTTGGCGGCCTCGCCCACGCGCGCGATCAATCCCATGCCGCGATCCTTTCACGATGTGCTTCAAGGCTCAGGTGGTAACGCGGCGACATGAATTCTTCCGCCCGCACGATCCAGCCGCCCTTGCCGCCATCGCGCCTGCGCGCATATTTGCGACTGGCCGGCCTGCCGTCCCCGATCCGGTAATAGTAATTCCGCCGCGCGATCCCGTAGGCATCAACAAGATGACCCCGCGCTTGGTCATTCGCGGCATGGGCCGCGCGCAGGGTTTGCGGCCCGATCGCGCCATCCACCGCGATATCCAGCCCCATATCCCGCAACAGCCGCTGCAAGATGCGCACCGCATTGGAGCCGGCGTTGACATACATGTCGAACACCGATGGCTGCAGGGGTTCGGGCAATCCGCCAATCCCCGGAACATCAAAATAATGTTCGATAAATATCGCGATGGCCTGTGCCCGGTCCAAGGCCTGCACATCCGCCACATCCACATCGCCATCACGGTCCAGATCCAGCCCCAGCCGCCGCATCGTATGAATGGTCACACCGTAATTCGTGGCCCCGCCGGGATCGTCGGGATCATTCACAAATCCGCCTTCGCGGCCAACGATGTCTTCTGCAATATCACGAACCGACTGCATGGTTCGTCCTCCATGCTCAAGTGGTCCTGAGCCTTGCAGACAAACACAGCTTTCCTAAAATTCGCTTAAATTGCGCCGGCCGATCAGGCCAGCGGCGAAATCAACTGTCGGGTGCCTGATAGACACCCTGTGCCTGCAGGGCCTCGATCACCTCGGCGGGCATATAGGTCTCGTCATGGCGGGCCAGTATCTCGGTCGCCAAAAACACGCCATCGACGTAGGAACCGGTGCCAACCATCCCCTCGCCCTCGCCGAACAGGTCGGGCAGCACGCCGGTATAACTGACCGGAATGCTTGCGCCGCCATCAGTGACCTCAAAGGTGATCGTCTCACCCTGACCGCGAAGCAACGTGCCTTCGGCCACCAATCCGCCAATCCGAAAAACCTCGGTCGGTGGGGGCGGCGCATCTGCCACGTCACTGGGCGCGCGGAAAAAGTTGATCCCGTCGCGCATCGCATACCCGATCAGGCCCGCCGAAAACGCCAGCGCCACAATGGCCAGCATCACGATCTGAATTCGCCTTTGCTTCTTCAATCCGCGCATCTCATCCTCCTAGGGGAACAGCGGCGCCAACCGCAGACCCGTCGTCTCTTCGATACCCAGCATCAGGTTCGCATTCTGCAACGCCTGCCCCGAAGATCCCTTGGTCAGGTTATCCAGCGCCACAAACACCTGCGCCCGTCCGGGCCGCCGATCCGATGCCACACCCACATGTACATAGTTAGAGCCGCGCACATCATGTGTCGATGGTGCTGCGCCAAATGGCAGCATCTGGATAAACGGCTCACCCGCATACGCAGCGGCAAGCGTGTCATAGACCTGCCTGCCATCGCCCTGCACATAGACGTTCCCCAGAATGCCCCGGTTCATCGGCGCCAGATGCGGGGTGAACTGCACCTCTACCTTGCGACCCGCCAACAAGCTGAACTCCTGATCGAACTCGGCCAGATGCCGATGCGTGCCCCCGATCGCATAGGCGTTCGTTCCCTCGGACAACTCCGCATGCAGCAGGTTTTCCTTCAACGACCGCCCCGCGCCGGAAACTCCGGTGATCAGGTTGATGATGATCTCATCAAGGTCGATCACCCCGGCACTGATCAACGGGCGCAACGCATACTGCCCGGTCGCCGCATTGCACCCGGTCCCCGCCACAAGCCGCGCGGCGCGGATCTCATCGCGATAGAACTCCGTCAGGCCGTATACCGCCACCGCCTGAAGCTCCGGCGCATCATGCTCCTTGCCATACCATTTCCGATAGACGGCCCCATCACGCAGACGAAAATCCGCTGACAGGTCAATAACCTTAAGGTCACTCGGCAATGCCTTGATAACATTCTGCGAAGTGGCGTGTGGCAAGGCGCAGAATGCCAGATCGATCGTCGCGAAATCAACCTCCTCGATCCGGCACAGCGGCGGCAGGTCCAGATGCCTCAGAAAGGGGAAAACCTCTCCCATGCCCATTCCGGCCTTACGATCCCCGGTCAGGGCCGCGATCTCCATATCGGGATGGGTCGAGATCAGTCGCACAAGCTCCGCACCCGTGTAGCCAGACGCGCCAAGGATTGCGACTTTATGGGACATGACATTAACTCCGTAGCGTAAGAAATTGATAAATCAAAGATCGGCCGACTGAAATTCGATCTTTCGGCGCAAGAATTGCGTCGCCTTGTTGGACACCGACTTTGGGTTTCCAGTGGTCAGAAACTGACTGTCCTGACCCGGGCCCTTTCGTTCGGGATGCCGGGTCAGATAATCGTCCAATGACGCCGCGACCAGATCAGGCTGCGAATAGACCGCAACATCCGGCCCAAGGGCGGCCCGGAACACCTCTTCCACCAAAGGATAGTGCGTGCATCCCAGAACGGCGGCCTCGGGCTTGGGCATCCGACGTTTCAACGCCTCGACGTGGCTGGTGACCAGCGCCTCGGCCAAAATCATGTCACCCATCTCGATCGCGTCGACCACCCCACCGCAGGGCTGGGCCTCGACGTCGACGCCGATGGCGCGAAACGCCAGTTCGCGCTGGAACGCCCGGCTGCTGACGGTGGTCGGCGTGGCAAACAGGGCCACATGCTTCACCGCAACCTCGCGCGGAGGAGAGTTATCGCCCCACTGCCGCTCGGTCAGCGCCTCGATCAACGGCACGAACACGCCCAGCACCCGCTTGCCTTCGGGCACCCAACCCTCCTGCATGCGGCGCAACGCGGCGGCGCTGGCGGTGTTGCATGCCAGAATCACCAGATCGCACCCCGCATCAAACAGCCGCTGCACCCCGGCCGTCGTCAGGTCATAGATGTCATCGGCATCGCGCACCCCGTAAGGCGCATTCGCGTTGTCACCGAAATAGACAACCGGCAGGTCCGGCAGGCGCTTGGTCACGGCATCCAGCACCGTCAACCCGCCCAGCCCGCTGTCAAAAATCCCCACCGCCATGGTCAGTATCTTTCCCGTAGATTGCCGCGCGGCTTGCCACCGTGCTTTTCCTCGAACTCGAAACCCAGTTCGGCCTTGCCGCTGGCGTTGGGGTTCAAGGCATAGGTCCGTTCGCGCAGGAATTCCATCATTGCCTTGGTGTCGCCCGCGAATTGCATCAACTCCTCGCGCGGGATCGGTGTCCCGATCACAACCCGCACCGGCGAATTGATCCGTGCCCGAAACTCCTTGATCAACAGGCCCATCCGCAAGGTCGAATGCAGATGGCTCATTAACTGGAAGAGGCGCGAGTTGTGGCCCTCGAAGTAGATTGGGACAACGGCGGCGTTGCTCTTGATGATCATCCGCGCCGTGAAACTGCGCCACCCCGGATCCATAGGCCGACCAAACGGCTTGGCCGCAGTCGACACCGTACCGCCCGGAAAAATGCCAACAACCCCGCCCGCAGCCAGATAGGCCAGCGCGGTCTTGCGGGTTTCGATGTTCAGGGCCACGGCCTCTTTGGTCTCGTCAAAGCTGACCGGCAGAATGATCCGTTCCAGATCCTCTGCCTTGCGGAATACCCGGTGCGCCAGAATCCGGAAATCGCCGCGCGCTTCGCTCAGGATATGGCCCAGCATCAGGCCATCCAGAATGCCGTAGGGGTGGTTTGCAATCGCGATGACCGGGCCTTCCGACGGGATATTCGCAAGGCTGCCGCCCGTCACTTCCAGCTTCAGGCGGTAGCGTTCCACCATCACCTGCCAGAAATCGCGCCCCTTGCGGACCTCGTCGTCATAGCCTTCGGCGGTGCGGATCAGGCCGATCCGGCCCGTCGCGTTCTCCATCGCCCGGATCAGGGCGCGACCGCTCCGCGATGCGGCCGATGACGCATAGCTGATCTCGCGCGCGACACCGCGGGCCTCCGATAGTCTGCTGCGCCGTCCGGACATGGCGGTCTCCGTTCCCCGTCTTAGCGGCGTACATAAGCGTTTGGTCCGAGTCGTGCCAGTGCCCTTCGCCCAGATCAGTCCCGGCGCCGCGTCCAGCCCCACAGGCACAACAATTCCATCGCCACATGCGCTGCCGCAACCGATGTTATCGCCGCATGATCAAACGGCGGCGACACCTCCACCACATCGCCCCCGATCAGGTTGATGCCGGCAAGTCCGCGCAGGAATGTCGCCGCCTGCGCCGAACTAAGCCCGCCCCAGACCGGCGTGCCGGTGCCGGGCGCAAAAGCGGGATCCAACCCGTCGATGTCAAAACTCAGGTAGACCGGCGCGTTACCGGCCAGCGCGCGCAGGTCGTCGGCCACCGCCAGCGCCCCGCGCCTGTGCACCTCGGCTGCATCGCAAATCCGGATGCCCAGATTATCCGCCACCACGGTGCGGATGCCCACATGCGCCGACCGCGCCACATCAATCAGGCCTTCCTTCACCGCGGTGTAGCAAAACGTCCCGTGATCAATCCGCTTCGGATCGTCATCCACCCAAGTATCAGTGTGCGCATCCACTTGGATCAACGCCATGGGGCCGTATTTGGCCACATGGGCGCGCAGGATCGGCAGGGTAATCGAATGATCGCCGCCCAGCGTTATGGCCGCAGCACCCGCATTCAAAATACCCGCGATATGCGCCTCGATCCGGGCGGGCACGTCGGCGGTGAACGCATAATCCAAAGCCATATCGCCATAATCCGCGATCGCCAGTGCCTCCAATGGCGAATAACCATCCCATCCATAAGGCGGGTCAAACGCCTGCAAGGCCGAGGCCTCGCGGATCGCCCTTGGCCCCAAGCGCGTGCCGGGGCGGTTCGTCACCGCCTGATCGAACGGAATTCCCGTTACCGCCACATCGACCCCGGTCAGGTCCTTGGTATAGCGGCGGCGCAGAAAACTGGGCGCGCCCGCAAAGGCGTTCTCAAAGCTCAAACCACGCAGGTCGTCGCGGGTAAACGCCTGATCGACCTGTGACTTCGCATCTTCCAGCGCCATGGTGCATCCTCTCCATCCTTGACCAACCTCTGGCGCGGCGCGGAAAAAAACGCAAGCCGGACGGGGTGACAGGCCTGCCCTTGCGCCTACATGCTGCACCGGGCATTGGTTGTCCCGACGCACGAACAAAGGCCGCCCCCATGAACGAGCAGACCCAAACCCTCCGCGATGCCTTCGTCGAAGGGATGAGCCGTGCCGCGGCCTCGGTTTCGGTCGTGACCACCGATGGACCCGCAGGTCGGGGCGGCGTGACTGTGTCCGCCATGACCTCGATCTCGGCCGATGGCGAACGTCCCACGATGTTGACCTGCCTCAACGCCGCCTCATCCACCCTTCAGCAGGTGCTGCAAAACGGGTGCTTCTGCATCAACGTCCTTCGCATCGACCAAAAGGATGTGGCCGACATATTTTCGTCCCGCCTTCCCGCGCCGGGTGGCGACAAGTTCAACGCCTGCGAAATCGAGATCATGCCCTCGGGCGCGCCGCGCCTTATCGGTGCGCTGGTCAGTTTCGACTGTCAGTTGCTGTCGGCGGAACGCCACGGCACGCATCACATATGCATCGGCGCGGTCGACAAGGTGGTGACTGCGCCCGAAGGCGGCCCACTGCTTTACGGCATGCGCAGTTACCTGCGCGCGGAAAAACATTAGCGCCCGAAACAGGCACAATACGATAAAAACGGTCCGTTTTTGCGGCCAGACGCCACAATTCGCCTAATTCTCGCCATATTGATGCGTACAGATTGTCGCCATGGCGGTGAAACTCTCCAACGGCTTGCATGTCAGTGCGCGCGCGGCAGACACCGCAGGGCTGCCTTTCATTGACACCGCTCCCGATGCCGACGCGACCAAACCCGGCGCTCTACTCGCACTTCGGAATGGGACCGCCGACACCGTCAGCCTCGATCGCATTCAGATATGGAGCGCTGAGCGCGGCTTGCTTCACGCATTCGGCGCGGGCGACACCATCGGCCCCGGCGCAACCGTCACCGTCGCGGCCCCCCGCGACCGCACGCGCCCCGCCCATCGTAACGACGCGGATGATGTCGATACCATATATCTGGTCGCCACCCAGACCGGCGAATACGTGACCGTCACGAACAGGCACCCGGCGCGTCAACACCCCCTGCCCGCCGATTTCCCCGGAACGGTCGACCTGAACCTTGACACAAGGTCCGGCGATGCGCCAAACGCCCAACTGTCTCAAGCGACCGGGCACTCCCACGATATCGTCGGCCCCGTCTGCTTCGCCGAAGGCACCCGCATTGCCACCTCACTGGGCAACCGGGCCGTGGAAACGCTGCGCCCGGGGCTGCTGATCTGGACCAAGGACCACGGGTTTCAGCCGCTGCGCTGGATCGGGCGGCGCGACTATTCAGCGGCAGACCTCAAGGCCGATCCCACCTTGCGCCCGATCTGCATCGTGCAAGGTGCGCTTGGTGGCGGGCTGCCTGCCCACGACATGGTGGTGGCGCCACAACATCGCATGGTCGTGGCCTCGCCCGTCGTGTGGCGCATGTTCGCCACCGGCGAAGTCCTCGTGCCCGCATTCAGGCTTCTCGGCGTTCCGGGCGTGACCCAGCTTGGCGGCGATCGCCCCGTTGCCTATTTCCATCTGCTTCTGGACCAGCATGCCGTGATCATGGCCAATGGGGCGCTGTCTGAAACGCTCCTGTTGGGGCCGCGCGCACGCGATATGCTTGGCCGCGATGCGGTGGCTGAAATCGCCGCAATCTTCCCCGACCTCGGCGACGATTGGGCCGATCCCGTCCCGCCGCATCTGACACCGGACCGGGTGGGGCACACGCCGCCCAAGGCGCGCGCCCCGAAACCCAGACGTGACGCGGCAGCGCGGCCCGGCACGCTGCGTTAGCGCCCCCAACAGCAATCGCCGCATTGGCCCTTGCCTCAGGCCGCGGGCTAAGGCACCGATAGCCCATGACAACACCTGATCCGATGCACCGCCTGCTGGCCATCATGGCCCGCCTGCGCGACCCTGAACGCGGCTGCCCGTGGGATGTGGAACAAACCTTTGCCACCATCGCCCCCTACACCATCGAGGAGGCCTATGAAGTCGCCGACGCCATCGAACGCCAAGCGTGGGATGAGTTGAAGGGTGAACTGGGCGATCTGCTGTTCCAGTCCGTCTTTCACGCCCAAATGGCGGCCGAGGCCGGACATTTCACCTTTGACGATGTGGCCACCGCGATTGCCGACAAGATGGTGGCGCGGCATCCCCATGTGTTCGGCGACGAATCCAACGCCAAATCCGCCGATCAGCAGGTCGAGGATTGGGAAACGGTCAAGGCCGCCGAACGGACCGCAAAGGCGCGCGGTGGCGTTCTGGATGATGTAGCCCTTGGCCTGCCTGCCTTGATGCGCGCCGAAAAACTGCAAAAACGCGCCGCACGCGTCGGTTTCGATTGGCCCCAGATCGGCATGGTCGTGGACAAGATCGCCGAAGAGGCCCGCGAATTGGCCGAAGCCCGCGATACGCTCCCCCAAGACAAGATCGCCGAGGAAATGGGGGACCTGCTTTTTGTAATGGCCAATCTTGCCCGCCACCTCAAGGTCGACCCTGAAACGGCACTCCGCGCAGCCAATGCCAAGTTCATCCGGCGTTTCGCGGATATCGAGGCCACGCTGGCGATGCAGGGCAAGCGCCCCGAAGACAGCGACCTGACCGAGATGGACATGCTGTGGAACGCCGCCAAGGCCAAGGGGCTCTAGATCACCGTCCTTGCCCCCTCCGCTCCGGCTTCATGGCGCCGCCGCCGGCCCCGGCACCGTCAACATCATGGCCAAGCGCGCGATTTTGGTGTAGAATAACACAATGCTTTCTGAACGAGGATAATCATGCTTCGTGTCACCTCTTGTGCCGCCGCCATCGTGGCCGCATCCGCGACAATCGCCTTTGCCGGTGGCACCGCGACGCCCCCGCCTGCCGCCGTGGTCATCGCACCCGAACCACCTTCCCTGGCCTTTGAAGGACCCTATGCCGGTCTGGAATTCGGCCTTCTCCAGCCCTCGCTGACCGAGGATGGGACCACCGATCTGGACCTTGATGATGGGTCCGGCTACGGCCTGTTTGCGGGCTACAACATCCAGAACGGCAGCTTGGTTTACGGTGGCGAATTGCGCTACGTGGTTTTTCAGGATGCAATTGGCCTCGGCGGGGCCGAGATCGAGAATGTCATCGACCTGCGCGCCCGCGTGGGCTTTGCCGCCAGTGAACAGCTGATGGTCTATGGGGCGGCCGGGTATTCCATGGCCGATGCCACCAACGGCGCGACCAGTGTCGATCTGGAAGGGTTCAGCTATGGGATCGGCATGGAATACAACATCAACGAACGTCTCTTCCTTGGGGCGGATTTCACCGGTCGTGATCTGGAAGGCGACGCAGGCGGCCTGACCTACGAAGGCGACGCCAACACCGCAACGCTGCGCCTCGGGCTGCGCTTCTGATCGCTGTCCCCCATTGCCTCGGCGACCGCGTAAGCGTGCCGCGTGACGGACCGCACCTTGCCCTTCGCCGTCGAGATGGGCATTGATGCCTCAGACGGCCCCCCTCATCCTTGCGGGCGCCGTGAAAAAGGCACGCTGACACCCCCATGACACCTTCCGAAACATCCTCCCCCGCACCCGCGCAAACCGGGTTGGCCTCCTTGTGGATGATCGGCGCGATCTTGTCCTTCAGTCTCATGGCCATCGCCGGACGGGCCGTCAGCTTCGAACTGGCGACATGGGAAATCATGACCTACCGCAGCTTGGTTGGCGTGATCATCGTGCTGGGCGTGGCAAAGGCTGCCGGAACTCTGCCTCAGATCACCCGCCGCAACCTTGGCCTGCATACGGCGCGCAACCTCGCCCACTTCACCGGCCAGAACCTGTGGTTCTACGCCATCACCGTGGTCCCCCTTGCGCAGGTCTTTGCGCTGGAATTCACCTCACCGCTCTGGGTGATCATGCTGGCGGCGGTCTTTCTGGGCGAACGTCTGACCGTGACCAAGGTCATGGCCGGTGTGATGGGCTTCATCGGCATCCTTATCGTGGTGCAGCCGGGCAGTGCGCCATTGTCCCTGGGTATGGGCGCGGCGGCGCTGGCGGCGGTGTTCTTCGCCTCGACCGCCATCTTCACCAAGTTTCTGACCCGGACCGAGACCATCACCTGCATCTTGTTCTACCTGACGGCGATGCAACTGGTGATGGGGCTTGCCGTGTCGCTGGCGATGGGTGGGCTGGCGCTGCCCTCGGCCGCCACCGCCCCTTGGCTGGCCTTGATCGGCGTGGCCGGCCTCGTGGCGCACACATGTCTTACCAAGGCCCTGTCGATTGCCCCGGCGTCGGTCGTCATGCCGATGGATTTCATCCGCCTGCCCGCCATCGCCGTGGTGGGCATGCTGATCTATGGCGAGCCGCTGCTGATCAGCGTTTTCGCCGGCGCTGTCCTTATCTTTGGGGCCAACTACATCAACATTCTTGGCGATCGCCGCGCCATACGGCCGCGCGGCCCGGCTTGATGCCGCCCAACTGTAGCAAAACTGACACAATTATTCGTGTCAGCGGGTACCGGTGCCGCCTTTACGTTGCGGAATAATTGACCGATTGGGCCGTTTACTGCCTAAGCCCTGCTCAGGGGATTTTACGGGACAGTGTCGGGGAGGACATTCCATGAACCACTTTACTGCCGCAGCTGCGGCATTGATCGCGACCACCGCAGCGGCAAACGCCGGCGGGATCGATCGCAACCAATTCACCACCGGCATCTTGTTCGAAGAAGGCACCTATGCCGAACTGAGCTTTGGCCACGTCGACCCCGCAGTGTCCGGCACGGGACTGGGCGCAGGTTCGGGCGATGTCACCCCGACGTATAACTTCGCCACGCTCAGCTACCGTCAGGACATCACCGACCAACTGTCCTTCGCCTTCGTGATCGATGAACCGATCGGCGCAAACGTCAGCTACCCCGGCGGAACCGGCTATATCTTCGCCACGTCCTTTGCCGAGCTGGAATCGCGTCAGATGACGGCGATCTTGCGCTACGAGACGGCCAACAACATGTCGGTCTACGGCGGTATTCGTGCCGTTCAGGCCACCGGTGATGTGTACGTCAACGTTGCTGGCAACTTTTCCTACCGCCTGAACACCGAAAGCGACTATGGCTTGGGCTATATGGTTGGCGCGGCCTATGAGCGCCCCGATATCGCGATGCGCGTCGCCCTGACCTATTTCAGCGAAGTTGACCTGAGCCTGTCGGGCACAGAAGGCGCCGTCTTAGGTGGAGGCGTGGCACCCGCTGCCGTGCCGGTCACGGCAAACGCATTCGACATCACGCTGCCGCAGTCTGTCTTGCTCGAAGCGCAATCCGGCATTGCCGCCGATACGCTGCTTTTCGGCTCCGTTCGCTGGACCAACTGGGATGGTTTCAGAATCACGCCGGGTGGCTATCCCGCTGGCAACCTTGTTGAATACAATTCCGATGTCTGGACCTACACGCTGGGTGTCGGCCGTCGCCTGAATGAAAACTGGTCCGTATCCGCGACTGTCGCATACGACACGCCGCAAGGCGGCTTCGTGGGCAACCTCGGGCCGACCGATGGCTTCACCTCCGTCAGCCTTGGGGCGGAATATGCGCAGAACAACTTCACCATCGCCGGCGGTGTGCGCTACATCATGGTGGGCGATGCTGAAACCCAATTGGGTGGCGGCTTTACAAGCTCGTTCGCGGACAATGACGCCGTCGCCGTTGGTGTCCGGTTCGGATATCAGTTCTGAACTGATCGCGCCTGATCTGATTTTCAAAACCCCCGCCCATCCCGGCGGGGGTTTTTCTTTTGCGCAACTTCCGGGTCGCACGCGGCGGCGCGCATCGCTACATCTGGCCCCATGAACCAAACCACCGTATCCACGCGTGCATGGGCCGAAATGCTGCTGCTCGGTGGCATCTGGGGCGCGTCGTTTCTTGCCATCAAACTGGCCCTGACCGAGGTGCCGGTATTCACCTTGGTCGCACATCGGGTGTTTTGGGCTTGCTTGATCTTGTGGGCCTATGTGGCCCTGCGCCGTCTGCCCCTGCCAAAAGACCCCCGGATCTGGGGCGCGTTTCTGATCATGGGGCTTTTGAACAACGTCATTCCCTTCACCCTGATGGCATGGGGGCAGCAGTTCATCGAAACCGGCCTGACCTCCATCTTCAACGCGACGGCCGCGATCTTCGCCGTGCTGGTTGCCGCGATGGCGTTTGCAGACGAACGTCTGACGGCGCGCAAGGCCATTGGCGTGACCGTCGCGTTTGCTGGCGTGGCCGTGGCCATCGGGCTGGATGCGCTGCGCGGCTTCGATGTCCGCTCGCTTGCCCAACTGGCCGTCATCGGCGGCACCCTCAGCTATGCCTGCGCCGCTGTCTGGGCGCGCACCACTTTGCGCGGCCTGCCGCCACAGGTGGCCGCCGCTGGCATGCTGACGGGCTCGACGCTCATCATGCTGCCGCTCGCCTACGCCGTCGACGGCGCGCCATCCCTGCCCGTCTTGCCCCAGACCTACGCCGCCATCACGTATTTCGCGGTCGGCGGAACCGCCATCGCCTATCTGCTGTATTACCGTGTGCTGGCGATGGCCGGCAGCGGCAATGCCATGTTGGTCACGCTGTTGATCCCTCCGATCGCCATCTTGCTGGGGTGGCTGGTGCTGGGGGAACGGCTGGCGCCCAATGCCTTCGCAGGCTTCGCGCTTCTGTCCACCGGGCTTGTGATCCTTGATGGTCGCGTCCTTGCGCGAATCAGACGGCTGGCGGCGTGACCTGGTCGCGCGCTCAAAACCGTGACCGCCGGGAAAATCCGGCGATCCGCCTGCGCTAACATATTGATCTTGCTTGCCACGCACCGCCCTGACGTGGCAAGCATCGTGCCATGAGCCTGATCTATGACACCCCGCAATCCTGGCTGGACGCACCCGAAAAGCGCGTTCTCGTCTTTGGCATGTCGGGGCTGGGAAAAACCCATCTGGCCAACATGCTGCGCGATCAGGGCGATTGGTTCCACTACTCCATCGATTACCGCATCGGGACCGCCTACATGGGCGAACACATCGCCGATAACCTCAAACGACAGGCGATGCAGGTTCCGTTTCTGGCGGAACTGCTGCGCTCCGACAGCATCTATATCGGGTCCAACATCACCTTCGATAACCTCGCGCCGCTGTCCACGTTTCTGGGCAAACCGGGCGACCCCGGGCGCGGCGGTCTGCCGTTCGACGAATACATGCGACGTCAGGCGCTTCATCGCCGGGCCGAAATCAATGCCCTTCTCGATACGCCCAGTTTCATCGCACGCGCGCGTGACCTTTACGGCTATCACAATTTCATCTGCGATACCGGCGGCTCCATCTGCGAGGTCGTCGACCCCGCCGACCCCAATGACGAGGTGTTGAAGAGCCTGTCGGCCCACACGCTCATGGTGTGGATCGAAGGGTCCGATGACCATACGGCGGAACTGATCCGTCGCTTTGACCGCGCGCCCAAGCCGATGTATTATCAACCCGATTTCCTGCTCGGGCTTTGGCAGTCTTATCTAAACGAAAACAATCTTTTGGCCGATGACGTTGACCCAGATGCCTTTGTGCGTCATGCCTATGCCAAGGCGCTTGCCCACCGCGCACCGCTGTATGCGGCAATGGCCGCGAACTGGGGCGTTAGCGTTCAAGCCGCCGAGGTTGCCACCGTCCGTGATACCACCGATGCCACGGCCTTGATCGCCGCCGCCCTTGGCAGGCGGGGCCAAAGCGCCTAGATCGAACCCTCTGACGACCACGCCGGACCCCGCCCATGCCCATCAAACTGCCATCGACCTTGCCCGCCTATGCCGTGCTCAAGCGCGAGGGCGTCATGGTCATGCCCGAGGATACGGCAGATCAGCAAGACATCCGGCCCCTGCGGATCGGCCTGCTGAACCTGATGCCCAAAAAGATCCAGACGGAAAACCAGTTCGCGCGCCTGATCGGGGCCTCGCCGCTGCAGATCGAGCTAAGCCTGATCCGCATGACGGAACACGAGACCAAAACAACCTCGGCCGCGCATATGGAAAGCTTTTACCGCCCCTTCTCCGAGGTGGCCGATACCGACGAGAAATTCGACGGCCTGATCATTACCGGCGCCCCCATCGAGCATCTTCCCTTCGAAGATGTGACCTATTGGGATGAACTGCGGCAGGTCTTCGACTGGACCCAGACCAACGTCCACTCAACCTTTGGCGTCTGCTGGGGCGGCATGGCGATGATCAACCATTTCCACGGTGTGCAGAAACACATGCTGGACGCCAAGGCCTTCGGGTGTTTCCGCCACCGCAACCTTGCACCCGCCTCGCCTTACCTGCGTGGCTTTTCAGATGAATTCGTCATCCCCGTGTCCCGATGGACCGAAATGAAACAAGCCGAAATTGACGCCGCCAGTGGCCTGAAGACCCTGCTTGGCAGTGATCAGGTCGGTCCCGGCCTTGTCGAAGATCCGGCCCACCGCGCGCTTTATATCTTCAACCATTTCGAATACGACAGCGATGCGTTGAAACAGGAATACGACCGCGACATCCAGAACGGCACCGCCATTACCATTCCGGTCAATTACTACCCCGGCGACGATCCCACGCAGCAACCGCTCAACCGCTGGCGCAGCCACGCGCATCTGCTCTATGGTAACTGGATCAGCGAAGTCTACCTGACCACCCCCTACGACATGGGTGAAATCGGGCGGTCCAGCACCGATTGGCGGCGATGAGGCGACTGGCGAAAATCCTTGTGGTGCTCGCCGCCTTTTCCACCAGTGCCGTCTTTTTGTTCCAACGTCCCGAGGTCTCCACAGTGTCCCAAAGCCGTCTGATCGAGGTTGCAGGCCACAACATTCATGTCTGGGAAGACGGCGCTGGCCCCACCGTCATCTTGCTGCACGGGGCGGGTGGCAATCTACGCGATTACACGTTCCAATTGGCTCCGGCGCTGGCCACGAACCATCGCGTCATCGCCTTTGACAGACCGGGGCTGGGCCTCTCGTCCGGGCTGGGTCGCAACAACCAAAGTCCGGCGGAACAGGCCGCGCTTTTGTCGCAGGCCGCAGCCAGTCTTGGCGTGGAACAGGCGATCATTGTGGGCCACTCCTATGGTGGCGCGGTCGCGATGGCTTGGGCGCTGAACCATCCCGATCAAGTGGTGGGTGTGGTGTCGCTGGCGGGTGCCGTGCAACCATGGGAAGGCGGACTTGGCAGCTTCTACACCGTCCTGTCCTCCCCCGTCATCGGCCCGCTGATCGCGCCGCTGCTCGCAAATTTCGTCCCGACCAGTTACGCGGCAACCACCGTCGAAGGCATCTTTGCCCCTGACGCCGTGCCGTCGGGCTATATCGACCATGTCGAGGTGTCTTTGACGCTGCATACCGATGTGCTGCAGGCCAACGCGCAACAGGTCAACAGCCTCCTGCCCCACGTCACGTCGATGACGGCACGCTATGCCGATCTGCGGATACCGATCGAAATCGTTCACGGCAGCGCCGATGTGATCGTTCCGCTGCATGTCCACTCCCGGATTCTGGCCGCACAGGTGCCCGGCGCCAACCTGACGGTGCTGGACGGGGTCGGGCACATGCCGCACCACACCGATCCGCAGGCGGCACTTGATGCGGTTGCCCGTGTCGTCACGCGTGCCGGATTGCGCTGACGGTCCGCACACCCCATAGTGTTAAAGACAATAACATCTGCCCCGAGGAGCCGTGCAGCCATGTCCAAGCCATTCGACGGCGCCATCAGCGCGTTTTTCAAGGACGCGGCACCAGCATCCGTTCGCAAAGCCATTGAAAAGGCCAAGAAGGACAGCGTGCTGGACCCCGCCTTTCCCTATGACATGCGCATGGACAAGGACGACTACGAAGATCAGCTCAAGGCGCTGCAGATCGAACTGGTGAAATTTCACGCATGGGTCCGCGATACCGGGCAACGGGTGGCGGTCGTGTTCGAAGGCCGCGACGCTGCAGGCAAAGGTGGCGCGATCAAGCGGGTTCGTGAAAACCTGAACCCGCGCGTGGCCAAGGTGGTCGCGCTGTCCAAACCCACCGAACGCGAAGCCGCCCAGTGGTATTTCCAGCGTTACGTCAGCCACTTGCCCGCCGGGGGTGACATCCGCCTGTTCGATCGCAGTTGGTATAACCGTGGCGTGGTCGAACACGTGTTCGGCTTTTGCACCCCCGAACAGCGTGCGGTCTTCTTCGAACAGCTGCCCGCCTATGAACAGATGGTCACCGGCGACGGGATCCACCTGACCAAGATCTGGTTGAACGTGGGGCGCGCCGAACAACTCCGCCGGTTTCTGGACCGCGAAGGCGACCTGCTCAAGCAATGGAAGCTCAGCTGGATCGATGTCGAAGGTCTCAAGAAATGGGATGCCTACACCGACGCGATCCGCGACACCCTCACCCGGTCCCACACCGCGACCGCACCCTGGACGGTTATTCGCGCCGATGACAAACGCCGCGCGCGGTTGGCCGTGATCCGCGCTGTTCTGGCCCGCATGGATTATGCCGGGCGTAACGAGAGCGTTGTAAGCCGCCCCGATCCGCTGATCTGTGGCGGCCCTGAGATGTGGTCAGATGGCAAACATGCCTAAACGCGGCTACCATCACGGCAACTTGCGTCAGGCCCTGATCGACGCGGCCCTGCTATTGATCGAGGAAAAGGGCCCGACCGGTTTCACCTTGTCCGAGGCCGCGAAAAACGCGGGCGTCACCCCCGCCGCAGTATATCGTCACTTCGAGGGCCGTGAAGACCTCATCGCCGAGGCAGCGCGACAGGGCCACGAGATTTTCGCCGACCTGATGGAATATGCCTTCAACAAGGGCCAGCCATCGGCGCTGGCCGCGTTCGAGGCGACGGGCCGCGCCTATCTGGCCTTTGCCCGCAAGTATCCCGGCCATTACATGGCGATGTTCGAAAGTGGCACATCGGCCAATGCGACCCCCGAACTGGCCGCCGCCGCCGCCAAATCGCGTGCCGTGCTTGAACGCGCCGCCGATGCCCTGTCCGAACACATCCCCGCCGAAAAACGCCCGCCGCCGTCAATGTTTTCCGCACATATCTGGGCCATGAGCCACGGGGTCGTGGAACTGTTCGCGCGTGGCCGCCCGGGCGCAAACACCCCCTTCTCCCCCGAGGATCTGCTCGAGGCGGGGATCGGCATTTACCTGCGCGGCCTTGGCCTGATCAAACCCGACGAATAGGTGACCGGCGGGGCGTTGCCCGCCTTATTCGGCCGCCTGCGCCATGGGTGTGCCGCCCGACGCAAGGCTTGCGATCAGGTTGGCACGGGTACGCGCGGCAATCTCGGCGTTCTTCTCCTTCACCGGGCCAAAGCCCCGGATCGTCAGCGGTAGTTCCGCCAAAGCCACAAGCGCATCCATCATATCGGGCGTCGCCTTGGGCAGCCACATGGCCATATCCGCCTCGTATTGCGAGATCAGCGCGCGTTCCATCCTGCGTTCGGCAGTATAGCCAAACGGGTTCAACGGCGTGCCGCGCAACGGCTTCATGCGGGCCAGCAGAGGATAGATCTTTCCGATCCACGGCCCGAACTCGCGCTTCTTGGGCCGCCCGGTCGCATCCCTGCCCGGCAGCAGCGGCGGCGCAAGGTGATATTTCACCCGCATGTCGCCTTCAAATTCCGCATTCACCTTTGCCACCGTATCCAGATGCAGGCGCGCGACCTCGAATTCATCCTTATACGCCAACAGCTTGTGATAACCGAGGGCGACCGCCTCCTTCAGGCGCGGGTCGGCCACCTTCTCCACCATCGTGGTATAGCGCTTGGCCAACCGCGCATTTTGATACGCTGTCAGATGCCGCTCCCGAAACGCGACCTTCTCGGCCAGGGTCTTGGGTTTCGTGACCACGTTGGGGCTGATCAACCGCGCGACCTCATCGGCGTGCAACACCGCCCACCGGCCCAACTGGAATGCGCGCTTGTTGCGGTCGACTGCCGCGCCATTCAACGCAATGGCCTCCAGAATGGCCGCTTCACTCAACGGGATCAGGCCCATCTGCCATGCGCCGCCAAACACCATCATGTTCGAATAGATGCTATCGCCCATCAAGACGCGGGCCAGTTCCGTCGCATCGAACAACGCCAGATTGTCACGCAGCCGCGCTTGAAGGGCGACCTGCAAGTCATTGCCCGGAATGCGAAACTCCGTATTCAACGTGAAATCGCCGGTAATGATCTCGTGCGCGTTCACCGCCGCGCCCGTCTGGCCCGTGCGCATCAGGCCCAGCGTTTTCGCCCCGCCCGTCACCACCAGATCACCGCCAATGACCACATGCGCCTCACCTGCGCCAACGCGAATGGCGCTGATATCCTCGGGCCGCTTGGCAAGCCGCAGATGGATGTGCACCGCGCCGCCCTTTTGGGCCAATCCCGCCATCTCGATCATGCCCGCGCCCATGCCGTCCAACTGCGCGGCTTGCGCCATGACCGCACCGATCGTCACAACCCCGGTGCCGCCGACGCCGGTGACCACGACGTTGTGGGTGCCGATGATCTCAGGCAGATCGGGAATGGGCAGGTGGCCAACATCCACATCTGCGGTCGCCTGCTTCTTCACCTTCGCACCTTCGACGGTCACGAAGGACGGGCAGAACCCTTTGACACAACTGAAATCCTTGTTGCACGTCGACTGGTCGATCGCCCGCTTGCGGCCCAGTTCGGTTTCCACCGGCACGATCGACACACAGTTGGATTGCACCCCGCAATCGCCACAGCCCTCGCAGACATCGGTGTTGATGAACACCCGCTTGTCGATGTCGGGGAAGGTGCCGCGCTTGCGACGGCGGCGTTTCTCGGCCGCGCAAGTCTGGATGAAGATAATCGCTGAAACACCTGATTTCGTGGCCATATCCTTCTGAACCGTCAACAGCTCATCACGTTCGAACCGAGGCATTCCCTTTGGAAAACCAGCCCAATCGATCTCTTCCTTCGGGTCATACACAAGGGCCACATGCTTGACCCCCATCGCCACCAGTTCATGCGCGATCTGCTGCGGCTTCAAATCGCCTTCGTTGTGCTGCCCGCCGGTCATGGCGACCGCATCATTATACAATATTTTGTAGGTGATGTTGGCGTTGGCGGCCAAGGCCCCGCGAATGGCAAGGATCCCGGAATGGTTATAGGTGCCTTCGCCAAGGTTCTGGAACACGTGGTTCCGGGTGGAAAACGGCGCTTCCCCGACCCAATTCATGCCCTCGCCACCCATATGGGTATAGGCCTCGGTCGATCGGTCCATCCAGCGCGCCATGAAATGACACCCGATGCCCGCCCCCGCGCGCGCGCCGTCCGGCACCTTGGTCGAGGTATTATGCGGACAACCGGAACAGAACCACGGTGTCCGGCTGGCGATATCGGGGGCGTTGTTGGCGCGAATGGCCTCCTCCACCCGTGCGATACCGGCCGCGATCCGGTCGGTGGTGCGCCCCTCATCCTGCAAGATCGCGCCCAGCTTCAGCGCGATATCGTTGGGATCCAGTTGATAATGGTTCGGGAAAAGGATCGGCCCGTCGGCACCTTTCTTGAAACCCCAGACCCGGCGACCGTGGCGATCATCAAAAATCGCTTCTTTTACCTGCACCTCGATCAATTTGCGCTTTTCCTCGACGCAAACAATCAGGTCCAGCCCCTCGGCCCAATCATGCAGGCCCTTCATGTCCATCGGCCAAGTCTGACCAACTTTGTAGGTCGTGATGCCCAGCCGTTCGGCCTCGGCCCCATCGATGCCCAGCAGTTCCAGCGCATGGATCAGATCAAGCCAGTTCTTGCCCGCCGCCACGAACCCGATCTTGGCCCCTGGCTTGCCATGCATCCGCTTGTCGATGCCATTGGCGCGCGAAAACGCCTCGGCGGCAAAGCGTTTGTGCATCAACAGCCGTTCTTCCTGCGGCACCCAATGATCGTTCAGGCGAATGTTCAATCCGCCCTCGGGCATGTCGAACGCGGGCGTCACAAACTGCATCCGGTGCGGGTTGCCATCGATCACGGCGGTGGATTCGACCGTGTCCTTCATCGTCTTGAGCCCAACCCAAACGCCAGCAAATCGCGACAAAGCATAGGCATAATGCCCAAAGTCCAGAATTTCCTGCACGCCCGCCGGGTTCATCACCGGCATATGCGCATCGACCAACGCCCAATCCGATTGGTGACAGGTGGTCGAGCTTTCGCCCACATGGTCATCCCCCATGGCCATGATCACGCCGCCATGTTTGGACGTGCCCGCCATGTTGACATGGCGCATCACGTCGCCGGTCCGGTCCACGCCCGGCCCCTTGCCGTACCACAGGCCAAAAACGCCGTCGTATTTCCCCTCGCCCCGCAATTCCGCCTGCTGGCTGCCCCACAGCGCCGTTGCCGCAAGGTCTTCGTTCAGGCCCGGCTGAAACAGGACCTGCGCGGCCTCAAGGTGTTTGCGTGCCTTCGCCATCTGCATGTCGACCGCGCCAAGCGGCGACCCGCGATACCCCGTGACATATCCCGCCGTGTTCAACCCCGCCGCCGTATCGCGGGCCCGCTGCGCCAGCATCAGCCGCACAAGGGCCTGCGTTCCATTCAACAAGACGGGGGACTTCGTCAGATCGAACCGATCTTCAAGCGAAACAGACTGAACACCCATTTGGAGCCTCCCAACCCGTGCGGACATCATTGTCAAAAACCAAGTATAGGTCAAAAAGACTGACCTGAAAACAGAATTCCGCCCGCATCCCACGATTACGGCCAGCTTGTGCATGCTTGCGCAATCGCTATGTGGTAAGCCCCGCGTGATAAACCGCCCGAGACCGCGAAAGGAACGACCATGGACTGGGACAAACTGCGCATCTTTCACGCGGTCGCGGATGCCGGCAGCCTGACCCATGCAGGCGACATCCTGCATCTCAGCCAATCCGCCGTCAGCCGCCAGATCCGCTCCCTCGAGGAACAGTTGAACACGACGCTGTTTCATCGCCACGCGCGCGGCCTGATCCTGACCGAACAGGGGGAGCTGCTTTTCGACGCCACGCGCGCCATGTCCAAACGACTGGAGGCCGCCAGTGCCCGGATCCGCGACAGCGAGGAGGAGGTCTTTGGTGAATTGCGCGTCACAACCACCATCGGTTTTGGCTCGCTCTGGCTGGCGCCGCGCCTGCCGCAGCTCTACGCCAAGTATCCGCACCTCAAGATCGACCTGATGCTTGAGGAACGCCTGCTGGACCTGCCCATGCGCGAGGCCGACGTCGCCATCCGCATGAAGGAGCCCAGTCAGGCCGACCTGATCCGGCGGCGGCTGATGAACATCAACATGCGCCTTTACGCCTCGTCCAAGTATCTGGCGGCCGAAGGCACGCCCCAATCACTGGAAGATTTGCGTACGCATCGGCTAATCAGCCAGAATGCATCCGCCCCACAGGTCAGCGCGGGCGCCATTCTGGTGCGGGAACTGATGTCCTACGAAATCGGCAGCACCCTGACCGTCAACAACTACTTCGGCGTGTTGCAGGGCGTGATCCACGATCTTGGCATCGGCGTCCTGCCCGATTACCTCACCCAGGATTTCCCCGAACTGGTGCGGGTGCTGCCGGATGTCGAATCCAGCGAGGTGCCGGTTTTCCTCGCCTACCCTGAGGAATTGCGCCAATCGAAACGCATCGAAGTGTTCCGCGATTTCGTCACCGAAGAGGTCATCGCCCACCGCAGGCGAAAGCGCGAAGAAGAGGCGTCGGACCTGTCCTAGGCTGTGTGCTATGCGCCACAGACATACCGGAAATGCGGCATCGCGGCAGGTTTTGGGTTGATTGTAAATACACCGCCGCTTAATTAATCATCAGTGGCGAACCGCAGGCAACTGCATCGTCACTACCTCCCTGTTGGACTTTGGCCGAGATTCGTCTCGGCCTTTTTTTTGGGCGGAGGGCAGCGATGATTGTTTCCGAAATCGAAATAAATCCACCGGATTTCAATGATTGGCCCGCGCTATTGGCGCTTTTGCAGGTCGCCTTTTCCAAGATGGAGGGGCGGATCAATCCCCCCTCCTCCCTCAATAGCCTTTCCGCCGATGATCTCGCGGCCAAGTCCCGCCGCGAAGATCTGTTCGTGATCCGCCAAAACGGCGATCCGGTGGCCTGCCTGTTCGCCGTGCCGCAGGGCGACGCCTACTATCTCGGCAAGATCGCTACTGCGCCGCAGCATTTGCGCAAGGGCATGGCGCGTGCGCTGATCGGCGCGGCCGCAAGCCGCGCCCGCACCCTTGGCCTTGCCGCACTTGAGTTGCAGACCCGTGTCGAACTGGTCGAAAACCACGCCACCTTCGCCGCGCTTGGCTTTGTTCAGACCGGCAGCACCGCGCATCCCGGATTTGACCGCCCAACCAGCCTGACCTATCGCCGCGCGCTCTGACCCTTTCGCCCGCGTCCGGCCTGCCTTAAAGACAGACTCATCACTGACCCAGCAGGATCTGCCTTCATGACCGAACCCGCCATTACGCCCGCCTTGATCGACGCCCACGGGCTGACCCCCGAAGAATACGACCGCATCCTCGGCATCATCGGGCGTGAACCAAGCTTCACCGAACTTGGCATCTTCTCGGCCATGTGGAACGAACACTGTTCCTACAAATCCTCCAAGAAATGGCTGCGCACCTTGCCGACCGAAGGGCCACAGGTGATCTGCGGTCCGGGCGAAAACGCGGGCGTGGTCGATATTGGCGATGGGCAGGCCGTGGTCTTCAAAATGGAAAGCCACAACCACCCGTCCTACATCGAGCCCTATCAGGGTGCGGCAACCGGCGTCGGCGGCATCTTGCGCGATGTCTTCACCATGGGCGCACGCCCCATCGCCGCAATGAATGCATTGTCGTTCGGCGAACCCTCCCACCCCAAGACCCGCCAATTGGTGCACGGTGTCGTGGAAGGCATCGGCGGCTATGGGAATTGCTTCGGCGTTCCAAACGTCGGCGGCGAGGTTCGGTTTCACCGCGCCTACAATGGCAACTGCCTTGTGAACGCATTTGCCGCCGGTCTGGCCGATGCAGACAAGATCTTTTACTCCGCAGCCTCCGGCGTCGGCATGCCCGTTGTCTATCTGGGCGCGAAAACGGGCCGCGACGGCGTTGGCGGTGCCACCATGGCCAGTGCCGAATTCGATGACACCATCGAAGACAAGCGGCCCACCGTGCAGGTGGGCGACCCCTTCACCGAAAAACGCCTGATGGAGGCGTGTCTGGAACTGATGCAGACCGGCGCGGTGATCTCGATTCAGGATATGGGGGCCGCGGGCCTGACCTGTTCGGCGGTGGAAATGGGCGACAAGGGCGGCCTTGGGATCAAACTGACGCTGGATCACGTGCCGCAACGCGAGACCGCGATGACGGCCTATGAGATGATGTTGTCGGAATCACAAGAACGCATGCTGATGGTCCTCAACCCCGATCTGGAGGATGCCGCCCGCGCCGTGTTCGAGAAATGGGATCTCGATTTCGCCATCGTAGGCGAAACCATCGCCGAAGATCGCTTCCTGATCATCCATGGCAACGAAACCATGGCCGACCTGCCGCTGTCGAAACTCGCCTCCTCGGCACCCGAATATGACCGGCCATGGGTGGAAACGCCGCCCGCCGCCGACATGGAGCCGGTGCCAGAGGTCGACGCCATCGACGCACTGCGCGCGCTTGTGTCGTCGCCGAATTATGCTGCCAAGCAGTGGGTCTATGAACAATACGACCATATGGTCATGGCCGACACCGTGCGTGCCCCGGGCCTTGGTGCGGGTATCGTGCGGGTCCATGGGACCGCCAAGGCGCTGGCCTTCACGTCAGACGTGACGCCCCGCTATGTAAAGGCCAACCCGGTCGAGGGCGGCAAGCAGGCCGTTGCCGAAGCCTACCGCAACCTGTGCGCGGTGGGTGCGCGTCCCTTGGCGACCACCGACAACCTGAACTTCGGAAACCCCCAAAAACCCGAGATCATGGGCCAGTTCGTTGGCGCGATCAAAGGGATCGGCGCGGCCTGCGCGGCGCTGGACATGCCGATCGTGTCGGGCAACGTCTCGCTCTACAACGAAACCGACGGCCAAGGCATCCTACCCACGCCGACCATCGGCGCCGTGGGCCTACTGGACAGTCTCGATGATATGATCTGCGGCGTGGCGCGCGATGGCCACGTGGCGCTTGTTGTTGGGGAAACCGCCGGGCATCTGGGCCAGTCCGCCCTGCTGGCCGAGGTGTTCAACCGCGAAGACGGCGATGCCCCGCACGTCGATCTGGCGGCCGAGCGTCGAAATGGCGAATTCATCCGCGCCCAATCCTCCCTGATCAACACTTGCGCCGACCTTTCGGACGGTGGCCTTGCGCTGGCCGCATTCGAAATGGCCGAGGCGGCTGGCGTCGGTCTGGTGTTGGACGCCGCCGATACCCCGACCCTGTTTGGCGAAGATCAGGCCCGTTATCTGATCGCCACCAGCTTTGACAAGGCCGAGGCACTGATGGTCGCGGCAGGACAAGCCGGTGTGGCGCTGATCAGCGTGGGGCGCTTTGGTGGCGACAAAGTGCGCATCGGCCGATCCGAGACATCACTGGCCGAACTTCAGGCGCTTTACCGTGGCAGCTTCGCGGCGGCTTTTGCCTGATCGCCGGACATATGCACCGGTTGTGCATCAGGTGTGCATCAGATGTGTATCGCCCCTGATGCCTTGCAGCGACGCCCGCAGGCCTCTACATTCCAAACTGAAACACTCAGGGATAACGTCCACATGATCACCGCCCGCGATATCGAGGATCTGATCCGAGACAGCTTTCCAAACGCCCAGATCACCGTTGAGGGCGACGACGGCGCCCACTTCTCGGCGATGGTCGTCGACGAAGCGTTCCGCGACATGAACCGCGTGCAGCAGCAGCGTGCGGTCTATGCGGCCCTCAAGGGCAAGATGGATGGCTCTGCGGGTGAACTACATGCATTAGCTTTGACCACCAAGGCACCGGATTAAAAGGAACTTTCTCAGATGAGCGCAGTAGATACCATCAAACAGACCGTCACCGCCAATGATGTCGTTCTGTTCATGAAGGGCACAAAAACAATGCCGCAATGCGGGTTCTCGTCCCGCGTCGCCGGGGTGTTGAATTACATGGGCGTCGAATTTGCCGATGTGAACGTGCTTGCGGATGAAGACATCCGTCAGGGGATCAAGGAATATTCGGACTGGCCCACGATCCCACAGCTTTACGTCAAGGGCGAATTCGTCGGTGGTTGCGACATCATCACGGAAATGACCCTGTCGGGCGAGTTGGACCAACTCCTTGAAAAGTCGGGCATTTCATTCGACAAAGCCGCCGCAGACAAGATCCGCGAAACCAACGCCTGAAGATCGCTTGCTCCGCGCCTTGGGTCATCGCACCCAAGGGCGGCTCTTACCCAAAAGCGCAGAACCAGCAAGGCATTGTGTGGCCAACCCCAGTTTGGGTCTTGCCAACTATCGCAGTAGCCAGGTCTTGGGCGCTGATGCCAACAGGCCCGCCATCTCTTCCAGAAGTTGTTCAAGAGGATAGGCTGCGCCAGCCTATCCTTTCTTCTTCGTCTCTCCCTTGCGGACGTGTTTGGCCAATCGCGAGGGGATGGATTTCTTGCGATCTTTGTACGGGTTCGCATCCGATTGGCTGCGCATATACAAACGGATGGGCGTGCCCGGCATGTCAAAGTCATCTCGTAACCCATTGACAAGATATCTTGAATAGCTCTCGGGCAATTTGTCCGGCATCGAGCACATGACCACAAAACCCGGTGGCCGGGTCTTGGCCTGTGTCATGTAGCGCAGCTTGATCCGGCGACCTGCGGGCGCGGGCGGTGGGTGTGCCTCCACCATCGTTGCAAGCCATTGGTTGAGGCGCGCCGTTGGCACTCGGCGGTTCCAGATTTCATGCGCCTTGAGGATGGCGGCCTGAAGCCTGTCCAACCCCTTGCCTGTCTTGGCGGAAACCGTGACCAGAGGGGCGCCCCGGAGCTGCGGCAACAGACGTTCGAAGGCTTCTTTCAAGTGGCGCAGCTTGTCTTGCTTCTCGTCCTCGATATCCCACTTGTTTACCGCGACCACGACGGCGCGGCCCTCCCGCTCAGCAAGGTCGGCAATGCGCAGATCCTGTTGCTCAAACGGAATGGCAGCATCAAGCAAGACCACCACGACCTCGGCGAACTTGACAGCACGCAGGCCGTCCGAAACGCTGAGTTTTTCAAGCTTTTCCTGAATCTTGGCCTTCTTCCGCATGCCTGCGGTGTCGAATATCCGCATCGGCGTGCCGTCCCACGTAAAGGGAACCGAAATGCTATCGCGCGTGATCCCGGCCTCGGGGCCGGTCAGCAGGCGCTCTTCACCGATAATCTGGTTGATCAGGGTGGATTTGCCCGCATTGGGTCGTCCGACAATGGCGATTTGCAGGGGGCGCGCGGTGGTGATGGTGCGGGGGGCGCCGTCCTCATCCTCTTCGATATCCACATCCGTGATGGGTTCTTCGGCGGTGGCCTCGGCGGCAGCAACCAACGGCTGCAGCATTACAGCAAGTTCGGCCATCCCCTCGCCATGTTCGGCCGACAGTGCCAGCGGCTCGCCAAGCCCGAGGCCATAGGCCTCGATCACCCCGGCACGTCCCGCCTGCCCTTCGGCCTTGTTGGCCGCCAATATGACGGGGCGCCCCTTTCGGCGCAGGATTTCCGCGAACAGCGTGTCATTTGGCGTGACGCCCACACGCGCGTCAATCACGAACAAAGCGGCATCGGCCATGTCGACGGCACGCTCGGTCAGCCGCCGCATGCGCCCTTGCAGGCTGTCATCCGTGGCATCTTCCAGCCCTGCGGTGTCAATCACGGTAAAGCGCATGTCGCCAAGGCGCGCCGCCCCCTCGCGAAGGTCGCGCGTCACACCCGGCTGATCATCGACCAAGGCCAGCCTCTTCCCAACCAAACGGTTGAACAAAGTGGACTTGCCGACATTGGGGCGGCCAACAATGGCGAGAGTAAAGCTCATGAACGTACATCCTGATCCAAGGCAGGCGGTCTAGCGCAAGGCGCGGCCAAAGAAAAGCGCCCTTTCACGGGCCGTCATCCAACAGGCAAGGCACGCAAGGCAGATTCCAGCGCGTTGGAAAACGCCGACCGATCCGCCTTCGAGAACGGTTTGGCGCCACCGATCCCCTGCCCGTCCAGCCCAGCACGTAGATCGGCCATGATGGCACGGGTCGCGACCTGCGCGCCGATGGAATTGGCGGTGAACCGATCCCCCTTGTGGCCCAGCACCACGGCCCCGGCAGCAATGCAGCGTTCGGCCAACAAGATATCGGCGGTAATGACAAGAGTTGAGGGGCCAGCGGCATCCGCAATGGCATCATCGGCAGCATCGAACCCGTCATCGACCATCTGCATGCTGATCAAGGGATGATCGGGGTGGCGCAGGTATTGGTTAGCCACCAGACGAACGCTGCATTTGTGCCGATAGGCGGCTTTGTATATCTCCTCCTTGACCGGACATGCATCGGCGTCGACGAGGATCATGGCCACTGCTTTCGTGGGTGGCTCATAGGAAGAAACTAGCATCGAACGGAACGCTGATCTTCCCACCACCGACGTCGGTGAGGGTCAGGTGTCCGCCGGTTATCGTGACGGATTTCACATCGGACCAGCCCGGAGGACGCGGCAAAGACACCATGGCATGGCGCACGGTAATCTGCCCGCCAAGGGTCAGGGCGGTTGGCACACCAAGCGCGCTAAGCCGATTGTCCTCAAGGGCGGCGGCGAACCCGCCCGATGCACCGGCAGCGCAGCCATCTTCCACCCCGAGTACACCGGTATGAACGCCATTCCATGGTGGGAAATCGCGCCCCCCATTCGAAACCCACATCATCGTGATTGGCAGGATGCGGGGGTCTTTCAGCACGACCAGCATGTCATCTTCGGCGTTGCGCATCACGACCGTCCAACCCAGACGGCTTTCGCGCGCCTCAACCAGAATGACGAAATCCTCGATCTTGTGGGCAAGGGGGTAATCGTGGAGATCCCAATCAGAGCCGTCTTCGCAGGGCATGCTCAGGTCGGGCTGCATCTGGTTCAACGCCCACAGGTTGTGGCCGGCATATTGCGGGGCAGGATCGGTCAGGGCCATGCGCTTTGGTGAAAAGCAAAGCCTGCCACCTGCGGCCATCCGTGTCATGGGGTGGTGCGCAAGACTGAGCCGCCCCTGCCCGCCGTCCAACACGTGGGTCTGGTAGAGCACCGGACCGGTCAGGCGGACATGCTTGGTGATACGCGCCCCACGGATCGTGGCCCGCAGGCCAAGCGTGGCATGGGATTCGCCCGTCTCCAGCACGTCCCAAGGGGTATTGGCGGATAATCCGTGCATCGGGCCGTGATCAACGTTGTCCGCACAGAATGGGGCGCACAGGAAATCCCCCGCCAGCCGCTTGTTTACAGGTTCCATCGCCGGATCGTCCTGTACCGCCGGGTCATCGCGCCACGGCGCGGCGTGCAGGGGCGCACGGGCCAGAACCGTCCATGACGGGATGTTGCCAACGGCGGGATCAATGACAGCATGGGCATCTGCGTGGCTGAGCGTGATCATTCCGGGCTTCCCAACGCGCGCAGACTGCCAGCCAGCACATGCGCATCGGCCCCCAAGCCAAGGATCGTGATGCCGCCAGCGGCGTAACGAGCCTGCTCTGCCGGATCAAAGGTGATAATGCCTGCCGGTTTGCCGTGCGCACGAATGGTTGCAATCGCGGCGTCAATCGCGTTCAGAACGACAGGATTTCCCATGTCGTGGATGTAGCCCATGTCGCTGGCCAGATCGGCAGGGCCGATAAACACCGCGTCCACGCCATCGACGGCACAAATGTCGTCCAGGTTTTCCAGCGCCGCGCGGCTTTCGGCCTGCACGATCACGCAGATCTGGGCGTTTGCGGTTTCGGGGTAGCCTTGCGTTGCGCCGAACCGGCCGGACCGCGCAATTGCAGGCCCCATGCCACGCCGTCCAAACGGCGGATAACGGCAAGCAGCGACAGCGGCTGCGGCATCGGCGGCCGTGTCCACCATGGGCACCAGAACGGTTTGCGCGCCAAGATCCAGCACCTGTTTCAACAGCCAGTCGGCGTTCGTCGGAACGCGGACGATTGCGGCTGTGCCCGTCGCATCCAGTGCGATCAACTGCGTGCGGATCGCCGTGGGGTCATAGGGGGCGTGCTCGCCATCGATCAGGCACCAGTCAAAGCCCGACTGGCCTGCGATCTCGGCCACCACCGCCGACCCCAACGTCAGCCAGATCCCGCGCTGCAACTTGCCTGTCTGAAGCGCGGATTTGAAGTGATTGATTGGTGCTGACACGATTTCTCCCCTTTTTACAGCGCGCCGCCTGTCACCTCCCGATACCATGAACGGATCGCTGCGCGCTCGGCCTCTTCGATGAAGCTGAGGTTGCCGGGGGGCATGGCGTGGCTCACGCCTGCCTGAAGGTAGATCGCGCGCGCATGGGACGCAATCGCCGCATCGCTGTCTAACATAACACCGCGCGGGGCCATGGCGATGCCGGGCCAGTATACTTCCGCAGCGTGGCACATGGAGCAGCGTCCCAGAACGATGTTCGCCACCTCGGGGAAATCGGCGTGCGCGGCAAAGCGTTCGGACAGAGGGGTCATCGCCGCCTCCTCAACCACGTCTTCACGCGACAGGGGCAGAACCGACAACCAGACGATCAGGCCGAAAATCAGGGCCGTTGCCGCCCACGTCCACCACAACATGCCCTTGCGCTGATGCATGGTGTTGAAGAAATGGCGGATCGTCACGCCCATCAGGAAGACAAGGCTAGCGATGATCCAGTTGTATTGCGTCGCGAAGACCAGCGGATAGTGGTTGGACAACATCAAGAAGATGACGGGCAGCGTCAGATAGTTGTTGTGGGTGCTGCGCAGCTTGGCGATCTTGCCATATTTCGCGTCCGGTACCCGCCCCGCCTTGAGGTCGGCAACCACGATCTTCTGGTTTGGAATGATGATCATCGCGACGTTCGCGCTCATGATGGTGGCGGTGAAAGCGCCGAGATGCAGCAACGCGGCACGTCCGGAAAAAACCTGCGTATAAGCCCACGCCATGACGATCAGCAACACGAACAACAGCACCATGAGCTGTGTCGGGTTTTCACCCAACGGCGATTTGCACAGAGTGTCATAGATCACCCAGCCAATCACCAACGAGACGGCGGAAATGGTGATGGCCTGCCACGGTGCCAGGTCCATCACGGTCCAGTCGATCAAGAACAGCTCAGCCCCGACCCAATAGACAAGGATCAGAAGCGCAAAGCCCGACAGCCATGTCGCGTAACTTTCCCATTTGAACCAAGTCAGGTGTTCGGGCATCGCATCGGGTGCCACGAGGTATTTCTGGATATGGTAGAACCCGCCCCCATGAACCTGCCATTCCTCGCCATCCGCCGGTCCAGGAATGTTCCGGTTCAACCCCAGATCAAGCGCAATGAAGTAGAAGCTGGAGCCGATCCAGGCGATGGCGGTGATGACATGCAGCCAGCGCACGCCAAATTCCGCCCAATGGAGAAGAATTGTCAGATCCATCAGCTTCCCCGATACGTTGAATAGCCATAAGGCGAAAGCAGCAGTGGCACGTGGTAATGAACATCGTCCGTCATCAGGAAGTTGATCGGAACCACATCAAGGAAATCTGACGGCGTTCCCACCCCGCGCAGATAATCCCCCGCGTGGAAGTTCAGCGTATAGGCACCAGTCTGGAACGCCTCTTGCGGCAAGATCGGGCCATCAGTGCGGCCATCGGCATTGGTGGACATCCGGGCCAACTCAGTGCCCGCATACGTCAAGACGATCTGCAACCCTGCGGCTGGTCTGCCACGGGCTGTGTCCAGCACATGTGTTGTCAGATATCCATTGGGCATCTGCCTGCTCCTTGATCATTCGCCGTTATTTCGAACAAAAACCGGGGCATGTGCAAGCCACGCTTGCAACGGCCCTTGCTCCAGCGCGCGTTTGCCACTTAATCAACCGGCATCTGCCGCAATCGAGGGCACAATGCCAAACACCCCTTTGCGCTATCCGCGTGACATGCTGGGCTACGGCCCCACACCGCCCGATCCGCAATGGCCGGGCGCGGCAAGGGTAGCCGTGCAGATCGTGCTGAATTACGAAGAGGGCGGCGAAAATTCACTGCTTCACGGCGATGCGGCGTCCGAGGCGTTCTTGTCAGATATCGCGGGCGCGCAACCTTGGTCAGGGCAGCGGCACTGGAACATGGAATCGCTTTATGACTATGGCGCACGCGCCGGGTTCTGGCGGCTGCATGACCTGTTCACATCACGGGCCATCCCACTGACCATCTATGGCGTCGCCACGGCCTTGGCGCGGTCGCCGGTGCAGGTCGCCGCAATGAAGGACGCTGGGTGGGAAATTGCAAGCCACGGCCTGAAATGGGTAGAGCACCGCGACATGCCGGAGGCCCAGGAGCGCGCCGCGATCGCCGAGGCAATCCGCCTGCACCAAGAAGTCGTGGGAACGCCGCCAAAGGGCTGGTACACCGGCCGCTCGTCACTCAACACCGTCAGATTGGCCGCTGAGACGGGGCAATTTTCCTATATTTCTGATACTTACGATGACGACCTCCCGCACTACATGAACTTTGACGGACGTGATCAGCTGATCATTCCCTACACGCTTGAAGCCAACGACATGCGATTTGCCACCGCGCCCGGCTACATCACCGGGCAACAGTTCGGGCAATACCTGTGCGATGCGTATGATGTGCTTTGGGCAGAGGGCGCGCGCGGTGCCCCGAAGATGATGAGCATCGGACTGCACTGTCGTCTGATCGGGCGTCCGGGCAAGATCGCGGGATTGATCAAGTTTCTGGATCATGTGGCGGCCAAGGGCGACGCGTGGTTTGCCCGACGTATCGAGATTGCCGAACATTGGTCCAAGATTCATCCGCCGCACCATAGGGTGCGACCGTCACAGATAGATGAGGCGACGTTCGTCGCGAGTTATGGCGCGATCTTCGAACATTCCGCATGGATCGCGGCGCGCGCATGGCAATTGGAGCTTGGTCCGGCTCATGACAGCGCGGTCGGGTTGCACAACGCGTTGTGCCGGATGTTCCGGTCGGCCAGCAGAGCGGAACGCGTGGGCGTTCTTGCGGCCCACCCAGATCTGGCCGGCAAGCTGGCTGCGGCCAAGCGCCTGACGGCAGATAGCACCGCAGAACAGGCAAGTGCCGGTCTGGATGCCTTGACCGACCCCGAGCGGCGGATGTTTACCCATATGAATACCGCCTACACGGTCAAGCACGGCTTTCCCTTCATTATCGCAGTCCGTGATCATGACAAGGCAAGCATTCTGGCCGCGTTCGAACGGCGCATCGCCAATGATACCGAAACCGAATTCGCCGAAGCCTGCACGCAGGTCGAACGCATTGCTCTGCATCGGCTGACGTCCTTGTTGCCCTAGACAAGGAACTGCCAAGCCTCGAAAGCCTGACCTGCGACCTTCCCGCCTTGGGCACGCACGAGCGGTCGATCTGGCAGCGGCCATGCACAGCGTAGGCGATGACCTGAACGATTGATCAATCCGCGATACAATATTGGGAAGTAACATTTCCCACATCAGTTTGTGGGGCTGGATCAGGCATCAGCGGGACATAACGAGAGCGCTCCGCGCGGGCAGATCGCTCATATCCACTTGGACAATCATCCCCACGGGGGCGTGTCGCGGCTTGGGTTGTTTGCAACGCCGCGCGGCGGAATTCAGACCGTCAAACCGCAACCGATTGGGACGCGAGGTGATTTTGCACTTGGAAAATAGGTCTTCGCCTGTCTAACTTAAGGGCAAGCGGGGCCTGCGTCCTCGCATATCTGGGAGGAAACCAATGAAGAACCTGATCACGCCCGCAATCGCGGCGGCTGTTTCGTTGTCTTTTGTTGCCGAAGCAGCAGCCGAAGAATGGAATGTCTCCGTATGGGGACAGCGCCGCGCGTTCACTGAACATGTGCACTTTTTGGCCGATGCCGTCGCTGAGGCGACGAACGGCGAATTTACCATGAATATCAGCTATGGCGGCCTGTCGCAGAACACCGAGAACCTTGACGGCATCTCGATCGGCGCATTCGAGATGGCGCAGTTCTGTGCCGGCTACCATGCCGACAAGAACCCGACCATCACCGTGCTCGAGCTGCCCTTCATGGACGTCCGCAACCTTGAGGAAGAGGTGGCCGTTTCCCACGCCGTCTATGCACATCCTGCGACGGCTGCGGATCTGGGTCGCTGGAATGCGCGACTGCTGATGACCAGCCCGATGCCGCAGTACAATCTTGTTGGAACGGGCGAGCCCCGCGACACGGTCGCTGAAATGGCGGGTATGCGTGTGCGTGCGACGGGTGGCATCGGCCAGCTGTTCCAAAGCATCGGCGCGGTTCCGACGTCGGTAACATCGTCCGAGGCGTATTCGGCAATGGAAGGCGGCACAGTTGATACCGTCGCCTTTGCACAGCACGCGCACCTGTCGTTCCGGACGATCGATATCGCAACCTGGTGGACCGAAAACCTGAACCCCGGCACCGTGAACTGCCCCATCGTCGTCAACACCGACGCCTATGATGCATTGAGCGATGAACATCGCGCTGCCCTCGACAACGCGGTGGACGCGTCGATCCAGCATTATCTGGAAAACTACGCCGAACTGATCGAGCGTTGGGACGGTGTGCTGGCAGAGCGCAACGTAAACCGCGTCACCATCGCCGATGAAGAGCTTGCGGCTCTCGCGGTCAATGCGGCGCCGATCCATCAGGCATGGATCGATGAGATGACAGCGCAGGGCATCCCGGGTCAGGAACTTTATGACCTTGTGCGGTCCACGCTGGCCGAACATCGCGCCGCCAACAACTGAGCGCTGAAATCCTGCCTTGCGGCCCCTGGGGGAATGCCCCCCGGGGGCCGCATCGCAAAGCAGAACCGGAGAGCCCGTGTCAACTTCTTCCTCAGTCCTTACAGATGACAGCCGCCTTTCGCGCATCGATCGTGCCGTCCTGGCCATAGAGTCGCGCATGAATCTCGTGGGTGGCATCGTGATTTTCATGCTGGTCTTGCTGGCCGTCTGGAACATCTTTGGCCGCAAACTGTTCAATGCCCCAGTGCCCGGCTACGTCGATTGGACGCAACAATTGATGGCCCTGTTCGCCTTTCTGGGGCTGAGTTATTGCCAGCGTGAGGGCGGGCATATCCGCATGGATATCGTCGTCACCCGCTTGAAAGGGCGTTGGCTGTGGTTCGCCGAATGGCTTTCGACATTGTTCATGGTGATTGTCGTGGCGGCGCTGGTCTATGGCAGTTGGAACCATTTCGGGCGCAGCTTTGACTGGAACGCGCCGATGTTCTCACGCGACAGTTCCATCGATATCGGCCTGCCGATCTGGCCCTCGAAACTGCTGGTTCCGGTGGCGATGGGGTTGTTGTGGGTGCGCTTGGTGCTGCAGCTTTGGTCGTATGGCCGGGCATGGCGAACCGGCACCCTTAGTCCCGTCGCCGTCCCCTTGCCCGAGGATCCGATGAGCGTCGCCGCGCGCGAAGCAGAAACGCTTATCGATACGCGCGATGCGTAGTCGAGGCTGATTGAAACAAGAAGAAGGCGCAGCGTCACGCGCCCCGATAGGCAGAGACCATGGATGAACTGATCGATATGCGCGCCCTTTTGGAAGGGATGGACATTTTCAATGTCTCCTTGTGGTTGTCAGGGCTGTTGCTGCTTCTGGTGCTGATCGGGGTGCGCGTGGCGTTTGCCGCCGCCTTTATCGGCATGCTGGGTCTGTGCCTGTACTTCATGGAACGTCAGGGGTTTGAGCGTGGTTTGCTGACAGCCGTCAGGCTTGCCGGTCAGGTTCCTCATTCGAAATCAACTGGCTACGCGCTGTCGCTGATCCCCACCTTCATCTTGATCGGCTACCTCGCCTACTACGCGGGTCTGACCAAGGCCCTGTTCGAGGCAGCAAAACGATGGGTTGGCTGGTTGCCGGGTGGGCTTGGCGTTGCGACCGTTTTCGCAACCGCAGGTTTTGCCGCGGTATCGGGCGCATCGGTAGCGACGTCGGCAGTATTTGCCCGCATCGCGATCCCCGAAATGCTCAAGCTGAACTACGATAAGGCGTTTGCTGCAGGTGTCGTGGCAGCGGGCGGCACATTGGCCAGCCTGATTCCGCCCTCCGCCATCTTGGTGATCTATGCGATCATCGTCGAGGAATCGGTTGGCAAGCTGTTGTTGGCGGGATTCATCCCCGGTTTTGTCTCAGCGATAATCTACGCCGGTCTGGTGATCGGCATGGCCAAGGTCCGGCCGAATCTGGGGCCACCCGTAACAGGGTTCACGTGGAAAGAGCGCTTCGAGTCCCTGCCCGGCGCGCTTCCAATCGCCTTCGTGATCTTCATCATCATCTTTTCGATCTACTATCGCGGCGAAGATGGCGCATGGGCCACCCCGACCGAGGCGGGCGCTTTGGGCGCGTTTGTCGTGCTGGTGATGGCGCTGTGGAAAGGCATGAAATGGGGTCAGTTGCGCAGCGCCCTGATGGAGGCCGCCAAGCTGACCGCGATGATCTTCGCAATGATCTGGGGCGTTCTTATCTACGTGCGATTTCTGGGATATGCACAATTGCCCGACCACTTCGCCACCTTCATCAGTGGGCTTGATTATTCGCCATACCTGATCTTGCTGGCGATCTTGCTGGTCTATGTGGTGTTGGGCATGTTCATGGATGCCATCGGCATGCTGATCCTCACGCTGCCCGTCACCTTCCCGGCCATCATCGCCCTGAATGGCGGCCCTGATGTCACACGCGAGATGTCGGCATTCGGCATGACCTCGGAGGAATGCGCCATCTGGTTCGGCATCATCGTGGTGAAAATGGCGGAACTCTGTTTGATCACACCACCGATTGGACTGAACTGCTTTGTCGTCGCGGGCGTTGCGCAAGACAGCAAGCTGCCGATTTCGGTGCAGGACGTCTTTCGGGGCGCGACGCCGTTCTTTGGGGCAGACGTGGCCACGGTTGCGGTTCTCATCGCCTTCCCCGGCATTGTGTTGTGGCTCCCCTCGCTGGTGTGACTGGACAAGTTGGGCGACGGGGGCGACAGTCCCCGCGTTCATGACAGGTGTTGCAAATGCATTTCCGCCCAATTTTCGTCGCGTTGGCCCTTTGCGTGCCAGCCATGCCCGCCTTGGCGCAAGATCAGCCACTGCGCTGTGTCATCAGCGTTCTTTGCCTTGAGACCAATCCCTGCGGCGACTGGGATCAGGTGCTGACCATCTCCGAGATGGACGAAGGCTGGAACGTGGAATGGAACGGAACCGATCAGCCGACCGACTACGAATTGATCGCAGACCTATCCGCGCCGGATGGGGCAATTATATCTGTCCGGATGCGGACGCTGATTCACCGCAATCTGGCAACGCAAGCGGTGCAGGTGCTAAGCTTTGACGACATCGGCAACATCACCTTGACCGGGCAACAGCCGCACATCCGGCCGCGTGCAGTCACGGGCTTCGGGACCTGCGAAAGCATCGCCGAATGATCGCACGCATCACTCTTGTCTTATCCGCAATGGTGGTTTCAGCGCCTGCATTGGCCGAGCCTTGGGATTGTATCTTCACGGTCGAATGTCCGCTTGGCGCCGATTGCCGCGAAGCGGGATTCGAGGTGCAGATCATCGCCGCCGACCATGAGGGGCAGCTTTTTGCCAGCAGCATAATGGGCGAAACGCCCATTACCCGACTAACCGCGCGGGCGACCCTGCCCGCAAGTTATGCAAGCACCGGCCAAGCTGGATTGGCCGAGCTTCTGACAGTTGAACCAGATCAAACCGCAATCATGACGGTCCATTTTGTCGATGGCGCAACCAGCGCTGTGACCTATCTGGGAACCTGCACCGCTTTCTGACAGCTCACCAATGATCGCGACGACCCCCGGCAAGCCAAGGTCGCGATTTCGCGCCTGAGCGCCGGGTGCCCTCAGCGGCCTTCGAACGCAGCGGGCCGCTTTTCCAGAAACGCCATCACGCCCTCACGGAAATCGCGGGAATGGCCGCACTGACCCTGCAACTGGCCCTCAAACAACAACTGCTCTTCCAGACTGTTGCCCCAACTGGCCTGCATCGCCTGCTTGATCCGTTTGAAAGCCTCGGTCGGGCCAGTTGCCAGATGGGTCGCGCGGGCGCGCCAGACCGTTTCGAATGTGGAATCCGGCACAGCCTCCCAGATCATGCCCCAGTCACTCGCTTGTTGGGCGCTGATCTTTTCCGCGAACAGGGCGGCGCCCATGGCCTTGGCATTCCCGATCATTCGCGGCAGCACAAAGGTTCCGCCGGCGTCGGGGATAAGACCGATCCGGGTAAAGGCTTGAATGAAACTGGCGCTTTCCGCCGCAATCACGACATCGGCCACCAGCGCAAGATTTGCCCCCGCACCAGCCGCCGTGCCGTTTACCGCCGAGATCACCGGCACCGGACATTCGACAACCGCCATCAGCATGGGGATGTATTCGTCGCGTAGGGTGCGTTCCAGATTGATGTTGCCCACGTTGGCCCGGTCGCCCAGATCCTGACCGGAACAAAACGCCCTCCCTTCACCTGTCACAACAACCACCCGCGCGGTTTTGCCCGCCTCGGTCACGGCATGGGTGATCTCGGCGCGCATCTGCGTATTGAGCGCGTTCATCACGTCGGGCCGGTTCAGGGTTATCACGGCCATGCCGTCGGTCAGATCATAGGTGATGGTGTCATAGATCATTGAATACGCTCCACTGTTCGCGCGGACCTTATCAAAGGAAACGGATCGGAAAAGCGCAAACGCGGCGTCAGTCGCCGACGATCTCTTTCAAACGGGCCTGTTCCGCGTCGTTCAGGGCGGTTTCTGTCGGCGCGGAGGCAACCGAACGGCGCCGGACATAGACCAACGACAAGGCTCCTCCGACCAGCAACAGCGCAAAAGGCGCCAACCAGAGCACCACGTTGGAACCGGTCAGCGTGGGCCGCAACAGCACGTATTCGCCATAGCGGTCGACGATAAAGTCCACGACCTGATCGTTGCTGTCACCTGCGACCAACCTTTCCCGCACCAACAGGCGCAAATCGCGTGCAAGTTCGGCATGAGACTCGTCAATGCTTTCGTTCCGGCAAACAAGGCAACGCAACCCCGCCGAGATGTCGCGCGCGCGCTCCTCCATCACTGGATCGGGTAGCACTTCGTCCGGCTGCACAGCAAACACCGGGGTCGCCAGCAACATGACGGCCATAATGACGCCGCGCATCATTCCGCAGGCACTCCCTTGATGATATCGGCGGACTTCGCAGCGCCGGCTGCCACCCGATACCGTCGGTCAGACAGGCTCAGCAACCCGCCCAAGGCCATGATGATCGCACCACCCCACACCCAGTTCGCGAAGGGTTTGATCCACGTTCTCACGGCCCAACCGCCACCCTGCTGCGGATCGCCCAAGGTGATATAGACATCGCGGGTGAAGCCGTTGTTGATCCCAGCCTCGGTCGTGGGCATTCCGGCAACCGGGTAGATCCGGCGTTCGGGATGCACCAGTGCCACGTCACGTCCATCCGCCTCGCGCACGGCAACATGGGCCAAGGTGGAAACATAATTCGGCCCCTGCACGTTCTCTTCAACGTCGATCAATTCAATCTGGTAGGCGCCGACCTGATAGGGCACACCGATCTGCGCCACGCGGATATCCTCGATCTGATAGCCGGTCAGGGTCGCGATCCCAAAGATCGTGACACCGACACCCGCATGGGCCACCGATTTGCCCCAGTCCGCACGCGGCAAGCGAAACAGGCGGCCAACCCGACCACCGACCGCACCACGCCCGGTGCGCGACCATAGGTCAACCGCCGCGCCCGCAACCAACCAGACGGAAAGCGCGACAAACATCGGCGCCAACACGGTGTGGCCCGTAAACATCGCCCAAACCAGCAGACCGACCGCCAAGGCCAGCACGGCCGCCGGGATCAGTCCGCGCAGCGAACGCCCGATCTTGGCCCGTTTCCACGGCAGCATTGCAGCAATCGGCAGCACCACGGCCAGCCCGAAGACAAAAGGTGTGAAGGCCGCGTTGAAGAAGGGCGGCCCGACCGACAACGTTCGGTCAAAGAACATCTCGGCAAGGAGCGGCCAGATGGTTCCGATGAACACAACGAAGCACGATACCGCCAAAATCAGGTTATTCACCACAAGTCCGCTTTCACGGCTGACGGTCGAAAAGACGCCCTTCGCCTCCATCGTTCCGGCGCGCAAGGCAAACAACAACAGTGCGCCACCCATGAAGAACGCCAGAATCATCAAGATGAATATGCCCCTCTCGGGGTCATTGGCAAAGGCGTGGACCGACGTCAGCACCCCCGACCGCACGATGAAGGTTCCGATCAGGCTGAACCCGAAGGCCAGAATTGCCAACAAGATGGTCCAGCTTTTCAACGCCTCCCGCTTTTCGACCACGATGGCCGAATGCAAAAGCGCCGCACCGATCAGCCACGGCATGAAGCTGGCATTCTCGACCGGGTCCCAGAACCAAAATCCGCCCCAGCCCAACTCGTAATAAGCCCACCACGACCCCAATCCGATCCCAATGGTCAGAAAGACCCAAGCCGCAAGCGTCCAGGGCCGCACCCAACGGCCCCAAGCGGCATCGACCCGCCCCTCAATCAGGGCAGCCACGGCAAATGAAAACGCCATGCTCAGCCCGACATAGCCAAGGTAGAGGAACGGCGGGTGGAAGGCCAAGCCGGGGTCTTGCAGCAGCGGGTTCAGATCCTGCCCGTCGAAGGGCGGAAAATCCAACCGGACGAACGGGTTTGAAGTGAATAGGATGAACGCGAAGAACGCGACAGCGACCGAAGACTGCACCGCCAGAACGCGCGCCTTGAGCGTCGGTGGCAAGTTGCCCCCAAACCACGCGGCCATGGCGCCAAACAACGTCAGGATAAGAACCCACAGAAGCAGCGATCCCTCGTGGTTTCCCCACACACCGGTGACTTTATAAAGCATCGGCTTGAGCGTGTGCGAGTTGTTGACGACCAGCGCCAATGAGAAATCGGACGTCACGAAGGCGTACGTCAGTGCAGCAAAGCTGAATCCGGTAAGCAGGAACTGGGTCGTGGCCGCGGGTTCCGCAACCGCCATCCAGCCGCCCCACCCCTTGTGCGCACCCACGAGGGGCACGATCATCTGAAAAATCGCCACCATGAAGGCGAGGATTAGCGCAAAATGTCCGAGTTCTATGATCATGGTGGAAACCTACTCCTCGAAACGCCGAAGTCCAATGGGCTGTGGCGTTAGATCACATCCTGTTTACGCGGTCACATCCACCACCACACGCCCCCTCACGCCGCCTTTCAGGATCGCGGCACCCAGTTCTGGCAGATCGGCCAGTGTGGCCGGATGGATCATCGCCTCCAATTTCTCCATCGGCAGATCGTGTGCAATCCGTGCCCAAGCACGCAGGCGGTTGTCATAGGGCTGCATCACGCTGTCGATTCCCAGCAGATTAACACCGCGCAGCAAGAACGGAATGACGGTTGCCGGAAGCCCCGCGCCACCGGCCAGACCAACAGCCGCGACCGAGCCACCATATTTCATCTGCCCCAACACTCGCGCCAGCATTGCACCGCCGACTGCATCGACGCACCCGGCCCAGGTTTCGGCCTCCAGAGGGCGCTTGACGGTTTCGTTCAACTCGTCGCGCGCGATGATCCGCTTTGCGCCAAGCCCCAGCAGGTAATCCGCCTGCTCCGGACGGCCGGTAACGCCAGCCACGTCATAACCCAGATGGGCAAGGATCGCCGTGGCCACCGACCCAACACCGCCGGCGGCGCCTGTTACCAGCACCTCGCCCTTGTCCGGGGTCAGCCCGTGATCTTCCAATGCCATGACAGCCAGCATCGCAGTGAAGCCCGCCGTGCCCACCGCCATCGCGGCCCGTGTCGTCAAACCGTCCGGAAGCGGCACAAGCCAATCGGCCTTCACCCGCGCCTTTTCGGCATAGCCGCCCCAAAACGCCTCTCCGACACGCCACCCAGTCAGCACGACCTTGTCGCCGGGTTTGTAGCGTTCATCGTCGGACGCCTCGACCGTGCCTGCGAAATCGATGCCCGGCACATGGGGATAGTTCCGCACCAACCCGCCGCCCGGACCGATGCACAGCCCGTCCTTGTAGTTCAGCGTCGAGTATTCCACGGCAACAGTGACCTCCCCCTGGGGCAGGCGGCTGTCGTCCAGTGACTGGACCGACGCGTGGGTTTTCCCTTCGTCGTCCTTCTCAACTAGCAAGGCGCGGAATGTCATGTTCATACCCTTTCATTTCTTCATGCAAAGCACGAATTCTGGTCTTTGAATGACTGGCCTAAAGCCAGAACCGGTCTTTTACCACGGCGGCCATCGGGCCCGATTGCGTTTCCACCACGACATTGGTGCCGTCATCCCAATGGGTCATGCGGACCATACCGATCCCCACGCCCGTATTGAAATCCGGGGACCAGTTGGCCGAGGTCACGTGGCCCACGCATTTGGTGCCCGCCATGATCGGCCATGCCCGATCACACGCCGGCGGCCTGCCATCGATCACAATCGCGCGTATCTGTTTGACGGGTCCATCCTTGGCCACCCGCATCAACGCATCTCGCCCGATGCAGCCAATCGCCGTCGCCGTGTTGCAGAACCGGCCCAAACCGCATTCGTGCGGCGTGTTGTCATCGGTCATGTCATTGCCGTAGCTCAGCAATCCAGCCTCGATCCGCTCGATCCCGTTGGGGCATCCCGCGCGCACATCCATCGGCTTACCGGCCTCCATCAGCGTATTCCACAACGGCATGCCGATATCAGCCCCCTCAACATAGATCTCGAACCCGCCCTGTTTCGAATAGCCAGATCGCGCAATAACCATATCGCGGCCCTGAAAGTCGAAGTGACCAAAGCGAAAGAAACGAATGTCCCGCACGCTGTCGCCGAATACCGCCGCCATCAGATCATCGGCCTTGGGCCCCTGAATGGCCAAGGGCGAAATATCGGGTTCGTCGACCAGCACATCCAACCGATACCCGTTGGCAATGCCCTTGACCCACATCAACAGGTCGCTGTCGGCGATGGAAATCCACCAACGGTCTTCCGAAAGCTTTACCGCCACCGGATCGTTCAGCATGCCGCCTGTCTCATCGACGATGGGAACATAGTAACATTGGCCCGGCAACATGCCGCGCAGGTCACGCGGGGTCAGCATCTGCATCAGGCGGCCAGCATCCGGGCCACGCAACTCCACCTGTCGTTCGCAGGCGACATCCCATATCTGAACAGCCGCCTTCAGGTGATGGTAGTCCTCTTCGACCGACCGGAAGACCGTTGGCAGCAACATCCGGTTGTAAACGGTGTAGGCGCTGACGCCTGCGGCCTCGACCCCTTCAGAAAACGGCGTCCGACGCAGGCGGCGGGAGGGAGAAATCAATGCCATTCGGGAACCTCATCAGGCATGAAAGGAAGATCGGTGTCACCGGGGCGCGCCCCGGCGGCAGTCAACATCGCGTGCACCTGACCCCGATGGTGGGTCTGGTGATTGAACATCTGCATCGCGCACAGCGCGCGCGGGACCGTCATCTGCCGCCCCGCAGCACCTGAGAACCAAGTCAATTCGCCCTCAAAATCATCGGCGGCGGTCGTCCACGCCCAAGCAGCGATCCGGGCGTCAAGCCCCGGACGTGCACCGATCAGCACCTGCCAGTCATAGGCCTTGGCGGAACCATTCAAATCCGCCTCGGGTCCCGGCCCACCGTCGAAACGCGCGATCCAGATCAGATCACCCCACATCAGGTGGGACAGGGTCGTTGTGATCCCACCCCAAAACGCACCCCGATCAAGGTCGCGATCGACATCACGAAGCCCACCAGCCGCACGAAACAGCGCAAGGTTCTGCCATGCGTTATAGCGCGCCATGGTCTGGCAATAAGCTGGCGTGATCATCACTTACCGGGTCCGCTCCAGTCGATCTGACAGATCTCGGCACTGCGGCCCTCGAAGTCCCAGACCCGGCCAAAAGCCCGCACACGGCCCTTGGTGGCCTTGGCGACGGTGATATCGGGGCCCATCCAGTATTCGGTGTTGGTGACGACAATATCCTTGCCGTCCTTGCCCTCGACAGGCACCACGGCGCCTTGAATTTTGCGCCCCACCATCAGTCGGCGTTCCTTGCCCTCGGTCTCGAACACGACCGGGGATCGTTCCGCCCCGATGAATTCACCAACCAGCATCCCGAAAAGCCCGGTCGTACCGCGCGCCGCGCCACTGAAGATATTGACCAGCGCAGCATAGGCGGCCTCATTGGCGCGCTCATCGATAAAGGCCGCCGCTTTCCAGTTGCCGCGCCCCATGTTACCGGGGATCTCAAGAAACAGACCGACGTTCAACCCGCTCAGGTCCTCGCCGCCATATTCACCCTGATCGATGCGCACTCCGGCCCAAGCCTGACAATGGCCTTCGGTCGGTGGATGCTGACCCAGCGACACAACGCACGGGCAAAATACCGTGCAGTTGCAGTTCAGGATCAGTTCGCCCTTGATCGTCCACGGCACAGTACCGATGTCGTCCAACGCCATTGTCTTTCCCTCCTCAGATCGCATTCGTTAAAGTCCATGCCCCACCAGCCAGCAGCGCAAATCCCAGCGGACGGGTCACAAATCGTCCGATCTGGGGCAGTTTCTCCACCACCATGATCACCATGGCCAATCCCATGAACGCAAGGTTCATCACCCCGCCGACAAAAGCCAACAGCATCAGCGCCCAGCAACAGCCCAAACAGACGAGGCCAAGCCTCACCCCGTTGCGCCAAGGCCCTTCGTTCCAGTGGTTCATGAAAAATGTCATCGGCATCCGGCATTTCGCCAGACAGGCCTCCTTGAGCGGCGAGAACTGATAGGCGCCCGCCGCCAACAAGAGCGCACCGCTGAGCCACGCGGAAACGCTGTTGCCCAGTGGCGATACCAGACCCATCCACATCAGCCCCATCTGCAAGGCCCCCGCGCCGACCGAGAACCCCAGCCAGACAACAAGGTATCCCCCCACCAGTGCGCCGAACCGGGTCTGACCAGTGTGGCCAAGCTCATCATAGGTGGCAAAGGCCGGAAGCGCCGTCGGCGCCATCATGCCCGCGCTCATCAACGCCCACATCAGAACCACGCGGGCAAAACCGGAGGCATCCGGTGTTATGGTGCAAAGGTCTTCCCAGAAGGCTGCGCCGTAAACCTGCCCCGCCTCGCGCAGAGCACTCGGAACCGCCATGGCAAACAAGGCTGTCCATGCGATTACGATCAGCGCGAAAAGCGCAAGCCAATGCCAACCGGTCATGGATCTGATGCGTGCTGAAACCAACGCCGCCTCCCATGCGACTCGCTTCGACTGAGGATTTGTCAGACATTTGGATGCCCCTTGCAAGATAAATGTCTGACAATTAGAAAAAGCCCATGAAGATTGACCCATCAAGTCCCGCCGACCTGTCAGCTCAGATTGCCAAAGCCATCCGCGATGCGATTATCGCGGGAGATCTGATCGTCGACGCGCGCCTGCCCTCCGAGGCGGAACTTTCAGAGCAATTCGAGGTCTCCCGCCCCACGGTGCGAGAGGCACTGAAACGTCTGGCGGCGCAATCGTTGATCCGCACACAACGTGGCGCGACGGGCGGAGCGTTCGTGAACCGCCTGTCCTATCAAGATGCCTATGGCCAGCAGATCACAACTTCGACCCTCTTGCTGTCGATGAACGATATAAGTTTCGACGTGGCCTGCGAGGCGCGATTTGCGCTTGAACGGGCCTGTGCGCCGCTATCGGCACAACGCCGGACCCCTGATCAACTGGCCACGATGCGGGCTGAAATCGTGCGCCAAGGGCAACCCGGCCTCACGGATGAGGCATTTTGCGCGTCCGATGTCGCGTTTCACCGGGCCCTTGTCGACGGCGCCGGCAACCCTGTGATGTCTTATCAATTGGCCGGCGCGGTCGAGGCGATGCAACCGCTGATGAACATGATTACCTTCACCGCACGATCACGGGACAGAATCATTAGCCTGCACACCCGCATCGCAGATGCGCTGGAGGTGCAGGACGCAGCCAGCGCCGATAGCGCCCTGCTGGAGTTGCAGTCCTATACCGCACAGCTTGGTCAGACCCGCGCAGCGGAAACATCTGAATCGGTGCCAAAGGTTTAATCGGCTACGTCCTTATTCCGGGCGCCCATATAACGCGCGCGGCCCGGTCACCCGCGTTAAAAGCCGTTTTTTGGCGGTTGCAGCCTGCCGCGATATGAAAAAACGGTTGGCACTTGCGGCGCTGTAGCGAAATTTCTAATCTCTGAAACTGCTTGCCAAAACAACACCACACCGACCAACAGGAAACTCAGCATGACAAAACAACTGGCCCTCGGCACTGCCACAGCGATTATTCTGGCCATGCCTGCCGCCGCACAGAACATCACTGTGTTCGATTACTCTGGCTTCGAGGACCCTTCGTTTCACCAGCCTTACATCGACACTTACGGTGAATCGCCGAATTTCGTGTTTTTCGGTGATGAGGATGAGGCGTTCCAGCGACTGATCTCGGGTTTCCGCGCGGACGTCACGCATATCTGCGCAGGCTCCGTGCCCCGTTGGGAGGCATCGGGCATCATCGAGGCATGGGATAGCGCGCGCATCGACGCCTTCAGCACCCTGAACGCGGATCTGGTCGGGGAAGACGTCCGCGGCGGCACTGCCGAGCTTTTCTTCCTGCCGACCGACTATGGTTCCACCGCTGTCACCTACAACACAGATGAAGTAACCGAAGAACAGGTCGCTTCATTGGAAGTGTTCAACGATCCTGCCTTTGCCGGTCGCCTTACGATCCCGGATAACGTGGATGACGCCTATGCGCTGGCCTATCTCGCGACGGGCGTTGCGAATTGGTCGGACGTCACCGACGAACAGTTTGAAGCCGCAACCGCGTGGCTTCGCGGAATCCACCCGAACCTGCGCACCTACTGGGTCGATCCCGGTGAACTGGGACAATTGATGGCGTCAGGAGAAGTGCTTGTGGCTTGGGCCTGGAACGAAGTGCCGGTGGCCCTTGCCGAAGAGGGTTTCCCCGTTGGTTTCCAGCGCAACACGGTCGAAGGCAGCAGCGTCTGGCTGTGCGGTTA
>JAFMHK010000048.1 GCA_017854585.1 Paracoccaceae bacterium
ATGGGGCCTTAGCTCAGCTGGGAGAGCGCCTGCATGGCATGCAGGAGGTCAGCGGTTCGATCCCGCTAGGCTCCACCATTCCCCTTGAAAAATTTCCCAGATGCCCGCTCGATCGTCGGGCGTTTTTAGGCGCCCGTCGCAAAATGCCACGGAACGTTTACCTTTGGTGCACTCATGCACAAAATACGCGCGCTGATGTGCGTTGATGCGAAGCCGGAAATCGCCATGTTACGCAGCAGACAGCGGGCCCCGGCGCCCGCCAATTTGCACGAACAGGAGGCTTCCATGATCCGCTCTATTCCCGGCATTCACCATGTCACCGCCATTTCCGGCCCACCGCAAATCAATGTTGATTTCTTCACCGGTGTTCTGGACCAGCGGTTGGTCAAGAAAACGGTCAATTTCGATGATCCCGGCACCTATCATCTGTACTATGGCAACCAATCGGGTGCGCCGGGCACGATCTTGACGTTCTTTCCGTTCGTCGATGCCGGTCCGGGTCGCATGGGCGCGGGTATGGCGTCGGGCTATGCCTATGCGGTGCCGGTTGGCAAGTTCGACGGCTGGATGGAACGGCTGGCGGAAAGGGCGATTGATTTCGATGGGCCGTTCGAACGATTCGGGGCGCGCGTGATCACGCTGCGGGACCCAGATGGGGCTGCTGTCGAATTGGTGGAAACCCTCCGCAGAAGTGACGATAGCCTTGATGGCTTTCACTCGGTCACCCTGTGGGAACGTGACATCGCCCCGACGCAGCGCCTGATGACCGACATCTTCGGCTACGTCGAGGCAGGTCATGAAACCGTGGATGGCGTAGAGCGCTTGCGCTTGCAGGCCCCCGGCGACGCACGCGGCACCGTCGTGGATCTGATGCGGTCCGACCAGGTATCGATCGGGCGGCAGGGGGCGGGCACGATCCATCATATCGCGTTCCGCGCTGAAGATGATGCGGTGCAACTGGAATGGCAGGCCGCCCTCGCCGACGCCGGACATAACGTGACACCCGTGATCGACCGGCAGTATTTCAATGCGATTTATTTCCGTGAACCCGGTGGTGTGTTGTTTGAAATTGCCACCGATCCGCCGGGCTTCGCGGTGGATGAAGCACCCGAAAAACTCGGCACCTCGCTGCAGTTGCCGGCCAAGTATGAACCGATCCGCGACCGCATCGAAAGAGTGCTGCCGCACTTGAAGGTCGCGTCATGAGCGCCCCGATCACTCTTGGGGGCGCGAACCCCGGCCGTGCAACGCGCGGCTTGGTGCTGGTGCACGGGCGCGGTGCCGATGCGGTTGATATCCTCGGCCTCGGTGAGGCGCTTGGCCTGCCAAATCTGGCCTTGGCCGCGCCGACCGCACCCGGACGGTCATGGTGGCCCACGTCCTTCCTTGCACCGATGGAACAGATGGAGCCATTCGTGCTGGCCGGGCTGGATGCCGTGGAAACTGCGATTGACGCGTTGCTCAGCGGCGGGCTGTCGCGGGACAAGATCGCCGTGGCCGGGTTCAGCCAAGGGGGATGCCTTGCCTTGGAATACGCGGCGCGTCGCGGTGGCGTCGCGGCGGTTTTTGGGCTGTCTGCGGGGTTGGTCGGCACCGGCGATGCGAACGGTGGCGCAACGGATGCGCTCTACGGTCACGCGCCCCGAACCTTCGACTACGACACCGACCTGACCGGTGTTCCCGTGACGATCACGGTGCATGAACGCGACCCCCACATCCCCGTGACGCGCGCACAAGACAGCCTTGGCGTCTTGCGCGGCCTTGGGGCGACTGCCGAACTGCATGTCGCACCCGGTGCCGGGCATGGCATCACCCCGGCCGGTGTAACCGCCATGCGCAAGGCCCTGAACAGCTAGGACAGACCTGCTTTTTCTTGGCCCAAGTGCTCCCGCTGGAGGCGTCGACATACGGCCGCGCGCCTCCGGCAGCGGCATCAGCGAAACCAGAAATCCCAACCGGCATGATAAAGCGGAACCAGCGGGTGGCCTTGGATCGAGTTGACCTCGGTCTCGACCCATCCGCTATCGCGACCAAACACCTGCGAGGCCACCCAAAGGTCGGTTGTCAAATACCGCAGGCCTTCGGGGAGTGTGGGCGCGCGCCCTTCGGCGGGAAGCACTGACCCCGCGATGACGAAGCCCCAGTTGCCGAAGCTGGGCACATAGGTGTGATAGGCAAGTGTCGCCAGCGTTCGCGCCGGCGCCGTTGGGTTGCGGGTGGCCGACAGCGTCGCGTCCACCATCCAGAAGGCATCGCGCGCAAAGGTGGGCGAACCCGCCTGTGTGACGAACAGGCCCTGTGCCGACAGGCGATCCGCCAGCATGGCATAGAACTCGATCGAATAAAGCTTGGACAAGGCGATGGATTTCGGGTCGGGAAGGTCTGCGATGATCACGTCGAACACGGTATCGTTATCCGCGACATAGCCCCAGGCATCGGCGTTGATGATCGTCACCCGTGGATCGTTCAGCGCCTCATCGTTAAGGGCGCGGAGCATCGGATTGGTTGAGAACAGCTCCGTCACGCGCGGATCAAGATCGACCAGCGTGATGGTTTCAACACCCGCATGACGGAGCACTTCGCGGGCGGCCATGCCGTCGCCCCCGCCAAGGATCAGCACGTTGGCGACGCGCGGGGCAAGGCCCATGGCCGGATGGACAAGCGCCTCGTGATAGCGGTGTTCGTCAAGTGTATCGAACTGGATCGAATGGTCGAGGAACAGCCGGATACGATCATCGAAACGGGTAACGGTTATGGCCTGATAGGCGGTCTGCTCGGACAAGATCACCTCATCCTCAAAGAGCCGCGCATCAACGGCTGAGACCAGACGCTCGGACGCGGCAAGGCCGATGATGGCCGCCAGCAAGAATGCCCCCCAAGGGACCCAAAGCGCGCGCGCGAGATGATCGCGGAATACGTAGAGCGAAAGCCCGGCCACCAACAGGTTCAACACGCCAAACGCAAGGCTTGCGGCCATCAGGGAAAGGTTCGGGATAATCAGCAGCGGAAAGGCCAGCGAGGCGGCCAATGCCCCGATATAGTCGGCGGTCAGCACGTTTTCGAACCGGAACCTGACCGCACCGACTTGCTGCATGACCCGAGTGATCAGGGGAATTTCCATACCCGACAGCACACCGATGGCAATCAAGATGGTGTAGAGCGGCAGACTGACCGCGCCGTAAAGCGCATAGGCGAAAAAGAGGATCGGGGCCGAGGCGCCGCCGATGACACCCAAGGCCATCTGGGCGCGCACAAAGCCACCAAGCGCGTCGTGCACGAACCGCGAGGCCCATGCCCCCAACCCCATGGCCGACAGGAATACGCCGATCACGAAGCTGAACTGCCGGATCGAGTCACCCAGCAGGTAGCTGGATATGGTTGCCGCGATCAGCTCATAGATCAAACCGGCGACAGCGACGACAAACGTTGCGGCCAGCAGCCATGCGACCTTGGGCGTGACCCCGGCCGGATCGGCCGGGTTATCCGTCACGAGATGACGACCGCCGCGATGATGATGGCCATGGAGAGGAAAACCGATCCGATCAGGATCGCCAGCGATGTGTTCTGATCCTCCTCGATCTCCTTGATGATGGAGAACGGCGACATCCACGAGATCACCTTCCAGCTGATCCAAAGCAACAGCAGACCCAAAGTGGTGTAGAACAGCATGGAAACGACTTCGGCAATCTGGATGGCCTCAAGCATCGGGGGTCCTTTCAGGTGGGTTCATTTGATCCGTCCAAGCGAGTTGTAGCCGCCGCCCGACGACCCCGCCCGCAGCGAAGCGGCGTTGGCCGCCAGATCGCCGCTTTGCAGTCCGACGCCGTAATACGACATGTATCCGGCACCAAGCAGCGCAATGCCACAGCCGACGATGATGACAAGGCGAAACGGGTTCATTTTCTAATCCTCATCGGTCCAGTCCGAGCCAGCAAAGCGGCGTTTGCGATGCATGGCGGCGCGGGCATGAATGGCGGCCCAAGCCAAGGCAAAGACGCCCGCACAGACCAACATCCAAAAGCCGCTGCCAACACCTTGCCGCACGGTCAGATCGACGGCTTGCGCGTTCTGGGGGCGGATGCCATCGGTGCCTGTTTCCTCCAGTGCCACGGTAACGGTGTGGGGCCCGGTCTGGGTCGGGCGAAAGCGAAAATCGCCATACCCGTTGCCTTCCGACCAGCGTTCGCCCTGATCCACGCCGGAATAACGTTCGGTCGCGCGCGACCCGGCCAAGATCGGGGCGCCGCCCGGGCCCGTTATCTCGGCGCTGAAAACGGCCCAGGCATTTTGCACGTCGCTGCGGAAAGTAACGCTGGCCAGTCGCGCGGTGTCGGTGATCGTGAAGCTATAGGTTTGGGGCAGAGCGCTGACCGGAATGCGCGTTTGCTGCAACACCGCGCTGCCCGAGGCGATTGAAAACGCCAGCGCCAGCAGCAGGGCCAGCACGGTAGTGACGCCAAAGGCACGTTTCATGGCGCCTTCTTCGGGCAGTTGGCGGTAGGGGGTCAATGCATGGTAGCGGGGTGGCTGCGCGGTACCCACAGGAATGCCCAGATCGGCCATTGCCGCGTTTCGGGGCAGCAAGGTGGTCAGTTCCACCTCCCTCTCGGTTGGTCCGTCCACAAGGCCCAGCATGGCGTTCGGGCCAAGCAGCGTTACGGTCGTGGTGGCATCGTCCAATCTGGGACGCCAATTGAATTCGCCTTCCATGAAGTCGATCTTGGCGGTCGTGGTTTCGAAGTAGCGATAGGTTTCGCCCCGAAAACTGCGGTGTGGCGGGGTCTCGGAGGCCTCGACCTGTCGGGATGACAGCCAGTGGCGCATGGGGAAATCACGGATCTTGCGGGTAAAGGTGAAATTGCCGTCTTCATGGCTTAGCCACGCATAGCCGTGGGTCGGGGAAAACAGTTGGTGTTCGACCCAGTTCCACGTGCGTCCGCCCCATGTCTCCAGCATGCCGATCGTGCCGATCACGGTGAATTCCGCACCCTGCGCCGTCAGCGTCATGCCGATGTTTACCGGGCTGGCGGGGTGATCGCGTTTGCCGATGCTGTCGATGACCTTGTAGGCATTTTGTGTGTCCAGCACGGCACCGCAGTAACCACACACGTGGCTCAGCACGCGACCGCCCCCCAGAACAGACAGGCCAGCACCGCATTGCGTACAGTTGACGGACGACAGGTGAACCGCAGCGGTCATGTGGCGCGCTCCACCTTGATTTCGAAGGGATCAAGCCAGTCCCCCACGAACCACGTGCGACCGCCATCCCAGAATTCGCCCGACAACAGCGACCCGCCGGGGCCGGTCGCGTTGCAGAACTGATGTTTATCGCCAACCTGCATCAACTCGGGAAATTCGCCGCGAATGGCGATGCAGGTGGCGGCATCTTGTTCGGTGACGCGGTAGTCATCGCCGTCGAACGTGAAGGTTGCGCCAAGGACGGGCGGTTCGGTCCAGCGCGGGACCAGATCGTCGGGAATAGCCCGCTGGATCACCACATCGCCTTCATCGATGCTGATCCATGCGCCGTCATCGCCCGAGACTGCCCACATTTCATCCCACCAGCCACGCCCATAATCGAACCGCGCATGGCCGATGATGTCATAACGGCGTTGTCCGAGGGTTACGGTATCGCCCAGACCAAGCAGCATGGCGACATCATGCATGTCCCCATGATCGCCGATGGGGGCCAAGGCGTCCGTTTCCCGAAACAGCGTGGTTCCGCAAGACGGGCAGTCGTGCATCCGGGTGGACTTGCGCAGCCCCTCGAAGCCGTAGCCGCAGTTTGGACAAGTAGGAGCCGACCCGGTCATGACGCCATCGTCAACGTGATCTGCAGACCAGATGGCAGGGGGGAACACTGGGCGCTCGCACCGGCCCTATCACCGAACGAAGCGGCCCTGAGCGGCGGGCGCGCCGCTCGGGGCCGCTGGCCGATACCACGGCGCCAGCCGTGGTCGCCCTGCGCATCGTCGTGGGCCGGGTCTGCCATGCCAAGTATGGCCCCTTATCCCAAAACTTCGGTGATCGCTGCCGTTGTGGCGTCCACGACGATATCCGCCTCGGCGCGGGTCAGGCAGAGCGGCGGCGCATAGCCGATGATGTCGCCCTGCGGCATGGCGCGCGCAATGACGCCGCGCCGACCCATGGCGGCCACGACCTGCGGCGTTATCTTGTCCGCCGCATCATAGAAGGTGCGGCTGTCGCGGTCCTTGACCAGTTCAACCGCCGACAGCATGCCTTCGCCGCGCACCTCACCGACATGGGGATGATCGCCGATGGCCTGCGCCAGTTGCTGGGTCAGGTAGGGGCCGACGTCGCCCGCATTCGCCACAAGGTTCAGGCTATCGATCACCTTCAGGTTCGCAACCCCGGCGGCCGCCCCGATGGGGTGCGCCGAATAGGTCCAGCCGTGGCCCAATGGCCCGTATTCGTCGGTGCCCTGCTCCAGAACCTTCCATACCTTGTCCGACAGGATTGACCCCGACAGCGGCGCATACGCCGAGGTCAGACCCTTCGCGATGGTGATAATGTCGGGCGTCATGCCGTAATGGGGGCTGCCGAACATGGTGCCCAAACGGCCAAATCCGGTCACGACCTCATCTGCGATCAGCAAGATATCATGCTTGGTCAGGATCGGCTGGATCGCTTCCCAATAGCCCGGCGGTGGCGGGACAATGCCGCCAGTTCCCAGCATCGGCTCGGCGATGAAGCCCGCGATTGTATCTGCACCTTCGCGGTCGATCAGTTCCTCCAGATCCGCGGCGCACTGTGCGGTGAACTGCGCGGGCGTCTGGGTACTGTCTGCGCGACGATAGTAATAAGGGCTGGTGGTGTGCAGCACGTTGTTGAGCGGCAGGTCAAATTTCTGATGAAACAGGCTGAGCCCGGTCAGGCTGCCAGTCATCAGGCCGGACCCGTGATAGCCGCGCCACCGGCTGATGATCTTTTTCTTCTGCGGCAGGCCGCGGATGTTGTTGTAGTACCATACCAACTTGATGTTCGTTTCGTTCGCATCCGATCCGCCAAGTCCGAAATAGACCTTGGACATGTGGTCGGGCGCGCGGTCCATCACCATCTTTGACAACGTGATCGATGCTTCGGTCCCGTGGCCAGCATAGGCGTGGAAATAGGCAAGTTCGCGGGCTTGTGCCGCGATCGCCTCGGCGACCTCCTGACGACCATAGCCGATGTTGACGCAGTAAAGCCCTGCAAATGCATCCAGAATGCGGTTGCCGTCGCGGTCGGTGATGTAACACCCCTCGGCCGTCTTGATGATCCTGCCCGGCGTATCCCCCCGCGCGTGCTGCGCCAGATGGGTGGATGGGTGCATGAAATTCTCGCGATCCCATTTCGAGAGTTGGTCGTTGGTCAGCATGATGCATCCTTCATCTGGGTTAACTGAAAGCTAGGCGTTTTAAGGGGGTAAACGCAACGCCGTTAAGGATGATGTTTTCGCCACAAGTATGACACGATCTGCGCACATTCGTGCCTTAATCGATGACTAGCCGTGACGTGTGTCTTGTTGCGTAACGATTTGATAAATGGGTGATGAGTATGTCGTTCCTTTCGGATGAAGACGGCGTTGTTCAGGTGGATTGGGTCGTTCTGACCGCCGCAGGCCTTGGTTTTGCATTTGCAGCGGTGTCGATTGTGACTGAGCCGCTCCGCGACAACAGCAACGCGATCGCGCGGGTGATCGGCGCGATGGAGGTCGGGATTACCTTTGGTGGGCCTGCAGAGGCCGAACCGGGCGTCGACGAGGATCCTCTGGACCCGACCCCGCCAGAGGGCTGACCGGGTGCCTGCCGAAATTTTGCCCGCCCAAGCACATATCTGACGTAAGCGATTGACGGATCGGCTTGGCGCGGTGCCATATCAGGAATGGTCTCACGCATTCATAATTTTCCGACCGAGGAATACCTCGCCCGTATCGTCCGCACCCGCGCCGAAATGGCCGCGCGGGGCCTTGACTGGCTGGTGGTGACGGACCCGTCCAACATGGCTTGGCTGACGGGGTATGACGGCTGGTCGTTCTACGTGCATCAAGCGGTGGTTCTGGGCCAGAAGGGCGAACCGCTGTGGTGGGGCCGAGCGATGGATGCGCTGGGTGCGCTGCGCACCGTGTGGATGCAAGATGACGCGGTCATCGGCTATGACGATACCTATGTCCAGAACCCCGCGAAACACCCGCATGAGACGTTGGCCAATCTGTTGACGGACCATGGCGCCGGGGCAGGGCGGATTGGCGTTGAACTTGATAACTATTACTATTCCGCCGCCGCACACCGCGCGTTGGAGCGGGGGTTGCCTGATGCTGATCTGGTTGATGCCACGGGGCTTGTAAACTGGCAGCGTGCGGTGAAATCACCGCAGGAAATCGTCTATATGCGCCGCGCCGCCGGCATCGTGCAGCGCATGCACGAGGTGATCTTGGAGGTCGCGCAACCCGGCCTTCCGAAGAACGCCTTGGTGGCAGAAATCAGCCGCGCCGGCATTTTGGGCGCGAACGGGCATTGGGGCGATTACCCTGCCATCGTTCCGCTGACGCCTTCCGGTATGGATGCCACCGCGCCGCACCTGACATGGGATGACAAGCCGATGGAGGCGGGCGAGGCCACGTTTTTCGAGATTGCCGGCTGCTATCGTCGCTACCATTGCCCGCAATCCCGCACCTTGTTTCTGGGCGAGCCGCCCGCCAAATACCGCCGCGCCGAGGCAGCGGTGGTGGAGGGGATCGACGCCGGCCTTGCGATGGCGAAACCGGGCAATACCTGTGAAGATATCGCAAATGCCTTCAACGCCACCCTGAACCGGCTGGGCTTCGAAAAGGACAGCCGCTGCGGCTATGCAATCGGCCTGAGCTATCCGCCGGATTGGGGCGAGCGGACGATGAGTTTTCGGCGCGGCGATACCAGTATCCTCAAACCCGGCATGACGTTCCATTTCATGCCTGCCCTATGGCTCGATGATGGAGGGCTTGAGATTACCGAACCAATCTTGATCACCGAAACGGGGGTGGAATGCCTGTCCTCGCTCCCGCGTGCGTTGTCTGTCAAATGACGCCCACGGTCGCATTCGACGCACCGGGCAAGCACCACGGGTTCTTGCGCCTTCCCCATTCCCGCAATGACAGCGCGTGGGGGCATGTGATGCTGCCCATCTGTGTCGTGAACGGCGGGGCGGGGCCAACCGCGCTGCTCGTGGCGGGCAACCATGGTGATGAATACGAGGGCATGATCGCGCTGCATGATCTGGCGCTTTCACTGGATCCGGGCTTGGTTGCGGGGCGGGTCATCATCGTGCCGCAACTGAACACGCCCGCCGTCCGCGCGGGCACCCGCGTGTCGCCGATTGACGGGGTGAACATGAACCGCGCGTTCCCCGGCAATGCCCGAGGCACGGCGACGGCGAAGATCGCCGATTACCTCACACGGCACCTGTTGCCGATGGCCGATCTGGTGCTTGATATCCATTCGGGGGGCAAGACGCTTGATTTCCTGCCCTTCGCTGCCAGCCACGTATTGCCGGACCCCGCGCACGACGCGGCGTGCGCCGCCGCTGCGCTGACCTTTGCAGCCCCCTACACTGTCAAGATGCTGGAGATCGACGATACCGGCATGTTCGACGGCGTGGTGGAACGCTTGGGCAAGGTGTTGGTCACCACCGAACTGGGTGGCGCAGGCATGGCGCGGGCCGAAACCGTGGCGATTGCCAAACGCGGCGTCAGGAACCTGCTGATCCACGGTGGATTGCTGGAGGGCCGACCCGAGGTTTCGCCCACCACGATGCTGGATATGCCAGATGGTGATTGTTTCACCTTCGCAGAGAGCGCTGGCATGTTCGAGCCTTTGGTCGATCTGGGGGCAACGGTGTCCGCTGGGCAGCCGGTGGCGCGCATCTGGCCGCTTGACGCCACCGGGCTTGCGCCGACCCATCTGACCGCCGGGCGCACTGGCCTGTTTGTTGCGCGCCATGCGCCGGGGTTGGTGCAGGCGGGCGATTGCGCGGCCGTGGTGGCCGTGCCTTTGTAAGCGTTTTGCCCTTGTGGTCTGAATGGAGTGTTTCCAATTTGGCGGATTGCCTCGGTGGGGTCCGCTGACCTAGACGCAACTTGTGCTGCATTTTATCCAAGCAGTATTGAATTGTGGGGTTTCGCAGCCTGCCCCTGAATGTCGGGTCAATCCCGGT
>JAFMHK010000007.1 GCA_017854585.1 Paracoccaceae bacterium
GAGTACCGGCCTGTCACGCCGGGGGTCGCGGGTTCGAGCCCCGTCAACCGCGCCATTTCTCCTTTCTTGATCGTCCCTGACGGGCCCCGCGGCGCGATGGTGGCGCATTCGTGGTCCGGCTTTACGGTGGGGGCTGTCTGCCCCGGTCGCGCCCGAATCCGTTGCAAAAGATGCGCGCAGTGCCGGACGGTCAGGCCGTGGTTCCCTCCCTTTTGACGAAGTTGATGCTCAAAACGTGGTGCGCCGGGATTGGCGTGCTACGTTATGCGGTATGCGGTGGTTGGCGATCATTCTGGGAATGTGGGCGTCTGGTGCAATGGCGCAAGACGGGCCTGCAAGGGTGTCCCCTGCCATGGTCCTGCAGTGGGCGCAGGCCCCATGGCTTGGCCGCGATGCACTGCTGGATCAGTTGGCGGTTGACCTGTGGGGGTTCAGGCCAGACAGGCCGCGACTGGACGTTGGCTTGGTCCCCGAGGACCCATATTTATGGGCGATCACAGGAGGTTTCGGCGCGGCGCGGACGGCAAGCGACGTGCCGGGCGGCATTCTGGCCTGTTCGCGGTATGGCACGGCAACACGGGACATCTTGACCGCGTCAAGCCTGACCGACCCCGTAGCTTTTCAGTTGATGGGCGCGACAATGGCGGCCTTCGACGATGCCAGTGCATGGCCCGAAGGCGCGGTGGCGCGGATGTTTTGCATGTTGACGTGGGATGATGAAACGCGGGTCGCGATCTTGGATGAACAGCAAGTCTTGCCCCTGCTTCAGGTGCAATTCGCGGACGTGACGCGCACGGGCGACGCCGAACATTACGGCGCAAACTGGCAGGATTATGCCCCGATCTATGGCGCGCGCGGCTATCTGTTGGAGGCGCGTGCCGGGCCCCGGACCGCAGCGGTTCAGGTGGACCGGATGCGCGTGGAATTGCGCGTGACCCATCAGCGGATCACGTTCCGGGCCTTCTTGATGGGTGGCGGTGTCTAGGTCGGCAGGGGCGTTGGTGCGGGGCAAGTGACGTCATGGCCCCCGTGCCGTCTCATCACATCCCGCGCCATATCCAGCCACCGCCAAATATGCGTGTCCCGTCAGCATCATAGAACACGCACGCCTGACCGGGCGAAACACCGTCTTCAGGATGCAGAAGTTCCACCAGCGCTTCGGTTTCGGAGATCGGGCGCAAGATTGCCTCGCGCGGGGCGCGGGTCGACCGGATTTTCACCGCCATGGGCCATTCGGCCCGTGATGTCAGTGGCGCATCGCCCAGCCAGTTGATCTCGCGGACGGGGATGGTGCGCGTGGACAGCGCATCTTTCGGGCCGACGATCACGTGGCGCGTGGCCGGATCGAGCCGGACCACATAAAGCGGGTCGGCCAAGCCGCCCAGACCAAGGCCCCGGCGCTGCCCGATGGTGTAATGGATCACGCCATCGTGCTGGCCCAGCACATTGCCCGCCATGTCGACGATATCGCCGGGGTCGGCGGCCTCGGGACGCAGTTTCTTGATGACCGCGGCGTAATCGCCATTGGGGACAAAGCAGATGTCCTGACTGTCGGGCTTGTCGGCAACGGGCAGCCCGTACTTGGCCGCCAACGCGCGGGTATCGCCCTTGGAGGCCAGATGACCAAGCGGGAAGCGCAGAAAGTCGAGTTGGTCCTGCGTCGTGGAGAAAAGGAAATAGGACTGATCGCGCGCGGCATCGGCGGCCTGATGCAGTTCCGCCTTGGCGGGTCCCTGCAGGCGCTGGATGTAATGGCCGGTCGCCATGCAATCGGCGTCCAGATCGCGTGCGGTGTGCAGCAGGTCCTTGAACTTCACGCGCTCGTTGCAGCGGATGCAGGGCACGGGCGTGGCACCCGCCAGATAGCTGTCTGCGAATTCGTCGATCACGGCGTCCTTGAACACGTTTTCATAGTCCAGAACGTAATGCGGAAAACCCATGGCTTCGGCGACGCGGCGGGCGTCATGGATATCGCGGCCGGCACAGCACGCACCCTTTTTGGCCAATGCGGCACCGTGGTCATAAAGCTGCAGGGTGACCCCCACGACATCATAGCCTTCATCTGCCAGCATCGCCGCCACGACCGAGCTGTCGACTCCGCCGGACATGGCGACCACCACGCGGGTATTGGCGGGCGTTTTGGGAAGCCCAAGCGAATTCAACGTGACGGGCCGATCAAGCGCCATGGGACTGCCTTGTCTTCAGGAAAGGAATTGAACCCGAATATAGGAAAATCCCCCGTATTCACAAGGCCCACGCTTACAGGACGTTAAACCTTGGCATGGCACGGCTGATCGCGAAAGACGGTGAGCGAGGACAACATGTATATTCGGCGGATACGCGGGCCCCATGCGGTGACCCTGCCTGATGGCACACAAATGACACGGGCCGATCTGCCTGATCCGCGAACCCGGCGTTGGGTGGCCAGCCGCAAGGCCGCCGTGGTCAGGGCGGTCACCTGTGGGTTGATCACGGCAGATGAGGCAATGACCACCTATGGCCTGTCCGCAGAGGAATTGGCGGGCTGGACCGCTGCGGTATCCACCCACGGTGAAGCGGCCCTGCGGGCGACCGCAGTGCAACGGTATCGGGAATAATGACCCGGAAATCCATAAGCAGTTCCAATACCTGTCCAAAAAGGTAACTTGTAATTAACCATTTGAGTAAACGGTAGCAGCATCGTTAAGAAAGATTCGGAGATTACCCAATGCGTGTTTTGCTTGTCGAAGACGATCCAACTACGTCGAAGAGCATCGAGATGATGTTGCGACATGCGAACCTGAACGTGTATTCCACCGATTTGGGCGAGGAAGGCATCGATCTTGCCAAGCTCTATGATTACGACATCATCCTGCTGGACCTGAACCTGCCCGACATGAACGGGCATGACGTGCTGCGGAAACTGCGCACCGCGCGGATCACGACACCAATCCTGATCCTGTCGGGGGCAGATGACACCGACAGCAAGCTGAAGGGTTTCGGGTTCGGTGCAGATGACTACCTGACGAAACCGTTCCACCGGGAAGAGCTGGTCGCTCGTATCCACGCAATCATCCGCCGGTCCAAGGGCCACGCGCAGGCCGTCATCCAGACCGGCAAGATCGACGTCAATCTGGATGCGAAGACCGTCGAGGTGGGCGGGCATACCGTGCACCTGACCGGCAAGGAATATCAGATGCTGGAGTTGTTGAGCCTGCGTAAGGGCACCACTCTGACCAAGGAGATGTTTCTGAATCATCTTTACGGCGGCATGGATGAACCTGAGCTGAAGATCATTGACGTCTTCATCTGCAAGTTGCGCAAGAAACTGAACGTGGCGACCGAGGGCGACAATTACATCGAGACGGTCTGGGGGCGCGGGTATGTATTGCGTGATCCCGTTCCGGAACCGGCGGATATTGCCGCCTCTGCCTGATCCAATCTGGACCTGACCGCGCCGGCCCCATATCACTTGGGTCACACTGGTGCGGAAAGGACGACGATGGAGGGGGAGGCAGAGAAGAGCGCGGCTGTGGCGGGCCTGACGTCTGCGCAACGCGCCGCGATCGATAGCCTGACCTTCGATCAGGCAAAGGCCCGGCTTGCCACGTTGGCTGAGGCGATCGACCGTGCGGATGCCGCTTACTATCGGCAAGACGCGCCGGAAATCCCAGACGCGACCTATGACGCGCTCAAGCGCGAAAACGCGGCGATCGAGGCGCGGTTTCCCACCTTGCGCCGCGCGGACAGCCCCAGTGAAAAGGTCGGCGCGGCCCCGAGCGAGGGGTTTTCAAAGCTGGCACACCGGGTGCGGATGCTTTCGCTTGCCAACGCCTTTGCCGCAGAGGATGTGACCGAATTTGTTGATGGCGTGCGCCGCTACCTTGGGCTTGCGGCCGATGTGCCCTTGGAATTCACGGCGGAACCCAAGATCGACGGTCTGTCGTTGTCGCTTCGCTACGAGTCCGGCGCCCTGGTCAGCGCGGCAACCCGGGGCGATGGCAGCATCGGCGAAAACGTGACGGCGAATGCCCGCACGATCGGTGACATTCCCGCTACGCTGCACGATGCGCCCGAGGTGTTGGAGGTGCGCGGCGAAGTTTACATGTCCCACGCTGATTTTGCGGCGATGAATGAACGGCAGATGGCTGCGGGCGACAAGACTTTCGCCAATCCGCGCAATGCCGCTGCGGGGTCGCTCCGGCAACTGGATGCCGAGATTACCCGTGCTCGCCCGCTCCGGTTTTTCGCCTATGGCTGGGGCGAATTGTCGGCGCCATTGGCCGATACGCAATTCGCGGCGATTGCCCGGTTGCAGGAATTGCGGTTTCCGACCAACCCCTTGACCGTCCTGTGCCAGACCGCCGATGCGCTGCTGGCCCATTACGCCCAGATCGAACAGGCCCGCGCGACGCTTGGCTATGACATCGACGGGGTCGTCTACAAGGTCAACGATCTTGCGCTGCAAGGCCGCCTTGGCATGCGCTCCACGACGCCGCGTTGGGCTATCGCGCACAAGTTTCCCGCCGAATTGGCCTGGACCCGGTTGGAGGCGATCGACATTCAGGTGGGCCGGACCGGCGCGTTGTCGCCCGTGGCGCGGCTGACCCCGGTGACGGTGGGGGGCGTGGTCGTGTCGAACGCGACCTTGCACAACGAGGATTATATCGCCGGTCGTGACAGCAAGGGCGCCCCCATCCGCGAGGGGCGCGACATCAGGGTGGGCGACTGGGTGCAGGTCTATCGCGCGGGCGATGTCATCCCGAAAATCGCCGATGTGGATCTGGCAAAACGTCCAGACGACGCGGTGCGCTATGACTTCCCCACGCAATGCCCCGAATGCGGCTCAGCCGCCGTGAGGGAGGAGGGCGATGCCGTCCGTCGTTGCACCGGCGGGTTGATCTGCCCGGCGCAGGCGGTGGAAAAGCTCAAGCATTTCGTGTCCCGCGCGGCTTTCGACATTGAAGGGCTGGGCGCGAAACAGGTGGAGTTCCTTTACGCGATGTGCTGGATCGCCGAGCCTGCGGATATCTTTACCCTTCCGGCGCGCGACGCGAATGATGACCGGTTGGTGCGCGATCCTGCCAAGACCGTCAGGATCGCGGGCGACGGTGCGGACCACGACAGGCTGGCCCTGTTGGCCGATATGCTGCAGGGCGCGGGTGTTCCCGTTGACGCGACCGACCCCGACCATATCGCGCAGGCCATCCGGTATATGGCGCGAAAACCCTTGGCTGTGCTGAAGGGCTGGGGCGACACCTCGGCCCGAAACCTGTTCGCGGCGATCAACGCCAAACGCACAATCCCATTGCATCGGTTGATCTTCGCGCTTGGGATGCGCCATGTGGGCGAGGTGGCAGCGACCGATCTTGCGCGCCATTTCGGCGAATGGTCCGCGTTCGTGGGCGTGATCGATGCCGCGGCACCCGCCGCCGCGGCGCACCGCGCGGCGGAAGAAGCCGTTGACGCAGAACGGCAAGAGGCATCGAACGCAGGTCGCCGCGCCAACATCGCGGGCGTGCGCAAACCGTTTTGGGATGCCGTGGACCCTGCAGCGCGGCGCGCGTGGGAAGATCTGGTGGGCATCGACGGCATCGGGACGACTGTGGCGCTGTCGCTGGTCACAGCCTTTGGGCAGCCGCGCGAACGCGCATCCATTGACCGGCTGGTTGCGCATCTGACCGTCTTGCCCCCCGTGGCCGGGCGAACCGAAGGCAGCCCTGTGGCGGGCAAGACCGTGGTTTTTACCGGCACGTTGGAAAAGATGACCCGCGCCGAAGCCAAGGCGCGCGCGGAGGCTTTGGGCGCGAAAGTGGCAGGATCGGTCAGCGCCAAGACCGACCTGCTGGTCGCTGGCCCGGGGGCGGGGTCCAAGGCCAAAAAGGCGGCGGAACTGGGCATCACGACACTTGATGAAGATGAATGGCTTGCCCTGATCAACGGGGGCGCGTCTGGCGATGGTTAGATCGCAGGGCCGTCCCGAAATCCTGTGGCCGCTGTTTGCCGAACTTGATGTTCTGGATGGCGTCGGCCCGAAAACAGCAAAGCATTACAAAGGTCTGGGCGTTGAGACGCCAAAGGATCTGCTACTGACACTGCCGATCGGGGGGATTGAGCGCAGCGTGAAACCTTCGATCCGCGATGTGCCGCTCCCAGGGATGGCAACCGTGCCTGTCACGGTCGGGCGCCACCGCAAGCCCGCCGGGCGCGGTCCCTACCGGATCGATGTCGAGGATGCCGAAACCGCGTTCCAGTTGGTGTTTTTCCACGCCAAGGGCGACTATCTGGAGCGTATCTTGCCCACCGGCAGTCGCCGCGTGGTGTCGGGCCGGGTGGAACTTTTCGATGGCGTGGCGCAGATGGCCCACCCTGACCATATCTTGCCCGAGGCAGATGCCGGATCCATCCCCGCCTATGAGCCGGTCTATCCCCTGACGGCGGGGGTGACGCAAAAAGGCATCGCCAAGGCCGTCGCCTCGGCCCTGCCGCGCGCGCCATATCTGGGTGAATGGATCGACCTGCCGCTTCTGAAGAAGAAAGGCTGGCCGGCATGGCCCGACGCACTGGCGGCGGCGCATAATCCCACAGGTCCGGCCGATCTGTCGCGCAGTGCGAAGGCGCGGGAACGGCTGGCTTATGATGAACTGTTTGCCCACCAGTTGACGCTGGCGATGGCGCGCCAACAGGTGCGGCGCAAGAAGGGGATCGTGACCCAAGGCGACGGCAGGTTGCGGGCCAAGGTGCTTGCATCGCTTCCATTTTCACCAACCGGCGCGCAGATAAGGGCGATCGATGAGATCGCGGCCGATCTGGCCAGCCCGCTGCGGATGAACCGACTTTTGCAGGGTGATGTCGGGGCGGGCAAGACGCTGGTCGCGCTGATGGCGCTGCTGGTCGCGGTCGAGGCGGGCGGGCAGGGCGTGATGATGGCGCCAACCTCGATCCTTGCGTCGCAGCATTACGCCGGACTGAAACCTCTGGCCGAAGCGGCGGGCGTCGTGATCGCAAGCTTGTCGGGCCGGGACAAGGGGGCAGAGCGCCGTTCGAAACTGGCGGCGCTTGCGCGGGGCGATATACATATTCTGGTCGGCACCCACGCGGTTTTTCAGGACGATGTGGCGTTTGCCGACCTGCGCCTTGCCATCGTGGACGAGCAACACCGCTTTGGCGTTCGTCAACGGGTGCGACTGACGGAAAAGGGGGCGGCGGTGGATACGCTGGTCATGACCGCCACGCCCATCCCCCGCACCCTCAGCCTTGCGCAATATGGCGATATGGATCTGAGCGTGCTGGATGAGAAACCGCCCGGACGGACACCCATCAAGACGGCGCTGGTGTCGACCGCGCGGATGGACGAGGTGGTGCAACATCTGCGCGATGCCGTGGCCGAGGGGCGGCAAGCCTATTGGGTTTGCCCGCTGGTGGAAGAGTCCGAGGTGTTTGACGCGACCGCATCCGAGGAACGGTTCAAACATCTCCGCGCGGCCTTGGGTGAGGGGGTCGTCGGGCTCGTTCATGGCCAGATGCCACCTACCGAGAAAGACGCGGCCATGGCGGCGTTCCAATCGGGGCAAACGCGGGTGTTGGTGGCGACCACGGTGATCGAGGTGGGGGTGGATGTGCCCAATGCCTCCATCATGGTGATCGAACAGGCGGACATGTTCGGGTTGGCGCAGTTGCACCAGTTGCGCGGGCGCGTGGGGCGGGGGGCAACCGCCTCGACCTGCCTGCTGATGTATCGCAGCCCCTTGGGGGAAACCGCGAAACGGCGGTTGAACGTGCTGCGCGAAAGCGAGGACGGGTTTCACATTGCCGAGGAAGACCTTGCCATCCGGGGGGCGGGAGACATGATCGGAACCGCGCAATCGGGGCTGCCCCGGTTCCGGGTGGCGGATCTGGAAAGCCAGACCGCCCTGATGGAGATTGCGCAGACCGATGCCCGCGCCCTGCTGGAGCTGGATCCGAAGATGGCGGGGGGGCGAGGCCAGTCTGCCCTGACGTTGTTGTGGCTGCTGGAACAGGACAAGGCGATTCGGTTGATCACGGCTGGATAGTTAATAAATCCCTCTTTGTTCGCAAATGTTCTCATAAAGTTCTGGACAATACTTGGTTAATATGAGAACAAAGGGACAACACCAGCAACGGAGATGCCCCGATGACCCGTCAAATCACCACCATCCTCAGCAAGTCGCGCGATACATTGCTGGCTGATCTGGCGGGTGTATTTGCCCTTGCGGCGATGACCGTCGGGTTTCTGCATTTGCCCGGTCTGATCTGAGTTACTGCCTGCGGTCCTGCTTGGGTCACTCGGCGCGGCATTGTCCCCAATGCGTTTGCGCCGATTACTGCCTCAAGGGTTGAGATACTGCCCCGTATCATCGCCCGCCCAAGCCCTGAAAGACACGCATACTCCGCCGCCATCCGTCCCCGGATGCGCGGCGGTTTTTTTTGAAACAAGGGGGCCTGAAATCGGCCACAGGTCTTGGGACGGTGTCGCGCGTCAGGCGCAGGCGGATTGTTCCGCTTCGCCCATGGCTTGGGCAGTCGCCTCGAGCGACAGCAAGATCGAGGCGTGGCGATTGCGATATTCGCGTGCAGGCTCCAACACGTCAAAACCCGTGAATGGGGCGTCGGGGGGCGGCGCGCCATCCTTGAGCATGGCGCGCAGTTGGTCACGCGCGGTTTCCACCTCGGCACGTGTGCGTCCGATGATGTTCTGCCCCATCAATGCGGCACTGGCCTGACCAAGCGCACAGGCCTTCACATCTTGCGCAAAGCGGGTGATGCGGCCATCGGCCATGTCCAGATCGACCGTCACGTTGGACCCACACAACGGCGCACGTTTCTTGACACTGGCCTGCGGGCTGTCCAGTCGGCCCCGATGGGGCATGTCGGTGGTCAGCGCCAGAATGCGCTGTGAATAAAGCTTGATCAGGTCGGTTTCGGCGGTCATGGCTTTGCCTTTCGGGCGCTTGGCCTATAGGTAGCGGCGCGGAGACGATTTGCAAAGAGGCGCGCCGATGACCTTTGACCCCACGACCCTGCGTTACAACGACGCCGGATTGATCCCCGTGATTGCGCAAGACGTGGCCTCGGGCGCGGTATTGATGCTGGCGTGGATGAACGGTGATGCCGTGGCGCGCACGTTGGAGACGGGGCGCGTGACGTATTGGTCCCGCTCGCGGCAGGCCTTCTGGGTCAAGGGCGAAACAAGCGGTCACGTTCAGGAACTGGTGGATTTGCGCATTGATTGCGACCGCGACAGCCTGCTGGCCGTGGTGCGCCAGACCGGCCCGGCCTGTCACACCAACCGCGCCGTCTGTTTCTACACGGCCGTGCGCGACGGTGCCGAAGTGGAATTGATGGCCCCCGAAGCGCCCTGAGGGGCGCCGCCTCCGGCGGACATATTTCAGAAGCAAAGAGGGGTCTCAGAGCCCAAGCATCGCGCGGATGTCTTGCGGTGTAGCGCCCGCCTGACGATAGGTGCGGATGCCGCGGGCATCGTCGCGCTTGGCCAGACGCCTGCCTTGATCGTCGCGGATCAGGCGATGGTGGTGATAGATCGGTGGCGAAAGCCCCAGTTCCCCTTGCAAGAAGCGTTGCAGGAAGGTCGCTTCGAACAGGTCTTCGCCGCGGATGACATGGGTGACGTGCGTTTCCGCATCGTCGATCACGACGGCGAATTGATAGCTTGCCGCCATCTTGGGCCGCGCCAGCACCGGATCGCCCACATGGGTCAGAAGGTAATCGGCCGTCACCTCGTGTTCGCCGGCATGGGCGGGGCCGGTTTCGGTGAAGGCAGGCATCGCATGGGGCGGGCCAACGGTTTTGGACAGATCATAGCGCAGCGCGTCGGTCGGTTGTCGGTCGTCATAGGGGCGCCCGCGGCAGGTGCCGGGATAGATGCGCCCGTCCGGGCCGATATCCGGCACGCCTTCTTGCGGTGCCGAGGCGGCGGCGTCGATGTCGCGGCGCGTGCAGCGGCAGGGGTAGACCGCGCCTTGCCGGGCCAAGCTGTCCAGCGCGTTGCGATAATCGTCGAAATGATCGGATTGGCGCCGCACCGGTCCGTCCCATGTGAGCCCGAGCCACTGCAGATCCTCGAAGATCAGCTCCTCCCATTCGGGGCGCGCGCGCGTCTGGTCCAGATCGTCAATCCTGAGCAGGAACTGACCGCCGACCGCGCGGGCCATGTCGTGGGCCAAGATCGCCGAATAGGCATGGCCCAGATGCAGCGGCCCGGTGGGCGACGGCGCAAAGCGGGTAATCACGGACGGCGCAGCGTATAGACCCAGGCGTTCATCCCCATGGCGGGCAGGTGCAGCCCGTGCTGCTTGTCAAGAAGTCTGGCGCGGCCGTCGTCTTGCACCGCTTGCAGGGCGGCCGGGTATTGCGGATCGTCAAGCGCATGGTCGTTGAAGGAGAACACCATCAAGCCACCGGGCCGCAGGGCATCGATGCATTGGCCCAAAAGGCTGGCGGGCGCGGCGCCTGTGCCAATCACGCCCACGGCGGCAATCGCGTCATAAACGGGGGGGATCCGCGGCGGGTGATCCGGGTCACCCAGCCACAGGTTTCGGTACACACCCCGCCTGCGGGCCTGATCCAACATGCCTTGCGACACATCGGTGCCATCAACATGAGCGAACCCCGCGGCCGCCAGTGCCTGACCGGCCAAGCCGGTGCCGCAGCCGACGTCAAGTACCTGCGCATCCGATGGCAGACCGGCCTTGATCAGGGCTTGGGCGCAGCGGGCCGGTGTCACGTAGCCGTTTTCGGATACTTCCGCATCATAGCTGGCGGCCCATTCATCATAGTATCTGCGCCGTGCGTCGGCATCGCCGATGGTATAGACAGTCTTGAGATAAGATTTTGTCATGCCCAAATGCTAGCGCGACACATCATTGCGCAGCAAGAGCCGTGTGTCTCAACCAGTCTTGCCACGCATCCTTGGCGCGGTCGGTATAGGCTTTGTAGCGGTCCTTGCGCCCACGGCGACCCGACTTCAGGCCGTCCACGGGTGGGAAAAGGCCGAAGTTCACATTCATCGGCTGAAATGTCTTGGCTTCTGCCCCGCCGGTGATGTGGTGGATCAATGCCCCCATGGCGGTGACCTGAGGCACGGGTTGCAGAGGCTCACCAAGGATATCGCTGGCCGCCATGCGGCCGGCAAGAAGCCCCATCGCCGCAGATTCGACATAGCCCTCAACGCCGGTGATCTGTCCCGCAAATCGGATGTGCGGGCGGGATCGCAGGCGCATCTGGTCGTCCAGCAATGTTGGCGAATTCAGGAACGTGTTTCGGTGAATGCCGCCAAGCCGGGCAAAGCTTGCATCTTCGAGGCCGGGGATCATTTTAAAAACAGACGTTTGCGAGCCGTACTTCATCTTGGTCTGGAAGCCGACGATATTGTACAACGTGCCCAGCTTGTTGTCGCGGCGCAGTTGAACGACGGCGTGGGCCTTCACGTCGGGTTGGTGCGGGTTGGTCAGACCGACGGGTTTCATCGGACCAAAACGCAGCGTTTCGCGCCCGCGTTCGGCCATCACCTCGATGGGCAGGCAGCCGTCGAAATATCCAGCGGTCTCGTCGGGCTTGAACGCTGTTTTCTCGGACGCAAGCAAGGCGTCGATGAAGGCTTCGTAGGTCTCGCGGTCCATCGGGCAATTAAGATAGGCTGTCCGCTCTTCCTCGGTCTCGCCCTTGTCATAGCGTGACTGCATCCACGCCTTGGACATATCGATGCTGTCGGCATAGACGATCGGCGCAATGGCATCGAAAAAGGCCAGTGCGTCCTGACCGGTTTCCGCCGCGATGGCTTGGGCCATAGTGCCGGAGGTCAGGGGCCCGGTCGCGATGATCCAATCACCGTCAACCGGCAGGGCCGTAATTTCGCCGGGCACCACCGTGATCAGGGGGTGGGCGTGCAGTCGTTCGGTGACCGCGCGGGCAAATTGTTCCCGATCAACGGCAAGTGCGCCGCCTGCGGGCAGTTTGTGGCGATCGGCCATTTCCATGATGATTCCGCCCGCAGCCCGCATTTCCCAATGCAAAAGACCGACTGCGTTCTGTTCGTCATCGTCCGAACGGAACGAATTGGAGCAGACCATCTCGGCCAGGTCGCCTGATTGGTGGGCGAATGTTCCCACATGGGGGCGCATTTCGTGAATCGTGACGGGGACGCCCATCTGGGCGGCCTGCCATGCGGCCTCGGACCCGGCCATGCCGCCGCCGATGATATTGAGTGTGCGTGTCATGCATGGCGATGTAGCCGCCATGCACCGTGTTGTGAAGGGGGTTCCGGTCAGGCCGTCAGCGCCTGATCATCTGGATCGTCGGCAAAGATATTTGTGACCATCATAAACTCGGGCGGCGTGGCGATCGGTGCCAGTGCGGCCGGGGTTGCGGCGTCCTCGGCTGCGATTCGCGTCCGGCGATTGGTCGGGGTCAGGACCACGCGGCGGGGTTGGACGCTGTGCCGAAATGCTTTGCGCATCCGGATGTCGCGGTTTTCCGGTTCGGCATAGGTCAGCATCAGCGCAGCAATCAGTGCCAGATCACGCCAAAAACCGCCCAATTCCTCCTCCAGCCCCAGCTGAAGCATCGTCAGGTAAGACGCAAAGAATGTCAGAAGCCCGAGGATAAGGGCCGCGCCGCGCATCCACACGCCGATCATCACCAGAAAGCTCAGGCAGAAGACAACGCATTTTGCGATGATCTCCGCCAACAGCGGCGGGGCAATCTGTGATGTGAGCACCGTCAGGTTAGTGCCGGGAATAATCTGGAGCGCGACCGCAAGGAAATAGGACGCTATCAGAATGCGCAGGGCATTCTGGGCCGCAACACCAATAATGATCCGGTCAACGGACGGGTTCGTCATGATCTTCGCTCCTCAAGCCTGCCGGACGCGATGGTCAAATCCGGCAACACACTGTTTCGAAAATCATGATTGTTGCTAAATGCGGCAGGGATGTGGATGAATTGTGTCTTCTATCCGCAATTATCGCTCCGTGACCAAGCTATTGTGTATTTTCCCGAACCAATCGTGCGGCTCGGGAAAATGTTACTCGGATTCGTCCGCCTTCGGGCTGTCGTCGTCTTCGCCCTGATCGGCGATCCATGCGACGGATACCACGACTTCACCCTTGCCGGTGTTGAACACCTTGACCCCACCGGCACTGCGCGAACGGAATGAAATCCCTTCGACCGGCACCCGGATGGATTGGCCCTTGGATGTGGCAAGCATGATCTGATCGTCCATCTCGACCGGGAAGGCGGCCACGATTTCGCCACCGCGCATCGCCTTGTCGATGGCATTCACACCCATCCCGCCGCGTCCCCGGACAGGGTAATCATGGCTTGAGCTGAGCTTGCCCAGACCAAGTGCCGTAATCGTCAAGATCAGATCCTCGGCTGCCGACATCTCCACATAGCGTTCGTTGGAGAAGTTGGGATCGGCGGGCGCGTCCTCATCTTCGGTGTCGGCATCATCGGCCAAACCGGCCATGGCGCGCCGCATTTTCAGATAGGCGGTGCGTTCTTCGGCAGATGCCTCGAAGTGGCGGATCACGGCCATCGACACGACGCGGTCATCGCCAGACAACCGGATGCCCCGCACCCCGGTGCTGTCGCGGCCCTTGAACACGCGGACGTCGGTGGTTGGGAAACGGATGGCCCGGCCGGAATTGGTGACCAGCATTACATCATCATCTTCCGAACAGATCCGCGCATTGACCAATTCGACCGTGCCATCTTCGGGCAGCTTCATGGCGATCTTGCCATTGCGCATGACGTTTGTGAAATCCGACAACGCGTTGCGACGGACATCCCCGGCACTGGTGGCGAACACGATCTGCAGTTCGTCCCAGTGATCCTCGTCCCGGTCCACGGGCATCACCGCGGCAATGCCCACCCCGGCGGGGATCGGCAGAATGTTCACAATCGCCTTGCCCTTGGATGTGCGCGATCCCTGCGGAAGGCGCCATGTCTTCAGCTTGTAGACCATGCCTTCGGTCGTGAAGACCAAAAGCGGCGTGTGCGTGTTGGCGACAAAAAGCGAGGTGACGACATCGTCTTCCTTCAACTCGCCGCCCGACAGGCCCTTGCCACCACGTTTTTGCGACCGGAAATCCACCAAAGGCGTGCGTTTGATGTAACCGCCCTGCGTGATCGTGACGACCATATCCTCACGCTCGATCAGGTCTTCGTCGTCCATATCGCCGGACCACTCGACAATCTCGGTGCGGCGCGGCACGGCGAATTGGTCTTTCACTTCGGCCAGTTCCGCCGAGATGATGGCCATGATCCGTTCCCGAGAGGCAAGGATCGCAAGGAAATCCTTGATCTTTTCAGCCAGTTCAACCAGCTCGTCGGTCACTTCCTTGACGCCGATCTGGGTCAGGCGCTGCAGCCGCAGGTCCAAGATGGCGCGGGCTTGTGTTTCGGACAGGTTATAGGTGCCATCATCATTCATCTTGTGGGTCGGATCGTCGATCAGCTTGATGTAGGGCGCGATATCGCCCGCAGGCCAGCGGCGGGTCATCAAGGCCAAACGCGCGGAGGCGGCATCGGCGGACTGCCGGATTGTGGCGACGACCTCATCGACATTGGAAACAGCAACGGCAAGCCCGCAAAGCACATGGGACCGTTCGCGCGCCTTGTTCAGCTCAAAGGCGGTGCGGCGGGCCACGACCTCTTCCCGGAAATCAAGGAACGCCGTCAGGAACCCGCGCAGCGTCAACTGTTCAGGCCGCCCGCCATTCAGGGCCAGCATGTTACAGCCAAAACTGGTTTGCATCTGGGTAAAGCGGAACAACTGGTTCAACACGACCTCGGCGGTCGCATCCCGTTTCAATTCGATCACCACACGCACACCGATCCGATCGGATTCGTCTTGCACTGCGGAGATGCCCTCGATCTTCTTTTCGCGCACCAGATCGGCGATCTTTTCGATCATGCTGGCCTTGTTCACCTGATACGGAATCTCGTCCAGAACAATCGCGTAGCGATCCTTGCGGATTTCCTCGAACCGGGTCTTGGCGCGGATAATGACGCTGCCGCGCCCTTCCAGATAGGCCTTGCGCGCGCCCGCCCGACCAAGGATCAAGCCGCCCGTCGGGAAATCGGGGGCCGGAATATACGCGATCAATTCCTCGCTGCTCAGGTCGGGCTTTTCGATCAGCGCCTGACAGGCATCGATCACCTCACCCAGATTGTGCGGCGGAATGTTGGTGGCCATGCCAACGGCAATGCCGCCCGCACCATTGACCAGCATGTTCGGAAAGCGTGCAGGCAGAACCGTCGGTTCCTTCTGCTTGCCGTCATAGTTATCCTGAAAATCGACGGTGTCCTTGTCGATATCCGCCAACAGATAACCAGCCGGCTTATCCATCCGCACTTCGGTATACCGCATGGCGGCGGGGTTATCGCCATCCATGGAGCCAAAGTTGCCCTGTCCATCCAGCAAGGGCAGCGACATGGAGAAATCTTGCGCCATCCGCACCAATGCGTCGTAGATCGCGCTGTCGCCGTGGGGGTGGTATTGTCCCATCACATCGCCCACCGGGCGGGCGGACTTGCGATAGGATTTGTCGAACGTGTTGCCCGTTTCGTGCATCGCGAACAAAATGCGGCGATGCACCGGTTTCAACCCGTCGCGCAGGTCGGGAATGGCGCGCGAAATGATGACGGACATGGCATAGTCGATGAAGGACGTCTTCATCTCATCCGTGATGTCGATCGACGGCCCACCGTAAACGGGCCGCTCGGGCGTGGATTCGTCCATGTTTTCAGGAGTTTCTGGCGTATCGGTCAAACTGGAGCCTGTCTGCTGTCGCGGATCTATATGTTGTTGTGAAGTAGTATAGAGGGCCGGGATATGGGGTGCAATGCCCCCGGCGCCCCACGGTTGGCAGCCGTCCGATCAAAGTGACAACATACTGTTTTTGTTGATTTTAAATCAGCCCGTGTCAAACTCACGTGCAAGACGTCAAGACAAGGAGCGGCCGATGGCAAGAACCGAGACTGAATTGATGCTGAAGGGGTACGGGCTGACCACGGCCGAAATGACCTATCGGATGCCCGATTTCCGAAATGTTCTCAACACCTTCGTCTGGCAGGACTATGACCTTGCGCCGGACTATCCCAAGCTGTTCGGGTTCATCGAATATTGGCACGATCAGATCGAGGGGCCGCTGCATTCCGTCCGGTTTGTCCACCGCAAGATGATTTCACCCGGCGAATGGCGCAATGTGACGGGGGAATTCAGCTATCACTAAGGCCGGTGCCCGCAAGAAATAGGTTACAAGAATCCGCGATTTGCCGATTTTTTGTAACCTATCTTGGGATCAATCGGGCGTGGCGCGTGCCAGCATTCCGAACAGATCGCGGGGGTCGTCGGGATCGGCCAGCAGGTCAAGCCTGTCGAACAGGTCGGTCGCCTCCAACTTGTCGCGGACATAACGCAGGGCCGAGAAGTCCTCCACCGCGAAGCCGACGCTATCGAAAAGCGTGATCTGCCGATCGGACGTGCGGCCGGGTTTGTCGCCAAGGATGACCTGCCACAATTCGGTGACAGGGTGGTCCGCAGGAAGTTGTTGGATTTCCCCTTCCACCCGTGTCTGGGGCGGGAATTCCACGAAGATATCGGAGCGCAGCAAGATATCGGGGTGGAGTTCCGTCTTGCCGGGGCAATCGCCGCCGATGGCGTTGATGTGCTGACCCGCGCCGACCATGTTGTCGGTCAGGATTGTCGCAAGTTGTTTGTCGGCTGTGCACGTGGTGATGATCTGCGCACCCTCGCAGGCGTCTTGCGCACTGTCGCAAGCGATCAATGTCAGCCCGTGACCTTGCAGGTTTTTCATGGCCTTTGCAGTGGCTTGGGGGTCAATGTCGAACATGCGCACAGTATCGACACCACAAATGGCCTTGAAGGCGAGACATTGAAATTCGGATTGGGCGCCATTGCCGATCATCGCCATGACGCGCGCATCCCGTGGGGCCAGATGGCGGGCCACCATGGCGGATGTCGCAGCGGTCCGCATCGCTGTCAGAACAGTCATTTCTGATAACAACATCGGGTAACCCGTTGCCACATCAGAAAAAAGCCCAAAGGCCGTTACGGTCTGCAACCCCTCGGCGGTGTTCTTGGGATGACCGTTCACATACTTGAACGCATAGTGTTCCCCATCCGAAGTCGGCATCAGTTCGATAACCCCTTCGGTGGAATGGGAGGCAACGCGCGGCGTCTTGTCAAACTGCGGCCAGCGGCGAAAGTCAGCCTCGATATAGTCGGCCAGTTCGCCCAGCATCTGTTCAAGTCCAACATGATGAATAAGCGCCATCATGTTGGCCACGCTTACAAAAGGCACGAATGCGCGAGCAGAGGGGGCGGGCAAGCTCATGCTGAAAAGCTCCGTGTGGGGCGGTCAAAGACGCGGCGGCCCATAAGGGATGCGGTCAGATCGACCATCAAAGATGCGGTGCGACCCCGATCATCAAGGAAGGGGTTCAGTTCGACGAGATCAAGGGAGCTGACAAGACCGTAGTCATGCAAGATCTCCATCACCAGATGCGCCTCGCGGAAGGTCGCGCCGCCCGGGACCGTGGTGCCGACCGCCGGGGCAATCGCCGGGTCAAGAAAGTCAACGTCCAGCGAGACATGGAGAAAGCCGTTCGCGGCCTCGACCTTGTCCAGGAATGCCCGCAACGGGGCGGCGATGCCGTGTTCATCGATTGCGCGCATGTCGTGGGCCGCGATGGACGTTTGCGACAACGCAGCGTTTTCCGCCGGATCAACGGATCGCAGCCCAAGGTAGCAGACGTTTTCTTGCGGGACGACGGATGGCAGTGGCGGAAAGACATCAAAGCCATCGCGCCCGGTGACATAGGCCATAGGCGTGCCATGAAGGTTGCCCGATGTGGTCGTCAAGGGCGTGTGGAAATCAGCGTGCGCATCCAGCCAGAGCACGAATTGTGGGCGGTTCTGTTCTGCTGCATGGGCCGCGACGCCTGCCACCGTGCCGAGTGACAAGGAATGGTCGCCGCCTAGGAAGATGGGAAAGCCCTGCGCCATTGCCGCATGGGCGGCCTGCATCAGCGCCTCGGTCCAGGCGATGGTTTCGGGCAGGGCATGCAGTGCGGGGTTTGGCGTGGTCACATCGCGCAGGGCGGCCGGTGTCACATTGCCAAGGTCACGGGTGGGACGGCCAAGGCTTTCCAATGCGTGAGCGAGGCCAGCGGTCCGAAATGCATCGGGGCCCATCAGGCATCCCGGCGTGCGCTTGCCGCTATCGACGGGCGCACCGATCAAGAGGGTGGTGGTCATGCGGTTTCCTTTCGCGTTGCGGGGACAAAACCACCGATATGTGTTAGGAGGAAGGCTTCATATTGCGCGAATGGTGCAAGGAATAATCATAATGTCAGCCAAAACCACCGAAATGGACGATACAGATCAGCGTTTGCTGGCGGCCCTGAAACGCGATGGGCGCGCGCCGTTGTCCGACCTTGCGGCCGAACTGGGCGTATCGCGCGCCACAATCCGTGCCCGGATGGAGCGGATGCAGACGCGGGGCGTGATCCGTGGCTTTGCGGTGCAGACCGCGCAAGATGTGGCCGAGGCCCCGGTGCGCAGTCTGATGATGCTGGCGATATCGGGGCCGGGGGCCGAACGGATCATGCAGCGACTGACGGGTCATCCGGCGGTTCGAACGGTGCATTCCACCAACGGCAAATGGGATCTTATCGTGGAACTGGGCGTGCAGACGCTTACCGAGTTGGATCAGGTGTTGTTCGAGTTGCGCCGCACACCCGGCGTGGACACGAGTGAGACGAGTATCTTGCTGAACACGCGGGCGGGCGCGCGGCGGCGTTAGCCTGCCGTGCGTCTCCGGTTGGCAGCGGCGAACCAGATCAGCGCAAGCACGACGCAGGCGATGCCGTTCCACGACGCCATGGACAGGCCGAACATCTCCCACGAGACCTGATCGCACAGCACAAGCTGGGGGCCGGTATTGGGGTTCAGAAGCTCTTCGATCGACATGTCGGTGACAGATTGCCCGCCACCCGAGGTGCAGCTGGTCGGCCCCTCCCACCAATCGCGTTCAACGCCGGTGTGATAGAGCGCAATGCCCGCATTGCCCAACATCGTCAGGCCACCAAGAAAGGCGATGAACGCCGAGGGTATCGCCGCGCCAAGTGCCCCAAGCGCAATCGCGGCCACATGCGGCCAGCGTTGCCAGAGGCACATCGCGCAGGGCAGCAGCCCGGCCAGATATTGAAACCCGAAGGCCGCCATCAGCAGTCCGGCAGATCCAAGCCCCGCGAGAATTATCAAGGTGCGACGTGTCATAGGAACCTTATGGCATAGAAACCGCCGCCAAGCAGAACAATGAACAAGATGAACATCAACCCCAGACGGCGTTCGATGAAATCTCGAATGGGTGCACCGAATTTCCAGAGCAGCCAGGCGACGATGAAGAACCGCAGGCCCCGCGCCACGATCGAGCTGATGATGAATGTGCCAAGCGGCAGGCCGGTCCAGCCCGACATGATCGTGATGACCTTGTAGGGAAACGGGGTCAGGCCCGCGATCAACACAGGCCAGAAGCCCAGATCGTTGAAGCGCTGGTTGAATTCGGCCATGTATTCGGCCTTGCCCAAGGTCGCGAGGATCGGCTGACCAATTGTGTCGTAGGCAAAGTAGCCGATGGCATAGCCCGCCATGCCGCCCAGAACCGAGGACACCAGACAGACGCCCGCGATGACGAAGGCGCGCCGGGGTGCTGCCAGTATCATGGGGATCATCAAGATGTCCGGCGGGATCGGAAAGACCGAACTTTCCACAAAACTGACAATCGCCAGCGCCCAAAGCGCGTTGGGGTGGCTGGCAAGCCCAAGTGTCCAGTCGTACAGCCGACGCAACATCGCAATGACCTCAAAATCTATCCAGTCAACGCGATGCCCCATTGACATGGTGGGGTCAAGCTGCGGCGTTTCCCCGTTAAATTTCAGCGTGACAAAACCAACCGCGTGGTTAACAATAATTGCGGAAGAATGGGCTGCGACGCCATTTTCTTTGTCAGAACATGGCGCAAACGCCAGTTTAGGGAGGATATCATGACCATCACGCTGAAAACGGCGGCCGTCGGGCTTGTGGCCACGGGATTGGGACTGGCGGCAATGGCGGGCGCAGCGGCTGCGCAGGCCGAAGTGACGCTTCGCTGCCAGCACTTTCTGTCGCCCATGGGATCGGTACCGCAGTTCTTCATGGAGCCGTGGGCCGCGGCGATTGAAGAGCAATCTGGCGGCCGCATCGACGTGGAGTTGTATCCCGCGATGCAACTGGGCGGGGCCCCGCCCGCGCTTTATGATCAGATCCGCGATGGCGTGATCGATTGCGGTTGGGCGCTGCCTGCCTATACGCCGGGCCGTTTCCCGGAATCGGAGGCAATGGAACTGCCATTCATGACCACGATGAGCGCCGAGGAATCAAGCCGCGCCGCGTGGGAGTTTTCGGAGCAGTACCTGATCCCGACGCGGTTCAGCGATATCCATGTTCTCGCGGTGCATGTGCATGGTCCAGGTGTAATCCACATGACCGGTGCCGCGATCGAAAGTCTGGCCGATTTTGATGGCAAGCAGTTGCGGGGCCCGTCGCGGCAGGCAAACGCCCTGCTGGAACGTCTTGGTGCGACGCCGGTGGGCATGCCGGTTCCGGCCTTCCCCGAGGCGCTGAGCCGTGGGGTGGTTGATGGCGGCGTGATCCCGTGGGAGGTTGTTCCCAGCCTGCGTGTTGAGGAACTGGCCGAGTATCACACCCAGATCGGTGGCGATCGCGCGCTTTATAACACCTTCTTCATCTGGGGTATGAATCAAGATACCTATAATGGGCTTCCTGATGACCTGCGGGCCATCATCGACGCCAATTCCGGGATCGAGACGTCGGCGGCTGCCGGAGCCGCGATGGACCATGGTGATGATATCGCGCTGGCGGCCATCACTGCGCGTGGCAATACCATCGTCACGCTTGATGACGAGATCGTGGCCGAGTTGCGCGAAGTTGGCGACGAGGTGATCGCCGCGTGGATCGAAGAGATGAACGGCCTTGGGCTGGACGGCACGCAGATTGTCGCCGATGCGCGCGCCGCAATCGAACGGAACATCGGCACCGCGGACTAAAGCGACCTGATGTCACCGGGACCCGGGCGGAGGAGGAGCCGCCCGGGTCGTTTTCTTTTAAAAAGGTGCAGGCTTATGACGGTCATCATCGCGGGCGCGGGGATTGGCGGGCTGACACTTGGCTTGTCGCTGCATCAGGCGGGCATACCGTTTCGCATCGTTGAACAGGTGGCCGCGCTGAGGCCGATGGGGGTGGGCATCAACCTGCAACCCCATGCGGTGCGCGAACTCCATTCCCTTGGTCTGGCGGATGCGGTTGCGGAGATTGGCCTGCGCACCGCCGAGGTCGCTTATTTCAGCGCGCAGGGGCAGCCGATCTGGAGCGAGCCGCGCGGCTTGGCCGCGGGATACCATTGGCCGCAATATTCCATCCATCGCGGAGAGTTGCAGTTCTTGCTGCTCAACACGCTGCGTGCCCGCGCGGGCGATGTGGTACAGACGGGACTTGCGCTGCAAGGGTGGTCCGATACCGCCCATGGGGTCGTTGTGCACCTGTCGGACAGGACGGGGGCGGCCATGGAAGACCTGCATGGCACCGTGCTGGTCGCCGCCGACGGGATCAATTCGACGTCCCGCGCCCGGCTGTTCCCCGATGAAGGGGGCGCGGTTTGGGGTGGGACCATCATGTGGCGCGGGGTGACTGACGCGCCCGCCTTTCTGACCGGGCGCAGCATGGCGATGGCGGGTACAAAGGACCGCAAATTCGTGTGTTACCCCATTCAGGACCATGGCGATGGCACGGTGCGGATCAATTGGATCGCGGATTTGGCCAAGCCGGCGGACTATCCGTGGAACCGGCAGGATTGGACGCGGGAGGGGCGGCTGGCGGATTTTCTGCCTGCGTTCGCGGAGTGGTCATTCGATTGGCTGGATATCCCGGCGGTGATCCGCGGCGCGGCGAATATCTGGGAATACCCGATGGTGGACCGTAACCCGCTGGATCGCTGGACCCACGGGCGGATGACCCTGATGGGCGATGCCGCCCATGCGATGTATCCCATCGGGTCCAACGGCGCGTCGCAGGCCATTCTGGACGCCCGTGTGCTGACCCGCGAAATCATGCGCCACGGGATGTGCGCGGCGGCGCTTGGCGCTTACGAGGCGGATCGGCGGAACACCGTGAACGCGCTGGTGCTTGCCAATCGGGGCGACGGGCCCGACAAGGTGCTGGACGAAGTGGCGCGACGCGCACCTGATGGGTTCGCGCGCATCGAGGACGTGATGGACGCCGAGGAACTTGCCGCGATCGCCAACGGCTACAAGGCCACGGCGGGGTTCGATGTGGCGGGCCTGAACGGGCGGCCCGATCTGATGGAGTTGTAGGTGCTGGCACCAAGGGCTGAGGCGGCAACGGGCCGTGTGATGGAGGTGCTGGCCCGTTGGCTGGCCTATGGCGGTGGGCTGATCCTGACTGTCTTGGCGTTGATGGTCGTTGTCTCGGTGATCGGACGACGGCTGGACGGGATCTTGTTTTTCGGACCGATCACCGGTGATTACGAACTGGTCGAGGCGGGCTGTGCGATCGCTGTGTTCGCCTTCTTGCCGTGGTGCCAGTTGAAGCGCGGGCATGTGGCGGTGGATATCGTGGTTCAGGCGTTTCCGGCACGGGTCAAGGCATTGTCGGGTCTGATCGGCGATGTGCTGTTGGCCGTGGCGGCCTATATCATCGCGTGGCGGTTGTGGTTGGGGTTCGGCGAGAAGTTTCCTTATGGCAGCGACAACCTGCGCGCGGCGCTGGACATGGGGCCGCGACCGTTTTTTCCGCAGACAAGCTATGAATTGGAAATTCCGACCTGGATCCCCTATGGGCTGTGCTTCATTGGGGCCGCGCTATTCTTGATCACGGCGCTTTACACGGTCTGGCGGTCGTTGAACTGGACCCTGACGGGCGCGGAGGAACCGGTATGAGCGGGCTTGATCTGGCGATGGTCGCCTTCGGGCTGATGTTGGTGGCGATCTTTCTGCGCGTTCCCATTGGCGTGGCGATGGGGATCACGGGGTTCGTTGGCACCTGGATCGTGCTGGGACGGCCATCTGCGCCGCTGAGCCAGCTCAAATCGCTGACTTACGACACGTTTTCGAACTACAATCTGTCCATTGTTCCGCTGTTTTTGCTGATGGGGCAGTTCGCGACGAAATCGGGCATGTCGGGTGCGCTGTTTCAGGCGGCAAGCGATTGGCTGGGGCACCGAAAGGGCGGCGTCGCGATGGCTGCGGTGGGGGCCTGCGCGGGCTTCGGCGCGGTCTGCGGGTCATCGCTGGCGACGGCATCGACCATGGGGCAGGTGGCCCTGCCCGAAATGCGTAAACGGGGCTATTCCGACAGCCTGAGCACCGGCGTTCTTGCAGCGGGCGGCACATTGGGCATCCTGATCCCGCCATCGATCATTCTGGTGATCTACGCGATTTTGGCACAGCAAAACATCGTCAAGATGTTCGTCGCGGCGTTGATCCCGGGGATTCTTGCGGCGCTTGGCTATATGTTGACCGTGGCAATCTATGTGCGGGTGCGGCCCGGATCGGCCACGCAGGCCGAACGTGTTCCCTATCGGCAGCGGTTCGTGACGCTTGGCAAGATCTGGCCGGTGATCGTGATCTTCGGGTTGGTCATGGGGGGCATATCGGCAGACTGGGACTGGGCACAAAGTGGTGTTCAGGCGCTGTTCACGCCGACCGAGGGGGCCGCAGTCGGCGCTGTGGGGACGGGGCTTTACGGCCTGTTGACCGGCGGTCTGAACTGGCGTGGATTTCTGGATTCGGTCCTGTCGACGGCACAGGCCACGGCGATGATCTTCTTCATCGTGTTGGGTGCGGCCTTGTTCAACTCGTTCCTTGCGATCACGCAGGCCCCCGCAGATCTGGTGGTCTGGATCCAGACGCAGGGCTTCGCGCCGCTGACGGTATTGGCGGTGATGCTGATCGCCTACCTGATCTTCGGCTGCGTGATGGATTCGCTGAGCATGATCTTGCTGACCATCCCGATCTTCTTTCCGATCATCGTGTCGCTGGAGTTCGTGATCTTCGGCTATGCGTTGAGCCCGGAGGAAACGGCGATCTGGTTTGGTATCCTTGCCCTAATCGTGGTTGAGGTGGGGCTGATTACACCCCCGGTCGGCATGAACCTGTTCATCATCAATTCGATGGCCAAGGATATCCCGATTGCGCGCACCTATGCCGGCGTTGCGCCCTTTGTGCTTTCCGATCTGGTTCGGGTGGTGATCTTGGTCTGTTTCCCGGTGATCACCCTGTGGTTGGTGGGCGTGATGTTCCCGACCTGAGCTTTCGGTGGGCTTTTGCGGGACGTTGGCCTTCGTTGACCCAAGATCAGCGCACTCTCGGGATGTCGAACCCTGCGGGGGCAAGGGTGAAGCCCGAGAACTGAAAACCCGGCGACACGGTGCAGGAGACGAGGGTGTAGGCCCCGGTCGTGCGGGCCGCCTGCCAATGGTTTTCGGGGACGATGATCTGGGGTGCGCCTTGCTCAAGGTCGGGGGTCAGCAGATGATCGACCGCCGGGCCCGCATCGGTTGCACTGAGGCTGAGGGTCAGGGGCGCACCCGCATGGTAAAGCCAGATCTCGGTGGCATCGACGCGGTGCCAGTGGCTTGCCTCACCTTGTCTCAGCAGGAAATAGATGCAGGTTCCAGTTGGGCGACCTTCGTTTTCGGCCATCCAGGTCTGGCGGTAATGACCGCCCTCGGGATGTGGTTCCAGCGCGAGATGGCTTATGATCTGATCCGCAGTCATTATGGCCCTTGTCTTGATTGATGGCGGCGGTATCGGTCAGGTTGCGGGCGACCTGCGCGGGGTGGCCCGGGTCTGCGGCTGATCATGTGACGGCGGCCCCTGACATGCCCGAGACCTGTCAGGGACAGTGGCTCGGGCATGGGTAGGCGATCAAGACGGATGCGGGTCTGCCCTGTCGTCAGCGGCGCAGGATGCTGCGCCCGGCATAAACGGCGGTTTCACCCAGCATTTCCTCGATACGGATCAACTGATTGTACTTCGCCAGCCTGTCGGACCGCGCAAGACTGCCAGTCTTGATCTGTCCGCAATTCGTAGCCACGGCCAGATCGGCAATCGTGGCGTCCTCGGTTTCACCCGATCGGTGCGACATCACGCAGGTCATCCGGTGACGATGCGCCATTTCCACGGCCGCGAGGGTTTCGGACAGGGTGCCGATCTGGTTCACCTTGACGAGGAGCGAGTTCGCGCAACCGGTTTCGATGCCCATGCTCAGGCGCGCGGGGTTGGTGACGAACAGGTCGTCGCCCACCAGTTGCACGCGGTTTCCAAGGGTGTCGGTCAGCATCTTCCAACCGTCCCAATCATCCTCGGCGCAGCCATCCTCGATGGACAGGATCGGGTAATCGTTCACGAGGGCTTCGAGATAGGCGACGTTTTCTTCGGCGCTGAGTGTCTTTCCTTCGCCGGCAAAGACATATTTGCCGTCCTTGAAATATTCGGTGGCCGCGCAATCCAAGGCCAGCATGATGTCATCACCGGCCTTGTAACCCGCCTTTTCGATAGACTTCAGAATGAAATCAAGCGCATCCCGGGTAGAGCTAAGGTTCGGGGCAAAGCCGCCTTCATCGCCGATGCCTGTGGAAAGGCCAGCGGCAGAAAGTTCTTTCTTGAGGGTGTGGAACACCTCGGAGCCCATACGCACGGCTTCGGCAATGCTGCCGGCGCTGACCGGCATGATCATGAATTCCTGAATGTCGATCGGGTTGTCGGCGTGTTCGCCCCCGTTGATGATGTTCATCATCGGCACGGGCAGGACACGGGCGGCGGTGCCGCCGACATAGCGGTAAAGCGGCTGCGCGGTGTAATCGGCGGCGGCCTTTGCGACCGCAAGGCTGACGCCCAGAATGGCGTTGGCGCCAAGACGGCCCTTGTTCGCTGTTCCGTCAAGCTCGATCATGGTGGCGTCAATGGCGGCCTGTTCGGTTGCGTCGAAACCCAGGAGTTCCTCGGCCAGTTCACCGTTCACGGCGGCCACTGCCTCCAGCACGCCCTTGCCCATGTAACGGCTTTTGTCGCCATCGCGCTTTTCAACGGCCTCGTGAATGCCGGTGGATGCGCCTGACGGGACGGCGGCGCGGCCAAATGTGCCATCTTCCAGCGTTACGTCAACTTCGACCGTTGGGTTGCCCCGACTGTCAAGGATCTCGCGGGCGTGAATGTCGATGATGGTGCTCATGTTGGTCCTCATGTGTCGGGTCTGGGCGTTCTATAGCAGGGGCTTGCGACAGATCGAAGGGTCTAGTTTGCCGGCGTTGCCCGCGCTTGGTGGCGCAACTGCGCCTCGCGCGCAAAGCTGTAAAGGCCGGTGGCAATGACGATTGCGGCCCCGATCAATGTCCAGAGGTCTGGCTGTTCGTCAAAGATGACCACCGCGATGATCAGCGCAAAGACAAGCCGGGAATAGCGAAACGGGGTGACCGCACTGATATCACCCGTCCGCATGGCATTGGTAATGGCCAGAAACGCGACAAGGCCCATGACGAGCGCCGCCGCCATAACCCCCCAGATCGCCAGCGACGGCATCGCCGCGCCGCCTGTGTATGCCAGCACCGCAAAGCCTGCGGCCATGATGGAGGCCATGGAATAGGTGGCAAGTTGCGAGGCGGAAATCGTGTTGGGGACAGGCCGCGTGGCCAGATCGCGGATGGACACGAAGATGGTGCCGAAAACCGCGAACCAGACCATGGCATCGAACCCTTCAAGACCGGGGCGGATGATGATCAGCACCCCGGCCAGCCCGACGGCAATCGCGGTCCAGCGGCGCCAGCCCACCTTTTCACCCAAGAACAGGGCGGCCCCAAGCGTCACAATCAGGGGATTGGCCTGCAAAATGGCCGAGAAGGTCGAGAATGGAACCAGCGCAATCGCCGAGACGATGCAGATCGTCGCGCCCATTTCGGCGACGTTGCGGAGCATGACAGGGCGCAGCAGAAGCACCGGAGAGATCAGCCGCACACCCTGCAACTTGGCAATTATGCCGAAGATCACGGTGCCGCCAACGCCGAACATGGCAAGGATTTGTCCCACGGGCAGCGTTTCGGCTGCAACCTTGATGAAGGCATCGGCAACGGCAAAGCCGAACATGGCGAGCGTCATCCACGCCATGCCTTTCAGATTTTCCAACAGAGCGTCCTTTTGTTCGCGTCGGTCCGCCCTAACGCGCCAATGCCCTCAGGGAAAGGGGGATCGGATGCCTGCGGCTTGTCGGGCATAATCCTCGGCGTCGAACCATCCCTTGGAGGCGGCAACCTTGCCGTCCGCGTCCATCTCCCATTCCTCCCAGCCTTTGACGGCAAGCGGATTGCCGGTTCCCGCGTGGTGTCCGGTGAACGTCCAGACATAGATGACGTGGTCACCGGCGGACCGAAGATCGTCGCACACGAGGGTCAGGTCGGGCACATCGGCGTAGAAGCCTGCGGCCATCTCGGCGACGCGGTCACGGCCTTGCCAAGGATCGCCCTTGTTGATGACGATCACACCGTCCTGCGCATAGAAGGACGCCACCGCCTGCGGATCGCCAGAGTTCCATGCTGCAGTATAATCCTTTGCGATTCGGGTCAGTTTCGACAAGTCACGTGGCATGGCTGCAAGGCCCTCCTGTTCATGGGCATGTAATCCACATCACACGCATGCATCGCAAACTTAACATCGAACCCGGCATGATTCGCATAGTAAATTTCCGCCTTTTGCCGAGGCCCGGTCAGCCTTTTTTCAGCGGGACACCATAAAGCTCCAACTTGTGACCCTTGAGGCGATAGCCCAGCTTTTCCGCGATTCGTTCCTGCAGCGCCTCGATCTCGGCATCGACAAACTCGATCACCTCGCCGGAATTCATGTCGATCAGGTGATCGTGATGGTCACGCTCGGCGTCTTCATAGCGGGCGCGGCCATCGCCGAACTCCAGCCGGTCCAGAATGCCGGATTCCTCGAACAGCTTGACGGTGCGGTAGACGGTCGCGATGGAAATGTGCGGGTCACGGGCGGCGGCGCGGGCGTAAAGCTCTTCAACATCGGGGTGGTCATCGGCGGCCTCAAGCACCTGGGCGATGACCCGGCGCTGGTCGGTCATACGCAGCCCCTTGGCTTCGCAGCGCTCTTCGATCGTATCTATCATAGCTTTACCCATCGTGGACGTGCGGGTTGGTATACGCAAAACCGCCGCTTGGGAGAAGACGCGATCGGACCTCCGCCGCCGTCGTCCCCCGATCCGCGGGTTATGGTCGCGGGGGCAGGGTAGGCGGGGACCTCTGGCGCGCAATCGGATCGCTCGGTGCGCGGCCTGTTCCGTCCTTCACGCATCGCGCGCCGTCGATTGAGGCAAGGACGCCGGCCACTGCGGTCAAGCTCTGCGTCGGGCGGGGTCTGAAACCAATGGCCGCCCGGTTATTTCTTCAGCGTGCCAGCGTGGCAGCGCGGCAGGGACATGATGTCGGGGGGCGGTGGCGAGAGTCAGCTTTTACGAACCCGCGGCCTGTTGACACCTCTGACCCGCCCATCCACTGAGGGGAAGCCGAGGGGATCACCATGGATCGCAAGCCACAGATGGACGCATTTGGCGCCCTGTCATTGACCGGGTTTGCCCTGTTGCTGGCGCTTAATCAAGTTGTCATCAAGATCACCAACGAGGGCCTGCAGCCGATCTTTTTCGCAGGGTTGCGGTCCGCAGGCGGGGCGATATGCATCCTTTTGTGGATGAAGGCCCGAGGCATCCGCATTCACATTGCGCCGGGAACCGTTCCCGCCGGGCTGTTGATCGGGGTGGCGTTTGCGGTTGAATTCATCTTCTTGTTCGTCGCTTTGGACCTGACGACGGTCACGCGGACCTCGATCATTTTCTACACCATGCCATTCTGGCTGGCGCTGGCGGCGCATTTCGTGTTGCCGGGAGAACGCCTGACGGGTGTCAAGCTTGCCGGTCTTGGGCTGGCGCTGGGCGGTGTGGCGTATGCCATCGCACAGCGGAGCGGCCCGGACGGGCAGGCGTCGCTGATGGGGGATCTTTGCGCGCTGGCGGCTGCGTTGGCATGGGCCGGGATCGCCCTGTGTGCGCGGGCGACAGTGCTCAAGACCGTGCGGCCAGAGGTGCAGTTGTTGTGGCAACTTACCGTGTCGGCGCCGATCTTGTTGTTGGCTGCGCTGTTGTTCGGGCCCTTGCTGCGTGATCCGACGTGGATCCATTGGGCGGGATTGGCATTTCAGATATTCTTTGTGGTCAGCGCAGGCTTCCTGTTCTGGCTTTGGCTGCTGAGCATTTATCCGGCCGCCGCCGTCGCGTCCTTCAGCTTTCTGTCGCCGATCTTTGGCGTCTTGCTGGGTTGGCTACTGCTGGGGGAGCATGTTGGCTCTGAGATCATCGTGGCGCTGGTGCTGGTGTGCGTGGGTCTTTTGTTGATCAATCGGCCAACCCGAGGTCGGCCCAGATCGGCAGATGATCCGATGCGTGGCCCGCAGCCCCGGCGCGGATAGCGCCCGCATCCAGAAGGTGCAGCCCCGGTCCTGTCGCTACTCTGTCCAGTGCCGCGATCGGCCTGCGCGATGGAAAGCTGCGGCCGGGGTTGTGCACCGTGAAGAACGGATCAAGGGGTGCAAACCCTTGGGAAGGGGACCATTCGTTCAGATCACCCAGCAGGATGGTTGGGCGGGCGGCAAGAGACATCTGTTCGGCCATCATCAGTGTCATCTGCTGTTGTCGGTCCCGGCGCCGCAGGCCCAGATGCGTCGCCATCACGCGCAGCGGTCCGCGTGCCGAGGTTACATCGACGATGATCGCGCCGCGTGGCTCAAGCCCCGGAAGGGGCAGGCGATGCACCGCGTCAACCTGCCAACCCGGTGCCAGCAATAGCGCATTGCCATGAAAGCCCAGACTGACCTTGGTCGGGGCGACCGCCGCAGGGAACATGTTGGTTTCGCTGCGAATAACGTCCGGCGGCAAGGCATACCTGCGCGGCGGCAGGCGTTTGTCGGCCTCTTGCAGGGCGACGATATCGGCACCGATCTGCCGGATCACCCCGGCGATCCGATGCGGGTCACGGCGCATGTCCAACCCCACGCATTTGCGGATGTTGTAGCTGACCACACGGATTGCGTTGGCCGATTTGGGTGGTGGGACCATCATGACCATGAGTTTGCCCGACTGCGCGTCAGGAACAAGCCCGCCATTGAGAAAGGTGCCACAACGCGATTAACTGACTGGCATGAACATCATGAAGGAACAGAACCGCATCACCCTGATCATCTGGGCATCGTTGCTGGTGGGGGCTATCTTGGCGGGCATCGCGGGGCGGTGGCAGACGGCATTCGTGGCGCTTGCCACCATCGCGGTATCGCTGGTGCCGCTGTTGGTGGTGCCGCGGTTTGGCATCAGGCTACCGCGCGGCATGATCGCGGCCTCGACGTTCTTTATCTTTGCGACGCTTTTTCTGGGCGAAGTCTTTGATTTTTATGGACGTTATTGGTGGTGGGATATCGCCCTGCACGGCATCTCCGCGCTTGGGTTCGGCATTATCGGATTCCTGTTCGTCTTTATCTTGTTCAAGGGAGATCGCTATGCCGCCCCCGCTTGGGCACTTGGGCTGATCGCGTTCTGCGTTGCGGTGACGATTGGGGTTCTGTGGGAGATATTCGAATTCGCCATGGACCAGATCCTTGATCTCAACATGCAAAAATCAGGATTGCTGGACACGATGGGCGACCTGATCGTGGACGTGACCGGCGCAGCCATCGGGGGGCTGGCCGGATTTTTTTATCTGAAAGGGCAATCGGTTGGCGGGTTGTCGGGACTGATTGACGAATTTATCCATCTGAACCGCGACTGGTTCAAACGGTTTCGCAACAAGTAGCGTCAGGTGCCGCAGAACGTGGCCTGCACCACCTCAGAGGCGTCTGGCGGGGCCTGATAGGCGGCCTGCTCGGGCTGATCATCGAAGGGTGCCGCGAGGATGGTGTTCAACGTATGAAACGGACCCATGTCACCCGTCAGGGCGGCCTGAATGACTTCCTCCACCCTGTGATTGCGCGGGATGTAGGCGGGGTTGTTGGCCTGCATCCGGGCGACACGGTCGGGGGCGTCATCAAGACGGGCCTGATAGGTTGCGAACCACGCGTCAAATTCCGTGGGATCGACGAAAAGTTCGCGCGCCGTTTCGGGGGATGCGCCGGACAGGGCGCGGAAGGTCAACGTAAAATCGGCCTGGTTCCGGGCCATTGCGTCAAGCAGGGCGAAGGCCAGTTGCGCATCATCTTCGCGCGCTGAGGTCAGGCCAAGTTTGCCGCGCAGGATGTCGTGCCACGCGGCATCGAAACGGTCGGAAAAACCGTTCACCATTTCGCTGAAGCGTTCGATTGCGGCATCGCGGTCCGGCATGATGGCAAGCAAGGCCGTCGCCAGCTGCGCAATATTCCAGACCGCGATTTGCGGCTGGTTGGTGTAGGCATAGCGGCCATACTGATCAATGGAGGAATAGACCGTTTCGGGGTGAAAGGCATCCATGAACGCGCAGGGTCCATAGTCGATGGTTTCGCCCGATATCGTCATGTTGTCAGTGTTCATGACCCCGTGGATGAACCCCACGCCCATCCACTTTGCAATCAGGCTTGCCTGCGCACCGATGACGGCATCCAGCAGACCCTCGGGGCCTTGTGCGTCGGGGTAGTGGCGGGAAATCGTGTATTGGGTTAGCGCCTCCAGCCCCTCCAGATCGCGCCGGGCGGCGAAATATTGGAACGTGCCGACGCGGATGTGGCTGGCGGCGACGCGGGTCACGATCGCGCCGGGCACGCGGGTTTCGCGCAAGATCGTGTCGCCGGTGGCCACTGCGGCAAGCGCGCGGGTGGTGGGGATGCCCAAGGCGTGCATTGCTTCGGACATGATGTATTCACGCAAAACCGGACCCAGCCATGCGCGGCCGTCGCCCATGCGGGAGTATGGCGTGCGGCCAGCGCCCTTCAATTGGATGTCGAACCGGGCGCCATCGGGGGCCACAACCTCGCCCAGCAAGATCGCGCGCCCATCGCCCAGTTGCGGCGACCAGCCGCCGAACTGATGGCCGGCATAGACCTGTGCCAGCGGCGCGGCACCATCAGGCGCGGTGTTGCCTGCAAAGATCGCCGCGAGGGTCGCCGGGTCATCGGAAAGCGACAGGCCAAGGCGGTCGGCCAAGTCACGGTTGACGGCAAGAACAGAGGGCGCCGACACCGGTTCCGGCATTTGCCGCGTGAAAAACCGGTCGGGAAGTTGAGCATAGGTATTGTCGAAGGGGAATTGCATGGCGCGGATCCTGATGGCTTATACCAGAGGTAGGGCGGCATGCCTTGGAACGCCACCCCCCGCTTGCACACGTTGATCTGGCGGCAAGCGATCTTGATGCGGATTGCCGGGGTAAACTAAAGCCGGGCGATCCGTTCGGTCAGCAGCGCGAAGAAACCTGCGGCATCGACATGTCCCATGAAGGTTGCATTGGCTGGGCGGTTCGTCACGCCCCACCAGTCCGCAACGGTCATACCCATCGTCAGTTCCGATGTGGTTTCGACCTCGACGTTGATGAAACGTCCGGTGAACAGGTCGGGACGGATCAGGTAGGCGATCACGCAAGGGTCATGCAGGGGCGCGCCTTCGGAGCCGTATTTTTCCTTGTCGAAACGTTCGAAGAAATCGGTCCATTCGGCCACCATGGTGCCCACATGCGTGCCCATAGCGCGGAAGGATGCGACGCGACCGGCAGTCGTAAGCGCCTTGTGGGTCAGATCAAGCGGCATGACCGTGATTGGCGCGCCGGACCTGAACACGTTCTCGGCCGCGTGCGGGTCGACATAGATGTTGAACTCTGCGGCGGGGGTGATGTTGCCAACCTCGAAATACGCCCCGCCCATCAAGACAATGTCCTGCACGCGGGCGATGATGTCTGGCGCGCGTTGAAAGGCGGTGGCGATGTTGGTCAGCGGCCCCAACGGGCAGAGCGTCACGGTTCCCGAGGGGCGTTCGCGCAATGTCTCGATGATGAAATCAACCGCGTGCTGATCTTGCAACGCCATGGTCGGGTCGGGCAGTTGCGGCCCATCCAGACCCGTCTTGCCGTGGACATGTTCGGCGGTGACCAGGCGGCGCGACAACGGGCGATCGCAGCCGGCGAACACCGGAACATGGGTGTGACCGGCCAGTTCGCAGATGATCCGGGCATTGCGTTGGGTCAAAGGCAAGGGAACGTTGCCAGCGACGGCCGTGACACCCAGAACGTTCAATTCCTCGGGCGAGGCAAGCGCCAGCAAAATCGCGACGGCGTCATCCTGACCGGGGTCGGTATCGATAATGATGTCGCGTGGCATGACGGTCGGTCCCATGATTGATCAGTTCAGGTTTGACCCGCCCGAAAACAACATTCAATGCCCCTGATGGCGATATCCGGGGTAAGTTGACGGATGAACATTGAAAAAGGCCGCCCCCAGATGGCGCGGCCTTTGACGTATCTTCAGCGGTTTTCGATGTCCACGTAGTCACGCTGGGTGGGGCCGGTATACAGCTGCCGGGGGCGGCCGATCTTGCCGGTCGGATCCGCGATCATCTCTTTCCACTGTGCGATCCAGCCTACCGTGCGGCTGACCGCAAAGATCGGCGTGAACATGGAAGTCGGGAAGCCCATCGCCTCAAGAATGATCCCGGAGTAGAAATCCACGTTCGGGAACAGTTTCTTATCGGCGAAATAGGGATCGTTGAGGGCCTGTCTTTCCAGCTCTTTCGCGACCTGAAGCACCGGATTGTTATGGATGCCCATAAGATCTAGCACTTCATCCGCGCTTTCCTTCATGACGGTCGCACGCGGGTCGAAGTTCTTGTAGACGCGGTGGCCAAAGCCCATCAGGCGGAACGGGTCGTTCTTGTCCTTGGCGCGCGCAATGTATTCGGGGATCCGGTCAACGGTTCCGATTTCCTGCAACATTTCAAGGCAAGCCTGATTGGCGCCGCCGTGTGCCGGACCCCAAAGGCAAGCGATGCCGGCGGCGATGCAGGCGAAGGGGTTGGCCCCGGAACTGCCCGCCAGACGCACCGTCGACGTCGAGGCGTTTTGTTCGTGATCCGCGTGCAGCGTAAAGATGCGGTCCATCGCGCGGCTAAGGATGGGGTCGGGCTGATATTCCTCGGCGGGCACGGCAAAGCACATCCGCAGGAAGTTTGTCGCATAGTCGCAATCGTTGCGCGGATAGACGAAAGGTTGGCCGATTGAATATTTGTAGGCCATTGCCGCGATTGTCGGCAGCTTTGCGATCAGGCGGATCGAGGCAACCTCGCGCTGCCACGGATCGTTGATATCGGTGCTGTCGTGGTAAAACGCGCTCATCGCGCCGACGACGCCGACCATGGTGGCCATCGGGTGCGCGTCGCGACGGAAGCCACGGAAGAAGTTGTGCATCTGTTCGTGCACCATCGTATGATGTGTCACACGATGTTCAAAGTCTTCCAGCAGCGCGGCAGACGGCAGTTCACCGTAAAGCAGCAGGTAGCACACCTCGAGATAGTGCGATTTCTTGGCAAGCTGGTCGATCGGGTAGCCCCGGTGCAGCAACTCTCCCTTGTCACCATCGATGAACGTCAGCGCGCTTTCACACGCCGAGGTGGAGGTGAATCCCGGATCATGGGTGAAGACACCCGCCGTTGCGTAAAGCTTGGATATATCGATCACGTCGGGACCAGCGGTCGGCGCGTGGATCGGCAGATCATAGGTCATGTTGCCGATGGTCAGGGTTGCGGTTCTGGGTTCAGCCATGTCAGTCCCTCTGCGTTCGGGTCCCCGCACATGATGGCGCGGTGGACGGAATTCCGGGGGCCGAATATTGCGGCCCGCGCCTTGCTGCGCCCCCCTTGTCAGGTGCGAGGGGTGGCTGCGTCGGTCAGGCGGGCGATGGTTTCTTCCCGGCCGATGACGAGCATCATATCGAAAACGCTTGGCGTGACGCTCCGGCCTGCCAACGCAGCCCTGAGGGGGCCTGCCAGCTTGCCGAATTTCAACCCGTGTGCATCGGCTACCTCGGTCAGGGTCGCTTCAAGCGCATCTCGTGTCCAGCTAACATTATGCAGGTGCGGCGTCAATTCAGTCAGTATACCACGGGATACATCGTCCAGCGCCGCAGCCGCCTTGTCATCCATAGCAAGTGGCCGATCCGCCAAGACGAAATGGCCTTTTTCCAGCAGGTCAGGCAGAGATTTCGCGCGTTCCTTGAGGCAATACATCGCAGTCGTCAGGCCATCATGCTGCGACTGCGAAAGCGGCGGTTGACCCGTCAGTTCAAGAAACCGTGTCACCTCGGCCACCAGTTCGGCATCGTCCATCCGGGCGATATGCCATGCGGCGACGCTATCGAGCTTCTTGAAGTCGAGTCGGGCCGGGGATTTGCCGATTCCTGACAGATCGAACCAGTCGCGGGCCTGTTCATCGGTAAACAATTCGTCGTCGCCGTGGGACCATCCCAATCGCGCCAGATAGTTGCGCATCGCGGCGGCAGGGTATCCCATGGCGGCGTATTCCTCGACCCCGAGGGCGCCGTGCCGTTTCGACAGCTTTTTTCCGTCCGGCCCGTGGATCAGCGGAATATGGGCAAATACCGGCATGTCCCATCCCATGGCGGCATAAATCTGTGCCTGACGCGCGGCGTTGTTGAGGTGGTCGTCCCCCCGGATCACATGGGTGACGCCCATGTCATGATCATCGACCACAACCGCAAGCATATAGGTCGGCGTCCCGTCCGAACGCAGCAGAACCATGTCGTCAAGTTGATCGTTTCCGAAGGTGACGGTGCCCTGCACCGCATCTTTGATCACGGTCTGGCCGTCGCGCGGGGCCTTGAGACGGATGACAAAGGGTGCATCGGGTTGCTGGTCCGCAGGCACATCGCGCCACGGCGACAAGAACAGGGTCGACTGACCAGCGGTCTTTGCGGCATCGCGGAAGGCCGCGATTTCATCTTGGGTGGAAAAGCATTTGTACGCGGTATCGTTGCGCAGCATCGCGTGCGCGACGTCGGCATGGCGCGGTGCCAAAGCGAACTGGCTGGTCGCTTCGCCGTCCCAATCAAGGCCCAGCCACGTCAAGCCGTTCAAGATCGCAAGTGTCGCTTCAGGTGTTGACCGGGCGCGGTCGGTGTCTTCGATCCGGAGCAGGAACTTGCCGCCGCGACCACGGGCATAGAGCCAGTTGAACAAGGCGGTGCGCGCCCCACCGATGTGCAGGAACCCCGTGGGCGAAGGGGCGAAACGGGTGACGATGGGTTGCGGCATTGTAGACCTTTCGGGGCCGTCTGCACCGCCCGCGTTAACGACTTGGAAACCATGTCTTGGCAAGATTTGAACTGTCTTAGGCAACAGGGGCGGAGGTGACAAGGGTGCGCTGGTTAAGCGCCATCAACACGGTGCAGCAAGGCCAGCGCGGCGCGCTTATGCCATGGTCTGCAGTATGCGTCGGGCTGGGTGTTGCGATCTATTTCGCATTGCCCACGGAACCGGGGCTTGCGGGCTATGGCGCGACGCTGTTGCTGGCGCTGGCGGGGCTGCTGCTGGCGTGGCGGCGTCCTGATGCCTTTGGCCCGGCTGGATGGGCGATCTTCTTGATCTGCCTTGGTATCTTGCTGTCGGGGCTACGCACCCATCAGGTTGCCGGGCCGGTCGTGGGCTTTCGCTATTACGGTCCGATCGAGGGGCGGGTGGTGCTGATTGACCGGTCCGCCTCGGATGTGCCGCGTCTTACGCTTGACCAGGTGCGGCTGGACCGGATGGCGCCTGACCGCACCCCGAACCGCGTGCGGGTGTCCTTGCATGGCGATCAGCAGTGGCTGGATCCGATGCCCGGTGACATCGTGATGATGACTGGGCATCTCTCCGGCCCGTCCGGTCCTGCGGAACCGGGCGGATTCGATTTTCAGCGTCACTCTTGGTTTCTGGGGATCGGCGCGGTGGGGTATACCCGAACCCCCGCCCTGATGCTTGAGCCGCGCCAAAGCGGTGTGGCCCTGACCCATCTGCGTCTGGCAATGTCCGCCGCCATTCAAGACCGTATTCCCGGGCAGCCGGGGGCCTTCGCCGCCGCCGTCCTGACGGGCGACAGATCGGGGCTGGAGGCCGGGCCTGTTGCAGCGATGCGCGCATCCAACATCGCGCATCTGCTGGCCATATCGGGATTGCACATGGGGCTGCTGACCGGTTTTGTGTATGCCGCCTTGCGATTTGGGTTGGCGCTGATCCCGGTCATTGCCCTGCGCCATCCGATCCGCAAGTGGGCAGCCGTGGCGGCCTTGGCTGCAGGCGCGTTCTATCTGGCGCTATCGGGCGGCAACGTTGCCACGGAAAGGGCCTTCATTCAGGTCGCGGTCATGTTTGCCGCCGTATTGTTGGACAGGCGCGCGGTGACGTTGCGATCGGTGGCGATTGCGGCGCTGATCGTGCTGATCCACCGGCCTGAAACCTTGCTTGGTCCGGGGTTCCAGATGTCATTTGCCGCAACCGCCGCCTTGGTCGCAGGGTTCAACGCAATGCGGGACGTTGCGTGGACAAAGGCAATGCCGAAATGGTCAAAGGGCGTGCTGGCGCTGGTTGCGTCCTCTGTCATTGCGGGGGGGGCGACGGCGCCCTATTCCGCAGCGCATTTCAACCAGATCGCGGTCTATGGCCTGTTGGCCAATCTGCTGAGCGTGCCTGTGATGGGGTCCATCGTGATCCCGGCGGCCGTGATTGCCGCGCTGCTTTGGCCGCTTGGGTTGGAATGGATGGCGTTTTGGGTGATGGAGCAGGCGCTTGCATGGATATTGTTCGTGGCCGAGTGGGTTGCGGCGATGCCGGGGGCGACCCGCCCAATCGTGGCCCCGCCCGCCATCGTGCTGGGGTTGATCAGCATGGGCGGGTTGATCGTGATCTTGTGGCGGGGGCAGGGCCGATGGGCGGGGTTGGCGCCCCTTGTCGTGGCTGGCGCCCTTTGGTCAATTGCGGACCGGCCTGCCCTGTTGCTGGCCGACAGCGGTCGTTTGGCCGGCGTTTTGACGCCTGATGGGCGCGCCTTGAACCGACCGCGCGGTGATGGGTTCGTGGCTGGCATCTGGCTGGAAAATGATGGTGACGCGGCAGATCAGGAGGGGGCGGCCACGCGCGCGGGTTGGATCGCGGTGGGTCAGGGTACGGCGCTTGTCGTGGGCAATACCAACATCTGGCACGGGGCAGGGCGCCGCGCCCTGTCCGAGGCGACAGCGGCCTGCGCAAGCCATGATCTGGTGATCATTTCGGAACCCGTGGCCGAGGATGCGCCCGATCTGCTTGCCGCCGCGCGTGCGATGGCGGACCGCCTGACCGCGCCGCGCGCACCCATGGCGGCGCTGGCCGCTGTGGCGCCGCCGGGCAACTGCGCCGTCATCAGCGCAGAGACATTGGCTGTAACGGGTGCTTTGGCGTTGAGGATAACAGATGGCGACCTTCGCATTACAACGGCGGCAAATGCACAGGGCGATCGCCCATGGTCGGCCTACCACCGCAATTGATCTTCACCTGCGATATGGAGATGCCGACAGATGTGTCAGGCGCGGCGGCCCCGCGCCCCTTGGTTTCGACGGCGTCAGGGGGGCACAGGGCTGCAGTTGCCTTTTGTCGATCTGGTGGCCGTTCAATAGGTTCGGATCAACCCGACAAGACGGCCTTGGACCTTCACCTGATCATCGCGCAACATGCGCGTTTCATAGGCTGGGTTGGCCGCTTCAAGTGCGATCATGTTGCCCTTTTGGCGGAACCGTTTCAGCGTCGCCTCCTGATCTTCGACCAGTGCGACGACGATATCGCCATTCTTGGCTGTCGAGCCCTCCTCGATCACCACGATGTCGCCGTCGTTGATGCCGGCGTCGATCATGGAATCACCCTTTACCTCCAAGGCATAGTGGTTGCGCCCGGTGCTGATCATCTGCTGCGGCACGGCGACATGGGCCGCAACCTCGGAAATCGCCTCAATCGGGGTACCGGCGGCGATGCGGCCCATGACAGGCAGTTCCATTGCGGCAAGGGCCGAAACGGGCATCGCTCCGCGTGGTGGATCGGTCCGGTCGCCTTCGATGACGCGGGGGCGGAATCCGCTCTCCATGCCCTCGGGCATCTTCACGATCTCGATCGCGCGGGCGCGGTGGGCCAAGCGTCGGATAAACCCGCGTTCCTCTAGCGCTGTGATCAGGCGATGAATCCCGGATTTGGAGCGCAAATCCAGCGCGTCCTTCATTTCGTCAAAGCTTGGAGGTACACCGTCGCGTTGCACCCGCTTGTGAATGAATTGCAGAAGATCGCGCTGTTTGTTGGTCAGCATTCCTGTCTCCGTTTGTGTGACTTTTCGGGCCATGTTCGGGTAACGTTCTACCCCTGTTCCCGATCTGTGTCAACGAATCACGAAACCATTGGCGCAAGCGGCAGGAATTCCACGATCGCGCCTGCGCGCAGTTCCGGATCATGTGGCGGCCGCACCAACAGGGCATTTGACCGCGACAGAACCGTCAACAGCGCGCTGTCTTGCGCGCTGAACGGGGTCAGTTCGGGGAGGTCGTTGCCGGGGGCCACCTCGGCGCGGAGATAGTGTTCGCGGGGGCCGTTCGCGGGCATATCGGCACCAAGGCGCGCGCGCAGGCGCCGCCGTTCGCCCGCAGGCAATCCCAAGAGCGCGCGCAGCATTGGAACAAGGAAAACGTGGCCACACACAAGAGAGGATACCGGGTTGCCCGGCAATCCCAGCAAGATCGCGTTGCCCAGACGCCCCGCCATCAGGGGTTTTCCCGGGCGCATTGCAACCTTGTAGAACGCGCGATCCAGTCCCATATCGGCAGCCACTTGGCCGACGATGTCATGATCGCCCACAGATGCGCCGCCGATTGTCACGATGATATCGGCCCCTTTGGCCAACTCCAGCACCTGTCCAAGGCTTTGGGCAGTATCACGCGCGATGGGCAAAAGGCGTGCGATCCCGCCTTCGGCTTCCACCATCGCCTTCAGACCATAGGCGTTCGATGCGATGATCTGATCGGGCGCGGGGGTGCCACCGGGGCTTACCAATTCGTCACCCGTTGCAATCAGGGCGATGATCGGCTTGCGGGTGACTTGCATGGTGGGAGCATTCATAGCGGCGGCCAGCGCGACATCCGCAGGGCTCAGCAGGCGGGGCGCCTCGATCCGTTCGCCTTGACGGAAATCGGCGCCCGCAGGTCGAATGTGCAGTCCGGAAACCGGCATGTCACCAAGGATGACGGTGTCGCCATCGCGGATCGTGTCCTCTTGGATCACCACGCAGTCCGCCCCTGTCGGAACGGGGGCGCCGGTGAAGATGCGCACGGCCTGACCAGCCCCAAGCGTGCCCGCCCAGACATGCCCGGCGGGCGCGCTGCCCACGACCTGCAGGCGAACGCCGGGACCGGCGGCATCGGCGGCCCGCACGGCATAGCCATCCATGGCGGCGGCGGCGAATGGAGGTTGATCGCGGGTGGCAAACACGGGTGCGGATAGGACCCGCCCTGCGGCCCGTGTCAGGTGTACGGTTTCCGCAGGCAGGGGGCGTGTCAGGGCAAGGCAGGCGGCCAGCGCCTCTTCAACGGAAATCATGCCTCGAACCGGCCTGATTTGCCGCCATCCTTGAGCAGAACACGGATCCCACCGATCTCCATCGTCTTGTCGGCGGCTTTCAGCATGTCATAGACGGTTAGGGCTGCGGTGCTGACGGCGGTCAGTGCCTCCATCTCGACACCGGTCTGTCCGGTGGTCTTGACGGTGGCCACAATCCGAATGCCGGGAAGGGTGGCATCAGCCTCCAATTCGACCGCGACCTTGGTGATCGGCAACGGGTGACAAAGCGGTATAAGGGCTGCTGTCTGTTTCGCCCCCATTATTCCGGCAAGACGGGCGACGCCCAGAACATCACCTTTTTTTGCCGTCCCTTCTTGAACTAATTCAAGCGTTTGCGGATCCATCTTGATGTAGGCACCGGCCATCGCGACGCGGGACGTGACGGGTTTGTCGGAGACATCGACCATATGCGCCTGACCCTGTGCATCGAAATGGCTGAGGCGTTTCATGCGGCCACCGGGTGGGCGAGCAGCGTGCGGGTCGCAGATGTCACATCGGCTTGGCGCATCAGGCTTTCGCCGATCAGGAAGGTGCGCGCGCCGCACGCCGCCATATCGGCGAGGTCCGCCGCGGTGTTCAGGCCGCTTTCCGATATCACCATCTTGTCCGTCGGCACCCGCGCGGCAAGTTGGCGCGTGGTGTCCAGCGACGTTTCGAACGTGTTCAGGTTGCGGTTGTTGATGCCCAGAAGCGGGCTTTTCAGACGCAGGGCCCGGTCAAGTTCCGCGCCGTCATGCACCTCGATCAGGGCATCCATACCCCAATGCCGAGCGGCGTCTTCCAACTCTGCCGCCTGACTATCCTCAACGCTGGCCATGATGATCAAGATGCAATCCGCGCCCCATGCCCGCGCCTCGGCCATCTGATAGGTATCATACATGAAATCCTTGCGCAGACAGGGCAGGGACGTTGCCGCGCGCGCGCTGATCAGGAATTCGGGGGCCCCTTGAAAACTGGGGGTGTCGGTCAGCACCGATAGGCACGCGGCACCGCCTGCCTCATAGGCCTTGGCCAACACCGGGGGATCGAAATCGGCGCGGATCAGGCCTTTCGATGGGCTGGCCTTCTTGATCTCGGCGATCAGGGCATAGCCGGTTGCGGCGGCGTTGGCCAATGCGGCACCAAACGGTCGGACAGGCGATGCCGCACGGGCTGCGCTCTCGACACTCGAGCGGGGGCGCGCGGCCTTCGCGGCGGCGATTTCCTCAAGCTTGTAGGCTTTGATCTTGTCGAGGATCGTGGGGGTCATGTGGCCTCCGACGTGATGCGGGCAAGTGTTGTCACAGCGCGTTTCGCGGCACCACTGTCGATGCTTTCAGACGCCATTTCAACGCCTTGGGATAAGTTGTTCGCCTTTTCGGCCACGACCAGGGCAGCGGCTGCGTTCAACAATACCGCATCGCGGTATGCATTGCGCGCCCCGTCCAGCAGCGCCGCGAAGGCCGCGCCGTTTTCTTGCGGTGTCCCGCCCATGATGTCGCGGAACGGATGCACGGGCAGTCCGGCCTCTTCTGGGTGAACTTCCCGTGCGGTAATCTTTCCGTCTTTCAAGACCGCCACCGACGTTGGCCCGGAAATGGCAATCTCGTCCGTGCCGTCCGAGCCATGAACCAGCCAAGCGGCCTCGGACCCGAGTTCTTTCAGGGTTTCTGCCATCGGAAAGATCAGATCGATCGCAAAGGCACCCGTCAGCTGTCGCTTGACGCCTGCGGGGTTGGTCAGTGGGCCAAGGATATTGAAGATTGTCTTGCAACCAAGCTCTTGGCGCACGGGCATCACGTGCTTGATGGCGGGGTGATGCATCGGGGCCATCATGAAACCGATCCCGGCTTCTGCCAATCCACGTTCCACCACTTCCGGCCCGACCATGACGTTGATGCCCATCTGGGCCAAGGCATCTGCCGCGCCGGATTTGGAACTGAGGTTGCGGTTGCCGTGTTTGGCCACCGGCACGCCCGCGCCAGCCACGACAAAGGCGGTCGCTGTCGATATATTCAGCGTTCCCTTGCCATCACCGCCGGTGCCGACGATGTCCATCGCGCCCTCTGGGGCCTTCACCGGCGTGCATTTTGCGCGCATCACGGCGGCGGCGGCGGCATATTCGCTGACGGCTTCGCCACGCGCGCGCAGTGCCATCAGGAAACCGCCCATCTGAGCGGGTGTCGCCGTGCCCTCGAACAGCTCGGTAAACGCCAACTCGGCCTGTGACCTGCTCAGCGGCCCTTCGGATGCGGCGTAGATCAGGGCCTTCATTGCGTCGCTCATGCGGGTTCCACCGTCTTGGCCATATCAAGGAAATTGCGCAGCAGGGCGTGGCCATGTTCTGATCGAATGGATTCTGGGTGAAACTGCACCCCTTCAATCGGCAATGTCTTGTGGCGCAGGCCCATGATCGTTCCATCCTCCAATTCGGCGGTCACTTCAAGCACATCGGGCAGAGTGTCGCGCGCAACCACCAGAGAGTGATACCGTGTGCCCGCAAGCGGAGAGGGCAGTCCCGCGAAAACGCCTTTGCCGTGATGCACGATGCTGCCCATCTTGCCGTGGACAATTTCGGAATGTTGCACGACTTGGCCGCCAAATGCCTCTCCGATCGTCTGATGCCCCAGACAAACACCGAAAAGTGGCACGCCCGCCCCGGCGGCGGCCCGCGTCAGGGCAAGGCAGATGCCCGCCTGCGCCGGGGCGCGGGGGCCGGGGGACAGCACAATTGCCTCTGGCTGCATCGCAAGTGCGTCTTGCACCGTTATCGCGTCATTCCGGCAAACTTGCACGTCTGCCCCCAACTCGCCCAGATAATGAACAAGGTTGTATGTGAAACTGTCATAGTTATCGATCAGCAGAAGCATGGGCCGGGGCCTTTCGCGAAAGGGGGTGAAGGCGCGCCGCGCCCGCGCTATACATCTCCCAAAGCCGCGCGGCGGGGTCAAGGGATCCACGACCGCATCAAGCAAAGAGGATATCGAGATGGGCAAAGGGTTCGTGATCGGCGTGGTCTGGGGGCTGGTGGTTGCCATTGTGGTCTTGGCGGGGATGTCGCTGAATACGCCATTGCCGGAACGCCCCTCACAACGGGCAGAGGCGGCGGATGCGGTGCCGGCGGCATTGCCCGCCCCGGACACCGCACCGGAGCCACCAGAAGACGCATTGCCCCAGCCAGCACCAGAGGAGGCGTCGCCCGCCGCCGCAGGTCAACCCGCACCAGCCGGCAATGCACCGGCAGACACGATCTTGTTGCCGGCAGGGTCCGAGTTCAACAGGCCGCTGCCCGAAGAGGACGCAGCCCTGCCCAGTGCCGATACCGCCCCCATCGGCACGCTGCCCACCGCCCCGGCAGTGCTCGACGAAAGCTTGGCCCCCGCTTATGATCCTGCTCCGGCCCCGCAACCGGGTATCGCGGAAATCCCTTTGCCGCCGCAGGGCAATGACCTGTCCGACACCGCGATCGCGTTATCCCCCGGCGCCGTCGCACAGGTTCCGGGGATCGGCAGCGCGCCCACGCGCCTCAGCTTGCCGCAGGTCGAACGAGGACCGCGACCCGATCAGCAAACTGCCGATGCGCCCCAAGCGCCGATGGCGCCCGTGCCAGAAACCGACGCGGCCGCGCCTGATGTGGCCCGCGCGCCAGATGCCGAAAGTGCTGCAGTCGACGCGGAGATTGCCCCAGTTGCACCAAACTCGCGGTTATCCCTTGTCGGTGAGGGGAGCACGTTGGTTTTTGACACGCCCCGCCTTCCGACCATTGGCACCGACGACACCGCTGTTTCCCCTGCTGTTGAGGACGCGGTTGAGGATATCGGCCCCCAACCCGCCATTCTTGCCAATGCGGCGATGTTCGACACCAGCGAGAGCAGACCATTGCTGGCGATTATCCTGATTGATGCCCCTGACAGCCCCTTGGAACGGACGGTGTTGACCCAGTTTGGCTTTCCGGTGGCCTTTGCCATCGACCCGTTGCTGCCAGATGCCGCCGCAAGGGCCACGGCCTTTCGCGATGCAGGGTTCGAAGTGGTCATGTTGGCCAGCGCGATCCCTGACGGCGCCACGCCAGCGGATGCGGAGGTCGCGCTTGCTGGCGGGTTCGCGGTAATCCCACAGGCGGTTGCGGTGCTGGACACGGCTGACAACCGCGTCCAGAGCGATAGTGCCGTGCTGCAGACGGTGGTCGACGTCCTCGCCGAGACGGGGCACGGGTTCGTGGCATACCCGCGCGGCCTGAACGTGGCCGAGCAAAGTGCAGCGCGGCAAGATGTTCCGGCAGCCACGGTGTTCCGGGTTCTTGACGCGGATCAGGACCGGGCCACCGTGATCACACGATATCTGGCGCGCGCGGCATTTGCGGCCGGACAGGAAGGTGCTGTCATCGTCGTCGGCCACACCTATGCCGACACAGTCACGGCGTTGTATTCATGGGCGCTTGCGGATCGGTCCGAAGCGGTGGCGATTGCGCCGCTGTCGGCCGTTTTGACCCGTCCAAGGTCATGATCGCCATCTGATCTGACAAGCGCTGGCGGTCATGATAGGCTGGTCTTCCGCGCGGTCTTGCCGAACATGTATCCGGGACGCCGCAGACGGCACATCATCTGCAGTGCGGACCGGGCTCAGCTATTCGCCGAACCTGCGAACAGGCCGGCATCTTCTGCGGCCTTGCGGATCGCGCGGGATTTGTTGACCGTTTCCTGAAATTCGGACTCAGGGTCGCTGTCATAGACGACGCCACCACCTGCCTGAATGTACAGTTTTTCATCCTTCAGCACGGCGGTACGCAACGCGATGCACATGTCCATGTCGCCGCCAGCGCTGAAATAGCCAACGCCACCGCCGTAAACACCGCGCTTTTCGGGTTCCAGTTCGTCGATGATTTCCATCGCCCTGACTTTGGGTGCCCCTGAAACCGTGCCCGCAGGCAGGCCCGCCAAAAGCGCCGACAACGCATCGTGATCGTCGCTCAGTTCGCCAACCACGTTCGAGACGATGTGCATGACGTGGGAATACCGTTCGACGATGAATTCCTCGGTGGGGCGAACGGTGCCGATCTTGGATACCCGGCCCGTGTCGTTGCGGCCCAGATCAAGCAGCATGAGGTGTTCGGCCAGTTCCTTTTGGTCGGCCAGCAGGTCTGCTTCCAGTGCGTTGTCCTCCTCCGGCGTCTTGCCGCGAGGCCGTGTGCCGGCAATCGGTCGAATCGTCACCTGACCGTCAAAGACACGTACGAGAATTTCGGGCGACGCGCCGATGACCTGAAACCCTCCGAAGTTGAAGAAGAACATGAACGGCGACGGGTTGGTCCGCCGGAGCGCGCGATAAAGCGCGAATGGCGGGTGCGGAAAATCCTGCGTCCAGCGTTGTGAAGGCACGACCTGAAAGATATCGCCCTTGCGGATGTAGGCCTTGGCGGTTTCCACAGCGGCAAGGTAATCGGCATGAGAAAAGTTCGATACCGGATCTGCAATGGGCGTGGCGGTTCCCATTTCGCGCGCCGTCGCACCCGGTGCGCGTTCCAGATCGCGCAGCGCGTCGCTGACCCGTTCGGCTGCTTGCGCATAGGCCGCCCGTGCCGAAAGCCCGGAACTGACCCACGCCGGAGAGACAACCGTCACCTCGCCCTTGACCCCATCCAGAACCGCGATGACCGACGGGCGGATCAGCACGGCATCGGGCAGGGCCAGCGGGTCGGGGTTGACGTTCGGCAGATGCTCCACCAGCCGGATCATGTCATACCCAAGATAGCCAAAGAGGCCTGCCGCCGCAGCGGGCAGGTCGGGGGGCATCGCGATGGCGCTTTCCGCCAGAAGGCTGCGCAGCGCATCGAGCGGCGGCTCGTCGCAGGCGTTGAATGCATCGCGGTCATAGCGGGCAGTCCGGTTCAGGCTGCTGCTGGCGCCATTGCATTCCCAGATCAGGTCTGGCTTGAGGCCGATAATGGAATAACGCCCGCGGACTTCGCCGCCCGTAACGCTTTCCAGAATAAAGCTGTCACGGCCAGCGTCGGTCAGTTTCATCATTACGCTGACCGGCGTGTCCAGATCTGCGGCAAGGCGGGCGTAGACGAGTTGATTTTCGCCGCGGGCCCACCCCTTTGCGAAACTGTCGAAATCGGGCGTAAGAGCCATCAGGGGAAGCTTGCATTGACGGCGTTGATCACGCCTTGGTTGAGTTGAATGCCCGCATCTGCCTCAAGCGCTTGGCCAAAGGCCTCGAAAACGTCCTGCGCCATCGCTTGGGCGACGGTCGCGTCAACCAATTCGAGCAAGACCGACACGTCTGCAGCGTCACGCGCAGCAGGATTAATGACGTCGAGGCGTGCGATATAGGCAGCCTCGGCGCCGGGAATTACCACCGTGTCGCCGACGTTTTCCAATTGGAATACTTGGGAAACCATGGTTGATGGCGCGCCCGGAACAAGATCTTGCCGCCGGATCAGCCGTTCCGAAGTAATGTCGCCCAGTTCTTCCAGTGTTGCGCCCTGAACCAGATCTGAGAGCAGGACTTGCGCGCGCGCGCTCAGTTCATCGCGCAGGATGCTCGCGCGCCAGCTTGCCGTGACATCTTCGCGGATCTCGTCAAGCGGGGGCAGGACGGGCGGGGTGACCGCATCAAGACGAAGCGCAAAGAGACCGCCGTCGGATAACTCCAGAAGTTCGGGGAAATCGCCCTGCTGCGCGGCAAGTGCCGCATCCCGGAAGTTGTCGTAGGCGGCGATGTCGTCGTCGACGCCGGGTCCAAACGCGATCTCGCCGAGGGTCATGATTGTCTCGTCAGCCAACTCTTCAAGGGTCGCGCCGCCGGCCAACAGGTCATCGGCATTTTCGCGAATGTCGTCGATTGTGCGGCGTGCGGCCTCGGCGGCCAGTTCGCTGGTCAGATCGTCGCGCGCCTCTTCGAAGGTGGTTTCGCTGGCCTCCAGAACCGCATTGATTCGGAAAAGGGCCGGGCCAACGCTACTGGTGACCGGGCCGACGATTTCCGGCGCATCATCGGCAAAGACGAGATCGCGGGCAGCGGCGTTCAGGTCTTCGCGGGCCACATCGCCCATGTCGACGTCCTCAAGGGTCAGGCCCCGATCGGCGACCAGCGTATCAAAATCCGTTTCGCCTGCGTCGATGGCGGCGCGCGCGGCGGCGGCGGTCGCTTCATCGGAGAAAACAAGACGCTCGACCAGACGACGCTCGGGTTGAAGATACTGCTCTAAGCGGTCGTCATAGAGCGCGCGCAGGGCATCCTCGGCGATGATCATGTCGTCCATGATCATCGTTGGGGTGACCCATGCGTAGCTGAATGTGCGGGTTTCAGGCCGGGTGAACGCCAGCGCGTTCGTCTCGTAATGAGTGGCCAGCTCGTCTTGGGTCGGCGCACGCAGGCCTTGGGGCAGATCGTCCTCGGTGACGCTCAGAAGTGCGAAATCCCGCGTTTCGGCCTGAAAGGCCACGATCGTTTCCGCATAGATCGATGGCGGCTCCAGCCCCGACACAACCGCCGCCTGAAGCAGGCTACGGGCGGTATCTTCGCGGACACGGGCCTCGAACTCTGCGACGCTCAACCCTTCTTGCTGGAGTGTGAAACGATAGGCTTCACGGTCGAACGCCCCGTCGATGCCCTGAAAGTTAGGAATCTGCCGGATCTGGTCTGCAACGGCGACATCGCCCACGCTCAACCCCATCCGCCGGGCTTCGTTGGCAAGGGCGGCACGCGCCACAAGCCCCTGCAAGATCGCCTCGTCGAGTCCCTCCGCGCGGAGCATGGCGAGGTTAACCGGCTGCCCGGTTTCGCCGATCCGCGCGCGGATCTCGTTCTGGATGGCACGGGCATAGTCGTTGGCGGTGATCTCGATATCGCCCACGGCACCCACGCGGCTGGAGGAGCCTGTGAATGAACCGATCCCGAACCCCGCGAGAGCGATGAACAAGAGGCCCAGAATGATCCAGACAAAGATGTTGGAGGCTTTGCGTGCCGCGCTTTTGGCCATGGTGTCCGTGATCCTTCAAGGTCTTTGGTGGCGGAGGTTTACGCGCCCCGCATCCGACGGGCAAGGGTGGTCAGGCGTGAACCGCGTTCAGCCGGGTGACGACGTCAGCCAATCCCGCGCTATCGGCGTTGGCAAAGGCAATGCGCAAGGTGGCTTCGGCCTGCCCGCTGCCGCCCTGATCGCGCGTGGGGCCAAACATCGTGCCGGGTAGAACCAGAAGATGGGCCTTCTCCACTAGCATCTTGGCAACGGCGTCGGATGGCAGGTCAAAGGGGTGGCGGACATAGGCGAAATAGGCACCACAGCCCAGCAATTGCCAATCGGGCAGGCGCGCGAACCCCGCCACCAGCGCATCACGCCGCCGCAGGATTTCCAGACGTTCCCCGGCCAACCAGTCGCCAAGGTGCCGCATCCCCCAAAGCGCCCCGATCTGCCCGATCTGCGGCGCGCAGATGGCGACCGTATCAAGAAACTTCTCGACCTCGGCCAGCCGCGTGGGCGAGGCCATTGCCGCCCCGACCCTGTGCCCGGTGAGGCGGTAAGCCTTTGAAAACGAATACAGGTGGATCAGTACTTCATCCCAATCGGGATCTGAAAACAGATCGTGTGGTGCGCCCGCGCGCGAGTGGAAGTCGCGATAGGTTTCATCAAGGATCAGTGCAATGCCGCGCGCCTTAGCCAGATCGTAAAAGGCGCGCAGGACCTGTGGCGGATATTCCGCGCCGCAGGGGTTGTTCGGGCTGACGAGGATAATGGCGCGGGTGCGGTCGGTCACAAGGCGCGCGGCCTGTCCGGGGTCGGGGATCAGGTCGTCGCCCGTGGGCAGATACGCAGCTTCAACCCCCTCCATGTCCAGCCACATCTTGTGGTTGAAGTAGTATGGTGTCGGGATGATCACCTGATCGCCCGCGCCGGCAAGCGTTGAAAGAACAGCCGTGAAAGCCTGATTGCAGCCCGCCGTCACCGCGACCTGATCGGCGCGCACGGTGCCGCCGTAGCCCGCCGACCATTGCGCTGCCAATTCGTCGCGCAGTTCCGGCATGCCAAGAACCGGCCCATACAGATGACTTTCGGGCTGGTTGAGAAGGGCGTCTGCCATGGCCTGGCGCAGGGCGTACGGTGGCGGGTCAACCGGGGCGGCCTGACTCAGGTTGATCAAGGGCCGATCAGGCCCGAAATCCTTGCCGGCGATCCACCGGCGCGCCTCCATCACCGGGGGCGGGGACGTGGCGGCATATCTTGGATTGATCGGCTGCATCATCACCCCTGTGCCGGTCGGTGCGACCGGCGTTCCCTGAAGCTGTGGAGAAAGATCTTTGTTCGACAAATTGACCGGTTCAGAACGGAATTTCATCGTCCATGTCGCTTGCGCCACGGCCTCCGCCGCCGCCTGATGGCCCGCTGCTGCTGCCATAGCCGCCGCTGTCGCGATCATCGGGGTAACCACCGCCGCCGCCCCCGTAATTGCCACCACCGCCACCACCGCCGCCGCCTTCGCGACCGTCGAGCATGGTCAGGACCCCGTCAAACCCCTGCAAGACAATCTCGGTGGTGTACTTGTCCGCGCCCGACTGGTCTTGCCATTTGCGGGTCTGGAGCTTGCCCTCGATGTAGACCTTCGACCCCTTCTTGAGGTATTGCTCGGCGATCCGCACAAGCCCCTCTTGGAAGATCGCGACCGAATGCCATTCGGTGCGCTCGCGCCGCTCTCCGCTGGACTTGTCCTTCCACGTTTCTGATGTGGCGATCCGCAGGTTACACACCTTGCCGCCGTTCTGGAACGATCGCACTTCGGGATCCCGGCCCAGGTTGCCGATCAGGATGACCTTGTTGACGCTACCGGCCATAATGTACCTCCACCTGTTTTTCGCTTGTCCCGAATCTGTCCGGGGTTGCGGATTTAGACCACCCATAACTGGTTAATGAAAGGCGAATACCGAACGACGGGAGATGCAGGCACTGGAATTTTTCGCAAAACGCCGTATCATGCGACCGGATTCGCCATCATATGATCGATCGTTCATGCCCTTGCACCGACCCGTCTTGCTTGCCCTGATGCTTTGGCTTCCGGGGCCGGTCTTCGCCGACACCCTCATGGATCGACTGGACCGGGCAACCCGTGTGCTCGACACGCGTGCAGCCAGCCAATACGAGTTTTCGTCGCGCCTGCGCCCGGAAAGTGCCAATGATGCTGCGGGCATCCCCGGTTATGGCGGCAGCTATTCAGGTCCGTTTCTTGAATTGGCCCGTGCCGCTGCACGCCGCCATGGCATTCCCGAGGATCTGTTCCTGCGGCTTGTCACACAAGAAAGCGGCTGGAACCCCGGCGCTGTCAGCCATGCGGGTGCCATCGGACTGGCGCAACTGATGCCGGACACGGCCAGCCTGCTTGGTGTCGATGCCAATGATCCGACCCAGAACCTTGATGGCGGGGCGCGTTATCTTGCACAGCAATTTCGCGATTTCGGGACATGGCACCTTGCGCTTGCGGCCTACAACGCCGGGCCCGAGGCCGTCCGCCGCCACAACGGCATTCCGCCGTTCGAAGAAACGCAAACCTATGTTCAGGCAATTCTTGGCACCAGCTGAGGCGTCACTTGCCGACGCCTTGCGCGGGGGCGAACCCGCTGCGCCGCCAGCGTTGCGGCTTTGACGGGCGAATGACCGTTATCGCCGTGTGCCAGTTCAAGCTGCGGATCCCCGCGTATCATGCCGCACATTCCGCGGTCGGGGGCGGATCAGACCGCAGGCAGCTCGGCCCCCATATCCACCAGACGGGCGCGTAGGGTGGGGGCCGCCGCTGTGCCCAGTTCAAGCGCGAAGATGTAGGCGTGAGTCAGATAAAAGGAGGCGGCGCTGCCCCCCGCCAGATCTGCCGCCCTTTGATAGAGTTCGACCAGCGCCGCGCGATCGTCGATGGCATGAGCCCGCAGCAGGGCTGCATCCAGCGCCGTCTTTTCCTGCGCGATCACCCGGCGGCCATTGCGGCGACCCGGCTTGCGACCCAAGCATGGAAACAATGCGTCGGCCCGTCCATCGCCGGGGAAAACCGCCCGCCGTCGAAACCCGGCGCGGCGCGCCCGCGCTGCATGCCCTCCACGACGAAGATGTCTTCGATGAACACATCTTTCCATTGATGCGTGTTGCGGTCTCGCAGGACGGGATCGGTCGTTTCGGTCGGGTAATACAGATGCACATGTTCGCGGGTCCGGTCATGGGCCACCGGCTCCAACAAGATCGCATAGGCATGATCGCGGTGCACACCCAGCAACACGTTGGGATAAAGCGCCACGTATTCCGCGCCGGTGTCCCAATGGGCCGACAAGCCGGGGAAATCGGGAAAGGTGGTGCCCGCCTCATCCTTGAGTTGGCGGTAGACATAGGTTCCCTGACCCGAATACCGACCCGGTTGCTCGATGTGGTAATGATCCTCCAGCCGGGAATAGCTGTTCAGACCGGGGTGGACCCAAGGCAGGTGATAGCTTTCACAGTAATTTTCCACTGCAAGCTTCCAGTTGGTCGCAACCTCAAGCTGGAATGTGCTGTCCGCTCCGCCGTGATACATTGGCTGTTCAAATTCGGCCCACCGCTGGATCAGGTCGGCATGGATCTCCTCGAACGGGGCGGCGTCGCCGGACAGGTTTACGAACACGACATCGCGCCAGATATGGCTTCGCACCTCCACAAGGCCCAATGTTGCGCGGTCAATGCCGGGGTGCGCGTTTTGCCCCGGTCCGCCCACATGGGGCGTAGCCACAAGCCGTCCATCCTTGGCGTAACACCACGAATGATAGGGACAGCGGATCGCGCCTTCGATCTTGCGCGGCTCACTGACAAGGATCATGCCCCGGTGCCGGCAGATGTTCTGAAAGACCCGTACCTGTCCGTTATCGTCGCGCAAAAGCAGCAAGGGTTGCCCCAGAAGCGTGATCGGCTTTGCATCGCCAACCGCCGGCACATCGGCGCCAACTGCCAGTCCCGCCCAAGTGGTTTCCAGCACGGCCCGGTTTTCGACCGCAATGGTCGCGGGGTCGGTATAGTGACTGTTCGGAAGGCCGTGGGCCCGTTCGATCGGGGCCTGCACGTCTTCAAGACCGGAGAAGCGGATATCGTCGGCCATGTCTGCGCCCTTTGCTGTGATGCTGTCAGAAACCGTGGCGCGGCGGCGTTCGTGCCGTCTTGCTTGCACGCGACACTGGAAATGTCGGATTTGGGCACCGAGACGGGTCAGTCTTCGTTGAGCAGGTCGGTCAACGGGCTGTCGCGACCGATGCCCATGGCCGCACGGATCGCGGCCCGCCCCCGCGACAAGCGCGAAGTCACGGTGCCGAGCGGCAGGCCGGTGGTGCCGGCGATCTCGGCATAACTCATCCCGTCCAACGCCCGCAGCCTAAGCAGATGCGCCTGATCGGGGGGCAGTGCGTCCAATGCCGCCAATGTCCGTTCGCACGTCAGCCGGTTTGCCGCGGTCGGCGGTGTCGATGGCGCGTCGGTCAATTCCTCGGTCTGGCGCGGCCTTGCGTGAACGCGGTGGCGCAGGGTGGCAAACGCATACGCGCGCAGGTCGGAGACAGGCCGGGTGCCATCGCCGTCGGATCGTTCCACGGCCATGCGGGACCACACGCGCAATAGCGTGTCCTGCACCACGTCATCTGCCTCGGTCATGTCGCGGCAAAGCCTGCGGGCGGTTCGCCGCAGATCCGGCAAAAGCGCCGCAAGTGCGCGCGCTGTCTGGGGCAGGGGCGACGGCAGATCATGTTCGGCCATGGTGTGGGTGTCCATTCAAGCTGTTGCACCAAGCCTGATGCCCCGTTGGCCCGCAACGCAATCCACCGGCAAAGTTACCGGCGGCGTCTGGCCGAAAGCCCCCGGGGCTCGGCGGCGGGTCGCTTGCACCGGTTTGGACCGGCGGGTTGCGGCGGGTCATTCCCTGCGAATTGGGCAGGGTTGTGCCGATTGTGCCCGTCAAAGGCATTCGTTTGGAAGAAAAGCCGCGCGCCGCGCTCTTCACTATCGGGTGCTGCATGATCGTGGTTCCCCGAAACAGAAATCGATCAAGGAGATCGCGTTATGACCACAATCAATTCGCAACGGTCCCACCCCGAGGGCCGCATCGGCGCAGGGCTGATCATCGGGGCGTTCGTCGTGGGTGTTGTCGCCGCTGGCCATGCAATGGGTCAGGCCGAGGGGATCGATACCGATGGCGACGGGATGGTCAGCTATACCGAGTTACTCGTCGTCATGCCCGAGGTGACCGAAAACCAGTTTGCCGAGATGGATGCCGACGCAAGCGGCTTGCTGGACGCGACCGAGTTGATGGCGGCCCAAGATGCGGGGCTGCTGCCTGCAGGCTGATGCAGGTCTGTTTGTGTCTTGGAGGCAATGGGCGCGGCGTCTGGCTTCAGGCGCCGCGCCGCGATCGGGTCAGAATGTGGGGTCGGGAATGGGAAGATAACCCGCGCTCAAGCCACGGTTCAGCCCCCAGATCGTCTGCAGATAAGGGGCGTGTCCCAGAATGACGCTATCAAGGACCGATTGGCCTGCGGTTTCTTGGGTCGCGTCCGTCAGCGGCATCACAGTCACGAAGGAAATCACGCCCTCGGTGCCGGCGATCTCGTAACTTGTGAAGAACGCCGCGTTCTGGTCGGCAAGGCCGACACTGCCGCGATCGCCGAAAACAAGTCCGTCGGATCCGAACCGCGTGCGGATGTCATCCAGCGTCGTTTCGCCGAAGTACATCCCGGAGATCGGGGTGGGGGCTGTGCCTTGCGTCGCCTCCCGCCAGATTTCGATATAGAGAACATCGCCGGACGCAGCCTGTGTCGTGACCGACATCAGAAGCGGCGGATCGCTTTGCCACATGCGGTAGACAAAGCCGTCTTGCTCCTGCATCCCGACCGGCGCACCCAGATCACCGGGCAATTGGTCGTTCAGTCGGACGCCGGCCATGTCCTGTGCGGCGACGGGCATGGTTGCCAGCAGCAACAGGGCCGTCGCCGCGCGGCTGATCATTTCCCCCGCGAGATCGCGGCGACGCCGGTGCGCGCCACCTCGATCAGGCCCAAGGGGCGCATAAGGTCGGCGAATGCGTCTATCTTCTCGGGCTGGCCAGTGATTTCGAAGACAAAGGATTGCAGGGTGGAATCCACCACATTCGCACGGAAGATTTCCGCGATGCGCAGGGCCTCGACCCGGGCGTCACCTTTTCCCTGCACCTTGAACAACGCCAGCTCGCGGCTGACGGCAGGGCCTTCGACCGTCAGGTCATGCACTTCGTGCACCGGGACCATGCGGTCCAACTGCGCCTTGATCTGCTGGATTACCTGCGGGGTGCCCGAGGTCACGATCGTGATGCGCGACAGGTGCCCTTCATGGTCCACTTCGGCCACCGTCAGGCTTTCGATGTTATAACCGCGTCCCGAGAACAGGCCGATGACACGGGCAAGCACGCCCGCCTCGTTCGCGACCAGCACTGCCAGCGTATGGGTTTCGATGACATCGGACATATGCGAGCGCAGGTCGTAGGCCGAATGGCTGGACGCGCCTTGTTCGAGATTGAGGGGGGACATGTAAAGGGCCTTTATGTGGTTGCTTTGACGGCGCGCTTTCATTCAAGGCGGGCGGTGACCCGATGCCCTTGAATCTGTGCACCATGGGCGGAGAGAACGAGTGTTTGATCGTCAAGTTTTTCGATGTTGCGGCGTTGCTGGGTGCCTGTCCAATTGGGAAAGGAACAGTGCGTAACGTGATGCGCGACCTCATCCCCGGAATGAATGACCCTTCCTGCATCGCTGACATGGCGCTTCATTGATGCACTGTCTTCCGCAGGCGTTCCGCCGAAAAGATCCAGTTCTTGAAACGGGGCGCGGTCTTGCGATGAGATATGAACAAACATGAATCCGTCGGGGCTGTCGTTGATATAGCCTTGTGCATCGGGGCCAAGAGGACAGATGCGCCGATCGTCCGGCATGACGGTCTTCCGGGAGACGAGCTCCCAGGTGCCGTGCAACGATTGTTTCATCTTACCTGTCCTTGCAAGAGGATCGGAGGCGCGGGGGCTGACCGGCCCCCGCGGCAACTTAGACCAATACGCCCCCGCCAGCGCCAATCGCGTTGCGGGTATCTGCCTCGCCCAACAGCATCTCGTTATGGGCCTTTCCCGACGGAATCATCGGAAAGCAGTTTTCGTGCTTGGTGACGAGGCAATCAAAAATGACCGGACCGTCATAGTTCAGCATTTCCATGATCGCATCATCCAGATCGGCGGGATCTTTGCACAAGATACCCTTGCAACCAAAGGCGTCGGCCAGTTTCACGAAATCTGGCAGGGATTCCGACCAACTGTGTGAATAGCGTTCACCGTGCAGGAGTTCTTGCCACTGGCGGACCATGCCAAGCCGTTCGTTGTTCATGATGAACTGCTTGACCGGCAGGCGGTATTGCATCGCCGTTCCCATCTCTTGCATGTTCATCAGCCAGCTGGCTTCGCCGGCCACGTTGATCACCAGCGCATCGGGGTGCGCGACCTGAACACCGATGGATGCGGGCGTGCCGTAACCCATGGTGCCCAGACCGCCGGACGTCATCCAACGGTTTGGATCCTCGAAGCCAAGGTATTGCGCGGCCCACATCTGATGCTGGCCCACCTCGGTGCAGATATAGCGGTCATGCCCCTTGGTCAGCGCCTCAAGCCGTTCCAGTGCGTACTGCGGTTTGATGGTTGTGGTGTCGCTTTTGTATGACAGGCATTTGACGGCCCGCCATTCCTCGATGTTGCTCCACCATTTCTTCAGGGCGGCAGAGTTGGTTTTCCGCCCGCGCGCCTTCCAGATGCGCAGCATGTCTTCCAACACATGGCCGACGTCGCCGATGATCGGGAAATCCGCATGGATCACCTTGTTGATCGAGGACGGATCGATATCGACGTGGGCCTTGAGGCTGTTGGGACTGAAGTCCGCGATGCGCCCGGTGATCCGGTCATCAAAGCGTGCGCCGATATTGATCATCAGGTCACAGCCGTGCATCGCGAGGTTTGCCTCGTACAGGCCATGCATTCCCAACATGCCCAGCCAGTTATCTCCCGATGCGGGATAGCTGCCCAGACCCATAAGGGTCGAGGTGATCGGAAAGCCCGTCGCACCGACCAGTTCGCGCAGCAGTTGGCTGGCGCGGGGGCCCGAATTGATGACGCCGCCGCCGGTGTAGAATACCGGACGCTCGGCCTTTTCCATCGCCTCGACAAGTGCCGTGATGATTTCGGGGTCACCCTTCACGCGCGGCTGGTAGTGGCTGACCTTGGCCTGCGGTTTGCCAACGTATGCCCCCGTGGCGAACTGCACGTCCTTGGGAATATCGACCAGAACGGGGCCGGGGCGGCCCGAGGTACAGATGTGGAATGCCTGATGCAGCGTATCGGCCAGCGCATCGGTTTCCTTCACCAGCCAGTTCATCTTGGTGCAGGGCCGCGTGATCCCAACGGTATCGGCTTCCTGAAACGCGTCCGAGCCGATCATGAATGTCGGAACCTGCCCGGTCAGCACGACAATCGGGATGCTGTCCATCAACGCATCGGTCAGGCCGGTGACGGCGTTTGTGGCACCTGGTCCGGATGTCACCAGGACGACACCGGGTTTGCCGGTGGCGCGGGCATAACCTTCGGCGGCGTGAACGGCACCTTGTTCATGCCGCACCAGAATGTGCCTGATATGGTTTTGCTGAAATATCTCGTCATAGATCGGCAAGACCGCGCCGCCCGGATAGCCGAACACGGTATCCACGCCCTGTTCGCGCAAAGCCTCTACCACCATCTGTGCGCCCGTCATCTGCCGTGTCATTGCGCGTTGTCCTTTTCTTCCTTTGCGTCCCCGCCCAAGCGGGTCATCCGACATAAAAAAGCCCCCGAACTTCGGGGGCGCATGGGTGAGGCAGATGGCTGCCGTCTACCGACCCATGCGCAACTTTCCTACGACTACGAGAATGCGAGGCATTCTACGGCTCCTTGTTGAATTATGTGGGGACATTAACAGCGCTCGGAAGGGCGTCAACCGCCAAACGGCTGAATAATCTGTCGCACGGGTGTTTTTTTGCGCAATATTGCTGCGCTCCGCACCGAATTCCTTTGCGGAACGAAAAGATGTCCCCGATTCTTGTCAGCTTGGTCCATGGCCGGGCCTCATTGCACGGCTAGTTGCAACACAAGGTCATTGTTGCTGACCTTATGTTGCGGCCCAAGATTTTTTGTTAGCGCTCTCATGCCGGATTTCCGGGCATTCGCCGAGGTTGTGGTCGATTTTGGTCAGATTTATTTACAGAAATCGACTGTTCCGGTGCTGAAAGTTGTTTTCCTGACGCGATCCCTTCGCTAACGTGCCCTCACCTTAATCAAAGGTTGCACCGGTCCGGGGAGGGCCGAAGCAACAGTCCAAATGGGGAGGATACCTAATGGATCGTCGTTCTTTTCTGAGAACGTCTGCACTTGGTGGCGCGGCAGCAGCTTCGACCACACTGGCAGCACCGGCTTACGCACAGGGCAACCGGACACTGACACTGGTTACGTCGGTTCCCGATGGCTTTGCCATTTTCGATGACGCGGCTCAGCAGGCTGCCGATTACATCACCGCAATGACCGATGGTGCGCTGACCATCAACAAGATGCCCGCAGGCAGCCTTGTGGGTGCGTTCGAAGTGTTCGACGCCGTGTCTTCCGGTCAGGCCGACATGTATCACTCGGCTGATTACTACTTCCTGAACCAGCATCCTGCATTCGCATTCTTTACTGCCGTGCCTTTCGGCATGACGGCGCAGGAAGTTGCAAACTGGTATTATCGTCGTGGTGGTCATGACCAGCACAACGAACTGGCTGGCCTGTTCAACCTGCATTCGTTCCTTTGCGGCCAGACTGCGATGCAGCCCGGCGGCTGGTTCAATGCCGAAATCACTTCGGCTGACGACCTTCAGGGTCTGCGTTTCCGTATGCCCGGTCAGGGTGGTCAGGTGCTTGGTCGTCTTGGCGCATCGGTCCAGAACATCCCCGGCGGCGAGATCTATCAGGCGCTTGCGTCCGGCCAGATCGACGGTGCGGAATGGATCGGGCCATACGCGGACGAGCGTCTCGGCTTCCAGGAAATCACCAGCATATACTACGCAGCTGGCTTCCACGAGCCGGGCTCGGCGCTGACCCTGTCGTTCAACCTGGACGTCTGGGAATCGCTGACCCCGTCGCAGCAGCAGATCGTGGATGCGGCCTGCCGCGCGACCCACGCCACCAACACTGCGCTGTCGCTGGCCGAAAACGGTGCCGCACTGGCCCGTCTGCAAGGCGCAGGCGTGCAGGTTCGTCAATTCCCGAATGATGTCTGGGATGCGTTCGGTCGTGCGTCGGCCGAAGTCCGTGAAGAGAACATGGGCGACCCGATGTATGCTGCGATCGCGGAAACCTATTTCGCCTCCATGCAGGAATCGGCAAGCTGGTACGAGCAAGCCGATGGCGAATACATGCGTCAGCGTAACCGCGTTCTGGGCTACTGATCCAAAACTTCTTATCGCCCCGTCCGGCATACGCCGGGCGGGGCTTCAGCTATATGACTGACCGCTTGGCGCGGTAGTCGTGGTCCACGCTCGGGGGAGGCCGAATGATCGACTTCATTCTCTGGATTTTACAAAGCTTTGCCCTGGCCCCTTATCATTTGGTCATGGCGATTATCAATCCGGGGGCCTGGCTCGACTGGAGCAACCCCGAATCCTTGATGCGGTTCATCTACTACGGTGGATCATCCGAGCTTTTCTTCGTCATATTCACCACATTCATCGTGATCACAGCCTTGGGCGTGGGGTGGAAGCGATCGATCCTCTGGAACGGAGTGATCGGGCTTGAAGCCATTGCCAATTTCATTGGCCGTGTTTTTGCATGGGCCGGCCTGATCATGGTCATCCAGCAAATCGTCATCGTGTTCAGCCAACGGATCTTCGCGCAGGCATCCCTGACATTCGGTTTTGGGACGCCCATCGAATTCGACATCAGTTGGTGGGCCGAAGAGCTTAAACTTTATAACGCAATGGTCGTGTGCTTGTGCGTCACATACACGTTCGTTCAGGGCGGGCATGTGCGTGTCGACCTTGTTTACTCGGCCGTCAGCCACCGCACCAAGCGCATTATCGACATGGTCGGCAGTCTGATCTTCATGATGCCCGCCATTGTTCTGACCTATATGTACGCATGGTTCTTCATGTGGCGTCATCTTGTGGTTCCGAACCCATCGGCCTCGGGCACGCTGGAGCGGATGATCATGCAATCGCGTGCCTTGCGCTGGAACGTTGAAACCACCGGATTCTCTCCGAACGGGTTCAGCGCCTACTTCCTTTTCAAGGTCTTGCTGGTCCTGTTTTGCGTGCTGGTGTTCTTGCAGGCGATCGCGTTCTTCTGGCGCTCCTACCTCGAATGGCTTGAGGGCGAGGAAAGTGCGGGCAAGTACCTTGATAAAGATACACTTGGCGATCCGGAGGCCGAATTGGCCGCCGCGATTCATTAAAGAAAAAGGCGGGGAAAGCCATGTTGTTTGGACTTGATGGAGTCGAGGTCGGCCTGATCATCGTATTCCTGTGCCTGTTTGGCGGGATCATGACGGGATTTCCGGTGGCGTTTGCCATCGGCGGTTCCGCTGTCATTTCATTCGGGATCATCGCGGCGCTTGATAGCGCAGGCATCTTGATACACGAGGCGATCGATACTTCATCCGCAGAATACGCCTCACTGGTGGCGGAAGGTGTGGTGCGGGAAAGCATCTCGCTGTTCCGATATCCCGATTTGCCCCGTATCGAGGAAGCCTTGTTCCCCGGTGGTTGGGAGCAGGCACTTGACCGAAATCTGGGCTTCATCGTCAACCGCATGAACGAGCGTGTGATTGCGGGCCAGTCCATCGAGACCCTGTTGGCTGTTCTGATGTTCGTGATGATGGGCATCACGCTGGAACGCTCCAAGATCGCCAACGATCTTTTGACGACCATGGCACGGGTTTTTGGCCCCTTGCCGGGCGGTCTGGCCGTATCGATTGTTCTGGTTGGGGCATTCTTGGCGGCATCCACCGGCATTGTCGGGGCGACGGTTGTGACAATGGGCCTGTTGGCCTTGCCCACGATGCTTCGCAACAATTACTCTCCGGAGTTGGCGACCGGCGTGATCGCGGCGTCAGGTACGTTGGGCCAGATCATCCCGCCGTCGATCGTGATTGTCTTGCTTGGAACGTTGTCTGGCGACCTTTACGCAACGGGTCAGGAAACCCGTGCGCAGTTGGCCGGGTGTCGCGATGCGCTGACCTTCCTCGGGGAACCGGCGGTCTTGTCAGTCGGAACGTTGTTTCAGGCGGCACTGCTGCCCGGTATCTTCCTTGCATTCCTCTATGGCGCCTACGCGTTCGGTTTTGCGCTTCTGAACCCGACCAAGGCGCCTGCGGTCATCATCGAGGGCGGCGAACGTGGCGAGGTCATCACCCGGAGGGAGGGCCTGACATGGTTCCTTGCGGTACCTATCTTGCTGATCGGGGCGGTTATCCTGGGCGCGAATGCCAACATTGTCGGAAGCCAGACCATCGTGGTCTCCGATTACAGCGAAGCAGGTCAGACCGCATCGCTTCGCACCAACGTGTCCGAATCCTGTCAGGCATCGATGATCGATCTGCACGGGCAAGAAGCATGGGATGCGGCAATCGCCGAACAATCCGCCATCGAGGCGGCCGGCGGCGTGCAGCAGTCGCATATCCGGAGCGAGGAAGAACTGATCGAAGCACGTGCCGCAGCCCTTGAGGCTGCCGCGCCGATCGGTTCCGGCGTGGCAACCATGTTCGTTCTGCTCGCCTTGGTTCTGACCACGGCGCGCGGTGTGTCACCGGGTTCGGCCCCGGCACCACTTCTGGTGGGCGGGCTTGGCGTGATGCTGGCGTTTATCTTCGATATCCTTTTGGTCACACCGGAAAGCAGTTCGGGGGCGACCTTCTCGATTATGGCGGTGCCGTTCGGGATGACGCTTTATGGCTGTTGGCACGCGTTAGGCCGCTTGTCTAAGAACGAGTTGTTGCGCGTGGTTTTCCCGCCGCTGGTGCTGATCGTTGCCGTGCTTGGGTCAATCCTTGGCGGCATCACCAATCCGACGCCTGCAGCTGCATTGGGTGCCGGCGGCGCGATCATGCTGGCTGCGTATCGCAAACTGCGCGAGACGGACAAGTCGCCCAAGATCATCCTGCTGGCCAGCTTTTCGCTTGTCATCATGATCCTTGTGGGCATCAACTTTGACCTGCGCGTCACGCGGACAAGTGTGCCAGCCGAAGATTGGGTCGCATACCTCGTCGCGCAGGGCTGCTATCACTTCGCCTTCTTCGGGTTGTTGTTTGCCTGCTGGGTCTTGTTCAAGAACGGCGTCCTAACGCCTGTGGTCCGAGAAACCGCCAAGGTGACATCAATGGTGTTCACGATCTTGATCGGGTCTCAGGTATTGAACTTGGTGGTGATCTCGTTCGGCGGAGAACACTATATCCAGCAGTTCTTGCGGTCGTTCGACAACGAGATGGTTGTTTTCCTGATCGTGATGCTGGTGCTGTTCATCCTCGGATTTGTGCTCGACTTCCTCGAGATCATCTACATCGTGATCCCGATTGTCGGGCCGGTCATTTACGGCGGCACGATGGATCCGAAATGGGTGACGATCATGATCGCGGTGAACCTGCAAACCTCGTTCCTGACGCCTCCGTTCGGCTTCGCGCTGTTCTACTTGCGTGGGGTTGCCCCAGCGTCGGTCACCACGGGCCACATCTACCGTGGTGTGATACCGTTCGTGATGATCCAGGTGCTTGGTCTGGCCATCTTGTGGTGGTTCCCGGGCATCGTGACGATCGTGCCGGATCTGCTGCCCAACTAACGGCAGCGCCTGGCGACACACACAAAAAAGGCCCCGGAAACACAGGTTTCCGGGGCCTTTCTGTCTCTGGACCGATGCGGTTATTCAGCGGCGGTCTTGATCACTGGTTCCATTCCCATCAGGATATCCTCTGCGAGGTGGCATTTCACCTGATGTCCCGCAGCGAGGGTCCGCATCGGCGGAACTTCCGTATCGCACAGATTGCCGGGCACCTCGGTCTTCCAGCGGCAGCGCGTCTGGAACGGGCAACCTGACGGCGGGTTCATTGCCGAAGGAATGTCCCCCTCCAGCACGATCCGTTTTTTCTGAACGCTGGTGTCGGCGATCGGGACGGCTGACAGCAGCGCCTCGGTATAGGGATGATAGGGGGGCGAGAATACCTGATCCGTTGTCCCGATCTCCACCACATGGCCGAGATACATCACCATCACGCGGTCAGAAAGATAGCGCACAATACTGAGATCGTGACTGATGAAGAGCAGTGTGGTTTTCTCGGTCCGCTGGATTTCCATGAGCAAGTCAGTGACGGCGGCCTGAACGGACACGTCGAGGGCACTGACGGGTTCATCGGCAACCACGATACGTGCGCCACCCGCAAAGGCCCGGGCAATCCCGACGCGCTGTTTTTGGCCACCCGACAATTGGCGCGGCATGCGGTCCGCAAAGGCGCGAGGAAGCTTCACCAGATCCAGCAATTCCAGCATCCGGGTCCGGCGGGCGGCGTCATCAGCACCGATCTTGAACACTTCTAGCGCGCGGATGATCTGTCGACCGACGGTCATGGACGGGTTCAGCGTGTCGAATGGATTCTGGAAGACCATCTGAATGGATGAGATGGTCTTGGTATCTCGGTTCTGAATCTCGACCTGCTCGATTGACTTGTTGTCGAGGAGGACCGAGCCCTCGGTCGCCGTTTCAAGCCCCATCAGCACCTTGGCAAGCGTTGACTTGCCGCAGCCGGATTCGCCGACGATGGCCAGCGTCTCGGACTCGCGCGCTTCGAAACTGACGGTTTCATTCGCCTTGACGACTTTTGTCGCCGAGCCGCCGAACATCTTGTTGGCCGAAACCTCGTAGTATTTCTTGAGGTTATCGACCTTGAGGACAACATCGCCCACGGTCGATTTCTCTTGCTTGACGGCTGCGGCAATCGGCGCGTGCCAATCAATTTCCTGAAACTTGAGGCAGCGGGTGGCGTGGCGATCATTGCCGGGCACCTGCGCCATCATGATCGGTCCGGCATCGCAGCGACCGGCCTCGAAATAATCGCAGCGGGGGCCGAAATTGCAGCCGTTGGGCCGCTCATGGGGGAGGGGGAAGTTGCCGGGAATGGCCACAAGCGGGCGGTCGGTCTTGTTGGCGCCGGGCAGCGGAATGGACCGGAACAAGGCCTGCGTATACGGGTGCTGCATGGTGTCGAACACGTCTTCGATGGACCCGCGTTCGACGGCTTCCCCAGAATACATGACGCAAATTCTGTCACAAGTTTCAAGGACTAAGCCCAGATTGTGGGAGATGAACAGCATCGAGGTGCCGTATTTCTTACCAAGATCCTTGACCAGTTCGACGATGGATGCCTCGACCGTGACGTCAAGCGCGGTGGTCGGCTCATCAAGGATGAGAAGGGCGGGCTTGGACATCAGCGCCATTGCGATGACGATGCGCTGTTGTTGACCCCCGGAAAGCTGGTGGGGATACGCCTTGAGGATGCGATCGGGGTCGGGAAGCTTGACGTCTTCGATCACTTGGCGGGCGCGCTTGGTGGCTTCCTGCTCGGTGATGCCTTCGTGGATCATCGGAACTTCAGCCAGTTGCTTGCCGATCTTCATCGCCGGGTTCAAGGAGGCCATAGGCTCTTGATATATCATCGCAATCTGGGAACCACGGATGTCGCGAAGTTCTTCTTCATTCAGGGTCGAGAGGTCCTGTCCCTTGAACTTGATGGAGCCGCCGACGACACGACCATTGACGCCCAGATCTTGCATCACGCCAAGGGCCACGGTGGATTTCCCGCACCCGGATTCGCCGACCAGACCGACGGCTTCACCGGGTCTTACGGATACAGAAAAATCCATCACGGCGGGAATTTCGCGCAGGCGGGTGAAGAAGGAGATGGACAGTTTGTCGATCTCCAGAATGGGGCCGTCATAGGGGGTTGCGTCAGCCATTAAGGTTTCTCCCTCTTGGCCGTTTCGGGCCATATGATCTTGATGCACATCCGATGCACAATTGATGCAGACGCGCGCCCACCGGGCGCGCGTTCATACTTAGTCCTTCAGGCTTTCTTCGCGCAGGCCGTCGGCCAGCAGGTTAAGGCCGAGCACAAGGCTCATCAGGGCCAGCGCGGGTGGGATCGCCGGGTGTGGGTAGATCGTGAGCAGGCGGCGGCCTTCGTTGATTGTGGACCCCCAATCGGGAGATTCGGGTGACACACCCAGACCAAAGAAGCCCAGCGTTCCGAGCAGGATCGTGGTGTAACCGATACGCAGGCAGAAATCGACGATCAGAGGCCCGCGGGCATTGGGCAGGATTTCCCACAGCATGATATACCACGGGCCTTCACCGCGCGTCTGTCCGGCGGCCACATAATCGCGTGTCTTGATGTCAAGCACGATGCCACGGACAATTCTGAACACGGTGGGCGAGTTCACGAATACCACCGACACAAACACGATGAGGATGTTGCCGGGGACGTCGAACAGGTCGAGCGCTTCGGGCCAGAGCCGGAAGATCAGCGGCAAATCCTGATTGCTGGCATCCGAGATCAGCGACAGGTAGGATATGCCGCCCACCACAAGCGTGATGGCGACGAACAGGTTCCGCTTCATCGGCTGGGTGTGAAAGCGCGAGTTGAACAGCACCACGAAAAACACGATCGGGAAGATGAACAGCACCAGCGACATGTATTGCGGAATGCCTGCGGCGACGATTTCCGGGGTCACCAGCAGGAAGAACAGCAAGATGACTGGAAACGCGAGAGCGAGATTGGCGATGAAGGTGATGGAGGTGTCGAGCTTGCCACCAAAGTAGCCCGCCGGCAGGCCGAGCGTCACGCCGACCATGAAGGCAAAGAGCGTGGCAACCGGCGTGATCTGCAACACATCCCGCGCGCCATAAATCATGCGTGAGAACACATCGCGCCCGAGATTGTCACCGCCCAGAAGGTAGTAGGGGTATGCATCTTCGCGCGCGACGGGCACGGGCGAGCCGGGCACCTCGTTGCGCATTTGCGAGAAGACATCGATGGCGCCATGGGTGGCTACCATATCGGCGAACAGCGCTGCAAAGACCCAGAACATCACCAGTGCAAAACCGACCATGCCGATGGGGCTGTCGAATAGTTTGCCGTAAAGGCCGAGGCGCCGCTTGAAGGTGATTGATACTGCGAACACCACCACCAAGCCGATCCAGACCGGCAGCAGGCGGGACGCCATGCCGCCAATGATGCCACGTGCATCAGCCGATGGCATCACGAGCCCGCCGATGACGTAGGCACAACAGCACGCCACCGCCAACAGGACCGCGTATTTCATGGCCATCAGCGCGTAGTCGGACGGGGTGCGTTGCAGGGTCAGTGTGTGATCGGGGTTGATCTGCATTTCGCCGGGTTGGATCCCCGCCAGTGTCAGCACGAAATTGGCCGCGAAAGCGAGGGCGAAGGCCACGACGGCCACAAGCAAGATGGGATTGAGAAATCCGCCCATCGCGCCTGACCAGGTAAGAAGTTCCATGAGCCGTTCCCTTACGAAATGCGGATGCGGGGATTCAGGAACACGTAACCGATATCAGAAATCAGTTGCGTGATCAGAACCACGAGGACGGCAACGATGGAGCAGGCAAGAAGCAGCTCGATATCGTTGTTGGAGGCCGCTTGCACCAGCGTCCAGCCAAAGCCGTTATAATTGAAGAGCGTCTCGACGATGACGACCCCTGTCAGCAGCCACGGGAATTGCAGCATGATGACGGTGAACGGTGCGATCAGGGCATTCCGCAGCGCGTGTTTCAGAACGATATTGCGGAAGCTGACGCCTTTGAGGCGCGCGGTGCGGATATATTGCGCTGTCATCACCTCGGCCATGGAGGCGCGCGTCATCCGCGCGATATAGCCCATGCCGTAAAGGGCGATGGTCATCACAGGCAGGGTGAAGTTCCAAAAGGTGATATCCTCCATCGCGGAGCGGGCGGAGCCAAGGAAAAGCGTGCGCCCGTCGATCCAGCCCATCTCGGCCAGCCAAGGGGATATGCCCGAGGTGGACGAGGCGAACAGCACGATGAAGATCACGCCCGATACGTATTCCGGCGTTGCCGTTGAGGCGATCGAGAAGGTGGACAGGGATCGATCGAGCCTTGAGCCTTCTCGCATCCCGGCCAGTACCCCGACAACGAGCGCGGAGGGGACCATGACCCCGAAAGCCCATGCCATGAGTTTGAGCGTCAGAAGCAACCGCCCGCCGATTACGGATGACACCTCGTCATCTGAGACGGTGGAATACCCCAGATCACCCTGAAATACGCCGCAGAAGGTGGGCGCGTTCAACGCTTCCTCGGCAGTGGCGGTTCGTTCGATGCAGCGCCCTGTCAGGTCCCCGGTTTCCGCGTCAACGCGGGTCCAGCCGGGAACAACGCCCAGCCATTGGCCATAGCGCAGGATCATGGGGCCGGAGTAGCCGTTCCGCTCGATCCAGCTGGCGACCTGTGCGTCGGTCATGCGGGCGTTGCCCTGGGTCTTGGCCAGAGTTTCGAGCTTGGGGTAGAGGTTGGTAAGAAAGAAGACCACGAAGGTCATGCAGAGCGCGGTGAGGATCATCACGCCAATGCGCCGCAGAATGAACAGTCCCATGTGTATCCCTGTCGGTTGCGATCAGACATTTTGTCTGTGGGTCGGGCGTTCGTTGATGGGCCCGTTCGTTTCTTGATGGGGTCGTCTGGGTAGGTCGGGGCAACCGGATTGCCCCGACCAGAACTCATTCGGCCAAAATCAGGCGGCGACGCCCAGATAATGGATATTGACCTCGAACTTGGGGTGCATTTCGGCGTTGATGACGCCGGGCCGGTAATGCCGGAACAACGAGCGCCAGTATGGCTGCAGGGTCACGCCTTCTTCTTGCATGATCGTTTCGAGGCGCACCATGATCACGCGCCGCTCGTCAGCATCGGCAATGCCGTTGGCCTGATCCAGCAGGGCGTCGAATTCGGCATTCGCAAACGCCGATTCGTTCCATGCCACACCCGAACGGTAAGCGAGGTTGAGGATGATGACGCCCAGTTCGCGGTGGTTCCAGTTGGTCGAGCTGAACGGATAGGTGGTCCAGTCGTTCCAGAAGGTGGAGCCGGGGATCACGGTCCGCGTCACGTTGAAGCCGGCATCGCGCAACTGTGCGGCGACGGCATCGGTGGTGTTGCGGCGATAGTCATCATCGATCGAGACGATCTCGAACTCGGTATCCGCATGGCCGGCTTCGGTCAGCAGGGCAAAGGCCGCGTCCTTGTCGATGACGAGGGGCGGCAGTTCCGCATATTCCGGATGGATCGGCGAGACGTGGTGGTTTTCAGCCAGCACACCCTGTCCGTTGATACCCAGATCAAGGCAGACCTGCGGATCGACGGCCATGGCGATGGCGCGGCGCACGCGCACGTCATCATAAGGCGCGTTGTTCTGGTTGGGACGGATGACCACGGTGGCCGCAGTCACCACGTCGGACTGTTCCCAGCCGACCGAGCTGAACAGATCGACGAATTCACCGACTGTCTCGTAGGTCATGTCGAATTCGTCGGCTTCGGCACCGGCGAACCATGCGGCAGGATCCTGACCCAGATCGATGAAGAAGACTTCGTCCAGATAGGCATCGCCCCAATAGGTGTGATCGGGGTTCTTTTCGAGCCGTGCCTGAACGCCGACCTCGTAATCGGTGACGCGGTATGCGCCCGTGCCGATCCCGTGATCCAGCGGGTTGGTCCCGATCAGGTCACGATGCTGGACCGCCGAGGGGTAATCGGCAATGCCTGCAACGATGGTGATGTCGGGGGCGGGCAGATTGATCTGAACGGTCATATCATCCAGCACCACAACGCCGCCGTCACGGACCCTGTTGGTTTCGGGATCGACCAAGCCACCCATGCGGGCGGCCATGGAATTGCCTTCCACGTTGGCATCGCACCAGCCGACGAAGTTGGCCGCGACGTCTTCCGCAGTGAAGGCATCACCGTTGTTCCAGGTCACGCCGGGACGGACCCGCAGAGTGTACTGGCTGGCATCTTCGTTCGCTTCCCAGCTTTCGAGCAGCACGCCCGAGAACGAGCCGTCGTTGTTGTATTCGATCAGGTATTCCAGAAAGCCACGGGTGACGTTGGCCAACTGGCTCCAGTCAAAGGTGCGCGGGTCCTTCTGGGCGCGCACCTCCATCTGGATGCGCAGCGACCCGCCCATCGGCGGAACCTGACGGTGCCCCATGGCGTGGGCGGGGCTAAGGCCAATCATCGAATAGGCGGTTGCCGACGCGACGCCGAGTGCGGTTGCGCGAACAAGGAATTCGCGGCGGTCGATCTTACCTTCGCGATGTTCCTTGGCATACATCTCGGCGACCGGATGGATCTTGGTCGGCTGAGGGGTGAGTTGCGTCATTCATAATCTCCCTGTGACACGTCTGTTGTCTGGTGCTTGTTTTGTGGCTTGGCCTTTGTTCGACCGATCTGGGGGCACGACACCAACGGCCCGCGATCTTCACCATCATTAGCGCCGGGAAACCCCCGACCCGTCAATGAAAAGTTACGACATAATGGCCGCTGATTGCGACATCTGCCTATAACAGAAACGACATGTGCACCATGCGCAACCCCTTTCCCCAAGGTTTTTCTGCTGGCTGAGTTCCGCGGCGGCGGCAGAAGGGTAGTACTGCGGATGGCGCGGTTGGGGCCGGCGCCGGCCTGATCAGGCCACCAGAAAGACGCAGAGCAGGGGACAGGCAAGGCGCTTGCACAGCCCTGTCATCTTTGGGTGCGGGGGCCGATTGCGGGGTGGCCCGTCACAACACCGATACCGACACCGACGCGCGCGGTGTCGGCGCACGGAAGGCGGACGGGGTTTGTCCGGTGGCCTGTGTGAAGGCGCGGGTAAAATAGGCGGCGGAGGAGAAGCCCAGCTGTTCGGCCACCTCGCGCGCGGGCATGTCGGTATCGATCAGCAGGCGGCGGGCCTCGTGCATCACGCGGTCTTGCAGGAGGGCATGGGCGGGACGACCCGCAGCCTCCTTGCACAGGCGGCTGAGATGGGTGGCGGTGATGCCAAGACGGGCCGCATAGTCGGCGATACCCGCGCCCGAGCGGAAATGCTTTTCCATCAGGGCGGCGAAATTTTCGACCAGATGATGATGCTTGTCACGCAACACAGCACCTTCCTGCCGCGTCAATTCCCGTTCGACCCATGCGGATATCAGCAGTGCGTAGGCTTTCAACGCGCGGGTCATGGCGGGCGCGCTGGCGGCCAATTCACGTTCGATCTTTTCGACATGTGACGTGAGGGAGGTCTGGGCCTCGATGTTGGAGACCCGCAGGTGGAAGGGGCCGGCGGGCAAGATCACATCGGGATCGGGGGGCAGACAAAGTTCCAGCCCCTGCGTCTGGGCGGGGAGTTCGACGGACATGGCGGTGCCGGAGGGCACGAACACGGCGGTGTTGGGGCCATAGCCGCGTGTGATGCCGCCGACGGTCACGCGGCCCTGTCCCCGCGTGATCCAGTAGAGGCGGTGGCTGGAATTGGCATGCAGGGTTTCCGTCCGCCAAGCCGCGCGCATGCGCAGCTTGCCCAGCGATGTCACGGAATAGTCCGATGGGGGGCGCGGGAGTTCGTGCATGAGCAGAGGCTAATGGTTCGGCTGGCCGATGCAAGAGCGATGCGCGTTGATGCGCGAGGATGGTGCCAGATGGCGTGCGGTGCCGTGGGGCATGCGTCGGACCGGGCGCGGCGGCGGTGGCCGGGGGCCAGCCCCCGGACCCCCGGAGTTTGCAGCCAAGATGAAGGGGGCGGGCGTTTCAGGGGAGGGTGATGCGCTGCCAGTCGCCCATGCGGGCGCGAAACCACGTGCGTTGGCGTTTGGCGTATTGGCGCGTGGCGACGACGGCCGCCGCGCGTGCCTGAGCGAGGGTCAGGTGGCCCTGAAGGTGGGCGATCAGTTCAGGGGCACCGATGGCCTTGGCCGCGCCCCCCGCGTCGGGCCAGCGGGGCAGGTTGCGGCGCGCCTCGTCCAGTGCGCCGCCTGCGATCATCTGGTCGAAGCGGGTGGCGATGCGGGATGCAAGCCAGTCGCGATCGGCATCGATGAGGAGCGCATGGGCCGCATGGACGGGCAGGAGCGGCGGGGCGGTGTCCGCCTGCCACTGGCTGAGGGGCACGTGGGTGGTGGTGAAGACTTCCCAGGCGCGCTGTATCCGGGCGCGGTTCTGACGGTCGATCCGGGCGGCCAGAACCGGGTCATCGCGGTCAAGGTCGGACAGCAGCCGGTCGAACGGCAGGGCATCGGCGGCGGCGCGGATGGGTGCGGGCGTTGGCGGGATGGCGGCCAGACCTTCGGTCAGGGCGCGGAAATAAAGCCCGGTGCCGCCCACGATGATGGGGCGGGGCCCTGCGCTCAGTAGGGGCGTGAGATCGCGGAGCCAGTGGCCGACGGAGTATTCCGCCCCCCAGCCCACATGGCCATAAAGCGCATGGGGGGCCTGTTGTTCTTCGTCTGGCGAGGGGCGCGCGGTAAGCACGCGCCAGCCTTCATGCACCTGCAGCGCATCGGCGTTGATGATCTGACCGCCCTGCGCCCTTGCGATGGCCAGCGCGAGCGCGGATTTGCCCGATGCGGTGGGCCCGGCGATGAGGACGGGCCGGTCGGGGTGCAAGGTGTGAAGGTCTATCAATGGGTTGGCCTGCGGTGTTCATGTTGGCCAGATGCGGCGGGTTGGGCGTTGAACCGGCCTCGGTTTTAGACCATGTTGCCGCAAACGCAACGCACCCCTTTCCGTCGCCGAGGTTCCCATGGCCAATGATCTTCCCGAAACCGCCCCGGCATACACGCGGGTGATGCTGAAAATATCGGGTGAGGCGCTGATGGGTCCCCAGGGTTTCGGTCTGCACCCACCCACCGTGGAGCGTATCGCGCGCGAAGTGAAATCGGTCCATGATCTGGGTGTCGAGATCTGCATGGTGATTGGTGGCGGCAATATCTTTCGGGGTTTGCAGGGCAGTGCGCAGGGGATGGAGCGGACCACGGCCGATTACATGGGCATGTTGGCGACCGTGATGAATGCGCTGGCGCTGCAGAGCGCGCTGGAGGGGCTTGGTGTGTTCACGCGGGTCATCTCGGCGATCACCATGAACGAGGTGGCCGAGCCCTATATCCGCCGCCGCGCCGTGCGCCATCTGGAAAAGAAGCGCGTCGTGATCTTTGCCGCGGGCACCGGGAACCCGTATTTCACCACCGATACCGCGGCGACCCTGCGCGCCAACGAAATGAACTGCGAGGCGATCTTCAAGGGCACCAAGGTGGACGGCGTTTATGACAAGGACCCGGCCAAGCATGCGGACGCAAAGCGGTATGACAGCATCACCTATGATGAGGTGCTGGCGCAGCATCTGGGCGTTATGGATGCCAGCGCGATCGCGCTGGCCCGTGAGAACGACCTGCCCATCATCGTCTTCAGCCTTGATGAGCCCGGCGGGTTCCTGGGCATCCTTGCGGGACGCGGCACCTATACCAAGGTCGGATAACCGCCGCGAGGCAGCGGCGTTGACGGCGCAGGGTTTTTGCCACTGCGGCGTGGGCCATCACGGGTTGTGTGTGCCTTGACGGGGCCTTGACGGGGCCTTGACGGGGCGCAGGCGCGTGGCGGGCTTTTGTGGCGGGCAAGTGGTCTATACAAAACCCCGCCAACCGCTTAGAACGCCAGCCACGACGACAACCTGACAAGAAGGGCAGGACCATGGCCGAGGACGACATCGACATTGATCTGGACGATCTGCAACGCCGAATGGACGGGGCGATCGCAAGTTTGCGGACCGAGCTTGCGTCTTTGCGCACCGGGCGGGCAAGCGCCAGCATGCTGGAGCCGGTGATGGTGGACGCCTATGGCCAGATGACCCCGATCAATCAGGTTGGCACCGTCAACGTGCCGGAGCCGCGGATGGTCACCATCAACGTCTGGGACAAGGCGATGGTCGGCAAGGTCGAAAAGGCGATCCGCGAAAGCGGGCTGGGGATCAATCCGCAGTTGAATGGCACGATCATCATGCTGCCGATCCCGGAATTGAACGAAGAACGCCGCATGCAATTGACCAAGGTCGCGGCGCAGTATGCGGAAAGCGCGCGGGTCGCCATTCGCAACGTGCGGCGTGATGGCATGGACCAGATCAAGAAGGCCAAGGCCAGCGGCATGTCAGAGGACGATCAGAAGCTTTGGGAAACCGAGGTGCAGGATCTGACGAATGCAGAGATCGCCAAGGTGGATGCGACGCTGGAAACCAAGCAAGCCGAGATCATGCAAGTTTAGGCAAGGATTGACAGGCGGGCCCGAGGGGACCGCCTGTCGTATCGCAGAGGCTGCGCCGGAGCAGGCCGCCTGACACGTATCCAAGGGACGGGAAGCGCCATGACCAAGACCTCTGACAGTCGTGCCCGGCATGTTGCCATCATCATGGATGGCAACGGGCGCTGGGCGCAGATGCGTGGACGCCCGCGGTTGGTCGGTCACCACATGGGCGCGAAACGGGTCAAGGAAATCGTGCGCGCCTGTCCCGATCTGGGGGTCAGCCACCTGACGATTTTCGCCTTCTCGACCGAAAACTGGAAGCGGACCCAGACCGAGGTTGCGGGCCTGATGCGCCTGTTCAAGCGCTATATCCGGCGCGAGGCGCATGATCTGCTGGCCGAGGGCGTGCGGGTGCGGTTCATCGGCGACCGGGTCAAGCTGGAGCCGGCGCTGGTCGACCTGATGGACAATCTGGAGTTGATGACAGCGGGCAATACCAAGGTCAACCTGACCATCGCGTTGAATTATGGCGGTCGGGACGAGGTGGCGCGTGCCGCGCGCAGGCTGGCCCATGATGTGGCGGCGGGCAAACTGGACCCACGGCAGATCAACGACGAGACCTTTCCGAAGTATCTTGATACCTATGTGCTGCCTGATCCCGACCTTGTGGTGCGGACATCGGGTGAGGCCCGGATTTCGAATTTCCTGCTGTGGCAGTCCGCGTATGCGGAATACGAATTCATCGACACGCTGTGGCCTGATTTCACCAAAGAGGTGTTTGCCGGAGTTCTTGACCGCTTTGGCAGCCGCGAGCGCCGTTTCGGCGCGGTCCCGGTCTGACGCGGCCGACCCGGATGGCGCTGGCCCGCGATAGTTTCAGCGATCTTGCCGTTAGGATCGGCACTGGCGGCGTGATCGCCGCGGTGGGCCTGACGGCTGTGTGGTTGGGCGGCTGGTGGTTTACCGGGCTTGTGGTGCTGGTTGCGGGCGTTCTGGTGTGGGAACTGGTGCGGATGCTGGACGGCGGGCCGCGACGTGCGCTGATGCTGGGCGGGATGGCGGCGGGATTGCTGCTGGTGGCCAAGTTGCTGCCGCCGGGTCTGGGCCTGCCGCTTGTGATGCTGGCAGGCATCGCGGGGATTGCGGTGCTGGAAAAGAACCGCACGCTTTACATCGTCTTTACCGCACTGATTATGGTCAGCAGTTTCGGGTTGATCCTGCACCGTGACAACTTTGGCCTGCAATGGATGGTCTGGCTGGTGCTGGTAGTCGCGGCGACCGATATCTTCGGGTATTTTGCGGGGCGCATCATTGGCGGGCCCAAGTTCTGGCCCAAGGTCAGCCCAAAGAAAACCTGGAGCGGGACGATTGCGGGTTGGGTCGCGGCGGGGCTGGTCGGCGCGGTGTTCATGCGTCTGACCGGATCGGGGATCGAGTTGATCGGGATCTCGGTGGCCCTGAGCATGGCAAGCCAGATGGGCGACATCGGAGAAAGTGCCGTGAAACGGAAGATGGGCGTCAAGGACAGCAGCAACCTGTTGCCCGGTCACGGCGGGTTGTTCGACCGTTTCGATGGCATGCTGGGGGCGGCGCTATTGCTGTTGCTGGTGGAAAGCGTGGCGGAGTTTCCGCCGCTGCCCCTTTGACGCGCAGGGTTTCCATATTCGGGGCGACCGGGTCGATCGGGCAAAACACCATTGACCTGATCGGGCGTGACGCGGCCGCCTATGACGTGGTGGCCCTGACGGGGGGCAACAACATCGCGCAACTGGCCGCCGACGCGATCCGGCTGCGCGCCGATGTGGCGGTGACGGCGCATGACAGGTGCCTGAACGATCTGCGCGATGCGCTGCAGGGCACTGGCGTGGCGGCCGCCGCGGGAGAGGCCGCATTGCTGGAGGCCGCCGAGCGGCCCGCCGACTGGGTGATGTCGGCGATCGTGGGCGCGGCCGGGTTGGCGCCGGGGTTCCGGGCGTTGCGGCAGGGTGCGACGCTGGCGCTGGCCAACAAGGAAAGTCTGGTCACGGCGGGGCCGCTGTTGATGGCCGAGGCGGTGGCCCATGGCGCGACGATCCTGCCCGTCGATAGTGAGCATTCGGCGGTGTTTCAGGCGCTGGTCGGGGAAGACATGGCGGCGGTGGAACGCATCATCATCACCGCATCGGGCGGCGGATTGCGGGATATGCCCTTGGCGGAGCTGCGCCATGCCACCGTTGCGCAGGCGGGCGCGCATCCGAATTGGGACATGGGGCAGCGGATCACGATCGATTCCGCCTCGATGTTCAACAAGGCGATGGAACTGATCGAGACGCGCGAATTCTTTGGCATCGCGCCCGACCGGATCGAGGCCGTTATTCACCCGCAATCCATCATTCACGCGCTGGTCGGGTTCAGCGATGGCGCGCTGATGGCGCATCTGGGCCCGCCCGACATGCGCCACGCGATAGGATATGCCTTGCATTGGCCCGACAGGCGGGATTTGCCGGTGGCGCGTCTGGATCTTGCGCAGATCGGAAAGCTGGAGTTTCAGACCCCATGCGAGACCCGTTATCCTGCCTTGCGAATTGCACGCAACGTCATGGAAACACGCGGTAAAGCGGGGGCCGTGTTCAATGCGGCGAAGGAAATCGCGCTGGACGGGTTTATTTCCGGGCGGATCGGGTTCATGGACATGACGGCCGTGGTTGACGCGACGCTTGACGTGATGTCGCGCGAGTTTCGCCTAAATGAGGCCATGAACACCCTTGAGGAGGTTCTGGCGGTGGACCATCTGACAAGGATGGCCGCACAAGCGCAGATCGAGCAGATGGAGCAACACTAGGCATGGAATTCATTCCCGAGTTCGGAAACATCGGTTTCACGGTTCTGGCCTTCGTGGTCGCGCTGTCGATCATCGTGGCGATCCATGAATACGGTCATTACATCGTCGGCCGCTGGTCGGGCATCCACGCCGAGGTTTTCTCGCTTGGGTTTGGCCCCGTGCTGTTTTCGCGGGTGGACCGGCGCGGGACCAAGTGGCAGGTCGCGGCACTTCCGTTCGGGGGGTATGTGAAATTTCTGGGTGATGCGGATGCGGCCAGCGGCAAGGACGGGGCGGCGATTGACGCGCTGGATGTCGATGAGCGGCGGCGCTCGATGCATGGGGCGCCGTTGTGGGCGCGCGCGGCCACCGTTGCCGCAGGCCCGGTGTTCAACTTCATTCTGTCAATTCTGATCTTCGCCGGGTTCATCCTGATCATGGGGCAGGCGGTTGACGAGGCGCGGGTGGGCATGCCCAAGCCGCTGCCCGCCGACATGGTCACGCTGGAAGCCGGTGATCTTATTACAGGGCTGGAGGGGGAGCCGGTCACCTCGCTTGCTGATCTGGACGAACTGGCGCGCAGCCTGCCGGGATCCGAGTTCGTGACCTACGACATCGTGCGCGATGGCACCCCGATTCAGGTTGATGCGTCATTCCCGGTGTTGCCGATCGTCAGTTCGGTCACCCCGCAATCGGCGGCCATTGCCGCGGGTATTGAGGAAGGCGACGTGATCCGCAGTATCGACGGCATGCCGATTTATGCCTTCCATCAGCTGCGCGATGCGGTCGCGGCGGGCGATGGTGCGGAATTGGCGTTGCAGGTCTGGCGCGACGGCGATGTGCTGGACATGGTACTGACCCCCCGGCGCATGGATTTGCCGCTGGCGGATGGCGGGTTTGAAACCCGGTGGCTGATCGGGATCACCGGTGGCCTGATCTTCGAGCCGGAGCGTGAAAGCGTCGGACTTTGGGCGGCGGTCAGTCATGGGGCGGAACGCACGTTGTTCATTGCCGAAAGCAGCCTATCGGGTTTGTGGCACATGATTACCGGCGCGATCAGCACCTGCAATCTGCAAGGACCGATCGGGATCGCCGAGACATCGGGAGCCGCGGCCAGTCAGGGATTGGACAACTTCATTCTGTTCATCGCGGTGCTGTCGACGGCGGTTGGTCTGCTGAACCTGTTTCCGATTCCGGTGCTGGATGGCGGCCACCTGATCTTTCACGCCTACGAGGCCGTGGCTGGCAAGCCGCCTTCGGACAAGGCGTTGAAGGTGTTCATGTCCGTTGGTCTGACGCTGCTGTTGGCGCTGATGCTGTTTGCGCTGACCAACGATATCTTCTGCCCTTGAGGCACAAGGAATCGCCTCGCAGGGGTCGCATTTCAGCCATATTCCAGCGGCAAAATTCATCTTGACCGTCGAAAGAGGCGGCAGATGGAGGCTGTAATGAACACGTTGACCAAAACCACCAGTGACTTCCGTGAGATCATGTCGGTCAACGCCGACAGGTTTCTGGTTCCCATGATGATCGTCGGCGCGCTTACATTGGCAGGCTGGGCGGTCTCGGTGGTGTCAGCGGCACATTCCGGCGGCCCTTTCTAGCAGTTTTCGGCACCTGCCCGCGGGCCCGCGTAGGGCCAATATTGATATGTTGTGACATTGAGGGCGCAAACCGCAAGGTATGCGCCTGATCGTTTTGACAACCTCCCCCAGCTTCGCTAGTCAGGACCCATCTGCATTTTTACTTCCGGGGGGCGGGATTCGATGTTCCAGCGCGCATTTGCTTGGTCCGTTATTCGTGGGAGTGTCTTTTCGCTTCTGGTTATCGCATTTTCACTGGCTGGTCCGGCCATGGCGCAGACACTGCGCTTTACGGCGTTCGATGTGCAGGGCAACCAGCGCATCCAAACCGACACCATCCTGACCTATGCCGGGATTACACCCGGCACGTCGATCGGCGAGGGTGAAGTGAACGATGCCCTGCAGCGGCTTCAAAATACCGGTCTGTTCGAAACCGTCGAAATCGACGTGCGTGGCAACACGCTGGTGATCCGGGTGCAGGAATATCCCACGATCAGCCGGATCAACATCGAGGGTAACCGCCGCATCGACGATGACGTGTTGCTGGCGCAGATCAGTTCGGAACCCCGGCGGATTTACTCGCCCTCGGTCGCCGAATCCGATGCCGCCGCGATCACCGAGGCCTATCGCCAATCGGGCCGCCTGACCGCGACGGTCACGCCCGAGATCATCCGCCGCGACGATAACCGCGTCGATCTGGTCTTTTCGGTTACCGAAGGCCGCGTTGTGGAGACGGAACGGATCGCCTTTGTGGGCAACCGCGCCTATTCGGACCGGCGTCTGCGTCGTGTGCTGGAAAGCACGCAGGCCGGCCTGTTCCGCCTGCTGATCCGCTCGGATACATTCATCGAGGACCGGATCGCGCTGGACCGTCAGTTGCTGACCAACTTCTATGAGGACCGGGGCTATGTCGATTTTCAGATATTGTCGGTCACGCCAGAACTTGCACGGGGACGCGACGCGTATTTCGTGACGTTCAACATCCGTGAAGGCCAGAGCTTCAGTATCGGCCAGATCACCACGACGTCCGATATCCCCGAAGCGCTTGCGGCGGATTTTCAAGAAGTGATCCGCTTGCGGCCGGGCATGGTCTATAGCCCACGGCTGATCGATGAAACCATCAGCCGGATGGAGAATCTGGCCACGCAACAAGGCCTGCGATTCGTCCGGATCGAGCCCCTGATCACTCGCAACGACGCGGATCTGACGCTGGACGTGGAATTCGCGCTGACGCCGGGCGAACGTGTTTTCGTGGAACGCATCGATATCGAAGGCAATGCCACCACCATCGACCGCGTGATCCGTCGCCAGTTCGATACGGTGGAGGGTGACCCGTTCGACCCCCGCGCCATCCGTCAGGCCGGAGAGCGCATCCGTGCCCTTGGTTACTTCGCGGATGTGAACGTGGAAGGCCGCCCCGGCAGCAGTGCCGATCAGGTGATCGTCGACGTGAACGTGGAAGAGCAGCCGACCGGCTCGCTTGGCTTCTCGGTCAGTTTCTCGTCCGACACGGGCGCAGGTCTTGCGGTCAACTTCTCGGAACAGAACTTTCTGGGTCGTGGGCAGTCGGTTGCGCTGTCGTTCGACACCTCTGATGGCAGTCAGGCCTTCAACTTTTCCTTTACCGAGCCTGCGTTCTTGCGGCGTGACCTGTCGCTTGGCACCAGCTTTTACTACCGTGAAACCACGTCGCAGAACCGCGAGTTCGACACGTTGGATTTCGGCACACGGGTGTCGCTGGGCTTCCCGGTCAGCGAAAATGGCCGTCTGAGCCTGTTCTATTCGCTTGAGCGGAACGAAATCGCCAACGTGCCGGCCACAAGTTCGGATATCATCGAGCGAGATGCGGGAACGCGTTGGAATTCCTCGGTGGGCGCGACCTATGCCTATGACACGCGGGACGGCGGCCTGAACCCCAATGCGGGTGTACGGCTTCAGTTCGGCATGGAGGCGGCGGGCCTTGGTGGCGACGCGCAATACATTCGCACGACCGCACTGGCGATTGCAGAGACCCGCGTGGCGCGTGAAGAGGTGACATTGCGCGCCAGCTTTGAGGGCGGCGCGGTGACCACGATTGACGGGAACAGCCAGTTGAACGACCGGTTCTTCCTGTCCAGTCGTCAGATGCGTGGCTTTGATACCTTCGGCCTGGGGCCACGTGACTTGGCCGCGACGAACCAAGACGCGCTTGGCGGCAACTATTTCGCCGTGGCCCGGTTCGAGGCGGCGTTCCCCTTGGGACTGCCGACGGAATACGGGATCTCGGGCGGGGTGTTTGCCGATGTCGGCACCGTCTGGGGGTTGGATGATGTGAACGGCGAAGGCGGTGCCATCGTGGATGACGGTTTGTATTGGCGCTCGTCGGTCGGCCTGTCGATCTTCTGGGATACGGCCATCGGTCCGCTGCGCTTCAACTTCAGCCGTGCGATCGACACGCTGCCCTATGACCGCACCCGCGATTTTGACCTGACGGTCGAAGCCCGGTTCTAGGCGCCATGTTGCGGGCGGTTCTGGCCATTGCGGCGCTGCTTTTGGTGGCGCCGCCTGCCGGGGCGCAGATCACCGGTGGGGTGACGCCGCCGCCCGAACTGGTTCCCGCGCAGCGCGTGCAGGGCCAGAGCGCGGCCCCTTCCGGTATCCTTGTGTTGAACCAAGAGCGGCTTTTGTCGCGCACCCAGTATGGTGTGCGGATGCAGGCCGAACTGGAGACGGCCGGTCTGGATTTGGGAGCGGAGAACCGCCGGATCGAGGCGGCCTTGATGGAAGAGGAACTTGCCCTGACGTCGCTGCGCGCCACGCTTGCGCCAGAGGATTTCCGCCCGCTTGCCACGGAATTCGACAGCAGGGTGGAGGGGATCCGCACCGCGCAGGATGCCAAGGCCCGCGAGTTGACCACCCAGACCGAAGCCGCGCAGCAGCGCTTTTTCGAGATCGCGTTTCCAATATTGCTGGAACTGGTGCAGGAGCGCGGCGCAGCCGTCTTGCTGGATAGCCGATCGGTGCTGTTGTCGTCGGACGCGGTGGACATCACCGAGGATGCGATTGCGCGGATCGACGCCGAGATCGGCGATGGCGGATCGGCGCCCTTGTTACAGCTGCAGGGAGAAGGGGGCGTTGCCCCGTTGCCCCGGCCCGATGCACCGGAAGTGCCTGCCGAGGGTGGGGCGCCAACGGGCGATTGAGCCTGCCGTGTTCCTTGCTGCCTTGCCGCCTTTGGGCGGAGTTGTTACCAGTCGCATACCCGCGCACCAAGGCAAAGGACCGCAACGCAGATGGCCGATACACCGACAACCGCCGATATCGACATGATCCAGCGGCTAATTCCGCACCGTTATCCATTTCTGCTGATCGACAAGGTGCGCGATATCGTGCCGTTCCGTTCGGCGACCGGCATCAAGAACGTTACCTTCAACGAGCCGCATTTTCAGGGCCATTTCCCCGGTGCGCCGATCATGCCCGGTGTGACGATCATCGAGGCGATGGCGCAGACTGCGGCCGTGATGGTTGGTGTCAGTGCCGATTTGGCCGACAAGAATCTGCTGGTATATTTCATGGGGATCGATGGCTGCAAATTTCGCCGCAAGGTGGTGCCGGGCGATGTTCTGGAAATGGCCGTGACGGTGACGCGCGGCAAGCCCGGTGGCAAGGTCTGGAAATTCACCGGCGCGGCGACGGTTGACGGGGAATTGGCCGCCGAGGCCGAGTTCACCGCGATGATGGACCTGTCGGCAGGAGCCACTGCATGACGATCGATGCGACTGCGCAGATCCATCCGATGGCGGTGATCGAAGAGGGGGCCGTGATTGGCCCCGGCTGCCGCGTCGGGCCTTTTTGCGTGGTCGGCCCGGAGGTGACATTGGCGGCGGATGTGACGTTGAAGTCGCATGCTGTGATTTCCGGTTGGACGGAAATTGGCGAAGGTTCGGTCATTTTTCCCTTCGCGAATGTGGGGGATGTTCCGCAGGACCTGAAGTTCGCGGGCGAACGCACGCGGCTGGTGATCGGCAAGCGCAACCGCATCCGCGAAGGCGTGACGATGAACACCGGAACCGAAGGCGGCGGCGGTGTCACCCGCGTCGGAGACGACGGCCTGTTCATGGCGGGCGCGCATGTGGCCCATGACGCGCAGGTGGGAAACCGCGTGATCATGGTGAACAACTCGGCGCTGGCCGGTCATTGCGTGGTCGAGGATGACGTGATCATCGGTGGCCTTTCCGGGGTGCATCAGTGGGTGCGGATCGGTCAGGGCGCGATTATCGGCGCGGTTACCATGGTGACCCATGACGTGATCCCGCATGGTTTGGTCCATGGTCCGCGCGGGCAGCTTGAGGGGTTGAACCTTGTCGGGCTGAAGCGCAAGGGCGTGAGCCGCGAAGACATCACCGCGTTGCGGGCGGCGTTTCAGGCCTTGGCGCAGGGCGAGGGCGCGTTTCAGGACCGAGCGCGGCGCCTGCCGGAAACCTGCGGCGACAGCGCATATGTGCGCCAGATATCCGAGTTTGTGCTGGCTGCGACCGACCGCCATTTCCTGACGCCGGGTTGAGCGGTATGGCGCGGGCGATTCTAGCGGGTGCGGGGCAATTGCCGGGGCTGCTGTTGGCGGCCGGGCCTGCCCATCTGGTGCGGTTTGCGGGGGTTGCCGTCACGGCGGCGGCGGATCGGGTGATTGATGCCCGGTTCGAACGGCTGGGTGCGCTCTATGCGGATTTGCGGGCCGCAGGGGTGACCGAGGTGTGTCTGGCGGGGGCGATGACACGGCCCGATTTCGACCCCAGCCTGCTGGATTCCGAGACCGCCGCGGTGTTGCCACGGCTTGTGGGCGCGATGGGGCAGGGTGACGACGCGTTGTTGCGCACGGTGATTGCCTTGCTGGAAGAGGCCGGGTTTGCCGTTGTCGCGGCGCATGACCTGCGCCCCGATCTGGTGGCAGGCGCAGGCGTTTTGGCGGGCCACCGCGTCGATGGCCCCGATGCGCCGCGCGCGCGTGCGGTTCTGGACGCGCTTGGCGCGCTGGATGTGGGGCAATCCGCCGTTGCGGGGCGCGGTCAGGTTCTGGCGATCGAGACGTTGCAGGGCACCGATGCGATGCTGGAATTCGTGGCCCAGACCGCACCGGGAACGGGCGGCGTGCTGGTAAAACGGCCCAAGCCCACGCAGGACCTGCGGGTAGACATGCCCGCCATCGGGCCCCAGACGGTGCGTCTGGCTGCGAAGGCCGGGCTGGCCGGGATCGAAATTGCCGCCGGTGCCGTGATGATCCTTGACCGACCTGCCGTTCTGGCGGCCTGTCTGGCAACCGGTGTGGCCTTGTGGGCCGCCCCATGAGCCTGCGGCTGTTCCTGATCGCCGGAGAGCCATCGGGGGACAAGCTGGGGGCGGCACTGATGGTGGGGTTGAAGGCGCTGTCGGACGATGTGCAGTTCCATGGCATTGGTGGCCCGCTGATGCAGGCCGAGGGGCTGGTGCCGCTGTTTCCGATGGAGGAACTGAGCGTCATGGGGTTGGCCGAGATCCTGCCGCGGTTGCGCAACCTGCTGGCACGGGTCGCGCAAACCACCGATGCGGTGCTGACGCTGCGGCCCGATGCGTTGATCACGATCGACATTCCGGAATTTTCCCTGCGTGTCGCGGCCAAGGTCAAGGCCCGCGCGCCGCAGTTGCGCACCATTCATTACGTGGCCCCCACGGTCTGGGCGTGGCGGCCCAAGCGCGCGGTTAAGATGGCACGGTCCATTGATCATGTGTTGGCGTTGTTCCCGTTCGAGCCGCCGTTGATGCAGGCGGCGGGCATGACCTGCGATTTCGTGGGTCATCCGATTGTCGCCGAGCCGTTGGCATCGCAAGCCGAGGCCGCGCGGTTCCGCGAACAGCATGGCATCGCCGCCGACGCGCCGCTGGTGCTGGTGCTGCCCGGTTCGCGCCGCTCAGAGGTGACGCGGCTTGCGCCCCGCTTTGGTGCCGTGATGGCGCAGGTGGCGGCCCGGCATCCGACGGCCCGCGTCGTGGTGCCGACCGTGGCCGCGACCGTGGGATTGATCGCAGAGCTGACCGCGGCATGGCCGGTGCCCCCGATCATCGTACGCCCGGACGCCGCAGACGAGAAGCGCGCGGCCTTTGGCGCGGCGGATGTGGCGCTTGCCGCCAGTGGCACGGTCAGTCTGGAACTGGCGGCGGCGGGCACGCCGATGGTTGTGGCCTATGATATGAATTGGGTGTCATTCCGCCTGATCCAGACGCTGGCGGTGGTGGATACGGTCACGTTGGTCAATCTTGTGTCCGAGACGCGGGTGGTGCCGGAATTTCTGGGCCCCGACTGCCAGCCCGGCCCGATCGCGGATGCGGTTCTGGCGTTGCTGGACGATCCGGTCGCGCGGACGGCACAGTTGAATGCGGCGCGCGTCACCATGGATCGGCTGGGTCAAGGCGGTGAGGCGCCGGGGCTGCGCGCGGCGCGGTCCGTGCTGGGCGTGATCTGATCGCGTCCGATGCTTGCGCTTGGCGGCGGGCCTCTCAGCCGGTGAAATCGGCCGAAACGGCCCCGCTGAGCCGGATCATGTCGGCGGGTGCGATGGCAAAGACGTGGCGCGGTGTGCCGCCGGCGGCATAGACGACTGCGAATGTGCTGAGCCGGGGATCGACCCATGCGCGGATCGGGGTCAGGTGACCCAAGGGCGCGACCCCACCGATGGCAAAACCTGTCTGCGCGCGGATCAGCGCGGCGTCCGCCTTGCCCAAAGCCTCATCCGCAAGCGCGCTGGCCTTGGCGGTATCCACCTGATTGCCGCCTGCGGTAATGAACAAAAGCGCGGTGCCGCTGTGCTCGCCCCGAAAGATGATCGACTTGGCGATCTGATCGATGCTGCAGCCGCAGGCGATGGCGGCATCTGCGGCGGTGCGCGTCCCCTCGGCCATTTCGATGATGTTTGGCGACAGTCCGCCCGCAATCAGGGCGCGCCGCACGCGTTCAAGGCTTTTGCTCATGACGTTTCCCTTTGTCCGTGGCCGTTTGTGCCGCGCGCACGCCAGCGGTGCAACCCGTTGACGTGGCCCACCGTTGCGGGCCATGACCGTGGCATGAGCTTTGCCGCGCGCCTGACACGTCATCCCATTCCCTTCGACCTTGATCGCGGTCGCGAGGCGTTCTTGGCCTTGTCCGGGGTTTCCCGGGATCTTGGGCCGCTGATTGCCGGAACCGCAGGGTGCAGTCCGTTCCTGTCGCGCCTGATCATGCAGGAGGCCGCGTGGCTGGCGCCGGTGCTGGCGGGCGCACCCGAGGACGCGCTGCGCGCGCTGCTGGCCGAGGCTGCTGCAGTGCAATTGCCGACGCTGAACCCTGATCTGCGCGGGATCAAACGCCGGGCCGCGTTGCTGGTGGCGCTGGCGGATCTGGGCGGGGTCTGGGACCTGATGACGGTGACCGGGGCATGGACCGATATTGCCGATGCCTGCGTGCAGGCCGCGACCCGCGCCCATGTGGGGGCCGAGGCGAAACGCGGCAAGCTGCCCGGCATGACCGAGGAAGATGCCGCGCGCGATGCGTGTGGCATGGTGGTGTTGGCCATGGGAAAGATGGGTGCCGGAGAGTTGAACTATTCCTCGGACATCGACCTGATCTGCCTGTTCGATGAGGGGCGATTCGACCCCGCCGAGGAGATGGAGGCCCGTAGCGGTTTCGTGCGGGCCACTCGCAAGATCGCCGCCAGCCTGAGCGAAAATACCGCTGACGGCTATGTGTTCCGCACCGATCTGCGCCTGCGCCCCGATGCGTCGGTAACACCTGTGTGCATCTCGATGGCGGCGGCGGAACGCTATTACGAGGCCGAAGGCCGGGCATGGGAACGCAGCGCCTATATCAAGGCGCGGCCTTGTGCGGGCGATCTTGCGGCAGGGGCGGGCTTCTTGAAAACGCTGGTGCCATTCGTCTGGCGGCGGCATCTGGATTTCGCCACCATCGCCGACACACATGACATGCGGCAGCGGATCCGGGATCACAAGGGCCTGCATGGCATCACCTTGGCGGGGCATAACATCAAGCTGGGTGCGGGCGGCATTCGCGATATCGAGTTCTTTGCGCAGACCCGGCAATTGGTGGCTGGTGGTCGCGATGTGGATTTGCGCCAGCGCCAGACCTTGGCGGCGTTGCAGGCGCTGGCGGCCAAGGAGTGGATCACGCCTGAGGTCGCGGATACCCTTGGCGATCATTATCGGCACCACCGTGAGGTCGAACACCGGCTTCAGATGATCAACGATGCCCAAACCCACCTGTTGCCGAACACGCCCGACGGGTTTGACCGTCTGGCCCGGTTCATGGGGCACGGCGATACCGCTGCGTTCAAGGCCGGTCTGCAGGCGCGGTTGCAAGAGGTAGCGGACTTGACCGAGCCCTTCTTTGCACCGGGCACGGTGGCCAAGGTAGCGCCGGTCCTGACGGATGCGGTGGCCGAGATCGTCGCCCGTTGGCCCGGTTATCCCGCGTTGCGGTCCGAGCGGAGCCAGACGATCTTTGCCCGGCTCAAGCCCGATCTGCTGGCCCGGTTTCAGCGTGCGGCGCGGCCGGATGAGGCGTTGGCCCATTTCGACGGCTTCTTGCGCGGATTGCCGGCGGGGGTGCAGTTGTTTTCCCTGTTCGAGGCCAACCCTCCGCTGGTCGATCTGATTGTCGATATCTGCGGGACGGCCCCCGGCCTGTCACGTTATCTGGCGCGGAATTCGGGCGTGTTGGATGCGGTGCTTGACGGGCAGTTCTTTGCCCCATGGCCCGGACGCGACGGGCTGGCGGAGATCATCGGCGCAGCCCTGTCGGGGCAGGATTATGAGCGGCAACTGGATGCGGCCCGCGTTGTGATGAAGGAATGGCATTTCCGCGTTGGGGTTCATCATTTGCGTGGGCTGATCAGCGCCGAGGAGGCGGGCACGCAGTATTCCGACCTTGCCGCCGCAGTTGTGGCCGCCTTGTGGCCGCTGGTCTGCAACGAGATTGCGCGCCGCCATGGGCCTGCACCGGGGCGCGGAGGGGCGGTTGTGGGCATGGGCAGTCTGGGGGCCGGGCGAATGACGGCGCGGTCGGATCTGGACCTGCTGGTGATCTATGACGCCTGCGATGTGGAGATGACGCAGGGGCGTCGCCCGCTGGACCCGCGCGGCTGGTTCGCCAAGGCGACCAAGGCGTTGATCACCGCGTTGACGGTGCCGACGGCGCAGGGCGCGCTTTACGAGGTCGACATGCGGTTGCGCCCATCGGGGCGGCAGGGGCCGGTGGCCACGGCGCTGGAGGCGTTCCGCCTGTATCAGACGACAGAGGCGTGGACGTGGGAACATATGGCCCTGACGCGCGCCCGCGTTCTGGTGGGTGCGCCAAGCCTGTGCGCCGATATTGATGCGGTACGCCGGGATGTGATCATGGCCACGTCTGCGCCTGACGTGATCCGGCGGGATGCGGCGGACATGCGCGCGCGGCTTGCTGCGGCGGGCCGGGCGGGCAGCACGTTCGCCGTCAAGGATGGACCGGGCGGCCTGCAGGAGATTGTCTTGTTGGCGCAGGCGATGACGTTGATGGTGCGGCAACCGTTGCGCGATACGGCGGCGCAACTGACGGCCGCGTGCGATGCGGGGTTGCTGAGGGCGGATGACGCCGCGACATTGATCGCGGCGCAGACCCTGTTTGCCGAGGTCGATCAGGCCGTTCGCCTGTTGAGCGATCGCCCGCTTGATCTGGAAGAGATCGGTGCAGGCGGGCAGGCGTTTCTGGCCAAGGCGGGAAATGTCGCGGATGTGCGCGCGCTCGCCGCAAAGCTGGATGACATGCGCCGGCGGGTGGCTAGCATTATCGCGGCGGAATTGCCCGCCCCCAACAAAGAGCCAAGACCATGACCGACGCCAAAGACCCTATCGACCCCAAGGGGCTTATCCGTGAATCATTCCGGATTGAGGGGATCAGTGATGCGGAATGCCGGTCGATTCTGGTGGACTGGGCGCTGAGCGTGGAGGGGGCCGATCTGCGCGCGCATATCGCGGCGCTGTTGGACCGTTACGGTGATGCACCGGCGGATCACCCGATGCGGGCGGTGCTGACCGAGGGCCTGCAAGCCCCGGCACAGCCCAAGCGGCGGGGCGGACGCAGTGCACGGGTCACCGAAAGCTGAGCGCACAGCGGTGTGATGGCGGTGACCGCAAGGTTGCTTGACGTGCCATTGCGCGCCCTGGCACCGACGGGCCGGAGTTGCGTGGCCCCCTGATCAGCGTTCCAGCGGTGCGCGGGTCGCGTGGCTACCGCGTTCGCGGTAGGGCGTGGTGTCGTAATGGGCGCGGTAGCATTTCGAAAAGTGAGACGGTGAGGCGAAGCCGCAGGCAAGCGCCACGTTGATCACGCTCATATCCGTCTGCATCAGCAGGTTGCGCGCCTTGGCCAGACGCAGTTCCATGTAGTAGCGTTTCGGGCTGCGGTTGAGATAGCGGCGAAACAGACGCTCAAGCTGTCGGGTGGACATGCCGACCTTTTGCGCCAGTGTCGCGGGGCTGATGGGATCTTCAATGTTTTGTTCCATCATCCGGATCACTTGGCTTAGCTTGGGATGCCGGACGCCGATCCGGGTCGGGATCGACAGGCGCTGCGTGTCTTGATCGGTGCGGATGGAGGTGTAGATCAACTGGTCGGCAACCAGATTGGCCAGATCCTCGCCATGCTCATTGGCGATGATCTTGAGCATCAGGTCGATTGATGCCGTGCCGCCTGCGGTGGTGATGCGGTTGCCGTCGATCACGAACACCGACTTCGTCAGGGTCACATCCTCGAATTCCTCGGCGAAGCTATCTTGGTTTTCCCAATGAATGGTGGCGCGCTTGCCGTCCAGAAGGCCCGCCTTGGCCAAGGTATAGCCCGCAGTGCACAGCCCGCCGATGGTGGCGCCCTTGCGCGCCTCGCGGCGCAACCAGTTCAGCACACGCTTGGATGTGGCCGATTGCACGTCAATGCCGCCACACATCAGGATCGTGTCGTCGCGGGTCAGTTCCTCGAGGTCGGTATCCAGCTTGAAGCCGATACCGGCGCTGCAATACGCGATTTCGCCGCCATCGCCCGCGAGGGTCCATTTATAGAGCGGCTTTCCGGACATGCGGTTGGCGATGCGGAGCGCTTCAACCGCGCTGGAAAAACACAGCATGGTGAATCGATCCAGCAGAACAAAGACATAGTGTTTTGGCTGTTCGGGTTGGTGTATTGCCGCCATGATTGGCCGTCCCCCCGTGCGGCGATTTGCGGCGCGGGCCGCTATGGACTAAAAGCGAAACCACTATTTGGCTCCAGTGGCAATCCCTTCTGCCAAATTCGGGATTGGCCCGCAGGTTCCATCCGCCTATAAGGCGCGCTGACACGCCCGCAGGGTGATTGCATGACCGGAGGCCCCCGATGACCCAATCATGGACCAAGACAGACTGGCGCGCAAAGCCGCGCGTTCAGATGCCCGACTACCCCGATGCCGCGGGACTGGCGGCCGTGGAGGCGCAATTGTCCAAGTATCCGCCGCTGGTGTTTGCGGGAGAGGCACGTCGGCTGCGTTCGGAACTGGCGGCGGTGTCACGCGGCGAAGCGTTCTTGCTGCAGGGTGGCGACTGTGCCGAAAGCTTTGCCGAGTTCAGCGCCGATGCCATTCGGGACACCTTCAAGGTGATGTTGCAGATGGCGATGGTGCTGACCTATGCCGCCAAGGTTCCGGTGGTGAAGGTTGGGCGTATGGCGGGCCAATTCGCCAAGCCCCGGTCCGCGCCCACCGAGATCAAGAACGGCGTGGAGTTGCCCAGCTATCGGGGCGACATCATCAACGAACTGGCCTTTACCCCCGAAGCACGCAGGCCAGACCCGCAAAAGATGTTGCAGGCCTATACGCAGGCGGCCGCGTCGCTGAACCTGCTGCGCGCGTTTTCCAAGGGCGGCTATGCCGATATCCATCAGGTGCACGCCTGGACGCTTGGCTTTACGGAAAGCGAAAAGGCGGCCGCGTATCGCGATATGGCCAACCGGATCAGCGATACGCTGGACTTCATGACTGCCGCCGGCCTGACCAGCGAAAACAACAGCGAACTGTCCACGGTGGATTTCTACACCAGCCACGAAGCGCTGTTGCTTGAATATGAAGAGGCGCTGTGCCGGATCGACAGCACCAGTGGCCTGCCCATCGCGGGGTCGGGCCACATGATCTGGATCGGCGACCGGACGCGGCAGCCCGATGGCGCGCATGTTGAATTTGCGCGTGGCGTGCAGAACCCGATTGGGTTGAAAACCGGCCCCAGCACCACCGCCGACGACCTGAAGGTGTTGATGGCCAAGTTGAACCCCAAGAACGAGGCGGGGCGTCTGACCCTGATCGCACGCTTCGGGGCCGGGTCGGTGGGGGACCACCTGCCGCGCCTGATCGAAACGGTACGTGCCGAGGGGGCCAACGTGGTGTGGTCGTGCGACCCGATGCACGGCAACACGATCAAGGCGGCGTCTGGCTACAAGACCCGCCCGTTCGAAAGCGTGCTGCGCGAAGTGCAGGAATTCTTTGCGATCCACCGCGCGGAAGGAACGGTTGCAGGTGGCGTGCATTTCGAGATGACCGGCAAGGACGTGACGGAATGCACCGGCGGCGTGCGGGCGGTGACCGATGAAGATCTGTCCAACCGCTATCACACGGCGTGTGATCCGCGCCTGAACGCCAGCCAGTCACTGGAACTGGCGTTTCTTGTGGCCGAGGAATTGCAGGCCAGCCGCAGTGCGATGCGCGCCGCGATCTAGCCACGTGTCAGCCAGCGCTGATCAACGAAAAGGGGCCACGCTGGCCCCTTTTTCATGTGTGGCGAGTCAGTCTCGGCCGCCCCGGATCACTGTCAGGACCGGGGTTCCCGTTGTGCGGGCGGGTGCCTGAAACGGTGCTGCGGGTTCCGCCAATCCCTGCGCGGGCGCGATCGGGCGTCCGGCAGACAGGCGGCGGCCCTGCACGATGGGCGCGGCAAGGGTCTGGGTGATCTGAAAGCGGCGCGGTGTCAGACCGATCCGGCCCTGCGTGACAAACACGCCCAAGGCACGGGTGATTGCGCCATAGCGGTCGGTGAGGGGCAAGATCGTCATCTGCCCGGCCATCGGCGGCTGGCCGGCCCCGCCCGTCTCGGCGGTTACTTCAAGGCTGAGCGCCTGTGGCGCGCTGAACATCGTCTCGATCTGGCGCATCAGGTTGGGGCGGTCCGCAAGGGCAAAGAACGCGCGCAGGGGCATGCCGCGCACTTCCATTCCCATGACCTCGGCCAGATGCGCACCTGCAAGCCGCAAGCGGACAGCGCCGGGATGGGTCCGTTCCAGCATGAAGGCATGGCTGAGCGCGCCCATGATGGCAGTGGGTTGCACGTCGGCGCGTTCGGGCAGCAAACGGCCCTGCCGCAGCGTTTCCCAGTAGCGGACCACGTCGGTGACGATGGGGTTGGTCATGCCGAACCTATGGGCGGAAAGGCCGATGATCTCGGCCATTTGGTTGGTGTGTTGCGTCATCGCCCGGTTCCCTTCATTGTCGGAAATCAGGGCGGAGCATGGGTTGACCCTAGCCGTGATTTCCTTTCCGATTTCTTAATAAGACATCTCAAAATTTCTGGGCAGTGGGAGAGTTCATCAGTGGTTAACGGGGAAAACGTCCAATCGATGACGGGATTTGCCGCACGCGACGGGGGGGCGTGGGCGTGGGAACTGCGTGGGGTCAACGCGCGCGGACTGGACGTGCGGTTGCGCTTGCCCGACGGATTGGGGGCGCTGGAGGCACCATTGCGCGCCCGCCTTGGCGCGGTGGTGAAGCGCGGCGCGGTGACCGTGTCGCTGCGTCTGGCGCGGGGGAATGGCGGGGCCGGGGCAAGAGTGGATGCCGAGGGTCTGGCCGCTGCGCTGGTCGCGTTGGCGGCGGTGCAGGCGGCGGCAGACGACACCGGACTGGCGATTACCGCACCCACGGCGGTGGAGGTGGCGGCCATGCGCGGGGTGTTGAGCGACGGGGGCGAGACCGTCTTGCCCGACGCCGAAGCCCTGTTGGCCGACTTTGATCGCGTCTTGGGCGATTTGACGGCCATGCGCGCGGGAGAGGGGGCCGCGATTGCCATGGTCATCGGTGAACAGATCGACCGCATTGCGGCTTTGACCGCGCAGGCCGCCGAGCTTGCCGCCGCGCGGACCGTGACACAGGCAGAGACGTTTCGCAAAAACGTCAGCCGGCTGATGGTGATGGCGGCCGATCTGGACGAGGGGCGGGTGGCACAGGAATTGGCCATGCTGGCGGTCAAGGCGGATGTGACCGAAGAAATCGACCGTCTGAACGCCCACGTCGTTGCAGCGCGCGCGTTGATGGCGGATGGTGGCCCAATTGGCCGCAAGCTGGATTTCCTGATGCAGGAGTTCAACCGCGAGGCCAATACGCTGTGTTCGAAATCCGGTGATGCGGCGCTGACCGCGACCGGCCTTGACCTGAAGCTGGTGATCGATCAGATGCGCGAGCAGGTGCAGAACCTGGAATGAGGACGTCCGATTTGCCCGAAACCATCCCCCAACGTCGCGGTCTGCTGATCATCCTATCCTCGCCCTCGGGTGCGGGAAAGTCCACACTTGCACGTCGTTTGATGGCTTGGGACCAGTCGTTGTCGTTCTCTGTTTCGGCCACGACGCGTGAACCAAGGCCCGGCGAAGTGGATGGCCAAGATTATCATTTCATGTCGGAACAGGCGTTCAAGGCCATGGTCAGCGATGGCAAGATGTTGGAGCACGCCCATGTGTTCGGCAACTTCTATGGCAGCCCGATGGCCCCGGTGGCCGAGGCGATCGATGCGGGGCACGACGTGTTGTTCGATATCGATTGGCAAGGCGCACAGCAGATCCGGAATTCGGCTTTGGGCAAGCATACCCTGTCGATCTTCATCCTGCCGCCGTCGATCCCCGAGTTGAAACGGCGATTGGAGACACGCGGGCAGGACGATGCCGAGGTCATCGCGAAACGGATGCGCAAGAGTTGGGACGAGATCAGCCGATGGGACGCGTATGATTATGTCTTGATCAATGATGATCTGGACGCCAGCGAAGCCAAGTTGAAGACCATCATCACCGCAGAGCGGATGCGCCGCGAACAGCAGCCCGGTCTGCAGGCCCATGTGCGCAGACTGCAGGCTGAGTTTGAGGAGGGGCAGCAATGATTTATGCCTTGGACGGGATCAGCCCGCATATCGATGCCGACAGCTGGGTCGCCCCCGACGCCAACCTGATCGGCCGGGTGGTGTTGGGGCCGGGCGCAAGTGTCTGGTTCGGTGCGACGCTGCGCGGGGACAACGAAGAGATCCGGATTGGCGCGGGCACCAACGTGCAGGAGGCCTGCGTGATGCACACCGACATGGGCTATCCGCTGATGATCGGTGAAAACTGCACGATCGGGCACAAGGCCATGCTGCATGGCTGCACCATTGGGGACGGAAGTCTGATCGGGATGGGCGCGACGGTGTTGAACGGTGCGGTGATCGGCAAGGGCTGCCTGATCGGCGCGGGTGCGTTGGTGACCGAAGGCAAGGTCATCCCCGATGGTAGTCTTGTGATGGGCGCGCCGGGCAAGGTGGTGCGGGAACTGGACGCAGCGGCGCAGGCGGGGCTGATCCAGTCGGCCACCCATTATCAACAAAACATGCGGCGGTTCCGGGCGGGGCTGACGGCGGTCTGACGCATACGGGACGGCGCGGGCAGCTTTGGCCGGCAAGGTTGGTTGCTCAGCCGGTCGAGATCTGGAGGCGGTTGTCGTCGGCGACGTAATTGATGCTGTGGCCCTGCGCCGCGGCCTCGGTGGGCAGGACGGTGAACTGCACCTCGGATGGCCGCAGGGGGCGGCTGGCGTGGCCACCGCCGAACCGCAAGAGCGACCAAAGCGTGGGGTCCATGTTGACACGTCGCCCGGTGCAATCAATCTGCCATTCGCCCTGCGCGGTGCGGGCAACTGTGATGTCACCCCCCATGGGTAGCGCAGTTTCGACGCACATCAACATCAGGAAGGCCAGCTTGACCGCGGCGCGCGGCACCTCGGTATCGGGATGCCATGTGACGGTGAACCGGCTTTGGGCGTAAAGATTGCCGAGTGTTTCGCGCACCTCGCGCACGCTGATCGTCTGATCGGCCCCGGGCGCCCCGAACGCGACCCGGAAAAACCGGATACGCGCCTGTGCATCGCGGATGGCGTCCTTGATCAGCGCCATCTCAGGGCCTTGTGGCGCGCCCGTCATCTCCAGCAGTTCGACCCCGTTGCCGATTGCGCCAAGAGGGTTAACTAGGTCATGACAAAGCCGCGACCCGACAAGCGCCACCAAGTCTTCGGCGGTAAAGCGGTGCTGATCATCCATGCGAAGGGTTTCCGATGACAAATGGTGTGAACGCGATATTGGAGCCCGGAATGTTCGTGCGCCACCCCGACAGACCCGATTGGGGGCTGGGGCAGGTGCAATCCAACATCGGCCACAAGATCACGGTGAATTTCGAACACGAAGGCAAGGTCGTGATCGATGGCCGTCGGATCGGGTTGATCATGGAATTCCTCACCTGATTTGCGGCATGTCGGCGGACGTTAGGCCTTTCGAGGTTAACAACGGTTTAACGGTGAGGGTGCCGTCGGGGCAAGTGTGCGTCTTGCAAGTGCCGCCGCCCATGCTAAACCGCCCTCATGCTGTTGGATGACACCCATTTCGAGCTGCGTCTGGCGGGGTCCGAAGCCGAGATGCGCGCCGCTCAACGCCTGCGGTATCAGGTTTTCGTCACCGAGTTGGGCGGTGACGGCACGTTGGTGGACCATGATGCGGGCGTCGAGGCGGACAGGTTCGACCCGTTCTTCGACCACCTGCTGTTGGTGGATCATCGCCGTGAAAAGGCCGATCAGGTGGTCGGGGTCTACCGGGTGATGCGCGCCGATCAGGCGGCGGAGGCCGGACAATTCTATTCCGAGGACGAATACGATCTGGGCCCGCTGCGCAATTCGGGGCGGACCTTGTTGGAGTTGGGCCGGTCTTGCGTGCACCCCGATTATCGCGGCGGCACGGCGTTGATGCATCTGTGGAACGGGCTGGCGGCCTATATCGCCGCGCATGGGATCGAAGTGATGTTTGGCGTCGCCAGTTTTCATGGGCAGGACCCGGCGCCGCTGGCCAGCCCCCTGTCGTTGCTGCATCACCGCCATCTGGCCCCGGACGACATCCGCCCCATTGCGCGCCCCAAGGGGTATCAGGCGATGGACCTGATCGCCGCCGATGATCTGGACCGTCCGGCGGCCATTCGGGCCATGCCATCGCTGATCAAGGCGTATCTGCGGCTGGGCGGCTTTGTGGGGCAGGGCGCGTTCATCGACCGCGCGTTCAACTGCATTGATGTGTGCCTTGTGATGGATGTGGCCCGGATGAGCCCGACACACCGCGCGATCTATGAAAAAGGCGGCCGCCGGTGACGACGTGGAAAGGGGACGGGCCGCAGGACGCTCCGCCACCGATCCGGGCGCTGACGCTGTTGGGGTGGCTGCGCGTCGTGGCGCGTGCGGTGCCGTTGCTGGCGGTGCTGGCGATCTGCTTTCCGCTGCTGCTGGTCTTGCGCCTGCCCGAGAGGGCGATCTGGGGCCTGAACCGGCCCGTGACCCCGTTTATCACGCAGTTTGTCTGTATCGTTGTGTGCGGGGTGTTGTCGCTGCGCCGGGTGGTGATCGGCGCGCCGATGGTGCAGCGGGGGGCGTTTGTTGCCAACCATGTCAGTTGGCTGGATATCTTCGTTCTGAATGCCGCCAAGCGGATGTATTTCGTGGCCAAGGCCGAGGTGCGCGGTTGGAGCGGGATCGGCTGGTTGGCGCGGGGGACCGGCACATTGTTCATTACCCGCCGTCCGGGCGAGGCCCGGGTACAGCAACGCTTGCTCGAAGAACGGCTGGTGGCGGGGCATCGGCTGCTGTTCTTTCCCGAGGGCACATCGACGGATGGCGGGCGGGTTTTGCCATTTAAATCAACGCTATTTGCGGCGTTTTTTACAGATGAAATGAAGGATATCCTGTATGTGCAGCCCATCAGCCTGCGTTACCGCGCCCCGCCGGGGGAAGACGTGCGGTATTTTGGGTGGTGGGGTGACATGGATTTTGGGCCGAGCCTGCTGAAGGTGCTGGCGGGGCCTGCGGGGGGCGAGGTGACGGTCACCTATCATGCGCCCTTGCAGGTTGCGGCGTATGCCGATCGCAAGGCGCTTGCCGCCGCCGCCGAGCGGGCGGTGCGCAGCGGAACCTAACGCAGCGGGGCCGTCAGTGCGGCAAGCGCCGCTGCGGGGTCTTCTGCATCCCAGATTTCGGGGCCGATGGCGAAGAAATCGGTGACGGCGGCGAATTGGGCGATCAGATCGGTGGTCAGCGCGCCTTCGGCGACGACGGGCAGTTCAATCATCTGTGACCACCACGCGAACACGTCATGGGCGGCCTGCGTCCCGTCACCAAGCGGGGTTGGGCCGACCGGACCAAAGCCGATGTAATCGGCCCCTGCCTCGCCGGCGGTCATGCCGTCATGCGTGGAGGCGCCGCAGAATGCGCCGATGATCGCATCGGCCCCGAGGGCCGCACGCGTCTTGCGCACCGACCGGGACCCGTCGGTCAGGTGCACACCATCGAGGCCAAGGGTTTCGACAAGCTGCACATGGCGTTCGATCACCAGCGGGATGTCGCGGGCATGGGCGATTTCGCGCACGGTATCGGCGGCACGCGACAAGACACTGTCGTCCAGCGTGGCCAATGCAAGCCGGATGCAGGCGATGTCGTGGGCATCGAGCACGGCCGACAGGCGCGGGACGAACACCTCCAGGTCGAGGGCGGGCGGTGTGATCAGGTAAATCTGCGGTTGCTGGGCTTGGGTCATCGTTGGGGTTCCTGCGGCTTTCGCGCGTGATAGCGGTTGCAACGGCGCGCGACAATGGGGTGGGGTGCTTGCCCCGGATGCGGCGGCGGCGTAAAGCGCGGGACATGACACAACCTGCCTTCATCCTTGTGCGCCCGCAGATGGGCGAAAATATCGGCGCCGCGGCGCGCGCGATGTGGAACTTCGGACTGGATCACATGCGTGTGGTCAGCCCCCGCGATGGGTGGCCCAATGAACGTGCCGTGGCGCTGGCCAGCGGGGCGGGGCGGCTGCTGGATCAGGCGGGGCTGGTGGACAGCACGACCGCCGCGATCCATGACTGCACCTATGTGTTCGCCACCACGGCGCGCATGCGGGGCCTGACCAAACCTGTCGTCACGCCGGAACGCGCGATGGAGCAGGCCCGCGCGATCCATGCGCAGGGCGGCAAGGTGGGCATCTTGTTCGGGCCGGAGCGGGCGGGGCTGGAGAACGAGGATATCGTTCTGGCCAATGCGATCATCTCGGTGCCGGTGAACCCGGATTTCCCTTCCCTCAACCTTGCGCAATGCGTGTTGCTGACGGCGTATGAATGGCGCAGGCAGGCCGACACCGTGCCGCCCGAGGTCATCGAGATGGCCGGGACCGATTGGGCGACAGGCGCGGAGATCGCGAAGTTGGGCGATCACTTCGAGGAACGGCTGGAGGCGGCCGGGTTCTTTTTCCCGGATATGAAGGCGGCCAGCATGAAGACGAACCTGCGCAACATGTGGGGACGCCTGCCGCTGACGCGGGCCGATGTGCAGACGATGCATGGCATGCTGCGGCAGATGGTGCGGTGGGCCGAGCGGCGCTGATACGCCACGGCGCATGTGTCTGACTGCTTGCGGCCTGTGCGACGAAGCCACCGCGCGGACCGCCCGCAACGGTGCCGCCTGTGTCGGGCCATGGGAGCCTCCGGCGGACATATTTGGAAAGCAAAGATGCACCCGGTGCCGCACCGCCTTGATGAGGCCCTTGCGGCGGGTTAGGTCAGTGCGCAAGACAAGAGGAGAGCAGCGGATGGCCCAGCGGCGCAGCGTTTTCGAAGAGGTCGACACGGCACAGAAAGCCGTGGCGACGCCCGGCGGCGTCAGCCGTGACCGGGGCCGGGCCCGCAGGCTGGTCCGCGGGTTTGTCATGTTGCTGTTTTCGATGGTCGTCATCATGATCGCCGTGGGCGGCATGACGCGCTTGACCGACAGCGGGTTGTCGATCACCGAATGGGCGCCGATCTCGGGCGCGATCCCGCCCCTGTCGGAGGCGGAATGGCAGGCCGAACTGGAGGCCTATCGCGCCACGACCGAGTATCAGGAACAAAACCGGGGCATGAGCCTTGCCGAGTTCAAAATGATCTATTGGTGGGAATGGGGCCACCGGCAATGGGGCCGGGCTATCGGGCTTGTCTGGGCGTTTGGGTTTGCAGGTCTGTTGGCGACGCGGAATGTGCCCGTGGGGTGGAGCGGGCGGTTGGTGCTTTTGGGGGCCTTGGGCGGGCTGCAGGGTGCGGTGGGCTGGTGGATGGTGTCATCCGGGCTGGCGCCGGGCATGTTCGATGTGGCGTCTTACCGATTGGCGGTCCATCTGGGTCTGGCGTTCGGCATTCTGGGCCTGATGGCGTGGTATGTGATGGGCCTTGGCCGGGAGGAGGCCGCCCTGATGCAGGCGCGCCGGAGCGCGGACCGCAAGTTGAAGGGCATGAGCACAGGCCTGATGCATCTGGCCTATGTGCAGATCATCATCGGGGCGTTGGTGGCCGGTATCGATGCGGGCCGTAACTATATCGACTGGCCGCTGATGGCGGGGGGGATCACCCCGCCGGGCATGTGGGCGATCGACCCGTGGTACCGCAACCTGTTCGAGAATGACGGCACCGTGCAGTTCTTTCACCGGATCGTGGGGTATGTCCTGTTTGCCTTCGGCATCGGGGTCTGGTTTGCGGCACGCCGCAGTGCCGTCGTGAGCACGCGGCGCGCGTTCGACTGGATGATACTGGCGATGATCGGTCAGGTGGCTTTGGGCATCGTGACGGTGATGCATTCCGCGCCTTGGTATCTGGCGATCTTGCACCAGTTCGGCGCCGTGGTTCTGATCGTGTTGATCATGCGCGCACGGTTCTTGTCGATGTATCCGCTTCCGCAATCTGTTCGAGGTGCCCACGCATGACCGCATTGACCGACCTGCTGGCCCACCAGCGCGAGACCGAGGCCTTGGCGCAGGTTGCCGGGCGCCTGGGCTGGGATCAGGAGACCATGATGCCGCATGGCGCCGGCGCCCAGCGTGCCGAGGAGATGGGCGCGATGGAATCGATGCTGCATGCGCGCCGGGTCGACCCGAGGATGGGCGACTGGCTGGCTGCGGCGCAGCCGACGACGGATGCCGAGGCAGCGCAACTTCGCCTGATCGGGCGTGCCTTTGCGCGCGCCACCAAGGTGCCCGCGCGGCTGGCCTCGGAGATTGCGCGCACGACTTCGTTGGGACACCGGATCTGGGCGGGGGCGCGCGAGGCCGAGGATATTGCCGCGTTCTTGCCGACGCTGTCGAAGATCATCGACTTGCGGCGCGAGGAAGCCGCCGCGCTGGCGGCGGGCGGCGATCTTTATGATGCGCTGCTGGATGATTACGAGCCGGGGCTGACGGGGGCCGAGATTGCGGGCCTGTTCGACCGGATGCGCCCGCGTCTGGTGGCGCTGCGCCAGCGTGTGCTGGACAAGGGGCCGGCGCCGTCCGCCCTGCAAGGTCCGTTCGATGCCGGCGCGCAGTTGAAGCTGTCGGACGATATCGCGCGCGCCTTTGGATATGACCTGACACGTGGCCGGATTGATCTGGCGGTGCATCCGTTCAGTTCGGGGTCGGGCAATGATGTGCGGATCACCACGCGGGTTGACGAGGCCGAGCCGCTTGGGTGCCTGTATTCCACGATCCATGAAGTCGGGCATGCGGCCTATGAACAGACCATCACGCAAGATTATGCGCTGACGGTGCTGGGGCAGGGCGTGTCGATGGGGGTGCATGAAAGCCAAAGCCGGATTTACGAAAACCAGCTGGGCCGATCTGCGGCCTACACGGGCTGGCTTTATGGGCGGATGCGGGACCTGTTCGGCGATATGGGCGTCGCGGGCGAGGCGGGGTTCCACGCGGCCGTCAACCGGGTCGCCTCGGGGTATATCCGGACCGAGGCCGACGAGGTGCATTACAACCTGCACATCACGCTGCGGTTCGATCTGGAGCGGGCATTGATCAGCGGCGATCTGGCTGTCGGCGATCTGGAGGCGGCGTGGAACGACCGCTTTGCCGCCGATTTCGGGGCGGTTGTGGACAGGCCGTCGAACGGGATGCTGCAAGATGTGCATTGGTCGGCGGGCCTGTTCGGATATTTCCCGACCTACACGTTGGGCAATGTCTATGCCGGGTGCCTGCACGCGGCGTTGCGCGCCGATGTGCCGGATCTGGACAGCCATCTGGCCAAGGGCGATCCATCGCCCGCGACCGCGTGGTTGGGCGACAAGGTGCAGCGTCATGGCGGGTTGCGCACGCCCGTCGAGACGATCCGCCATGCGACGGGCGCCGAGATCAGCGAAGCGCCCTTGCTGGACTATCTGGATGCGAAGTTCGGGGCGATTTACGGGGTCTAGACCTTGCCGGACCGGCGGGCCTGCGGCCCCCCGGTCCGGCAAGGTCGCGTGGTCAGAAAAACCCGACGTAGCGGAACTGCCGGCTGTTGATGCCATCGTTGCCGAAGGTCACGCGCAGTCCGACGTTGACGGTGTTTTCTTCATCCTGGCCGAAGGCGCCAAAATCATTGATCGACTGGTCAATCGCCCCGAAGATCTGGATTTGATCGGTCGCCTGATAGGCCAGCCCGATCTCGTTGCGGCCATGATGCCGATCCGTAGGTCCGCGTTCACATCGTAGAAGGCGTGCAGTTCAAGGCCGGAATAATCGACGGAGAACCCAAGTGCCGGGTCCATCCCGGTGTCGCGCACCATGTTGTAGCCAACTTGCGCGCCAAATCCGCCGCCGAAGGTGAAGCTGATGTCGCCTTCGCAGGTCAGAAGGCGGAAGCTGCCAATGCCTTCAACGTCCACATCTGTCGTCGACAGCGTGACGGATGCCTCGTCAAAGCCTTGCGCCGACGCGCCGGTTGCCCACACTGCCAGCGCAAGCGCGGGCCAGATCTTGAATTGCATTTCCTGTCTTCTTCAGCGACGTGTCCGGCCCCCCTAAACCTAACTATTGCTCAATATGTGCCACCGGGGCTGGGCCGGTTTCGACCTAATCCTGTGTCCAATCGGGGGTGCGTTTTTCGATGAAGGCGTCGATTCCTTCGGCGGTGTTGCTGTTGAGCATGTTTTCCACCATCACCGCGCCGGTCAATTCATAGGCCTTGTCGATTGGCAGTTCGATCTGGTCGTAGAACGCGCGTTTGCCGATGCGCACCGCGCTGCCGAGTTTTGCCGCGATGGTTTCGGCCAGCTCTTGGGTCGCCCCTTCCAGTTGATCATGGGGCACGACGCGATTGACCAGCCCCAGATCGCGGGCGCGGGCGGCGTCGATGAATGCGCCGGTGGTCAGCATCTCGAAGACCTGTTTGCGGGGGATGTTGCGTGACAACGCGACCATGGGGGTGGAACAGAACAGGCCGATATTCACACCGTTCACGCCAAATCGGGTGCCTTCGGCCGCGATGGCCAGATCGCACGACGCAACCAGTTGGCAGCCCGCCGCCGTGGCGATGCCGTGGGTCTGGGCGATCACCGGTTGCGGCAGGCGGGGGATCATCAACATCACCTCCGCGCAGCGGTTGAACAGGTCGCGCAGGGCCGCCGCCCCGCCATCCTTGGCTTGCCGCTTGGCCTGCATTTCCTTGAGGTTATGGCCCGCGCAAAACGCCTTGCCTGTCCCGCGCAGGATGATGACGCGGCAGGTGTCGCTGTGCATCAGGTCGCCAAACGCAGTTTTCAGGGCGGCCAGCATGTCATCGGACAGCGCGTTCAACGTGCCCGGAGTGTTCATCGTCAGCGTCGTGATCGCACCCTGATCTTCACGCAGTAAAATATCGTCGGTCATGTCACCTCCCGCAAGTTCCCTTGCCAAGCCCCGGAATTCTTGGAAAGCCTAGGCGCTAGGATCGGGGGGAGCAATGGCAATACAAATGGACGCAACGGCGCTGGAGGCGTTTCTGGCGGAGGAATTTCCGCAGGTTGCCGAGGACTTCGTGGTTGAAGATGTGCAAGAAATGGCCGTGCGGGTGCGCCTGCGTGTGGGGGAACGCCATCTGCGCCCGGGGGGAACGGTATCGGGACCGTCGATGTTCGGTCTGGCCGATGTCAGCATCTATCTGGCTGTGCTGGCCATGATCGGCCCCAAGGCCTTGGCGGTCACAACGAATTGTTCGATGGATTTCATGCGCAAGCCCGTGGCGGGCGCCGACGTGATCTGCGACTGCCGCGTGCTGAAGCTGGGGCGTGTTCTGGCGGTGGGGGAGTGTCTGTTGTTTTCCGAAGGAATGGCGGCGCCGGTGGCGCGCGCATCGATGACCTACAGCATTCCGCCCGCGCGGTGAGGGCAGGAGCGAGGGGGCGCCGCCCCCTCGCGCTCCCCCGGAGTTTTTCGGCCAAGATGAAGACGGAAAACAGCGTGTGACGAGCCGCCGCCCCGGACGTCGTTCCGGAAGCTAGGTGGCGATGTCCAGACCCTTGCCGCGATGCAGTTCGCGGGTGATGACCTGTGTGGTTTCGAAGATCCGCGCAAGGATCGGGGGGATCGCCCAAGGCGTCGTGGCGCCGCACATGAAGACATCGAACGCGCCATAGCCGATTTCGGGCCATGTGTGCGCGCTCATGTGGCTTTCGGCCAGAATGGCGACGCCGGAAATGCCCTGCGGGCTGAACCGGTGCGTATGCAGATGGATCAAGGTGGCGCCGGCCGCCGCGATGGATTGGGTGAAGGCGTCGCGGATCCGCGTCTCTTCGTTGAGGCCGATGCCATCGACGACATCGATGATCAGATGCGTTCCTGCATAGACCTCTCCGTTCTTGCGGATGAAGTGGTCACTGCGGGCGGGATCGCGCAGGGAATTGGCGGTGCCATCCATGTTGGGGGCCTGTGGCGTTGGGACATGTTGGGCCACGGTAGGCGGCAAGGCGGGAGGCGCAAGGGGCAAACAGGGCACGATTATGTGGGGTATAATAATACCATCATCGCAAGTCATTGATATCCCAATAAAAGCCCACCACGAAGGCGCTTGACCGTGGTGACAAAATGATTAGAACACATCCATGTTTCGCGTGCCGTCGGCTATGTCCTTCGGCGCGTTTTTGTTCCGACCAAGGAAAATACAGATGAAAACCTTTTCTGCCAAGCCGGTGGATATCGACAAGAAATGGATCCTGATCGACGCCGAGGGCGTCGTTCTGGGCCGCCTTGCGTCGATTATCGCCATGCGTCTGCGCGGCAAGCACAAGCCGTCCTTCACGCCGTCCATGGACATGGGCGACAATGTTATCGTGATCAATGCCGAAAAGGTGCAGATCACGGGCAACAAGCGCGCCAATCCGAACTACTGGCATACCGGTTATCCGGGCGGGATCAAATCGCGCACCACCGGCCAGATCCTCGAAGGCAAGTACCCCGAGCGCGTGTTGATGCAAGCCGTGAAGCGCATGTTGCCCGGTGGCCCGTTGAGCCGCCAGCAGATGACCAACCTGCGCGTCTATGCAGGCACCGAGCATCCGCACGAGGCACAGCAGCCTGACGTTCTGGACGTCAAATCGATGAACACCAAGAATACGCGGAGCGCATGAGCATGGCCGAGACATTGACATCGCTTGATGAGCTGAAGGGCACCGTTGTCGGCACCGACACCGTTGATACCAGCGTTTTGATTGAAACCCCGCGTGAGCCGGTGCGTGACGCATTGGGCCGCGCCTATGCCACCGGCAAGCGGAAGGATGCGGTTGCCCGCGTCTGGATCAAGCCGGGTTCTGGCAAGGTCGTGGTAAACGGCAAGGACATGAGCGCCTATTTCGCCCGTCCTGTTTTGCAGATGATCCTGCGCCAGCCGTTCACTGTTGCCGGTCGCGAAGATCAGTTCGACGTGATGGCGACCGTCAAGGGCGGTGGTTTGTCTGGTCAGGCGGGTGCGGTCAAGCACGGCATTTCCAAGGCCTTGCAGCTGTATGAGCCCGGCCTGCGCGGTGCGCTGAAGGCGGCGGGTTTCCTGACACGCGACAGCCGCGTCGTGGAACGCAAGAAGTTTGGTCGTGCCAAGGCCCGGAAGAGCTTCCAGTTCTCCAAGCGTTAAGAGCGTACCGAACGTCAAGTTACCGAAGTATTTGGAAAAGCGCAGTTTTTACTGCGCTTTTTCTTTTGCCTCGTGGGTGCACATGTTTCACGCCGTGTGCCGATGCCGATGCCGACTAGGCGAACGCGCAACCCAGACTGCATGTACACGGGTCACTGTCGGAACGTGGGAGGCGGCTGGGGTAAGCAAGAGCCACTTGAACGCAGTGGACCTGATAGTCGGGGCAGAACGAAAAATGGGCCGCCAGCGGAAACTGGCGGCCCATCACGATCTTGCGGCGCGCGGCGGTTATTCCGCAGCGGTCCGTTTCGGCAGAACCCAATCGGGACGGATGAAGTGGCAGGTATACCCGTTGGGGATCCGCTCCAGATAATCTTGATGCTCTGGCTCGGCCTCCCAGAAATCGCCCACCGGGGCCAGTTCGGTCACGACGGTGCCGGGCCAGATGCCGGCGGCATTCACGTCTGCGATGGTATCGCGCGCGCATGCCAACTGTGCGTCATCGACGTAATAGATCGCGCTGCGGTAGCTGAGGCCGCGGTCATTGCCCTGCCGGTTCAATGTGGTGGGGTCGTGGATCTGAAAGAAGAACTCCAGCAATTGACGATAGCTGATGACCGCAGGATCGAACACGATCTCGATGCCTTCCGCATGGGTGCCGTGATTGCGGTAGGTGGCGTTTGGAACATCGCCCCCGGTGTAGCCGACGCGGGTTTTCGCCACGCCCGGCATCTTACGGATCAGGTCTTGCATGCCCCAGAAACAGCCGCCTGCAAGTACTGCGCGTTCAAGGCTCATGCCACGTCCTCCACCTGATTGAGATAGTCGCCATAGCCTTCGGCCGCCATGTCGTCACGATGGACAAAGCGGAGCGAGGCCGAATTGATGCAGTAGCGCAGGCCGCCCCGGTCGCGTGGGCCATCGGGAAAAACATGGCCCAGATGACTGTCGCCGTAGGCACTGCGGACCTCGGTGCGGATCATCCCAAGCGTCGCATCGCGCAGTTCGGCCACATGGGCAGGTTCGATGGGCTTGGTGAAGCTGGGCCAGCCGCAACCGGATTCGTACTTATCGGCAGACGCGAACAACGGCTCGCCCGAGACGATATCCACATAGATCCCCGGTTCCTTGTTATCGAGGTATTTGCCGGTGCCGGGCCGTTCCGTCCCGGATTGCTGGGTCACGCGGTATTCTTCGGGGCTGAGGCGGGCAATCGCCTCGTCTGATCTGGTGTAGGTTTTCATGGGCGGCTTCCTCAACATGTCTGCAGGGAATATGGTCATGATCGCGGAAAAGTCCAACGCTGACGAAAAAACCCCGGTGCGGGGCGGCACCGGGGCGTGTCAGACATGGTTTTGGATCGGTTTGGGCGTCAGCCGCCCCAGCTGCGGACGGGGCCGCAATCCATGTGCACGAAATTCGAGCCTGAATAGCGCCCGACACCGCCCGCGCTGCACGCGGCGGCGGCACCGGCAATCTGGTTCACGCTGCGCGAATTGATCCGAAGGTCGGCGGCTTCGCCCTGCATGTGCAACGAATTGCGCGCAACGCCGGACGACCGCGCCCGCAGCATGGCGTTGGTTTCGGGGCTGCGATAGCCAGACAGAAGCGTGTAGGGCTCGGACGTGTCCAGCAGGTTGTGGGCGGCAGTCATGATGTCGATTGTGCGCGGGTCGATATCGTGGAGCGAGTCATTCCTCCAGTCGCGCATGAAGTAGGTGATTTCTTCAAGGGCGGGGGAGATATATTCGCCTTCGATCCAATAGATCATATCGAGACTTTCGCCGGCGCGCCCGTTGACCATACGGATCCGGCGGATATCACCGGCGCCCCGCAGGAACCCGGTGGCGTTCGCCATGACCGGTGCGGCCACTGCAGCAGTTGCCGCGAAGGCGCCCAATAGCGAGCGCCGCGTCAATAAAGATTGAGTCATAGAAGTCTCTGCCCCATGTTCGTTGCCCTAACCACGCACGGCTGACGGTGTTTTGTCTTGTCCGTACGTTTTTCCCCCAGGCGTGTGTTTATTGACACACCGCAGACATTTTCGGAACCCTCCGATCTGCTGAAATGGTGGCAGACCCGAATTTAGGCGAGATTCCGCCCACTTGGCCGTCACTGGCGGGCTGATTCCGGCCAGATCCGACGTGCTGCCCCACTACCGATCAAGGCCTCATTTGCGGCAGAATTTATCTATGTGGCAGATGGCTTTCAAAATTGTGAATGGACATCGGTCCGCCAAGGCTGGCATCGTGGCCGGTGTGCTTTGATCTGAAAAAGGCCTTTATCGATATGTTGTTAGCTGCCCGCCCCTCCATTCTTTCTATGATTGCGGCGCTTGCGCTCGCGGTCGCAACGCTAATTGCGCCCGCGTCTGCGACGGCGCAGGCGTTTTCTGCACTGCGTCAGGCGATCGCCGAGGCGTCCGCCATCGATGAGGATCTGGCCCAGTTCTATCGCGAACGCGATTTTGAACCGGTCTGGACGGTCAGCGCGGCGGCAGAGCGGCGTAATGCCCTGCTTGAGGCGCTGGAGGAGGCCGGAAATCATGGCCTGCCCACAAGCCGCTACGACCCTGAGATTCTGCGTCAGGCGTTTCGCGATGCGACCAACCCATACATGCGCGGGCAGGCGGACGTGTTGGCCAGCCGGATGTTCCTGCAATATGCCCATGACGTGAATTCAGGCATGCTGGATCCGGAAAACATCACGCCGGGGATCGTGCACACGGTTCAGCGCCTTGAAAGCGTTGCTTTGATGAACGACTTCGTTGACAGCATGCCACACGTATTCATCGCGGGGTTGCCGCCGCAGCACCCGGAATACAACCGCTTGATGCGGACCAAGTTGCATCTGGAGCGGGTGATCGATGCGGGTGGCTATGGCCCGACCGTTCAATCGGGAGCGTTGGCGCCGGGTGACGCGGGAAATGCCGTGGTGCAGATGCGCAACCGCCTGATCGCCATGGGGTACCTGACCCGGTCGGCCAGTGCGACCTATGACGCGCAATTGCAGACAGCAATCAGTGAATTTCAGGCCGACAACGGCCTGACCGCCGACGGCGTTGCCGGTAGCGGCACGATGCAGGCCCTGAACCGCAGCGCCGAGGATCACCTGACCGAGGTGATCGTGGCCATGGAGCGCCAGCGGTGGCTGAATGTTGAACGCGGCGCGCGGCACATCTTCGTCAACATCACAGATTTCCATGTCAATGTGATCGACAACGAAGAAATCACCTTCACCACCCGTTCGGTTGTTGGCGCACAGGCCGCCGACCGCCGCACCCCCGAGTTCTCAGACATGATGGACCATATGGTCATCAACCCCAGTTGGTATGTGCCCCGCTCCATCGCGATGCGGTCCTATATTCCGAATATTCTGGCTGGCGGGTCGACCTATCTGGAGTTGTCGCAAGGCGGGCAGGCCATCAGCCCGGCCTCGGTCGATATGAGCCAGTATTCGGTGTCCAACTTCCCGTTCGACCTGCGGCAGCCGCCGGGGCCGCGCAACGCGCTCGGTTTCGTCAAGTTCATGTTCCCCAACCAGTGGAACATCTACCTGCATGACACGCCTGAGGATCACCTGTTCAGCCGCGAGGTGCGGACCTATTCGTCGGGTTGTGTGCGGTTGGCCGATCCCTTCGATTTTGCCTACACGCTGCTGGCCGCGCAGGAAGACGACCCGCAGGGCTTTTTCAACCGCATTCTGGATTCGGGGCAGGAAACCCGCGTTGATCTGGAAACCCCGCTTCCGGTCCACATCACCTATTGGACCGCATGGGTCACGCCAGATGGCCGTTTGAACCTGCGCGATGACATCTATGGCCGGAACGCCGTGGTGCGCGCGGCAATCCTTGATGCAGGGGTGGCGGTTCGCGGGGTGAACGGCTAAACCAACACCCGCAGCACCTGCGGGGTTTGGGCAATGGCGCATTCAGTACAGGATATCGCAGCGGCGCTTGGGGCAGAGGCCTTTGGCGCCGTTGAGCTTTTGGTGACAGGCGTGGCCGAGCCTGCGAAGGCGGGTCCGAACGACTTGGCGCTGGCCATGTCCCCAAAATACGCCGAGTTTCTGGCCAAGGGGCAGGCCGTGGCCGCGATCATATCTGCCGGAATGGACTGGCAGGCGCTTGGCCTGAAGGCGGCCATCGTCGCGCCCCGCCCGCGATACGCCATGGCGGGGGTGACGGCCGCCCTTGACCCCGGACCGCAGATTGCGCGTGGTATCCATCCGTCCGCCATCGTCGATGCCTCCGCCCGGATTTCAGAAGGGGCGGCGATCGGGCCGCTGGTTGTGATCGGTGCGGGTGCGGTGATCGGCGCGCGGGCGCGGATCGCATCGCACGTCACCATCGCCGAGAACGCACGCATCGGGGACGATGCCCTGATCATGTCAGGCGTCCGCATCGGCGCGCGCGTCGTGATCGGCCACCGCGTTGTCATACAACCGGGTGCGGTCATCGGCGGTGACGGGTTTTCGTTCGTCACGCCCGAGGCAAGCACCGTCGAGGTGGCGCGCAGCACCCTTGGGCAGGTCGCGCTGGACACGTCGGATCAGCGTTGGACGCGCATCCATTCGCTGGGATCGGTCGAGATTGGCGACGATGTCGAAATCGGCGCGAACAGTTGCATCGACAAGGGCACCGTGGCGAACACCGTCATCGGACGTGGCACCAAGCTGGATAACCTCGTGCATGTCGGACACAACTGCCGCATCGGGCAGGATTGCCTGCTGTGCGGGCAGGTGGGGATCGCAGGCTCGACCGTTGTCGGAGACCGCGTCGTGATGGCGGGACAGGTCGGCGTGTCCGACAATATCACCATTGGAGAAAACGTGGTGGCAGCGGGCGGCACCAAGATATTCTCGAATGTTCCGGCGGGCCGTATGGTCATGGGGGGCGTTCCGGCGATGAAGATGGAGACACACGTCGAAGTCTACAAAGCCCTGCGTCGCTTGCCGCGTCTGGCCGCGACGGTTGCGCAATTGCAGAAAGCCGTTTTCAAGTCCGGCCCAAATGACTAAGTGACCGACAGGTAAGCGGCAGGGAACCCGATCAATGAGCAGCATCAAGGACCGCGTGATTGCCATCATCGCTGAACAGGCGGTACTGGAAGTGTCGGACGTGAAGCTGGAGGCGACGCTTGTTGATCTCGGCATCGACAGCCTTGGGCTGGTGGAATCGATCTTTGCCATCGAAGAGGCGTTCGATATCCAGATCCCCTTCAACGCGAACGAACCTGATCAGGGCGATTTCGACATTTCATCGGTCGCGGCGATTGTGGCTGCCGTCACGGCGCTGGTGAACGAGCAGAAGCCGGGATGAAACGCGTCGTCATCACCGGGCAGGGCACGATCAATGCGCTTGGCCATGATGTGCCCACCACGCTGGAGGCGATGCGCGAAGGCCGCTGCGGCATCGGTGATCTGGATATCCGCGATGTCGATCGGTTGAGCGTCAAGATCGGTGCGCAGGTCAGGGGCTATGACCCCGGCGCGTTGTTTAACCGCCAGCAGATCGCGCTTTATGATCGGTTCACGCAATTCACCCTGATCGCCAGCCGCGAGGCGCTTGCGCAGTCCGGATTGACCTTCGCGGGACAGCTTGCCGCGCGCTCAGGCGTGGTGCTGGGCACGGCGGGCGGCGGCGTGAACACCTGGGACGAAAATTACCGCAGCGTCTATGAGGAGGGGAAGAACCGCGTTCACCCCTTCGTTGTCCCCAAGCTGATGAATAACGCCGCCGCCAGCCATGTCAGCATGGAATGGAACCTCAAGGGGCCATCGTTTTCCGTCGCGACTGCGTGCGCGTCATCGAACCATGCCATGGGACAGGCGTTCAACCTGATCCGGTCGGGCATGTGCGATGTCATGGTCACCGGCGGGTCCGAGGCGATGTTGACCTTTGGCGGGGTCAAGGCGTGGGAAGGGTTGCGCGTCATGTCCAAGGATGCCTGCCGCCCCTTCAGCGCCACCCGCAACGGCATGGTACAAGGCGAAGGCGCAGCCGTCTTCGTGTTCGAAGAGCGGGATCATGCGATGAAGCGCGGGGCAGAGATATTGGCCGAGGTCGTGGGCTTTGCCATGACTTCGGATGCCGCCGATATTGTCATGCCATCTGCCCAAGGTGCCGAACGCGCCATTACGGGCGCTTTGCGAGACGCATCGCTGAACCCTGAGGATGTGGGCTATATCAACGCCCATGGCACGGGGACCGCGGCAAATGACAAGGTGGAATGTGCCGCCGTGGCGCACGCCTTTGGCCGCCATGCCAATGATCTGATGATCAGTTCCACCAAATCCATGCACGGCCACCTGATCGGCGGCACCGGTGCCGTGGAATTGCTGGCTTGTATCATGGCATTGAAGGATGGCGTGATCGCGCCGACCATCGGCTATGAGGAACCTGACCCCGAATGCGCGCTGGACGTTGTCCCGAACGAGGCGCGCGAGGCCAAAGTGACGGCGGTGCTGTCGAATGCCTTTGCCTTTGGCGGTCTGAATGCCGTGCTGGCCCTGCGCGCAGTCTGATCGGGTCGGGGGCTGTGTTGCCTGACGAAAAAGGCCCGCCGCGCGGATGCGCAGCGGGCCTTTTCGATTTGGTCGTCGGCAACGTTACTGCGCGGGTGCTGCTTCAGCGGCGGCAATGGCGTCTGCGGTGCGGGCTTCCAGCGCTTCGAACGCGGCGGTGAAACCGACAAGGGATGCGATCACATCAACCGTCTGGTTGGGGGCGGGCAGCGGCACGATTGTTACCGTCGCCTCGCCGCCCGCGCGGAACGCGTCCAGATCCGCAGCGGTCAGCCCAAGGCGCGCAAAGCAGCCGATTGGCTGGCAGAAGGCAAAGGGATAGCGCTGCGGCGCGCCTTCATCGACGCGGATGCGCAGTTGCGGTGTCAGCAGCGTGTCCAGCGGCGTCACGATCGTGGCGCCGGCCACCACCTGACCATCGTCAGGCAGGTCGAACATGTTGAATTCGGCAACAGCGGTGCCACCATCATCGCGCAACAGTTGATACATCTGGCAGGGCTCGAACTCGTCCGCTTCGACCCGGATACAGCGGATTTCCCAATCGCCATGGGTTTCAGCGACATACGTGGTGCCGGGGCCAGTCGCGTCCTCGACAGCCTGACCAAGCGCAAGGCCTGTCGCGGCGTCCGTGGTCGCATCGGTTTCCTGAGCCAGTGCCGGGCCAGCAAATGCGGCCGCCAGCAGCATCGCGGCAAGGACGTGGTGAGGTTTCATTCCGCTCTCTTCCTTCTTGAGTTTTGTGCACAGGATGCGCCGCTGTCGTTATCATGAAGCGTCCGCAGTGTCAGGGCAAAATCGCGGCAGGTGCGCGCGTCTTCGCCAATTGGAAAAGGGCCCGAAAACGGACCCTTTCCTCGTATTTTTTTCTCTCCCTGCCGGACTGGCCGACATATGCAGCGGACGCTATGCCAGTGCGCGGCGTCCGTCAACAGCCCAATTTGCAGAAACCGTTCACGTCTGCGCAACGAAAAAAACCGCGCCCAAGAAAGGCGCGGCCAGTTGACAGGGAGGAAGTCATGCGCCGGTCAACACAGATGGCCGACGTCCTGACAGGGCTAGCGGGCAAAGGTTAAAAATGTATGGTATGGCGCAAGAAAATGGCCGGACAGGGGGCAGGGACGTGACGGATCACATCTTTATCGGAGGGGGCGGACCCGACTATGCGGCGCCGCAGGCGCTGTTGCTGAAATACGGAAACCGCCACGGCCTGATCGCGGGGGCGACGGGCACGGGCAAGACCGTGACACTGCAAATCCTTGCCGAAAGCTTCTCCGCGCAGGGGGTTCCGGTGTTCTTGTCGGACGTAAAGGGCGATCTGTCCGGTCTGGGTGCGGCGGGCAGTGCCGATTTCAAGCTGCATGGGGCGTTCACATCGCGGGCGGAAACCATTGGCTTCACTGACTATGCCTATCGCGCCTTTCCCGTGATCTATTGGGATGTTTTCGGCCAAGCGGGGCATCCCGTGCGGACCACTGTATCGGAAATGGGCCCCCTTTTGCTCAGCCGCCTGATGGAACTGTCCGAAGCGCAGGAGGGGGTGATGAACATCGCCTTCCGCGTGGCCGATGAACAGGGGCTGGCGTTGCTGGACCTGAAGGATCTGCAGTCGCTTCTGGTGTGGGTGGGTGAAAACCGGGCCGATCTGTCGCTGCGGTATGGCAATGTGGCGCCCGCGTCGATCGGGGCGATCCAGCGGCGCTTGCTGGTGCTGGAGGGGCAGGGCGGCGACCGTTTCTTTGGCGAACCGGCGCTGGAATTGTCTGATCTGATGCTGATGGATGACAACGGTTATGGCCGTATCAACATCCTTGCGGCGGACAAGCTGATGAACAGTCCGCGGCTTTACGCAACCTTTCTTTTGTGGCTGCTGTCGGAGCTGTTCGAGACGCTGCCCGAGGTCGGCGACCCGGACAAGCCAAAGCTGGTGTTCTTCTTTGACGAGGCGCACCTGCTGTTCGACGATGCCCCCAAGGCGTTGGTCGACAAGGTCGAGCAGGTCGCGCGGTTGATCCGCTCAAAGGGCGTGGGGGTCTATTTCATCACCCAAAACCCGGCGGATGTTCCCGAGGATATCTTGGGTCAGTTGGGCAACCGCGTGCAGCATGCGCTGCGTGCCTTTACCGCCAAGGACCAGCAGGCATTGCGCCGGGCCGCGCAGAATTATCGCCAGAACCCGGACTTCGATACCGAGGATGCGATCCGCGAGGTTGGCACCGGTGAAGCGGTCACGTCGATGTTGGAGGCCAAGGGCATTCCCGGTATCGTGCAACGCACGTTGATCCGCCCGCCGTCGTCGCAGTTAGGGCCTGTGGCGGACGCGACGCGCCAAGCGCTGATGGGAACGTCGCCCGTTGCCGGAAAATACGATACGACCGTGGATCGCCAGTCGGCGTTCGAAGTTCTGAGCCACCGCGCCCGCGAGGCGGCCGAGGCGGCCGAAAAGGTTGCGGCCCGGGAGGCGGAGACGGACAGTGCAGCGGAGCGGGAGTTTACTGCCGCGCGCCGCTATTCGGGTGATCGCGTGGGGCAATCAAGCGCGAAATCCGCCACGACATCGCAGCGCGCCTCCCGGTCCGATAGCGTGGGGACGGCATTCGCGAAGAGCTTTGCGCGGCAGCTGGGCACTCAATCCGGGCGCGCGATCGTGCGGGGCGTCTTGGGCGGACTGTTTCGGGGGCGGTAAGCCTGCCCCGGACCGATGGCGTCCCCGGCTTCTGGCGGAGCGAGGGGGCTGTCGGCCCCCTCGCGCTCCACCGAGAGGACTTGAACCAAGAAAAAGCCGGAACAGATAGGTTGCGGGACATCGCGATTTCCGTATGTCTCGTAACCTGTTTTTCGCAGGCCCCGCCTGCGCCCCTGACCGTCGGGGTCCGCGCGCTGATTTCGGACCGACACGATCACGAAGGATGACCATGACGACTGCTCCCATCATCTATTGGACGCGCCGCGATTTTCGCTTGGGCGACAACCCCGCGCTTGTTGCAGCCTGCGCTGCCGGTGCGCCCGTGATCCCGGTGTTCATTCTGGATGAGGCGGTCGAAGGCCATGGCGCGGCGCCGAAATGGCGGTTGGGTCTGGGTGCGGAGGCGTTTGGCGCGGCGTTGGCGGCTGCGGGAAGCCGGTTGATCTATCGCAGGGGCAATGCGCTTGAGGTGCTGCGCGCGTTGGTGCGGGAAACCGGCGCGGCGGCGGTGCATTGGACGCGGCTTTACGATCCTGACAGCCGCAAACGGGACGAGGCGGTGAAATCGGGGCTGAAGGCGGACGGCGTCAATGCGGTCAGCCACGCGGGCCACGTGTTGTTCGAACCGTGGACGGTGGAGACGCAGACCGGCAGCTATTACAAGGTCTATACGCCGTTCTGGAAGACGGTGCGCGATCGCGGGCAGGCCGAGGCATTGGCACGACCGCGGATTGCGGCGCCGGATCAATGGCCCGACAGCGACAGCGTCGCGGATTGGAAAATGGGGGCCGCGATGGACCGGGGCGCCGAGGTTGTGCGCCCGTATCTGAATATCGGCGAGGACGCGGCGCGGGTGCGGTTGGAAAATTTCATCTCTGCCGGGATCGACGGGTATCGCGATGCGCGCGATGACCTTGCGGTGAATGGCACCTCGCTTTTGTCGGAAAACCTGACTTATGGAGAGATCAGCGCGCGAACTTGCTGGCATGCCGGCGCGCGCGCGATGGCGGACGGAAAACCGGGCGCCGAGACGTTTCTCAAGGAGTTGGTCTGGCGCGATTTCGCCTATCATCTGGTGCATCACACACCACGCATCACCAGCGGCAACTGGCGGCCTGAGTGGGATGCCTTTGCGTGGAAAACAGATACCGGACTGCCAGAGGTGCGGGATTGGACGCGCGGGCGCACGGGCATGGCCGTGGTCGATGCCGCGATGCGGGAAATGTATGTGACGGGACGGATGCACAACCGTGCGCGGATGTTGGTGGCCAGCTATCTGACCAAGCATCTGATGATCCATTGGAAGATCGGGTTGGATTGGTTCGCGGATTGCCTTGTCGATTGGGATCCGGCCAGCAACGCGATGGGCTGGCAGTGGTCGGCGGGATCGGGACCCGATGCAACGCCATATTTTCGGGTATTCAACCCCGAAACGCAGGCCGAAAAATTTGACAGGCAGGGGCGTTACCGTATGCGCTGGTTGGCCGAGATCAGCAGCAAACCGCTTGAAACGGCGACGCGCTATTTTGATGCGATCCCGCGCGGGTGGGAGATGGGACCGCATGATGCCTATCGCGCAACGCCGATCGTGTCGGCGTCCGAGGGGCGTCGAAGGGCGCTGGAGGCCTATGGGAACCGTGGGTTCTGAGTGGTTACCGCAACGCGTGTCGGTGCGGATGGGATCGTCGCGGCCGCGCCCTGCATGGCGTTGGGGCGGAAGCACCTGCCCCGGCAAGGGCGTGATCTGATACGGGGCGAGGGCGGCGGCGGGCGCCAGCACAACAGCGGATTTCAGACAGGTCTTTCAGGATATGGCCATGACGACGCGGGCCAATTATGGAAACTTCCTATCACCTCTTTGACAGTTGGTCGTGACTTGGCGCGCGATCGCACCATTTCCTGAAGCCACGGGGGACGTGGTGCGGCCATGTGACAATCGGCGCGGTGCGGGCGGGATCCCGAAAGCGGCGGCGAAACGCATAAAATTCTATGCGGTTGCAACGGGTTGCGATAAACAGGCGAGAAGAATTTCGGGGATACGATGACAGTAAAGACAACGATCAACGGCGAAACAGGGCTACCACGCTATTTCGGGGCGGTTCTGGAGACCGCGCAAAAGCTTCAAAACGGACGGTTGGACCTCGTGTTGCCCGATGGGCGGGTGTTTCGGGCCGAAGGTCCCGGGGCAGGGCCGGTTGCCGAACTGCACATCCACAACCCTGACATTTTCGGCCGCCTGATCCGCGAGGGCGATCTTGGGTTTTCCGAGGCCTATGTGGATGGCTGGTGGTCGACGCCCGATCTGCAGGCATTCATGGACCTTGTTCATGCGGACAACGACGTGCTTTTTGACGGCTTCATGGGCATGGCCGTGGTGCGGGCGTTCGAGCGGTTCCGGTTCTGGCTGAATGGGAACTCGAAGCGGCAGGCGCGCAAGAACATTGCCCACCACTATGATCTGGGCAATGCCTTTTATGATCTGTGGCTGGACGAGACGATGACCTATTCCAGCGCGCTTTTTGCAACCGGGCAAGAAAGCACCGAGGCGGCGCAGATCGCGAAATATGCGTTGCTGGTGGACCAGATGGGCGCGCAACCGGGCGATCATGTGCTGGAAATCGGCTGCGGCTGGGGCGGGTTCGCCGAATATGCCGCCAAGGAACGGGGTCTGAAGGTAACCGGACTGACGATTTCGCAGGCTCAGCACGATTATGCGGTGGCCCGGATTGCCAAGGCCGGCTTGTCGGACATGGTTGAGATCAAGATGCAGGATTATCGCGATGAACGCGGCGTCTACGATGGAATTGCCAGCATCGAGATGTTCGAGGCGGTTGGCGAGAAATATTGGCCGGTTTATTTCAATACGTTGCGTGATCGCCTGAAGCCGGGAAAGAACGCCACGCTCCAAATCATCACCGTGCAGGATAAGCGGTGGGAGATTTATCGTAAAGGCGTTGATTTCATACAGAAATACATCTTCCCCGGTGGCATGCTGCCGTCGCCCACGGCGTTGCGGGCCGAAGTGATGAAAGCCGGGCTTCAGGTGAAGGGGTCGGTGGAGTTTGGCGAAAGCTATAGCCAGACGCTGCGGCGGTGGTACGATACGTTCAATGCAAAATGGCCGGAGGTGCAGGCCTTGGGATTTGATGAACGGTTTCGGTTGATGTGGAATTTCTATCTGACGTCGTGTGCGGCGACATTCCATTTCGGCAATTGCGACGTCACGCAAATTACAGTGACGCGGCCCCCCGCATGAGGAGGTACCGCCCATGATGCCAACCGCAGCCAAGCTGGTGGGTGCCGTCTTGTTCTTTGGGGTGGGGTGGGTTGCCGGACTTGCGGTTGTCGACACCCTGCCCGAGGGGCAATTGGCGACCTATTTCCCCTTGGTCATCGCGCTGATCGGTTTGACGCAGGGGTGGCTGGTCTCGGGCAATCTGGCCGGGCAGGGCACGGCGGCGGCCATCGGCAACGGGTTGCGCACGTCGGTGCAGATCGTGTTCTACGGGCTGACCTTGTTCGCCCTGCGCGAGATGTTCATGCGCTCGGCCAACCTGCGATATGATGACTTTGGGCAAGCCATCATTGCGGCGATGGAGCTGTGGATCGAATATTTCTATCAGATGGGCAACGTAACGATCTGGGGTATTCTTGTGATTGGTGGCATCGGTGCGGGGCTTTTGGTTGAGGCGGCGAGCCGCCGCTGGCGCTAGCGGTGCCTAAGGCGCGTCTTTTTTTGTTCGGCACGCTTTGCCATTTGCCGCTGTTGCGGGTGGTGCTGGGGCGTGAGGCAAAGTTGATGCCAGCCGTGATGCACCATCACGATGTGCGATGGGTTGCGGGCGCATCCTACCCGATGTTGTGTGATGGGCCGGTGGCGCATGGCGGCATGCTGGACGTTGATGAGATGGAATTGGCGCGGCTGGATTTCTACGAGCTTTGTTTCGGGTATGAGCGTGTCGCGGCAGAGATTTCGGTGGATGGCACGCCCTGCGCCGCGGATGTCTATCGCCCTGCAGTGGTGCCGGGTGCGCCCGGTCCCGCGTGGTCGTTGGCGGATTGGGCCGAGACATGGGGCGAGATCAGCACACTGGCCGCAGCAGAAGTCATGCGCCAGATGGGGCAGGCCGCGCCAGCTGAGATCGGGCAGCGCTTCGGGATGATCCGGGCGCGCGCGCAATCCTACCTCAGGGCGCAGCGCTGGCAGCGGCCACGCGCGGTTGGCCGTGGCGGGCGCGGCGACATGATCGTGGTCGAGGCATTGCACCACCCCTATCACGGATTTTTCACGCTGGAGGAGATGCGGGCGCGCTTTCCGCGTTTTGATGGCACGTTGTCCAAGCCTGCAGAGCGCGGGATTTTTCGCGCCGCCGATGCGGTCACCGTGCTGCCGTATGATCCCGTGCGTGACCGGGTGTTGATTGTGGAGCAGGTGCGGTTCGGTGCGTTCGGGCATGGCGACCCGGACCCATGGTTATTGGAGCCCGTCGCGGGCATCGTGGATGCAGGCGAGACCGAGGAGGCCACGGCCATCCGCGAGGCCGAGGAGGAGGCCGGTGTTCACATCACCGATTTGCACCTGATCGGCCGCTACTATCCCAGCCCGGGCGGGATTGCTCAGGTTCTGATCTCGTACATCGGGATTGCGGATTTGCCCGATGATCTGCCCGGACCGGGTGGCTTGGAAAGCGAGGGCGAAGATATCCTGAGCCATCTTGTTCCATTTGACGATGCCATCGCGCTGATCGCGACGGGAGAGGCTGCAGTTGGCCCGCTGCTGGTGTCATTGCAGTATCTGGCGCTGCATCGTGACAGGCTTCGGGCCCGAGGATCGGGTTGAATTTCCGCCCGCACGGGCCTATCCCTCGGGCAACGCAGCAAGAGCCATAAAGGGCGTGCCCCATGACCATCCATTCCGATCTGTCCGCCGCCATTGGCAACACGCCCCTGATCCGCCTGAACGCCGTCAGCGATGCGACGGGCTGCGAAATTCTGGGCAAGGCCGAGTTCATGAACCCCGGGCAGTCGGTCAAGGACCGGGCCGCGCTCTATATTATTCGCGACGCTGTGGCCAAGGGTCAGCTGCGCCCCGGCGGCACCATTGTCGAGGGAACGGCGGGTAATACCGGTATCGGGCTGGCGCTTGTCGGGTCCTCGCTGGGGTTCAAGACGGTCATCGTGATCCCCGAGACCCAGAGTCAGGAAAAGAAGGACATGCTGCGACTTGCCGGAGCCGAGTTGGTGCAGGTGCCCGCAGCCCCATACAAGAACCCCAACAATTACGTGCGGTATTCCGGCCGTCTGGCCGCCGCGCTTGCGGAAACGGAACCCAATGGCGCGATCTGGGCGAACCAGTTCGACAATGTCGCCAATCGGCAGGCCCATGTGGAAACGACCGGGCCCGAGATATGGGCGGACACCAAAGGCAAGGTCGACGCGTTCATCTGTGCCGTCGGGTCGGGTGGAACACTGGCCGGCGTGGCGCAGGTTCTGCAACCCAAAGGCGTCAAGATCGGGCTGGCCGATCCCGAGGGCGCCGCGCTTTACAGCTATTACACAACCGGTCAGTTCCTGTCGCCCGGCAGTTCGATTTCCGAGGGGATCGGGCAGGGGCGGATCACGGCAAATCTGGAGGGGTTCAGACCCGATCAGGCCTACCGTATCCCCGATGCTGAGGCGTTGCCGCTGGTCTTTGATCTTCTGTCCGACGAGGGTCTTTGCCTTGGCGGATCATCGGGCATCAACATTGCCGGCGCCGTGCGCATGGCTCGCGACCTTGGCCCCGGCCACACGATCGTGACCATCTTGTGCGACTATGGCACGCGGTATCAGTCCAAGCTGTATAATCCGGAGTTCTTGCACGAAAAGGGTCTGCCTGTTCCGGAGTGGTTGGACCGTCCCGCGCGCGCTCTGCCCGAGGTCTTCGAGGCATGATCCGCCGTTATATCGGACTGCTTCTGGTCGCGATAAGCCTGTTGTTCACGGCTTCGGTCGTGGCGCAAGAAACGGCACCCGCCGCCATTGATTATACCGCTTGGGAGGTTGCGGCGACGCGGGCCGAGAACCTGATGGATGGCGGCACCGCATCGACGGCGTTCTTCGAGAATTTGCGCAGTGATCTGGTGGACTGGCGCGCGCAGTTTCTGGTGGCGCAAACGACAAATCAGGCGCGGATCGATACGATTCAGGCGCAGATTGATGCACTTGGCCCATTACCCGAAGGCGATGCAACGGAACCCCCCGCAATCGCCGAGCGGCGGACCGCGCTGGCGGCGCAACTGACGCTGGCGGAGGCCCCCCGGTTGAATGCCACGTCCGCCTATAATCGGGCAGACGGGTTGATCCGTGAAGTCGACACCTTGATGAGGGACCGTGAAACCCAACAACTAATCGAGTTGAATCCGACCCCACTGAACCCGATCAACTGGGGCACGACACTGGCGGCACTGCGCGATGTTGCATTGTCGTTGAATGCGGACCTGACCTCGCGGGTTTCGAACCCGTCCAACCGCGATGCCATGATCCAGACCGCGCCCATCAGTCTTGGGCTTCTGGTGCTGGGATTGCTGTTGTTGCTGCGCGGGCGTCGCTGGATGGCGCGGTTGACCGAACGGCTGCAATTGGGTGCCGTTCGGCGGGGACAGGTAACGGTGGCCTTCCTCGTGTCGCTGGGCCAGATGGCATTGCCGATCATCGGTGTCGGTCTGGTGGGCACTGCCCTGATCTCGACCGAGATGATCGGCCCCAACCTGAACGAGCTGATCCTTTCTATCATGGCGCTTTTGGGGTCGGTGTTCTTTTCCTTGTGGCTGGCGGGGAGGCTGTTTCCGTCGAATGTCAATCTGGATGCGGCACTGGAGTTCGATACGAACGCGCGCACGGCACTGCGCCGGATTGTCGTTGCGGTCGGGTTCTTGCTGGGTGTCGGCACGGTTACCGAAACGGTGGCCTCCTTCAACGAGATATCGCCCGCCAATCGCGGTGTGCTGTTGCTGCCGATATATGTCGGCCTGTCGCTGGCCTATTGGCGACTGTCCAGCTTGCTGCGGGGGTCGCGGGCGGTGGATGATGGCAGCCCGGGCTTCAGCCAGCGTATCGTCGGTATGCTTGCGCAGGCGCTGATGCTTGTGGCTGTCTGCGGTCCAATTCTGGCAGCCATCGGCTATTTGAACGCAGCCGAGGCGATCATGACGCCTACGGCCCTGACTTTGGGGTTGTTGGGGGTGCTGGTGGCGTTGCAGGCCCCGATCCGTGACATTTACGCGGTGATCTCGCGCGGGACCGCCGAAAGCGCCGCCGAGTCGCTGATCCCGATCCTGATCAACTTCGCGCTGGCTTTTTCCGCGCTGCCGATGCTGGCGCTGATCTGGGGAATGCGGGTTGAACAGCTGACCGAAATCTACACCGCCTTCTGGGGCGGGTTCAGGGTTGGCGGAACCACGATCACGCCGTCCACCATCTTGGCCGTGATCCTTGTCTTTGCGCTTGGCTATACGGCAACGCGCCTGTTGCAGGGCGCGCTGAAAACGACCGTATTGCCACGGACACGGATGGATGCGGGCGCGCGGAACGCGATGACATCCGGCGTGGGTTACGTGGGGATCGCGCTTTCCGCGCTTATTGCCATCAACGCTGGCGGCATCGATCTGACCGCGCTTGGCTTTGTTCTGGGTGCGCTGTCTGTTGGCATCGGTTTTGGTTTGCAGAACGTGGTGTCGAACTTTGTCTCGGGTATCATTTTGCTGATCGAACGCCCGATCAGCGAGGGCGACTGGATCGAGGTCGGCGGCAATATGGGGATCGTCAAGGACATCTCGGTGCGGTCCACCCGGATCGAAACCTTCGACAAGACTGACGTGATTGTGCCCAACGCCGATTTCATCAGCGGAACCGTGACCAACTGGACGCGCGGCAACACGACCGGCCGCGCGATTGTCACGGTTGGCGTGGCTTACGGAACCGACACACGTCGCGTTCAGGAGATATTGCTTGAGATCGTGCGCACCGTTCCCGGCATCGCCGCCTATCCGGAACCCGGCGTTGATTTCCTTGGCTTCGGCGCGGATAGTCTTGATTTCCGTATCCGCGCGATTTTGCGGGATGTGAACACGTTGGTCGCCACCAAGACCGAGATCAACCACCTGATCGCGGAACGCTTTGTCGCCGAAGGGATCGAGATTCCCTTTGCGCAGCGCGATATCTGGCTGCGCAACCCCGAGACGCTGTTTCAGGGCGCGCGCGCCAGCGTCACGCAAATGCCCCCCGACGGAGAGCCCCCCGCATGACGCCTGATCCATTGTATCTGACCGCGCCCTATCGCAAGACCGCGACGGCGCGGGTTCTTGGCCTAACGGACGAGGGTGGGATCATCGTCGATAGCAGCCTGTTCTATCCGCGCGGCGGCGGGCAGCCGGGCGATAGCGGGTGGCTGTCATGGGACGGTGGGCGGGTCACCATCGCAACGACAGTCAAGGGCGAAGGAACGGCCGTCGTGCTGATCCCGTCCGAGCCGCAGCCGCTGCCGCCCATCGGTGCGGAGGTGGAGCAGACATTGGATTGGGAACGCCGTTACGGCCACATGCGCATTCACACGGCGTTGCACCTGCTGTCGGTTGTCATTCCGCTTCCGGTGACGGGCGGCGCTGTCGCGGCCGATAAGGGCCGGCTTGATTTCGACATGCCCGACATGCCCGAGGACAAGGCCGTGCTGCAGGGCCGCTTGAACGCGCTGATCACGCGGGATCTGCCCGTCAGTGAAAGCTGGATCACCGACGCGGAACTGGATGCGAACCCCGGTCTGGTCAAGACGCTCTCTGTTCAACCGCCGCGTGGGGCAGGGCGCATCCGTCTGGTCCGTATCGGTGAGGGTGATCGTCAGATCGATCTGCAACCCTGCGGTGGCACGCACGTGGCGCGGACCGGTGAGATCGGAAAAGTCAGCCTGAGCAAGATCGAGAAGAAGGGCCGCCAGAACCGTCGCATCACAATCGTGCTTGATGGGTGAGCGACAGGCGGCGATCTTCAAGATATGCTTTCCGAGGCCCCCGTTCAAGAAACAAGGGATTGCCCCTTGCACCCGCGCGCCAGTCTGGGCTATCCGAACGCGCACGGACAGTTGGCCGAGTGGTCGAAGGCGCACGCCTGGAAAGTGTGTAGGCGGGAGACCGTCTCGAGGGTTCGAATCCCTCACTGTCCGCCA
>JAFMHK010000027.1 GCA_017854585.1 Paracoccaceae bacterium
GCGTTCACTCCGGAAGATGATGGCGGCGCGACCGTATTCATCTCGGGCGATTTCGGCACCGTCACCATGGGTGACACCGATGGCGCGCTTGATTGGGCGATGACCGAAGCTTGGGTTGGCAATGCTGGCTCGCTGGCCGACGATGAAACGGCGCACGCTGGTGCGATGGGAGCATACGGCGATGGCGCCTATGACGGCCAGATCCTGCGTTACAACTATTCTGTCGGTGACTTCGGCGTGGCCGTATCGGTCGAGATGGACGACACCGGCCTCCGTGACGCGGGTTACGCGATTGGCTTTCGCTATGGAATGGACCTTGGTGGCGCGGACCTGAGCCTTGGATTGGGTTACCAGACGTTTCAGCAGGTTGGCATAGCCAACCCACGCCGTCCCATCATTGCGGGAATTGAGCACCGCACGGTTAACGCGCTGCCCGACGTCTTGGCCTTGGACGTAGACATTATCGGTGTAAGTGCCGCAGTCACGACGTCCTATGGCCTGAGTGCCGCGATCCAGTATTCGGTCTGGGATATCTCCGGCCCCATGGACCGCGTGCGCGTTGATGGCTCGGGTATCGCTGCGACCTCGCATGAAGTCACGCATGTCGGTGTGGGCATCGGTTATGAATTTGACGCCTTCACGGTTTCTGCCAACTGGGGTCAGTTCGACTCGGACGTGATTGGTGAGCAATCCGGCTACGGTCTGGCAGCAGCCTATGATCTTGGCGGCGGTCTGGGTCTTCACGTGGGTTATGGTTTCTCCGACCCGTTCGGCGTTCAGGATGACATTCAGACCTGGTCGTTCGGCGCGGCAATGTCCTTCTGATCCACCCGGATCATTCGGAATGGAAAGAGCGGGCCTTGCGCCCGCTCTTTTCTTTTGGCCTATGCTGTTTGCATGGCATTACATGACATCCAGACCCGTATCGCCGCGGCCGAAGCTGCCGCTGACCGTCCCGCAGGTTCTGCCCGGCTGATTGCCGTGTCCAAGGTGCAACCGCCCGAGAGGGTGGAAGCGGTTCTGGCGCAGGGCCATCGCCTGTTCGGCGAAAACCGCGTGCAGGAAGCAAGCGAACGCTGGCCGCCGTTTCAGGCGCGTTTCGCGGGCGTGCAGTTGCACCTGATTGGACCGCTGCAGACCAACAAGGCCCGTCAGGCCGTGGAAATGTTTGACGCAATCCACACGCTGGACCGAATCAAGTTGGCCAACACGCTGGCGCGACTGGCGCAGGAACGGGGCGCTTCCCCCGAACTGTTGGTGCAGGTGAATACCGGGGCCGAGCCACAAAAAGCGGGCATCTTGCCCGAAGAGGCCGACGCGTTCGTGGCCGAAGTGCGTGCGATGGACCTGCCGGTGACCGGGTTGATGTGCATCCCGCCCGTCGATGAAGAGCCCAGTCTGCATTTTGCCCTGCTGGCCAAGATCGCGGCGCGCAACGGATTGGCGGAACTTTCCATGGGAATGAGCAGCGATTTCGAAAAGGCGATCCGTTTCGGGGCCACCTATGTCCGCGTAGGCTCGGCCATCTTTGGGGAACGCGCCTACGACTGAACGATCAGACGGGTGCCAAAGGTGATGCGCCGGGTAATCCAACGCAGGGCGGACGGATCAAGCGCAACGCAGCCTTCCGTCGGATAACCGGGTCGCCGCCAACGGTGAATGAAGATTGCAGAGCCTCGCCCCCGTTCGGCGCGCGGCCAGTTCCAATCGGTCAGCAATACGAGGTCATAGAGCGGATCCGCCCGGCGCAGGCGTTCATGGCTGTGTGGATAGGGCGCGCGGACCATCAGGTTGTAATCTTCATCGCGCGGATCGTCAGACCACAGATCACCGGGAAGGATGGGCACAGCCCAATCGCAGGGCCGCGCCATCCGATCGGGGCGATAGAGGCAGCCGACGATGCCATGCGCCCCGACAGGCGTTGCCCCGTCGCCCTCGCGCTTGGCCGTGGTCCGGCCTCCACGCCCAAGGGTGTAGGGAAAAGACCGGCCCATGAAGCGCAAGCCCATCGGCGTTACGACCATATCGCGCGGGGTCACAGAAGATGCCCCGATTTCGCGGCCTTGGTGGCGAGGTAATGTGCATTGTGGCGATTTGTGCCGGTCAGCAGCGGGACGCGTTCAGCCACGGTGACGCCTTCGGCTTCCATCATGGCGACCTTGCGTGGGTTGTTGGTGAGCAGGCGCACCGTATCGAACCCCATACGCGTCAAGATATCAGCACCGATGCGGAAATCACGCTCATCATCTTCGAAGCCCAGACGGTGGTTTGCCTCGACCGTGTCGAACCCCTGATCTTGTAGGGAATAGGCACGCATCTTGTTGGCAAGGCCGATCCCGCGACCTTCCTGATTCAGGTAAAGCAGCACACCGGCCCCGAGGCTGCCCATTTCGGCCAATGCGGTGCGCAGTTGCGGGCCGCAGTCACATTTCAACGAGCCAAGCACGTCACCGGTAAAACATGCGGAATGAAGGCGCGCCAACACCGGCAGCGCGCGATCGGGGCGGCCGATTTCAATGGCATAGTGTTCGATACCGCCGTTGTCCGGGCGGAAGATATGGAGGCGACCTGCCTCGGCCGCCTCTATCGGCAGGCGCGCGGCGGCGACCGGGTGCAGCGCGTGATGATGGGCCAGATCCGCCGCAACCATATCGGCGGTCAGGCATGTCAGGCTGTGTTGCGCCGCGAATTCGGCGGGGTCATCGACGTTCACAATGGCCGCCGCAGGCAAGAGTTGCGCCGACTTGGCCAGCATCAGCGCCAGTCGCGGCAGGGATGCGGCACCGTCACGCAGGGTTTGAAACGGCCCCTTCATCGGCGTGCGCAGATCGTCCGCCGGATCGGCCAGCGCATTCAACCATGCACAATCGGCATCACGTGGCATCACGATCCGGGCGATGTCGCCATCATAGGCGCGCGCCTTCAGCGTTTCGGCACGCCAGCCGGTAATGGCGATGACCGTGTCGCCGGGCAAGGCGCGCAAGGCATCAAGTCGCGCTGGCGTCGCGGTCTCTGCAGCCAGCACGATGACGCCGGTTTCCCCCTGACCGATCACGATCGGCAGGCCGACGCGCAGGTCAGACCGGGCGCGGGCAGTCAGTTCGGCAGGTGTTGGCAGCAGACTCATGAGTGGCGTAATCCTTCGGGGCTGCCCGATCCATAAGCTAATCGGCGTCGGATTTGAAACAATCCCCCGCTATGCGACACGCCTGCGTGAGATTATTTTTCAGTCGCTTGCCAAGTGAACCTGCGGGGCGCACGTCAATGGCAACACAACCGGGAGATATGTTCCATGGCAACGCTGAAGAAAATACTGTTGGTCGACGACGATGACGATTTGCGCGAGGCGCTGTCGGAACAACTGGTGATGACCGAGGATTTCGACGTGTTCGAGGCCGGGAACGGCGTTGAGGCGATGGAAAAGGCCAAGAGCGCGCTTTATGATCTGGTCATCCTTGATGTCGGCCTGCCTGATACGGATGGCCGGGAACTGTGCCGCCTGATGCGTAAACAAGGTGTCAAATGCCCGATCTTGATGTTGACGGGCCACGACAGCGATTCCGATACCATTCTGGGGCTGGACGCGGGCGCAAATGATTACGTGACCAAGCCCTTCAAGTTCCCGGTGCTGTTGGCCCGGATCCGCGCTCAATTGCGTCAGCATGAGCAATCTGAGGACGCGATCTTCTCGCTTGGGCCATACACGTTCAAGCCTGCGATGAAGCTGCTGGAGACGGAAGATAACCGCAAGATCCGCCTGACCGACAAGGAAACGAATATCCTCAAGTTTCTGTATCGGGCGCAGGATGGCGTCGTTGCGCGCGATATTCTTCTGCATGAAGTCTGGGGTTACAACGCAGGTGTGACCACCCACACGCTGGAAACCCATATCTACCGACTGCGTCAGAAGATCGAGCCCGATCCATCCAATGCGCGGCTGCTGGTAACAGAAAGCGGTGGTTATCGCCTGATCGCCTGAGGCTGGGAAATGCCGTGTTGACGCTTATCAACGCGTTAATAAGGTTCATGATCTAGCGTCGCTTCACAACCTCCCTGTTGGACTGGCCCGGGCGCTTGCGTTCGGGCCGATTTTTTGGGCCGGTTGGCTATCGCGTTGAAGGCGCGGCAGCTTGGGCCTAAACCGGGGCATCACAAACAGGATGCTGTTCATGCCCTTTACCGTTGCGACTTGGAACATCAACTCGGTCCGGCTTCGTGCCGATCTGGTGGCGCGCTTGCTGCGGGAAGAAGCGCCAGATGTCTTGTGCCTGCAGGAATGCAAATCCCCGGTCGACAAGATCCCTGCCGATGTGTTTGCCGCCGCCGGTTACAGCCACATGGTTGCACGGGGTCAGAAGGGGTATAACGGTGTTGCAATCATTTCGCGGTTGCCGTTGGAAGATGCGGGGCACCGTGACTTTGTGGCCAAGGGCGACGCCCGCCATGTTGCCGCGCGGCTGGAAAACGGCGTGACGATCCACAATTATTATATTCCTGCCGGCGGCGATGTCGCCGACCGGGAGGTGAACGTGAAATTTGGCCACAAACTGGATTTTCTGACCGAAATGCGGGACTGGTTCCATGCGGAAGCGCCCGAGAAATCCATTCTTGTCGGCGATCTGAACATTGCGCCCCGTGAAGATGACGTCTGGTCCCACAAGGATCTGATCAAGGTAGTCAGCCACACCCCCATCGAGGTGGCGCATATGGCCGATGCACAAGACAGCGGCAACTGGGTGGATATCACCCGGCAGGATATCCCCGAAGGACAGCTTTACAGCTGGTGGTCCTATCGGGCGAAAGAGTGGGATGTCGCGGACAAGGGGCGCCGGCTGGACCATGTCTGGGCGACGTCCGATATTGCGAATGCGGGCCATTCCAGCCGTGTGCTGCGCCATGTGCGGGGCTGGGAAAGACCATCGGACCATGCGCCTGTCTTTGCGACTTTCGATCTGTGACACCCTTGGCGTTTGCCGTTTGGGAACGCATATAGACATCAACTCAAAGAATTGACGGAGACAGCCATGCTTGAGCTTGGACAATCCCAACCCGGCGCCACCGACCTGATCAAGGACGCCACCGAAGCAAGTTTTATGGCCGACGTGATCGAAGGCAGCAAGGATGTGCCGGTAATCGTAGATTTCTGGGCCACTTGGTGCGGCCCATGCAAGACGCTGGGACCGATGCTTGAGGCTGCGGTGACGCAGGCCAAAGGCAAGGTCAAGATGGTCAAGGTTGACGTCGACAAGGAGCAGCGGTTGGCCGGTGCCCTTGCACAGCAGGGGCTGCCGCTCCAGTCGATCCCGACGGTGGTAGCGTTCTATCAGGGGCGTCCGGTGGACATGTTTCAGGGTGCCCTGCCGCAAAGTGAGATCAAGGCCTTCATCGACAAGTTGCTGGCGGTGTCGGGGGACGATGGCGGTTTGGCCGAAGCGGTCGAGGCGGCCGAGGTCATGTTGACCGAAGGCGCGATCGAGGATGCCGCCCAGACATTTGCGGCGATCCTTGGCGAAGAGCCAGAGAACGCTGACGCGCTTGGCGGTTTGGCCCGTGCCCACATTGCGTTGGGCGAACTGGAACAGGCGGAGGCGTTGTTGAACGACGCGCCCGACAGCATCAAGTCGGCTGGCCCGCTGGAAGCCGCGCGGGCGCAGATCGAACTGGCCCGTCAAGCGGCGAAGGCTGGCCCGTTGACCGAGTTGGCGGAGGCGGTCGACGCAGCGCCCGACGATCATCAGGCGCGGTTCGATTATGCCTTGGCCCTGCACGCCAGCGGCAATGTCGAGGGTGCGGTCGATCAGTTGCTGGAATTGTTCCGTCGAGATCGTGAGTGGAACGACGCCGCGGCCAAGACGCAGCTTTTCATCATCTTCGATGCGCTGAAACCGCAAGATCCGATTGTTTTGAATGGGCGGCGCAAGCTGAGCTCGATGATATTTGCCTGATCAAGGGCTGGGGCTACATCGCATCACATGATCAAACTTACCGATTTCCCCCCGACCATCCCGCTGTTCCCGTTGCCCGGCGCGCTGTTGTTGCCGCGCGCGCGGTTGCCGCTGCATCTGTTCGAGCCGCGGTATCTGGCCATGCTGGACGATACGCTCAAGACGCCGCATCGCCTGATCGGGATGATCCAGTCGCGTGAGGTTCCCGGATCAACCGACAAGCGATTGCACAGTATCGGTTGCGCCGGGCGGCTGACGCAATTCTCGGAAACCGAGGATGGGCGATACATGATCACGCTGGCGGGGGTTTCGCGGTTTCGGATTCAGCGTGAAGTGACAGGCTTTACCCCTTATCTGCGCGCCGACGTCAGTTGGGACGGTTTTGAGAGGGATGCGGGCCCGACCGAGAATGACCGCAGCTTTGACCGCCCCGCCTTTCTTGATCTTCTGGGACGCTACTTTGATGCGATGTCGCTATCGACGGATTGGGACAGTCTGAAAGAGGCGGAAGACGAATTGTTGATCAATTCGTTGTCGATGCTTTGCCCATTCGACCCCGAAGAGAAACAGGCCTTGCTGGAGGCGCCATCACTGACGACGCGTCGTGAAACGCTGGTGACGCTGATCGAGTTTTCGTTGCGCGGTGGGTCGCACGAAGAAATGCTGCAATGAGCGATACACCATCCCCCGATCGCCGCATGTTGGAGGCGCTTGTCTGTCCTTTGACGCACGCACCGCTGACTTATGATGCCGATAAGCAGGAGCTGATCTCAAGGGCGGCGCACCTTGCCTATCCGATCCGTGGCGGCATCCCCATCATGCTGGAGGACGAGGCGCGCAAGCTGGATTAAAGCGCGCGGCCTTGAAGCAGGCGGGGCAGATCACCTGTCAGGCCCGCGGCTTGCCGGATAAAGCCCCGGCGCAATCCGGGCATCGCCCCCACAATCCCCATGCCGATATCGCGCCCCGCGCGAAGCAACGGATTATCGTTTGAAAACAATTTGTTGAATGTATCTGTCGCAACGGCAAGCGCTGCGGTGTCGAACCGACGCCACGACTGATATCGCGCCAGAACATCGCTGGCGGCAAAGTCTTCGCCCCGCCGTTTCGCATCTGTCAGCACCTCGGCAAGGGCGGCCACATCGCGCAGACCCATGTTCAGACCTTGTCCCGCAATCGGGTGCACGCCATGCGCCGCATCCCCCACCAGCGCCAGTCGCGGTGCGACAAACGCATTCGCGATGCTGAGGCTGAGCGGATAGCAGTAGCGTTGCCCGGCAAGGCTGATCTGGCCGAGGAAATCACCAAAGCGAGGACGGAGCACATCGAGGTAGTCCGCATCGCTCATGGCCATGATCTGCGCGGCCATGTCGTGGGTTTCTGACCACACGATGGAGCAGCGATCGCCGGGAAGCGGCAAGATCGCCAGTGGACCGGCAGGCATGAAGAACTGATGCGCGATCCCGCCGTGGGGTTTCTCGTGGCGAATGGCGCAGACCAGCGCCGTCTGCCCGTAGTCCCAGCCGGTTCGCTTGATACCGGCGCGCGCGGCAGTTCCGCTGGCGCGTCCATCGGCACCCACCACCAGTCGTGCGCGCAGGGTGCGCCCATCTTCCAGCGTTACGGTGCCGGTGCCTTGTGCGATGACGCGCGAACCCGGCAGGTGCCGGACCAGCGGCGTCTCGGACATGGCCGTCAACAGGGTTTGCCGCAAATACCGATCTTCCAGCATGTGGCCCATCGGGCCTTCCTCGATCTCGGCGTGGTCGAAATGCAGGAACCATGGCGACGGGCCTTCGCCCGCCCGCCCATCGCTGGCCTTGATCTGCAGCATCGGTTGCGCGTTCGCGGCCAGCTTGCCCCACAACCCAAGCGCATCCAGCATTCTGGTGGAGGACAACGCCAGCGCATAGCTGCGCCCGTCAAAGCCATCGGCCTGACGCACATCAGCGGGCAGGGCGTCCAGCACGATACTGCGCAAGCCCACTTGCGCCAGCGCCAACGCCAAGGTCGGGCCGTTGAGCCCGCCACCAACAATCAAGATATCCGTATCATGTGTCATCCCCCCAACTATGGGGCGTCGGGCGGGATTGTCCACGCGACGCGCGGTCTATAGCGTCAGCCGCGACACCATGACGAGGGCAGGCGAATGACTGAATGGCATACGGCAAGTGCAAGCGATCTGGGCCGTGAGATCGGGACCGGCGCGATCGACCCTGTGGAGCTGACGCAAAGTTTCCTGAGCGCGATTGACGCTCACCCCTATGGCGACCGGATTTATGCGCGCACGACACCGGAACGGGCGCTTGCCGAGGCAGAGGCCGCCCGCACCCGGGCGCAAAACGGTGTGCGGCGGGGGTTGCTGGATGGGGTGCCGATCAGCTGGAAGGATCTGTTCGACACTGCTGGCGTCGTGACCGAGGCGGGTTCGAAATTGCTGAGCGGGCGGGTGCCGCAGAACGACGCGGTGGTCTTGGCGCGAAGCACGCGCGCGGGGCTTGTGTGCCTTGGCAAGACCCATATGACGGAGCTGGCGTTTTCCGGGCTGGGCATCAACCCGTCCACCGCCACCCCGCCCAACGTGAACGACCCGGAATTGGCCCCCGGCGGGTCATCGTCAGGGGCGGCGACATCCGTAGGCTATGGGCTGGCCGCCGCTGGTATCGGGTCAGATACCGGGGGATCAATCCGGTTGCCGTCGGTCTGGAATGACCTTGTCGGGTTCAAACCCACCCATGGGCGGCTGCCGCTCGATGGCGTGGTGCCCTTGTGCGAAAGCTTCGATACCGTGGGGCCGCTGTGCCGCACGGTTGAGGATTGTGCCGGACTGTTCGCCGTCATGGATGGCACCAAGGCACCCGATCTGGTGGGCGCCACCCTGAGCGGCAAGCGGTTTCTTGTGCTGGACCCCTACGCCAGCGATGTGCGCGAAGCGCCCGGCGCGGCGTTCCAATCGGCGGTTTCGCGGATGGCGCAAGCGGGCGCCACCATCGAGACGGGCCGCATTGCGGCCGTGGACGAGGCGATGAACACCACCTTGTCGCTGTATACCGCCGAGGCTTATGGCACTTGGCGTGATGAGATCGAGGCTGCGCCCGAAAAGATGTACGACCGCATCCTTGATCGGTTCCGGCAAGGTCGCAGTGTGATGGCGGCCGATTTCGTGGCGCTGTGGCAGCGTTTGCGTCAGTTGCGGCAGGATTATCTGCGCGCCACAGGCGGTTATGACGCCGTGCTGATCCCGACGGCGGCCAACCTGCCGCCAGACGCCGCGCGGCTGATGTCGGATGACGATTATTTCGTGACCGAAAACCTGCTGACACTGCGCAACACGCGCGTTGGCAACCTGATGGGTGTCTGCGCGGTCACCTTACCGACCGGCATCCCCTCTACCGGCATCATGGTGATGTGCCCGCCGGGCGACGATGCGCGATTGTTGCGGATTGCCGCCGCCGCCGAGCAGGCGTTGGCTTGAGCGCCACAGGTTTTCAGCCAAACCCCTGATCCGGGTATCGTTTTTCTGGACCCGGACGGGGGGAGCGGGTAGTTTACCATCAACCGGGGCGTGAATGACCCCGATCTTGAGGCAAATATGGTTTTTCCGGAGCGGTTTTCGAACCTGCCAGAATATGCATTCCCGCGTTTGCGGAGGTTGTTGGACGCCCATGAACCGGGCGCTGACCCCATCGTGATGACCATTGGGGAACCGAAACATCCGTTCCCGGACTGGGTTGGGGATGTGTTGGCCGGGTCACTTGAGGGCTTCAACCGCTACCCCGACAACAATGGCGTCGCGCCGTTGCGCCATGCGATCACGGGTTGGGCCAAGAAGCGCTATGGCCTGGAACTGGATCCCGATCGGCACGTCTTGCCCCTGAACGGGACGCGGGAGGGGTTGTTCAACGCCTGTCTGGCGTTGTGCCCCGAAACCAAGAACGGCAAACGGCCCGCCGTGTTGATGCCGAACCCATTTTATCAGGTCTACGCGGTTGCAGCGCTGGCGGTGGGGGCCGAGCCCGTTTATGTGCCCGCCACCGATGCAACAGGAAACCTGCCCGATTACGCAGCCCTGCCTGCCGATGTTCTGGACCGCGTCACGGTGGCCTATATCTGTTCGCCCGCGAACCCGCAGGGTGCGGTCGCCAGTCGCGACTACTGGAAAGACCTGATCGCACTGGCGGAACGGCACGATTTTCAGATTTTTGCCGATGAGTGCTATTCGGAAATCTACCGTGATACGCCACCCCCCGGTGCGCTGGAGGTTGCGCATGCTGTCGGGGCCCACCCGGAACGCGTGGTCATCTTTCACTCGCTTTCGAAACGGTCGAACCTGCCGGGCCTGCGATCGGGCTTTGCGGCGGGCGGCCCTGCCAGCATCGCGCAATTGAAGCAGTTGCGATCCTATGCCGGGGCTCCGCTGCCTGAGCCGCTTCAGGCCGTGGCCACCCGTGCGTGGAGCGACGAGGACCACGTGATCGCCAGCCGTGCACGGTATCAGGCCAAGTACGATATTGCCGACGCGGTTCTGGGTGATGTGCAGGGATACAAGCCGCCTGAGGCGGGGTTCTTCCTGTGGTTGCCGGTCCAAGACGCGGAACAAGCGACCTTGAAGCTGTGGAAAGACACCGGCGTGCGCGTGTTGCCGGGGCATTATCTGGCCCGGGAGGTCAACGGCATGACCCCCGGTTCAGATCGCATCCGCGTGGCGATGGTGGTCGAAGAAGAAGAATTGCAGCGCGGGCTGAGCAGGCTTCGCGACTGCTTGTACGGATGAGGTAAGAGCAACATGGCGTATCAAACCCGACAACGTGACCCCCTGCTGGACAGCCACACCCAGGCCGCCCTGCAGCGGCGCGGAAAGGAATTGGTTGGCCTTGCGTTGCTGGCAGTCGCGGCTTGCCTGTTGCTTTTGCTTGGATCCTATTCGCCGGAAGATCCGAACTGGATGGCTGCGACCGACGCTGTGCCGGTCAACATGTTGGGGCGCTTTGGCGCCTCTGTCGCGGCGTTGTTGATGTTGATCATGGGGTATGGCGCCTTTTTCTTGCCGTTGGCTGCGTTTGTCTGGGGCCTGCGTTTCGTGTTGCACCATGGGTCAGACAGGGTGCTGACCCGGGCGATCTTCTTTCCGATCGCGGCTGCGCTCGCCTCGATCTATGCGGCCAGCCATATTCCGGCCGAGGGTTGGACCCACAGCTTTGGCTTGGGTGGGCTGTTCGGAGATACGATTCTTGGCGCGCTGTTGAACATTCTGCCCGGATCGTCGGTGCTGTCGCTCAAGCTGGTGGCGGCGGCGGCTTTTCTTGGGTTTCTTGCGATGGCGTTGTTCGTGCTGGGCGTGAACCGGACGGAATTCCGTTGGGCGCTGAGGTTCCTTGCGGTGGGGTTGATTGGCACAGGCGCAATGGTTGCTGGTGGGCTGCGCAATGCAGGTTCCGGCGCGGGGCACGCCGCGCAGAGTTTGCGCGAACGCCGGACCGCGCGGCAAAGCCAAGCTGCGGTTCATGACGATGATGACGACCTTTATGAACCAGCCGTTCGCGCAGAGCCTGCCGTCACGCGGCAGACTCGCGGCGCGGGCCTTTTGGGGCGTGTTCCCATGTTGTTGCAGCGGGACGTCGCGCCCGATTTGCCGCCGGAACTGCCTGTCGCCGCCCCCCTGCCGCTTGATGACATTGACCACCCGGATGATGCGCGCATTCGTGAGCGGATTGCCGATGTGATCAAAAGCCGTGTCCGCCGCCCCCTGACGACATCGCCGATCAGTGCCGCGGTCAACCGTGTGCAACAGGCCCCCAAGCCCGGCCGGGTCGAGCCGCCGTTGCGTGCCGCACCGCAGCCTGCCGCCGCCCCTGCTGTTGAGCGGGCAGAGCCGCCGCTGACGTCAGCGCCCGTTCTGCCGCAGACCGAACTGCAACGGCGCGTGGTTCAGCATGCGGCCAAGAAAGCCACGCAACCGTCCCGTCAGGCGATAGCCGAGGCGCAGCCATCCCTGCCGTTGCAGCCCCAACCGCAGGTTCAGGCCTATGAATTTCCGCCCCTGACGTTGCTGACCAACCCCGTTTCCATTGAACGTCATCACCTGAGTGACGATTCGCTGGAAGAAAACGCGCGGATGCTGGAAAACGTGCTGGATGATTACGGGGTAAAGGGCGAAATCGTCAGCGTGCGACCGGGCCCTGTGGTCACGATGTACGAACTGGAGCCTGCACCTGGCCTCAAGGCGTCACGCGTGATCGGGCTTGCCGATGATATCGCACGGTCGATGTCGGCGCTTTCGGCCCGCGTGTCCACCGTGCCCGGCCGGACGGTGATCGGGATCGAACTGCCGAACGAGCACCGGGAAAAAGTGGTGCTGCGCGAAATCCTGTCGTCGCGCGATTTTGGGGATGGAAACCAGAAACTGCCCTTGGCGCTGGGTAAGGACATTGGCGGTGATCCCATCGTCGCGAACCTTGCGAAAATGCCCCACTTGCTGATCGCGGGAACCACGGGTTCGGGTAAATCGGTGGCGATCAACACCATGATCCTGTCGCTGCTTTACAAGCTCTCGCCGGAAGAATGCCGGATGATCATGATTGACCCCAAGATGCTGGAGTTGAGCGTCTATGACGGGATTCCGCATCTGTTGTCGCCTGTTGTGACCGACCCGAAAAAGGCGGTCGTGGCCCTGAAATGGACCGTCGGCGAGATGGAGGAACGCTATCGCAAGATGTCCAAGATGGGCGTGCGCAATATCGACGGCTACAACAGTCGCGTGGCCGACGCGCTGGCCAAAGGCGAGATGTTCAGCCGGACCTTCCAAACCGGTTTTGACGACGACACCGGCGAACCGACCTTCGAGACTGAAGAGTTCGCGCCCGAAAAGATGCCTTTCATCGTCGTGATCGTGGACGAGATGGCCGATTTGATGATGGTTGCGGGCAAGGAGATCGAGGCCTGTATCCAGCGACTGGCGCAGATGGCGCGCGCCAGCGGCATCCACATCATCATGGCTACGCAGCGCCCATCGGTGGATGTGATCACCGGCACCATCAAGGCGAACTTTCCGACGCGGATTTCCTTTCACGTCACGTCCAAGATCGATAGCAGGACCATTCTGGGCGAGATGGGGGCCGAGCAGCTCTTGGGCATGGGCGACATGCTGTACATGGCTGGCGGCGCAAAGATCACGCGTATTCATGGCCCCTTCGTGTCCGACGAAGAGGTGGAGGAGGTCGTGCGCCACTTGAAATCGTTCGGCCCGCCCGATTACGCCGCCAGCGTTCTGGATGGCCCCGACGACGACAAGGAAAGCGACATCGATCTGGTGCTTGGCTTGGGTGGCAACACCGATGGCGAAGATGCCTTGTACGATCAGGCGGTTGCGATCGTGGTGAGGGACCGGAAATGTTCGACCAGCTACATCCAGCGGAAACTCGGTATCGGCTACAACAAGGCTGCCCGTCTGGTGGAGCAGATGGAGGAAAACATGCTTGTCAGTTCTGCCAACCATGTCGGAAAACGCGAAATTCTGGTGCCCGAGCAGGGATGAAACATACGATTTCGCAACTGTGAGATGCGAAGGGGCCTCGGAGTGATTAGATGAGAGGCATGAAACGTTATCTCCTGTCCGTGGCGCTGGCCGCCTGCAACGCCTTTCCGGCTTTTGCTGACATTGTCCCGCTTGCGGAGCTGTCGGCCTATCTGAACGGTATTCAGACGGCCGAAGGTCAGTTCACCCAGATCAACAGCGATGGCTCCATTTCAACCGGGACAATCTACATACATCGGCCCGGTCGGGTCCGGTTCGAATACGATGGTCAAGAGGTGCTGGTTATGGCCGGTGGCGGTCAGGTTGCGATCTTCGATGGCAGATCGAATTCGCGGCCCGAACAATACCCGTTGGCACGCACCCCTTTGAACTTGATTCTGGCGCGCAACGTCGACCTTGGCCAATCTGACATGGTCGTTGCACACGAATACGACGGCACCGCCACGCGGATTACGGCCCAAGACCCTGAACAGCCTGAAATTGGGACCATCACGCTTGTTTTCACGGGAGACCCTGTGGAACTGCGCCAATGGATCATCACCGATCAAGGTGGCAGCGAGACGACGGTCATTCTTGGAGAGTTGGACGAGGATGTCCGCCTTGGGGCAAGTCTGTTTTCGATTCCGCAAGAGATCACCGCCCGCGGAATCGACTGACCGTTATCTGCCGCAGGCCAGCAGTTGCTGTCGATAGGTGTCGGCCCGTTGGGCAACACGATCTGCCACGGCCACAAGCCAGGGTTTGGCGTTATAGCTTCCGCGGTCATAACCTGCGTGCCCCTCATGATAAGCAAGATACTGGTTGCGGGCATCGGTCAGGGCGATGTTGTTCCGTTCGACCGTCAGGTTCATGTACCACCCCATGAAGTCAGTCGCGTCACGGATATCATCCCGGTCTGCGCGACGGTTGTTCGTGTCGCGCTGATATTCCTCCCAGGTGCCGTCCAATGCTTGACTATAGCCATAGGCCGAACTTTGGCGACCCATTGGAATCACACCCAGCGTATAGCGGAACGGGGGCCGTGCATCGCCCACGAAGCGGCTTTCCTGATGGAAGGTCGCCATCTGCACATGGACCGGAACACCCCAGTTGCGCTCTGCCTGTTGCATGGCCCGGAAATACTGGGGCCTCTCATCCGCCAAAGCGCAGGCGTTATCAAGGTTGCGTGGGGCTGAAAACTGCCGGTTGCCGCACCCGGCCAGCACCGACAACAGAAATAGCCACAGGACTGCCTGTTTCATCGCGTTCTAACCTGCTCGATATTTTTTTATATTAGCGAAATCATACCCCATAATGATCGCGAAGAAAATGGTCAGAGCAACACGGACAGAATGACCGGAATGGCAGCCACCGACATCAAGGTTGAAACCACGACCAGCCCTGCGACGGCATTGGCATCCGCATTATAGCGTTCAGCCAGAAGGTAGGAGGTGACGGCCACAGGCGTCGCCATTTGCAGCACAAGGACGGCATAGGCCACGGGTTCCAAGCCGAACCACCACGCTGCCGCCAGCCCCGCACCAACCCCGATGGCCAATTTCAGCGCCGATAGCCAGATTGCCCGCCCCACGCCTCCGGGTGTCAGGCGCGCAACGGCTACGCCGAGCGTTATAAGCATCAGGGGAATTGCCATCTGGCCGGTCAACCGCAGCGCATTGGTGGCCCATGTCGGTGTTTGCCAGCCTTGCCACAAGAACAATGCGCCCAACATCGTGGCCCATAACATGGGTTCGCGCAGAACGCGGCCGGGTGATCCACTGCCTGATACCATCCAGATACCAATGGTGAATGTCATCACTGCCATGACTGCAAAAACCACGACGCCGTAACCCAACCCCACATCACCGAACGCAAAAAGCGCCAGCGGCAACCCGATATTTCCGGTGTTGCCAAAGATCAGCGGGGCCAGAAATGTCCGGCTGTTCAAGCCCAGAACCGCGACGCTGCCCCATGTGGCCGCAATAACCAACCCGTAGGCGAACAACGTTGCAACGCTGAGGGTGGAGAGGGCCACCAGATCGATCTGCGTGGTCATCAGGGCGGTGAAAATCAGACAGGGCACCGCCAGCGTCATGCACAGGCGGGTGACAAACGCGGTGGGATATTCCAGCCCGGCGCGGCACCATCCGTAACCGGCCGCTGCCAATAGAAAGACCGGCGCAACCACCTCGAGCACTGTCAGGGCGAGGTTCACAATCTGTTTCCTGGCAAATCGGCAAGGTCAGATGGACAAAGCCGGTGTGCACTGGTTAAGAACAGTGTCCAGGGGGCTTTGTGCCATGATGAGAACTTACGCGAAGTACAATCTTGGTCAGGTTGTACGCCACAAGAAACACCCGTTTCGGGGTGTTGTCTTTGATATAGACCCAGAGTTTGCCAATACGGAGGAATGGTATGACGCCATTCCCGAGAACGCGCGTCCGTCGCGCGCGCAGCCATATTACCACCTGTTGGCCGAGAACGACCAAACATACTATGTGGCCTATGTATCCGAACAAAACCTGGTTCCCGACGATACCGGGGAACCAGTGGACCACCCCGATCTTCCCGATCTTTTCGGGGAATTTCAGGATGGCCGTTACCCGTTGGAATATGCGCTGAACTAATGGCCCGTTCAGTAGCCAAGGGCGATGCCGTCCTTGCGTGGGTCGGACCCGCCCTCCAAGACGCCATCCGTTCCGATGCGAATCGCCTGCGCGCCGCCGATCGGCAGGACCGGCACGAACAGGTTATGTCCTTTGGCCCGCAGTTCATCCATCACCGCCGGGCTATAGCCTTTTTCGATCTTGAGCCCTGCCTCTTCGGAGAAACAGCGTGGCGCATCAATCGTGGCCTGAAGGTTCAGCCCGAAGTCGACGGTGTTTGTCAGGAACCGCGCATGGCCGGTTGCCTGATAGGACCCACCCATCACGCCAAACGGCATCAGTTCATCGCCACGTTTCAGGAAGGCGGGGATGATCGTATGCATCGGGCGTTTGCCCCCGGCAGCCTCGTTCGGGTGCCCCTCTTGCAAGGTGAAGCCAGCGCCACGGTTCTGGAACAAGATGCCAAAGCGATCGCTGGCAAGGCCGGATCCGAAGTTGTCAAAGATGGAATAGATCAGAGAAACGGCAACCCGGTCCTTGTCCACCACGGTGATGTAGATGGTTTCCTTGTGCACAGTCTCGGACAGGGGTTGGGGGTCGGGCATGGCCCTGTCCATGTCGATCAGCGCCGCAAGTTTGGCGGCGGTATCCGAAGACAGAAAATGGTCCAACCGCGTCATGTGCGCAGGGTCCGCGATAAACCGGTTGCGGGCGTCATAGGCGAGTTTGGTCGCTTCCGCCTCGATATGCGCGCGCTGTGCCCCCCAAGGGTCCAAGCTGGCGATATCGAAATGGCCAAGCATGTTGGCCAGCAAAAGTGCGGTCGCCCCTTGGCCGTTGGGCGGAAGCTCGATCAGTTCGGCCCCCTTGTAGGTCGTGCTGATGGGGGTCACGTAATCGCAAGCGGTCGCGGCGAAATCTTCCATCGTGTGGGAGCCGCCCAGAGCGCGCAGACTTGCCACCATATCCTCGGCGACTTCGCCGGTATAGAATCCATCACGCCCCTTGGCCGCGATGCGGCGCAAGACGTCGGCTTGTCCTGCTGCGTGGTAGCGTTGGCCAGCCTTCAGGGCGGCCCCGTCGTTCAATAACAATTCCCGGGCCCGGCCGGACAGGTTGCCGGTGCTTTCCGCCCAATCGGCCGCGACGCGCGGCGCAACCGGGACCCCTGTTTCGGCGTAGCGGATGGCGGGTGCAAGCACTTGGTCAAGCGGTAGGGTGCCATGGTCGGAATGCAGTCGACAGAACGCGTCAACCGCGCCGGGCACTGTCACGGCGACCGCATGGCGGCGTGGCATTGCGGTATGCCCCTGATCGCGCAGCGCCGCCGCCGACAGGCCCGCGGGCCCACGGCCCGACCCGTTCAAACCGATCATGTCCTGACCGGGCTTTTTCACCAAGGCAAAGCAATCGCCGCCGATACCGGTCATTTGCGGTTCACACAGGCCCAACAAAATGGCCGCGCCGATTGCCGCATCTACGGCGTTACCGCCTGCTTGCAGGATCGCCACCGCTGTTTGTGCTGCCAATGGGTGCGACGTGGCGCACATGCCATTGTCGGCAAACACTGCTGATCGTCCGGGTGAATGAAAGTCGCGCATGATGTCCCCAATCGCTTTCCGTTTTGCGGGCAAAATAGGCTGACCACAGGCGGGAACAAGCGAAAAGGGAAGCATGATCCTCGGTATCGCGCCACTGGGTGGGGGCTTTACGACACGATACCGAGGGAAGCCTATGCAGCTACATGATCAGTATTGCACGCAGTTCTCGGCGCTGATGTGGAATGATTGGGGCATTCCAATGGCAATCGACGCCTGATTGGATCGCCCCTGCGGCGTCCTTGATCAACTATTCACGCCGATCCGGAACTGAACCACATTTTCATCACCGACCCGCTGATAGCTGAGGTCGTCGGCAAGCTCGCGGATCATCGCCCAACCGAACCCGCCTTCGGGCCAGTTTGCCACATCGTCGGGAATGGCGGAGGGAAGGTGCCCATCGGGCAGTTTTCCGCCCGGCATCGCAATGCCGAAATCCCTGATCTCGACCTGCAACGTGCTTGCAGCGGCGTCGACAAGGACGCTGATCTGGTTGGGTTCGGTCCCGCTATAGGCATGTTCGACGATATTGTTCAGGATTTCGGCCAGCACGATTTCGGTTTGCATGATCTGATCGCCGCCGCACCCCAGTTGTCGCAGTGAATTGCAGATGTCAGTCAGGGCGTGCCGCACATCACCGGAGGTTATGATGAAAAAGACGTTTGCGCCTTCGGATCTGGTCGCGTTGTGGTCGGTCATGGGTGTTCCCCTGTCTCAGACAACATGGCCAGCGCCGTGAAACCGCATCGCATCATCGATCGTGGCGTGAATCTCAAAGACGGTGTTCATGCGCGTCAGGACCATGACCTTGGAAACTGCCGGACGCAGCCCCGCCAGATCCAGTTTGCGGTCACGACCAATCAGTTTGCGAACGGCAACCACCGCGCCCAGTCCGCTGGAATCAAGGAAATCGACCTGCGACAGATCTAGAACGACAGGATCCGCCGTCTCGTCCAACAGGTTGCAGAACTGATCCTTGAATTGAATGGCCACCGAAGCATCAATGCGATCTTCGTCGACATGGATCACCATTACCGAGCCATTTCGTTGCGCGCTGATTTTCATACGTGTTCCCCGGACAAGAGCGTTGGTATGATGGTAGGGTTAAGGTCTTACCAATGGGTGCATGGCTGCCCATGCGAAAAAGAGGGGAAACCTGTGATGGACAACGTTGTCATTTGCGGCGCGGCACGGACGCCCATGGGCGGATTCCAAGGCGCATTGTCGCATGTCACGGCATCCGATCTGGGCGGTGTCGCGATCCGGGCCGCATTGGCAGGGGCAGGGGCCGGGCCGGATCAGGTTGATGAGCTTTTGATGGGCTGCGTCCTGCCTGCAGGCCAAGGGCAAGCCCCTGCGCGACAGGCGGGTTTTTCCGCCGGTCTTCCCGAAAGTGTCCCCGCCACAACGCTTAACAAGATGTGTGGGTCGGGCATGAAGGCCGCAATGATCGCGTTCGATCAACTGGCGCTTGGTCAGGCTGATGTGATCGTGGCGGGCGGTATGGAAAGCATGACAAACGCGCCGTACCTCTTGCCGCAAATGCGGGGTGGCGCCCGGATTGGCCATGTCCAGACGTTGGACCACATGTTCCTTGATGGATTGGAAGATGCCTATGACAAGGGCCGCTTGATGGGCACCTTTGCGGAAGACTGTGCCGAGGCGTTTCAATTCACCCGCGCCGCGCAAGACGACTATGCGCTTGGTTCGCTGCGCAATGCCTTGGCGGCGATCATGGGCGGTGCATTCGATGCAGAGGTTGCCCCCGTGACCGTGACCTCCCGCAAGGGCAGCGTGACGGTTGCCGAAGATGAGCAACCCGGCAACGCGCGCCCTGAAAAGATCCCGAACCTCAAACCGGCATTCCGTGATGGCGGCACGGTGACGGCGGCCAATTCCTCTTCCATTTCGGATGGGGCGGCGGCGCTTGTGCTGGCACGTGAAGGGGCCGCCACTGACCATGGCCTTGCCATTCGCGCACGCATTCTTGGGCATGCGTCCCATGCGCAGGCCCCCGCGCTGTTTCCAACCGCGCCTATCCCTGCCGCCGAAAAGCTGCTGAAAAAGCTGGGATGGACCACGGGTGACGTCGACCTGTGGGAAGTGAATGAGGCATTTGCTGTGGTCCCAATGGCCTTCATGCACGAACTGGGCATCCCGCGTGACAAGATCAACGTAAATGGCGGTGCCTGCGCGCTTGGCCACCCGATCGGGGCGTCCGGTGCGCGCATCATGGTGACGCTGCTGAATGCGCTGGAGAGGCGCGGTCTGAAGCGGGGCATGGCCGCCATTTGCATCGGCGGCGGCGAAGGCACTGCAATCGCCATCGAACGGGTCTGACATTCGCGGCTTCAAAATCCCGCTGGTATCGCAAGCAAGATACCTCCTATCCGCCCCTCCAGTTGCCAAAGGTAGTTCCATGCGCGTCGATTACCCCACCCTTGCCAAGACCATCGCCAGCCTCACCGAGGGTGAGACGGACCCCGTTGCGCTGATGGCCACGGTCACGTGCGAGGTTCACCACGCCGATGATCGTTTTGATTGGACCGGGTTTTATCGCGTGACCGAACCGGAGTTATTGAAGATCGGTCCTTATCAGGGTGGGCATGGCTGCTTGCAGATCCCGTTTTTACGCGGTGTTTGCGGTGCCGCCGCCCGCACGGGTCAGGTGCAACTGGTGCCGGATGTGGATGCTTTTCCGGGCCACATCGCGTGCGCCTCCTCTACCCGGTCCGAGATTGTCTTGCCTGTCTGGGACGCAGCGGGAGATCTTGTTGCCGTCTTCGATATCGACAGCAATCAGCCCGATGCATTCAAGCAAGAAGATGCTGACGCACTGAGGGCCATCTTGCATGCAACCTTTGCGCGTCAATCTTTCTGAGCAAGTCCTTCGACCAGTTCAAGCGCACTGAGTGCACGGGGCCTTTCGTCGATACGCTTGGGATCCTGCAAGGCGATGTTCGGGCTTTGGACAACGTGCATCGCCTCGAATTTTCGGGCGGTTGGCAAAACCCGCCCCTCAAGCGAGCCAACCGCACGATTATAGCTTTCCACCGACCGTTCCAGCGCCGTCCCAACTTTTTCTAGATGACCCGCGAAGGTTGATAGCCTGTCGTAAAGCTCTTTCGCCTCGCGATGGATGGCCACGGCGTTCTCGGCAATCTTGTCTTGCTGCCAACCGAATGCGACCGCCCTCAGCAGCGCGATAAGCGTGGTGGGTGTGGCAATCAGAACCCGTGCCTCGATAGCGCGTTGCAGCAGGTCGGGATCAACCTCGGCGGCCGCCGACAAAAACGTGTCGCCGGGGATGAACATGACGACAAAGTCCGGCGTTCCATCAAGCAGTTCATGATATTTCTTTGATGACAGGGCCCGGACATGTTCGCGCACCTGCGCGGCGTGACGGGCAATCGCGGCATCCCGCGCTTCGGGTGTCTCGGCCTCCAACGCGTCCAGATAGGCATCAAGCGGCGTCTTGGCGTCGACCACAAGGCTTCGCGCACCGGGCATTCGGACGACCGCATCGGGCCGTTTCAGGCCATCGACACCGCGAAAGCTTTGCTCGAGCCCGAAATCCACATGTTCGGACATCCCGCTCAACTCAAAGACCTGACGCAGTTGCATCTCGCCCCATCGACCGCGCGTCTTGGGCGCGCGCAGGGCCTGCACCAGCTTGCGCGTTTCGCCTGTCAACGCACTTTGCCCCGATTTCAATTCATCCACCTGCGTCCGGATCGACCCATAGGCATCGGTGCGGTTCTTCTCCAGATCGCGCAGCGCGGTGTCAAAGGCGCCAAGCCGTTCGTGCAGGGGTTTGACCATGGCGTCGATCGCTTGTCTGCGGGCTTCCAACTCTTGCGTGGCGGTTTCGGTATGGGTGGCGAACCGTTCGCTCACCCGATCGAGAAATGCCTTTGAATTCACCTCAAGCACTTCCGAGGCAAGGTTGCGAAAGCGTGACTGCAACGCTTCGTTCAGCCCGCGCAGTTCATCCAGCCGCGCGGCATGCGTCTCTTGCACGGTTTCCAGCCGCGCCTCGGCGGCTGTCAGCGCCCCGGCCAGTCGGTCGCGGTCATCGCGCAGTTCCGACATTGCGTTTTCCAACGCGGGCAGGCGGCTGGCATCTGCCTCGGCCACGGCACACCGCGCGCGGAGGCTGTCTGCCTCGGATAATTGGCGTTGCAGGGTCCGCAATCTGGCCCCCCGCATGATGGACGCGACCGCAAAGGCAGCGGCAAGAAAGAGCGTGACAAGAAAATAAACCGGCAGCGGGTCCGTGCCTGCGCCGAAAGGGCTGAACTGGCGCAGGGTATCGCCGAGCGCGTCAAGAAGGGTGAGGAAGGGGGCGTTATCCATGTGCGCTCATGTCCGCCCGAACAGCCGTTCAATATCGCTCAATTTCAACTCCACATAGGTCGGTCGCCCGTGATTGCATTGGCCGGAATGGGGTGTCGCCTCCATCTCTCGCAACAGGGCGTTCATCTCTTCGCCACGCATCTGACGGCCCGACCGGATCGACCCGTGACACGCGACACGTGACAAGATCGCTTCGATCCGCGCCTGCACTGTCGTGGTGCTGCCCAGATCGTCCAGTTCATCCAGAATGTCGCGCAACATTGCCTCGGCGTTTATCGGGCCAAGGATTGCGGGCGTTTCCCGCACCGCCACGGTGCCGGGGCCGAAGGGTTCGATAACCAGACCCAACCGCGCCAGATCATCGGCCATATCGAGCAGTTGTGCGGCATCCCCGCCCAGATTGACGATCTCGGGGATCAGCAGGGCCTGCGACGCGACGCCATTCTCGGCCATCTGGCGTTTAAGCTTTTCATAGACCAACCGTTCGTGGGCTGCATGCTGATCAACGATCACCATGCCGTCCGCCGTCTGCGCGATGATATAGTTCTCGTGCAGCTGCGCGCGTGCGGCGCCCAAGGGGCGGTGCGACATCTCATCAGGCTGTTCCAGAACCTCTTCGACCCGGCCCGTGGCAGGCGCAAACGCGGCGGCAAACCCTGACGCGGGTTCGGCCAAGCCAAACCCCTGAGGCGAGCGCTGTACGGATGAGGCGCCAGCCCGATCCATCTGGTAGACCCGCGCAACCGAAGGTTCTGCGCGAAACGCCCCCAAGGTGGCATCCGCCAAAGTGGTTGATGCCCGGTGCCCGGCATTTGCCAGCGCATGCCGCAACGCGGTCACGATAAGGCCGCGCGCCAGACCGGGGTCGCGAAAACGCACTTCGGATTTTGCGGGGTGCACGTTCACATCCACACGGTCCGGTGGACAATCAAGAAACAGCGCCACCGCCGGATGCCGGTCGCGGCTCAGGAAATCCGCATAGGCCCCACGCAGCGCACCGATCAACAACTTGTCACGTACGGGACGCCCGTTCACGAATAGGAATTGCGCCACGGCCGCACCGCGCGAATAAGTGGGCAGGCCTGCGTATCCGATCAAGCGCAGCCCCTCGCGCTCCGCGTCTATGGCAAGGGCGTTGTCGGTGAATTCCCGTCCCATGACGGTTGCCAGCCGTCCACGCAGCGCAGCGAACAGATCGCCCTGTTCTGGATCGGCACGGAAGGTGACCCGCGGGGCATCGGTCACATCGATGAGGGAAAAGCCCACGCCCGGTTCCGCCATGGCCAGTCGCTTCACTATGTCGGCAATCGCCTGCATCTCGGCCCGTTCCGATCGCAGGAATTTAAGCCGCGCAGGCGTGGCGAAGAACAGGTCGCGCAGTTCCACGACCGTGCCGGTGCTGGCGGCGCAGGGTTTGACTGCGGCCATCGCGCCACCTGTCACGGTCAACACATGGCCGTCACCACCGGCGACACGGCTTGAGATCTTCAGCCGCCCGACCGCCCCAAGCGATGGCAATGCCTCGCCCCGGAACCCGAACGACCGGATATTGAGCAAATCGCTGCCATCGATCTTGGAGGTCGCATGCCGCGCAAGTGCGAGGGGCAGGTCTTCCGGGTGCATCCCGCAGCCGTCATCGGTGACGCGGATCAGGGATTTGCCGCCATGTGCGACCTCGACCGTGATCCGCCGTGCGCCCGCATCAATCGCGTTTTCAACCAGTTCTTTCACCGCGCTGGCGGGTCGTTCCACAACTTCACCGGCAGCGATGCGGTTGATCGCCGTTTCATCCAGTTGCCGGATAACGGGGTGCGTATCGCTTATGTTGGGGTGCTGTGCGGCCATGCCGCTATAACTAGCATGCCCACACGCGATTCGGAAACGGTCGGGATCAGTTGCCCGTCATCAAACCCTGAGGCTGCCCCACGACCACGAAATTCAGTCTGTCGGGCTGCAAAAGGCGGGTCGCGACCCGTCGAATGTCGTCTTGCGTCACCGCCTCGATATAAGAGTTTCGTTCTTCGATATAGCTGGCCGGCATCTGATCGGATTGCATCGCAGCCATTATGTTGGCAATCGTGTCGTTGCCATCAAACCGCAGGGGGTACGCACCGGTCATGTACCGGATCGCCGCCGCCAGTTCCGCGTCGGTAACGCCATTTTCCGCGACGTCCGCCCATTGCGCCCGCGTCAGGTCGACCGCTTCGGCCACCAGATCGTTCGACGATGAGAATTGCCCCATCATCATCGGTGCATAGTCGGACAAGGCAAGGTAGCTGTAGATGCCATAGGTGAGGCCGCGGTCGACCCGCACCGCCTGCATCAGGCGTGATCGAAACCCGCTGCCGCCCAGAATCTGGTTCAACACGAAAGCAGCGAAGAAATCTGGATCGTCGCGTTCAATACCCTGATGCCCGAACAAGGCGATGGACTGCGGCGTCGGGAATTCCACCACCGTTGTGCCACCCTCAAGCAGGTAAGGGGCCGGTCCGGGCAGGGTCGCGCCCACAACGGGCAGATCAGCCAACAAGTGATCGACCAGCGCGCCCAGTTCATCGGCCGTGATGTCACCGGCGGCCGCGACAGAAACCCGGTCCAGCGCAAAGCTGGCCTGATGTGCTGCGAACATGTCGTCTTGCGTCAGGGCCGATACGCTTTCGGTCGTGCCCTCGCCCGCGGTGGCGTATGGGTGACCACCAAAGGCCATTGCGTTGAATGTTGCGCCGGCGATCTCATCGGGATCCTGTGCATCGCCTTCGATGCCGGCCAGAACCTGCGCGCGCACCCGTTCCAACGCGTCGGCGTCAAACCGTGGTGCGATGATGGCAGCGCGCAGCAGATCGACGGCGGCATCCCGGTTTTCGGTCAACATCTGGGCGGAAATCACCACGCTATCGCGATAGGCCGAAAAGCCGAAGCTGGCGGCCAGTTCCTCGGTTGCAGTGGCAAAGCCATGTGCATCCAGATCGCCCGACCCCTCCTCAAGCAAGCCGACCATCAGGTTCACGGCCCCGCGTTTGCCTTCGGGATCAACCGATGTGCCGCCCCGAAACCAGATTTCCACCGCCACGAAGGGGATGGAGTCATCTTGCACCAGCCACGCTTGGATTCCACCCGGCGATGTCACTTCCTCGATATCAATGGCCCATGCGGGCAGGGCGAAAACGGCGGCCGTCAGCAATGCCGCGACGCGGGACATGATCATTGGATCACCTCTTGGGATTCTTCAGCGGGACGGGTCAGATAGCCGGTGACCGATGGAGTCTCGGCCAGTATGCGGCGCGCCACGTTCATCACGTCTTCAATCGTGGTTGAAGCAAGTATATCAGGCCATGCCTGCACATCTGCGACACTCAACCCTGATGTCAGTGCCGCGCCATAATCGCGCGCAAGGCCCTGCACGTCGTCTTGCGCATAGATCTGTTGGGCGGACAGTTGGAATTGCACGCGCGCGAATTGCTCTGGGTCAATTCCCGTTTCAAGGAACTCGGAAATGACCCTGTCCAGATCGGCCTCGGCCTCCTCAAGCGTCACGCCGGGTACCGGGACATTGACGAGGGTAAAGGTATCGGGGTCATAACTGGTGCCGTTGTAATAGACGCCTGCGAACAGCGACCTGCCTTCTTCAACCTGCAACTGGCGCGAAAGCACTGCCGTGAAGTCACTGCCGCCCAGAATATTCGCCAGCAAGGTTACCGCCGCCGCTTCTGCCTGATCACCGGGTTCACGCACCGGCGCAAGCAAAAGGCGGCTGACGTAAGGGTTTGCAACGCGCTCATCCTCGAAAATAATCCGACGGTTTGTCGTGTGTGGCGGCTCGGCGGGGCGTTCGCGCAAGCTGATGCCCTCGGATGGCGCAAGCGGGCCATAATGCTGTTCGGCAAGGGCGCGGACATCGTTGGGTTCAACATCGCCAGCGACGATCAACACGGCATTGTTGGGCGCATAATAGAGTTCATAGAACGCAAGCGCGTCTTCAAGGCTGAGCGATTCCATCTCATGTCGCCACCCGATGATCGAGGTGTTGTAGGGATGGTTCAGAAAAAGCGCCGCGCGCATCTGTTCGCTGAAAAGGCCGCCGGGGCTGCTGTCCAAGCGCTGCGCCCGTTCTTCCAGAATCACACTGCGCTCGGTCCGGACCTGATCTTCGGTGATGATCAGATCGCGCATGCGATCGGCTTCCATTTCCATCATCAGGCCAAGCCGGTCCGATGCGACCCGCTGGAAATAGCCGGTATAGTCCCAGCTGGTAAACGCATTGTCGCTGCCGCCGTTTGCCTCGACGATATCGCTGAACTCGCCATCGGCCAGATCATCGGTGCCCTTGAACATCAGGTGTTCCAGAAAATGGGCGATCCCCGACTGCCCCGGCTGTTCGTCGGCGGCGCCAACCCGGTACCAGACCATATGCACTACGGCAGGGCTGCGATGATCCTCGATCACCACCACATCCATTCCGTTATCAAGACGGAACTCGGTGACTTCACCCGCCGCAAAACCGGCGACAGGAAGGCAGAACACGACGAATGAAAAAATGACTTGGCGCAGCATCAGCGGCTCCCAGATAAAAAACCATTACAGGTAGATATTGGCCAAGGCGTACGCATCAAGCCAGATGACGCGCAAGTGACCGGATCCGGTTGGCTATTGGGTCGTCGCGGGAGGGGCGGATGGCGTGCGAATGCCGGCGCGGCGCAGCCGTTCCAACTCGGCATAACGGTCCAGCGCCAGCGGCTGATATGCACGATAATAGACGTTCACGTCAAACAGCCGCTCCATCAATCGGCCATCATTGCGGCGGCGATATTCGAGATCTTCGCTCGCCAGCGTTTCGCGGATGCCGGGGGTCACGCCGAAGCGGGTCGCATACCCCATCAGGTCGCCGCCCACGCCACCGGCGCGTTCGACGTTGCCGCCAAGCGCAGCAATTGCATCGGCCTCGGGGTTGGGATCGGCGCGGTTTGCGCCGCCTGGCGTCGGTGTCGGCAAGGCCGACAACTCGGTCGGGATGACCAATGGCTCATTCGGCAAGATCGCGAACTCGTCTGGCCCCGCCTCTGTATTGCGGAGGTTCATCAAACGCGGATCGGCCCCGCTACAGGCAGCAAGCGCCACCAGCAGGGTCAATGTCACAAATCCGGTGCCTAGACGCGTCATTGCCATCTCCTTCTTGGGCGGTTTACCGCATCCGGCCCGCCCCGTCACGGGGTGATCTTCTTCGGTTCTGCAAAGAACAACAACCCGAATGCGCCTGCGAAGATGCCGATATCGGCAATGTTGAACGCGAACGGGTTATCAATGCCACAGCACGACATGTTCAGAAAGTCTGCAACAGCACCATAAATCAGCCGATCGACGGTGTTGCCAAGCGCGCCGCCAATCACCGCACCGGCCGAAATCAGGGCAATCGGGCGGGTCAATCCCGTGCGGGCCCACCACAGCAGCCAGACCGTGATTGCAACGGCAATTCCGATCAGCACCCACCGCGTTGTTTCCGGCCCACCTGAAAACAGGCCAAAGTTGATGCCCGTGTTCCACCCCATGCGGAATGTCAGGAACGGCGGAAACACATCGATAGCGCCGCGTTCGGCCAATCCGGCCCAGTGCACGACCAGCCACTTGCTGATCTGATCGATGAAGAACCAGATGGCGGCGGAAATCAGGGTCAGGCGCATGGGAGCTCCGTAATATGTTCAGTGACGGAAATGGCGCATGCCAGTGAAGACCATGGCAAGCCCTGCGTCATTGGCCGCCGCGATCACCTCGTCATCCCGCATCGATCCGCCGGGTTGAATGACTGCCGTGGCGCCAGCTTCGGCCGCCGCCAACAGTCCATCGGCGAACGGAAAGAACGCGTCTGATGCAAGCACCGCGCCGATCGCAGGGCTTTGGGAAAGGCCAATCGCCTCTGCCATGTCCTGTGCCTTGCGGGCGGCGATGCGGCTGCTGTCCACCCGGCTCATCTGGCCCGCGCCCACACCCACCGTCGCGCCGCCCTTGGCATAGACGATCGCGTTTGATTTGACGTGCTTCGCCACTTTCCAGGCGAACAGCAGATCCGCCAGTTCCGTATCGGACGGCGCGCGCGCCGTGACGACCCTCAGATCGGCGGCAGAGATGAACCCATTATCCTTGTCTTGCACCAACAACCCGCCCGCAACCTGCCGCACCGTCATCGCGCCGGCCCGGACATCAGGCAGGGCGCCGGTGGTCAGCAGGCGCAGGTTTTTCTTGGCCGCAAAGATCGCCTTGGCTTCATCCGTGGCGTCTGGCGCGATCACCACTTCGGTGAAGATGCCGCTGATCGCCTCTGCGGTTGCGCCATCCAGCGTTCCGTTAAGCGCGATGATCCCGCCAAACGCGCTGGTGCGGTCGCAATCAAACGCTTTTGCATAGGCCTCGGCGAAACTTGCGCCACGCGCAACGCCACATGGGTTGGCGTGTTTGATGATGGCCACCGCAGGGCCATCGGCTGGGTCGAACTCAGCCACCAGTTCAAACGCCGCGTCGGTGTCGTTGATGTTGTTGTAGGACAGTTCCTTGCCCTGATGCTGGACCGCCGTGGCCACACCGGGCCGGGCAGAGCCATCCAGATAGAACGCCGCCGCCTGATGCGGGTTCTCTCCATAGCGCAGGGTTTGCGCCAAGGTTCCCGCCACGGCGCGGCGACGCGGCGCGGTCTCGCCGATTGCGTCCGCCATCCAATTGCTCACAGCCGCGTCATAGGCCGCGGTGCGCGCATAGGCCCGTTGTGCCAGCGTCTGCCGGAAGGCCAGTCGCGTATGCCCGGCCTGTGCGTCCAGTTCTGCCAGCACACTATCGTAATCTTCAACATCCACCACGACGCCGACAAAAGCGTGGTTCTTGGCCGCCGCACGGATCATTGCAGGGCCGCCAATGTCGATGTTCTCGATGCAGGTTTCGTAATCGGCGCCCTTGGCGACCGTTTCCTCGAACGGATAGAGGTTCACCACCAACAGGTCGATCGCGCTGATCCCGTGGGTATCCATCGCCGCCACATGGGCCGGGTCGTCACGCAAGGCCAGCAATCCGCCATGAACGCCGGGGTGCAGGGTTTTCACCCGCCCATCCATCATTTCCGGATACCCCGTGACATCAGCCACATCCGTCACGCCCAGACCCGCGTCGCGGAGCGCCTTGGCGGTTCCGCCGGTCGACAACAACGCGATGCCCCGTTCCGCAAGAGACGTGGCAAAGGGCACCAGCCCCGTCTTGTCGGAAACGGACAGCAGCGCGCGGCGCATGGGGGCAAGGTCGGTCATGGTTTCTCCGTCATTGGGTATCATAGTCGCGGTGCGCATAGGGTGCATCGGCGGGTTTGGCCAGCGTCCAGCTGACCGCACTGCCATAATCCGTCAGACGCGCAAACAGAACGATCTGTTTTGTCGCGCGGGGCACGAGGCGGCCAGATTCGAGGTAAACACTTGGTTCCAGACGCAATTCCCCCTCGCCACCGTGGCGAAACACCCATGTTTCTCCGCCGCGCAGGGAAAGGGAAACCGCAAGACCGCCCATGTCGATACGTGCCTCGACGTCCGGGTGCAGTTGGAAGCGGACCGTATACTTGATGCCCTGATCCGGCCCACGTCGCACCAAAACACGGTCCAGCGTGGCGCGGTCGCGTTCAGTCATCGCAGCCAACCCGTCTTCGCCGCGCAGCAGCCGACCATCACCCTCAAGCGACAGACTGCGCAAATGCAGCAGCCCATGTGTTTCGCGGTAGCCATCATGGCTGAGGGCCAAGGCGCGAGACGCTCCGCTTTCGTGCGCCTGCAAATCGACTTTGCCGGGGCCGGCCTCCAATTCCTGTCGGACCACGCCTTGTCCTGCCGCGCGCTTGCCCAGTCTGGCCGAGCTGTAGCCATCGATCGCTAGGGTGGAATGCGATGCGCTGGCGCGTCCGGCCCGGCGCCATTCTGCGCCGAAACTGGCACCCGAACCGCAGTTCACGATAACCGGTCGCCGACCGCTGGTCATCTCGAACGCCAAGGTGCAGGCATGTGCGTTGAAACTTGCCGGACCCATCATCGGTGGCGCCGCATCGATGATCACACTGACGCGCCCACCCTGCAGACGGGCAAAGCCCATGGCCAGACCGCTGACACGACTTGGGCGGACGCCTGATTGCTGCAAGGCCCGATCCAACCGTCCATCAGCCCCACGCCCGCCACCATGGAACCGCGCCAGATTGCCGTCGGAATGGCGCAGGCTGCGCAGGGTCGGGGCGATCCGCATGATGGCCGTATCCACCGCCGGATCAGACCGCTTGCCGGTTTCCGCCATGATCGCAGCGGTCCATGTCAGCAAGCTGAAGACTTCCAGCAATTCCTCGGGGTTACGGGTCACGATGCCGCCGGACGCGTCGATTTCCCGGCTGCACTCATGGGCCAAGCCGCGCAGCGCTGGTGCCAGATGTGTTTCCATGCCCGTCAGGGAACATGCCGAATAGATCAGGCCACTGAGGGCTTCGAATCGGGGTAGTCCGTGGCTTGTTGCCTTCCATCGGGACGACAGGAACACGGTCTGCCGCGCCAACGCAGCGTAGAACATGCGGCTTTCGCGGCTATCTTGCCCGTTCATCAGGAAGAGGGCGTGGGTAATCCATCTGATCTGCCGCCGGCCGGTCAGGTCAGGCGTCCAGCCCGGCCCGCGTCCGCGTCCATACCGATTGATCCACTCAGCCAGCCAACGCTGCGCCAACTTGCGGGCGGGCGGATCACCGGCACTGGCCAGATCGTCCAGCCAGCCGAATCCGTGGAGCTCATCCTCGAAGGCATCATTCGGGCATGCCACATCCCAAAGGGTGTTTCCGTTGGTCTGAACCAGAACGCCCGCGAAGCTGAGGTTCCCGGCCAGCAATTGCCGCCCGCGCGACGCGGTTCCGATGAACCGTGGTTCGGGTTGTGAGATGAAACCCTGTGCCGAACGCGCCAACCCGGCACGCCACGCCGCCCACCGATTGGCCAGCCGCCCACTGCCGCCGGGGCGTTGGCGCAGCGCAAACGTGGCTGGGGCGTCGATCTCGGACATTTATAAAAGGCTGCTCAAGGCTTGTTTTGCGCGCAAGATACCTGTCGCGCCGGTCAGAGTCACCAGCCGTCAGGTCATTTGCAGGCAAGCCATGTAGAACCCGTCTATTCCGCCGCGGTCTGCCCAGTGATCAGGGCGCAGGCGCAATCCGCCTTCGGGGCTGGCCCATTCGGCATCGCCGCCCAACGCTGTGGGGTCGATGGGGACGACTTTGAGGTTTTCATGCCGCTTCAACGCGGCCTTTACCTGAAACTCGCCCTCGACCGGCAGCAACGAGCAGGTGCAGAACACCAGCCGCCCACCGGGTGCCAGAAGCCTCAGCGCGGCATCGATCATCTGCATCTGCAACTTGGTCAGCGCCTCGACCTCTTCGGTGGATTTCACGAAAGGCAGGTCGGGGTGGCGGCGGATCGTTCCGGTGGCTGAACAGGGCGCATCCAGCAAGATCGCATCGAAGGGCGCGGCCGTGTAGGTCAGCGCATCCTCCGCCACCAATTCGGCCTCCAACTCCGTGCGCGCCAGATTTTCTTCGACCCGCGCAAGCCGGCCCTTGGACAGGTCCAGCGCCGTCACATTGGCGCCAAGGCTGGCCAGTTGCATTGTCTTGCCACCGGGCGCGGCGCACATGTCCAGCACGCGCTTACCCGCCACATCGCCCAGCAACCGGACCGGAAGGGCGGCGGCGGCATCCTGCACCCACCAGTCGCCTGTATCGTAACCGGGCAGAGCGCTGACCTGCTGGCCCCTAGGCAGGCGCAGGGTTCCGGTTGGCAAGACATCGGCCTCTGCAATCTCGAACCCCGGCTTGGTCGTCAGATCCAACGGTGCGCCGCGTTCATGCGCGGCCTCGATTGCGTCCAATATCTGGGTTCCATAGGCCTTGTGCAGGGGTTTGCGCAGCCACACGGGCAGGCGCTGTGGTGGGGTGGCGGCCCATGCTTCGGCACCCTGTTCGGCCACGCGACGCAAGACAGCATTTACCATTCCGCTGGCCTTAGTGGTGCCGGGATGGCGTTTTGCAATGGCGACGGCGGCATTGACCACACCGTGGGCATCCCCACCCGCCACCAGCAATTCGGCCGCCCCCAGCCGCAGAATGTTTTGCACGTTCATCCGGGGCTGGCGCGACACGTAGGGCCGCAACACCGCATCCAGCCGCCCAATATGGCGCAAGACGTCGCCTGCCAGCCGTCCGGCGCGGGCGGCATCGGCGGGCGACAGCCCGTCATGGGGCGTGATCTGTGACAGCATCCGCTTGTCCCATAACACGGCATGCAACATCTCCAGCGCGGCGCGCCGTGCCTCCAACCCTGTTGCTGCCATGATCTCTATCCCTTGTTCCAGAGGATGCGGGGCGTATATCACAACATCAACCCGCACAAGGAGGCCGCCAATGTCCGAAGATTCCCCGCGCAGCGATCTGCCGCCCGAAGCGCAGCGCGCGCTGGCAGAAGCGGATGCGCGCCGCAAAGCCAAAAAGGAAATTTCCTTGCCCACCGAACTGGGCGGTCGTGACGGTCCCGAACCCGTCCGCTATGGCGATTGGGAGAAAAAGGGCATCGCCATCGATTTCTAGTGGCGTGGGTCCTCAGCGGAGCGTCAGATCCGCGAAGTCGCCTGTGCCCTGATCTGACGTGAAGCGCATTGTCTCGCCGTTGACCTGCACCCTTTGGCAATTATAGCCAAGATCCCGGTCACCAAAGAAAAGATCGCGGCAAAAGTATCCGCCGTCCCATGTCCACGCGCCGGTGACGGCAATGCCAAAGGCGCTCCCGACGATCTGACCGTCCGGCGTCACGTTCAAACGGATGCCGGTGCGCCGCAATTCGCGGCCGCCGATCAATCCAACAAAACCGTCGCGTGACTGCACGGTGTCGAATTGTTCCGCTTCGGTCTTCTCGGGGACCAGCATCCCCAAGGCCAAACCAAGGGCAATCGCCGGTGCGGTAGCGCCCAAACTGCGCATGATTGATCGTTCTCCGTTTAAATTTGCCCTGTTGATACGCGCCAGCCTCCGGTTTGGATCACCCGAGGCCAAGCACGCTGGCCATGCTGAAATGACCCGGACCCTTGCCTTGTCCCCAAAATGCCGCCTTCAACGCGCCGCGCGCAAAGATCGCGCGGTCGGTGGCGATATGGCTTAGAACGATTCGTTCACCCTGACCGGCAAAGATCACGTCGTGTTCGCCGACGATGTCGCCACCGCGCACCGATGCAAAGCCGATATGGCCCCGCTGCCGTTCCCCGGTGATGCCATCGCGGGCGCGATCGGCGACATCATCCAGCCTGACCCCCCGGCCTGCCGCCGCCGCCTCGCCCAGCATCAACGCGGTACCGGACGGCGCATCGACCTTGCGACCATGATGTGCCTCAACGATTTCGATGTCGAAGTCCGCGTCCAGCGCGGCAGCCACCTGTTGCGCCAAGCGGGTCAGCAGATTGACCCCAAGGCTCATGTTGCCAGCCCGGACGATCGTTGCGTGACGCGCGGCTGCGTCAAGCTTTTCAAGGTGCGCAGAATCGAACCCTGTTGTTCCAATGACATGCACCGTCCGCGCCTGCGCGGTCAGCAAGGCGTGATGGCATGTTGCGTCAGGGCTGCTGAAGTCGATCACCGCCTGTGCCTTCACGATCGCATCCAGCGGGTCGTCATAGACGGGAACACCCGTGCGCACAGCGCCCATCGCCTCGCCGAGGTCTGCGCCGATCCAGTCATGACCCGCCCGGACCGTCACGCCAACCAGATGGGCGCGGTCACTGTCGGTGATCGTGCGGATCAACATCTGCCCCATCCGGCCAGACGCGCCCATCACTGCTATGCCGATACTCTCTGCCATGGCGTGCACCTCCTGCTGCTTGGGTTTGTCCTAGCGGAACATGGCATAATCTGGAAGCGGTCGCTTGCGACGGGCCCATCCATCCCATAAGTCCAACATCAGAGGATATGATCATGGCCAAGAACAAAACTCATGGGGGCGGCGCGCCGTCCCAACGCCAATTGCGGGTGGGCGAACTGATCCGGCGCATCTTGTCGGACCTGCTGGCGCGCGGCGACGTGCATGACCCAGCCCTGAACGGAATGTCGATCACGGTGGGCGAGGTGCGGATGTCAACGGACCTGAAGATCGCCACTGCCTACATCATGCCATTAGGCGGCGAAAACCGGGCCGAGGCGATTGACGCGCTCAAACGGAACAAGGGAGAGCTGCGGCGGGCGATCACCAAGGACATGACCCTGAAATATGCGCCTGACCTGCGGTTCCTGATTGACGATACGTTCGACCGGATGGACGAAACCCGCCGCCTCTTTGCAACCGAAAAGGTGCAACGAGATATTGCCGCACGCCCTGAAGAGGACGACGCGGCCGAATGATCCGCGCGGCCCTTTTCCTTTTCACCGTGCTTTGGGGCAATGCGGCCTTTGCCAGTTGCGGCCCGGTCATCTTTGACGACGCGCGCTTTACCGCCTGCCGCGTGGACCTGACCACGGATGATCTGCGCCTGTTTCTTCGGGATGGACAGGGCGATATCCTTGGGTCGTTTTCGCGCGTGCAATCAAGCCTGCCGGAGGGGCAGTCCCTTGGCATCGCCATGAACGCGGGAATGTTCCACCCAGACCGTCGGCCCGTCGGCTTGTATGTCGAACATGGTGCGCAAGAGATGCGCCTGATCACGTCGGATGGGCCGGGAAATTTCGGCCTTTTGCCAAACGGTGTGTTCTGCATGGCCGAAGACCGCGCGCATGTGATGGAAAGCCTTGCCTTTGAGGCCGCTGGACTGAACTGCCGCTTTGCGTCGCAATCCGGTCCGATGCTGGTGATCGACGGTGCGATCCACCCGCGTTTCATCGCGACGAGTGACAGCCTGAATATCCGCAATGGTGTGGGTGTGTCGCCGGATGGTAAGACCGTTTGGCTTGCGATCTCGGATGAACCAGTGAATTTCCACCACTTCGCCCGCTTCTTCCGCGACCATCTGGAAACACCGAATGCGCTGTTCTTTGATGGCCGGGTGTCACGATTGTATGCGCCTGATATCGGGCGTGCCGACCTTGGCTTTCCGGTAGGGCCAATCATCGGCACGGTGGTTGACGCGGGCGGGGCGGGCGGGTAGCCGCTCGGCCTTCCGACGCATACAAGGGCAGTACAATGGGACGCACGCGCAAAGGCCGCGATATTTCTGGCTGGTTGGTAGTGGACAAGCCCGCAGGGCTGACCTCGACCGCAGTGGTCAACAAGATCCGTTGGGCGTTCGAAGCGAAGAAAGCCGGCCATGCCGGTACGCTTGACCCTGACGCCACCGGCATCCTTCCGATTGCTTTGGGTGAGGCGACCAAGACCATTCCCTTCATTACTGACGCGCTTAAATCGTATGAATTCACGATCCGTCTGGGTCAGGCGACCACCACGGACGATGCCGAAGGCGCGGTTATCGCCACATCGGACCGCCGCCCGACCGATGATGAGATCATTGCGGCATTGCCCGCATTTGTTGGTGATATCACCCAGATCCCGCCGCAGTTTTCTGCCGTCAAGGTGGAAGGTGAACGGGCCTATGATATCGCCCGCTCAGGCGAAACGATGGACCTTGCCGCGCGTGAACTGTTTGTTGAAAGCCTTTCGCTGACGGCACGCCCGGATCCCGATCATGCCGCTTTCAACTTTGTCTGTGGCAAGGGGGGCTACGTCCGGTCCATCGCGCGCGACCTTGGCGAGATGCTGGGCTGTCATGCCCATGTCACCGCCCTTCGCCGTTTGTGGGTCGGTGACTTTGACCTAGAAATGGCCGTGACGATGGATCAGGTCGAGGCACTTGCCCGCACACCTGATATCGACAGCCTGCTGCATCCCGTTGCACTTGGTCTTGCCGATCTGCCCGAACTTCGTGCGACTGATATCGGGGCCGCGCGCCTGAAAAACGGCAACCCTGGCCAAGTGTTGCCGGGTCCGGTTGAATATGGCGATCTGGCTTGGGCGTCGTTCAATGGACAACCAGTTGCCGTCGGTCGTTTCCGCAGCGGCGAATTGCATCCTGATCGCGTGTTCAACCTCTAGGCGGTTGTTCGCATATCCCCGAAGGGCACCACTCAAGGACCACTGGTTGCGGGGTGTTCTGTGCCATGCGTGACATCCGCACGCAGTGGTTCGGGACTGATCACATCGTCTGCGGCCCCCGGGACTTGAGGCGAAATGCGCAGAGCGCGTAGCGCGTTGAGAATGACGGCTACGTCGATGACTTCCTGCAGCAGCGCGCCCTCTACCGGGGACAGGTATCCGTACGCCGCCGCGATCATGCCCGCGACCGACAATCCGGTTCCCGCCGCAACGCTTTGCACGGCAATGCGCCTGGCGCCGCGGGCGATCTCGATGCCCGGTCCAAGCCGATCGATACGATCTACCAGCAGCACGACATCTGCGGCCTCTGCCGAGGCGGCTGCGCCACGCGCGCCCATCGCCACGCCCACATCGGCCGCGGCCAACGCGGGCGCGTCGTTCACCCCGTCCCCAACCATCATGACCGGGCCGTTCTTGCGCTCGGTCAGTACCAGTAGAACCTTTTGATCGGGCGTCAGTCCCGCGCGAAGCCCGTCAAGACCGAGCCCTTCGGCAACACGTTCCGCCACGTCTGCCCGGTCGCCCGTCGCAAGCAAGATACGCTCGATCCCTTCCCGGTGGAATGTTGCAAGCATGGCGGCGGTGCCGTCGCGCAGGGGATCGGCCATCACCAGATACCCGACCATGTGACCGTCCACCGCCACGGCCACAAGCACGGACCCCGCTGCAAGGTCTGCATGATCACCTTGCGCACGCCCCACGCGTTTGGCGACGAAGCCGTCGCCGCCGACAAAAACCTTGTGCCCTTCAACGGTTCCAACGACGCCTTCGCCCGGCATCTCCGCCACCTCCGAGGGCACCGGCAGAGAAAACCCGCGCGCCTTCGCCGCAGCAACAATTGCCTGAGCGACAGGGTGTTTGGACGCCTGATCCAGTGCGGCGGCAAAGCGCAGGATTTGGTCTTCGTCCATGTCGCCATGGCGATTGATGGAAACGATCTGTGGGCGCCCGTCTGTCAGGGTGCCGGTCTTGTCCAAAATGAGGGTTCGGATTCGCGCCATCTTCTCAAGGGGTCCGGCACCCTTGATCAGGACGCCGAAATGCGCGGCACGTGACAGGCCCGCAACCAAGGCGACGGGAACCGCCAGAATCAACGGACAGGGCGTTGCGACAACCAGCACGGCAACGGCCCGGATCGGATCGCCCGTGAACCACCAGGCAGCAAAGGCGATCGTGACGGTGATCGCCAGAAATCCGAGAGACCAGCGATCTGCAAGCCGTGACATCGGTGCTTTTGAGTGTTGCGCCTCCTCTACAAGGCGGACGATCCCGGCATAGGTGCTTTCCTTGGCAAGACGCGTCGCGGTCAGGTCGAATGGCTCGCCGGCGTTGGTTGCGCCGCTCATGGCCTCCGCGCCTTTGGACAGGCGTACGGGAAGCGATTCGCCGGTCAGTGCCGAGGTGTCGAGATGCGCGGTGTCGGACACCATCGTGCCGTCGACCGGCACCACGTCACCCTGCCTGATCAACAGCCGGTCACCGGGTTCGATATCGTCAAGCGGCACCTCCTCAAGCCCGCCGTTCCGATGCCGCGTTGCGGTTCGGGGAACGCGCGACAGCAGGTCGTGCATTTCCCGTCTGGCGCGCTGCTCGGCGAAGCTCTCGAGGAAGGTTCCGCCGGAATACATCACGGCAACGACTGCCGCTGCCAGCATTTCACCGAACGCAAGGGCGGCGGTCATCGAAAGCGCAGCGACGATGTCCAGCCCGACGTCACCCCGCCAAAGGCTACGGAGGATTTCGACCAGAAGGGCCGCGAGCGCCGGGATCACCCCCATGAACCAGACGGCTCCGGCCATGTCGCGCTGGCCGGCGAAATAGAGCCCAAGCCCGACAAGTAGGCCGGTTAGGGCAAACAGCAGAATTGCCGTTTTAAATTGGTCTTTGGTTGTGTGTTCCATAGGGTTCAATTTCCCCGGGTGGGTGCGAATGGCGTTGGGTCCTTGGCAAAGAGTTGCCCGATTCCCATGCCTCGAACGTCTCCGTGATCATTTCTCAGTAGCAATAGAGCGTCCAGCCCATGTTTCTTGGCATGTTCCGTGCCTTTGTCGGGCCAAGAACCATCGGTGCGGTCGCTCAAGCGTCGGCTTCGGCACAGCTTTGCGCGATGGCAGCAACTGAGGCCGGCGCGCCGATCAGTGTGCGGAGCCTCCGCCGCGACGGTCCAGCCTTGCCCGCCGGGCTGGAGCCTTTGCACGCGCATCTCGCCATCGGTGCCGACGAGGTCCGCCATGATGCCAAGTTCGGGAAGCGTGCCGTTCAGATCGAGCGCGACATTCGCGGCGGCGATTCCCGCTTTAGAGTACTGTCTGGAAAAAAGGCCCCGCCGGGGAAAGGCGGGGCCAGGTTCGGCCAAAGGGACAGTCGGCCTTGGGGTGTCAGTCGGATATGGTCAGGCGATATCGCCCGGTTCCGGCGCACGCTTTTCGCCGGTGACCATGGCGCGGGCGAGATTCTCGTGGTGCCGGAAGGACGCCAGCACGACCCCACCCACATGAAGTGCCACCAACAGCAGCATCAGGTTGGCCAAGACCTCGTGCACCTCCTTGATCGCCTCGCCGCCGCCATCGCCCACGTCGGCTCCGGCTTCTTCGTCGGCCCACGCGGCCGTCACGATTTGCGGCATCTCGGGCAGCAGCGCCAGACGCTCAGGCTCGGCCATCAGCCAACCGCTCAGCGCGGTGCCGGACAGCGTCAAGAGAAGCACCACGATCATCGCGGCGCCTGCCGGGTTATGGCCGAGATAGCGCCGTTCCTTGCCGCGAACCATGTCGGTCAGATAGGCGGCAGTTGCGGCAGGCCCCTTCAGGAACTGGGCAAAGCGGGCGTAGCGGCTGCCGATCAACCCCCAGACGAGGCGGAACGCAACAAGCCCCGCGACGACGTAACCTGCAATTTCGTGAACGGTCGAAAGCTCCTCCGCCGTGAACCACGCCACCGCGAAGGCTGCGACGAGGCTCCAGTGGAACACGCGCACCAGCGGATCCCAGACCCGCAGCTTTTCGGCCTTGGCAGTATCCCGTTGTCGTGTGCCTTGCTGGACTGTTTCAGTCATCATCGCCTCCTTCGTGATTCTGGTCGGAACCATCGCCGTTGTCGTCGTCGATCTCGTATTCGATCTCGATCAACTCAAGCGTGGACGGGTGGACGGTCACCTCGATCCGGCGCCCTGCGGCGTCGGCGCCTTCGATCTCGTAGCAGCCGTCGTCGATCTTGATGCGGCGCACCGTCCAGCCGTTTTCTGCGGCAAGTCGGGCAACGGCATCGCGCGGCTGCCAGTCGGCCATCGGCACAAAGCAATCATCGCTGGCCAACGCCGGCCCGGCCGACAGAACCGCGAGAAATCCCAGAATTGTCAATGTCTTCTGCATGGGCCAAACTCCTCATTGTGGCCAGCTTGATGCAACTGTTGCGCGCTGAAGCTGACGGGAGCCTGAAGCAACGGGTCGGGTCACGTCAGCCTTGCGTCAGGCGGACGGATCAAGCAGGGGCGTCGGACAAGGAATTCAAAACCATGCGCATCCTTCTTATCGAGGACGATACGGTTCTGGGCGCTGCGGTGCGTGACCAGATCGCAGGGGGTGGCCAGTCGGTGGACTGGGTCACCCGGCTGGATGCTGCGGGCGACGCGGTGCGCGCGGCCGCCTATGATCTGATCTTGCTTGACCTTATGCTGCCCGATGGCCGCGGCATCAGCTTTCTTAAGAAGCTTCGTGCGACCGGCGACGTGACGCCGGTGATCATCCTGACCGCGCTCGATCAGGTGTCTGACCGGATCGAAGGACTGAATGCAGGGGCGGACGATTATCTCGTTAAGCCGTTTGATCTGGCCGAGCTATCGGCGCGGATCGGGTCGGTCGCACGTCGTTATACCGGCAACCCAAATCCGATTGTCACGCACGGGTCGCTGGAAATCGACCTTGCCGCCCGCACCATTCGCAGTGAGGGCAAGCCGATGCAGCTTACCGCACGCGAATGGGCACTTTTCGAGGCGTTTCTGTCCCGCCCCGGTCAGCTTCTGTCGAAGCCGCAACTCGAGGAGAAGCTTTACGCCTTTGACGCCGAGGTGGAGAGCAACACCATCGAAGTCCATGTCAGCCGTTTGCGCAAGAAACTGGGTGCGCTGGTCATCGAGACCGAACGCGGCCTTGGCTATCGGTTGGGCAAACCATGAGGTTTTCCCGAAGTTTGCAGGGCCGGTTGGGCCTGTCGCTGGGTATTCTTCTCACGCTGCTTTGGGTTCTCGCCGCCACACTCACTGCCGTGGTCGTTCGCAACGAGATGGACGAAGTCTTCGATTCTGCATTGCGTGAAACTGCGGAACGCATCCTGCCGCTGGCTGTTCTGGACATCATCGGACGTGAAGATGACGGGGTGACGCAAAGGCTCGCCGCAATTCGGGAGCATGACGAGTTCTTCACCTATCTGGTGCGTGACGGCGGGGGGCGGATTCTTTTGCAATCTCATGCCGCAGACCCTGACTTGTTTCCGGCCTATGACGGGCCGGGTTTTCGACAGACCGCGACCCATCGCTTTTATAGCGATGCGGTCCTGCAAGGAACGATCCGGATATCTGTCGCCGAACCGCTCGAGCATCGCGCAGCGGTTGCGCGCGAGATCCAGTTGGGGCTTGGGTTGCCGCTTCTTGTTATCATGCCGATGGCGCTCTTGGCGATCATGGTGGCGGTGCGAACCAGCTTGGGCTCGCTGCGCCGGTTTCGCGGAAGTCTTGAGGCCCGCGATGCGAGGGATCTCGCGCCGGTTTCAGCGGACGAGCTTCCTTCTGAAATCGCGCCGCTGGCGACGACCCTCAACACTCTTTTGGGGCGGTTGCGCGCGGCATTCGACGCGGAGCGAAGTTTTGCTGCCAATGCCGCGCATGAGTTGCGCACGCCACTGGCTGGCGCCATTGCGCAGGCGCAGCGGCTCCAGTCGGAAACGCTTGATCCAGCCGCCGCAGCGCGGGCGGCAGACATCGAGGCCACCCTCAAACGGCTCACGCGGCTTTCAGAACGCCTGATGCAACTCGCACGGGCCGAAGGCGGACGACTTCGGCTTGACCGAACGGCTGATCTCAGAATCGTTGCGCGTGTCGTAATCGAGGATATGGCCCGCACCGGAGGTCGTGATCGCATCGCGCTGACGCTGCCGGAAACGCCGGTGATGTCGGACCTTGATCCCGACGCGTTCGGAATACTGTGCCGAAACCTCGTGGAGAACGCTCTGCGTCACGGCTCGCAGACTACCCCTGTCGAGATAACGTTGACATCGGATGGTCAATTGATTGTCGCGAACGAGGCGTCGGCTGTGCCACCCGAAACTCTGAAGCGGCTGACGGCCCGCTTCGAGCGTGCAGGCGCATCGATAGATGGCAGCGGGCTTGGCCTCACCATCGTCGCCGCGATTGCCGACCGTATCGGCAGCCCGCTGGTTCTGAATTCGCCACGCCCGGGCGCTGGAACAGGGTTTCAGGCATCTATCCAGTTGCCGACGGACGTTTCGAAAGCATCCACGCAAGGCACCTTCGTCAAGCGCCAAGTCGATGTCTGAAATATTTCCGGCAAGACCGCAGCCATTGTTTCGTCTTCCCCAGATCCGCAATTTGCCTCTGTCGGGTATATGGAAAACGGGTGGAACCGCTGAAGTTCCGCGACGACCGGGACAGGCGCAAAGGTGCTGTCAGAAGCGGATGCGACAGCTTTGGATGACGGTAGCCTTCGCTGAGACATCTCCCAAGATATTGGTATAGTGAAGATTATAAGGATAGCCAAGGCTAAGGCCAAGGGGGTCTACAAGGGACGCAAGCCCACAATCGACAGAGACAAGGTAAAGGGCCTCAAGGATGAAGGTCTATCTACATACAAGATCGCAGACACTATGGGCATCAGTCGGATGAGTGTTCATCGGATCTTGAACGGCTAATCAGTCAGCACAGTCAGAAACAATGGGACCCTCCAGAAAGCTGGGGGAATTTTTGCCTCTGGTCAGTAACCCGTCCGAGCCACAACATAAAATTTCCGTGTGAGTACTCAGGATATCAACTGACATATGACTTTAGACGCCATCCCTGACCCATCGGCATGACGTGGACTAAATACGCGATTTGAGATTATTGAGTAACATCAATGGAGGCGAATGCGTACCCGGAAATACATAAATCCTGAAGATTACTGTAGGAAAGTCTGAAAAACCTGCCGTTTCCGACGTGATCTGGTAGACTGGAACGAAGCTTTCGAGGGGCCCAACCGATGCCGAAACAACCCGCCATTCCCGGCCTGCGAGATGCGTTGAAGAAGAAGGTGACGCGGCGCGAGAAGTTCCTTTCTGAGATGAATACGGCTGTCCCTTGGGGCCGGCTTCTGGCGCTGATCGAGCCGCACTATCCGAAGGTTGGACCAAAGGGTGGTCGCCCACCCATGCCCCTGGAGACAATGCTGCGGGTCTACTTCCTGCAGAACTGGTACGCGCTGAGCGATCCGATGGCGGAGGAGAGCCTCTACGACAGCGAGGCCATGCGGCGCTTTGCCGAGATCGAACTGGGCGATGACCGGATCCCGGACGAGACGACCATCCTCAACTTCCGGCACCTGCTAGAGCGGCATGGACTGACCGAGGCGATCTTCGCCGAAGTGAACGGCTATCTGGCCGACAAGGGCATCACGTTGCGCTCTGGCACGATGGTCGATGCGACCATCATTGATGCGCCGTCTTCGACCAAAAACGAGGCCAAAGCGCGGGACCCGGAGATGTCATCGACCAAGAAGGGCAACGACTGGTACTTCGGGATGAAAGCTCATATCGGCGCCGACGCCGACAGCGGTATCGTCCACAGCTTGGAGACCACCACAGCCAAGACCCATGACAGCCAGGTCTGGGACGAACTGCTGCACGGCAACGAGACATCTGTCTGGGCGGACAAGGGCTACGTCCATTCCGAACGGGAGGCGGCCTTCACGAAGGAAAGGGCAGTATTCTGGGGCGTCATGCGCAAGGCCCCCAAGGGCGGCGAGCTGGACCCGCTCGATGAACAGATCAACCGGATCATCGCGAAGGTGCGGGCCAAGGTTGAGCATCCGTTCCGGATCCTCAAACGCCAGTTCGGCCATGTGAAGACGCGCTACCGCGGGCTGGCCAAAAACCGGGCCCATCTGTTCACGCTGTTCGCCCTCGGCAACCTGTTCCTGACGCGTAGAAGGCTGGCGACATGAGGCGGAGTCTGCCCAAAATCGGCCAATCCCCCCCCTCAGGCGGCCAAAACAGCACGAAAATTGCTGGAAATAGGCCGTCTGGCGCCCCAAGCTGCCTTCAAGCCGGAACGTCGGCGCAGCAGAAGACGTTGATCAGACGTTCCCTAATATCTGAATTGAATTCGGCCTATGAGCCAAATTTCACTAACCTATTCCCACTGATTTCTTACGCTGTCGCGCGAACTGTTGACTTTAGTAGATTGGAAGCTGAAGGGCGAGCGGCAGTACAGACTGTTAGAGATGAGACCGATAAAGTTGTAAATGAACTGAACGAGTCGTCCCAAAGTGCCCAGTCAATTCTGGCGGAAGTGCGAATAGCAGCCGCGGAGCAAGGAGTTAGTCAGGAAGCAATACATTTCAAAATAGAAGCAGACAACCATGAAGCCGCTTCGTATAGTTGGATGGTTGCGTCTATAGTGATGGCAGCAGTCGTTTTGTTTTATGCAGCTCTCTCGTTGTTATTTCCAAGCATAGAAATATTGAGGGCTGATAGCATTTCTGAGGCAATCCAACTGACGGCAAGCAAGCTGCTTATATTTTTCGTGTTGGCGTTTGGTCTTTTTCAATGTATCCGGAATTTTAGCGCACATAAGCATAATGTCGTCACAAATAGGCACCGTCAAAACGCTCTTATGACCTATCGTACTTTAGCAGAAGCTGGAAGCACGCAAGAGGCACGAGATACGATTCTACAGCACGCCGCAGCGGCTGTTTATTCACCGAACGAATCAGGTTATCTGAAGAGCGAAGAACGGGGTTATGGTGGCAGCCCG
>JAFMHK010000008.1:0-26400 GCA_017854585.1 Paracoccaceae bacterium
TTTCCCGGCGATCGCATGCCAAACTTTGCCACCATGAAGGTCCGGCCCTCGATATTGCCGCCATCGGTCAGGGTCACAATCTGGGTATCGTTCTCGTCCGACACGTAATCGGTGCCTTTGACCTCGTCCTTCCTGATGTTCGGGGTAAGTGCAATGGTCAGGGTTTCAGTTGCCATTATGCGGCCTCCGCCATGCCCGCATTGGCGCGGGCGCAAAAGGTAATCCGGGCGACCTGATCAAGATCTTCGACCAAAAGCGCGCCGCGATGGGTGTCGGCAAACGCCTCTGCCATTGCGGCGACGGCCTCGGGCGCGGTGGACGGATCGCGTTCGAACAGGGCGTTGTGAGTCAGGACATAATCCCACCCGCGCGGCCGGGCCGAGGCCCTCTCGAAGTCGCAGCGTCGCAACGCGTGGTCCTCGCCGATCAGGAAATTGTGAAACGCTGCGTCATTCTGTGCCAGACCAAGCCCAAAAATCTGCATCTCGTCCAGCAACGCCGCCGCCTCGGGCATCCGGATCAGACCCGCATCAAGGCCGCAACACGCAAGATATGTCGCCCAGTTGCCGGTGGCGGGCTCCGTCGGCGCCACCATGTCATATTCTGCCAGCCAGATGCCAAGCTCACGCCCGAATTGGACCGAACTGATGCCATCGATGATCCCGGAGGTCAGCGCCACGCCGGCCCATTCGGTCACAAGAAACCGGCGCTTTGTGTCAAAGGCGCGTAGCCGCGGCACCAGACCGCTGTCATGCAGCGCCAGCAATGCGCGCGTCTCGGCCTCGAACGCGGACTGCGTTCCGGGGCGGTCGAACAGCTTGATGAACAGCGGGGCATCGGGCATGTCCAACCTTAGACTGATGGCGCGCGGGCCCGCCTTCACAAGGTCAAGATGCAACTGCGGCAACTCCGGCGGCAGATCCAGCGCCCCGGCCAGATCTTGCCACGCACCCGACATGGCGCGTCTTACCCGGTCGGCCCAACTTGCCGGCGTATGGTCATCCGGCGTGTCCGGCTCATGCTTTTCAAATACCATCTTAGGCGATCCTCTGCGATCCCCGCCGGCCTTTACTTTGCCCGACGAAGGCATTTTGCCCGTCCCCAATGATTGCACCTGACAGGACAATTGGGCCGTTAACGGCTCTGAAACGTGGAAAATTCAAGAAAAGTCGGCCCACATTTGGCCACATATGGGCACTGCCCGGCCATCCACGGCCCTCACACGAGCGCGTGAAAATAACGTCTCTGGCCTTGTATGACGGGCAAGCAGCGAACATCGTCGCGGGGTAGGCAATGAAAGGCCCCCCAATGCCAACCGAACGCTTCACCTTTCCCGGCCATGGCGGCCATGACCTGTCCGCGCGGCTTGATCTGCCCGATGGGCCACACCTTGCCACGGCGCTGCTGGCGCATTGCTTTACCTGCGGCAAGGATATTCCCGCCGCACGCCGCATCGCCGCGCGCCTTGCGACGATGGGCATTGCCACCCTTCGGTTTGATTTTACCGGCCTTGGCCATTCGGCTGGCGAATTTGAAAACACCTCTTTCACGTCCAATGTCGATGACTTGCTGGCTGCGGCAAAGGCACTGGCGGCACGGGGCATGGCGCCGTCGCTGTTGATCGGTCATTCGCTCGGCGGGGCGGCCGTATTGCGCGCAGCGGGCCGCATTGCCAGCGCCAAGGCCGTCGCGACAATCGGCGCGCCGTTCGATCCGGGACACGTCACCCATAATTTCGGCGATGCGCTGGAAACGATTGCCGCCGAAGGCGTCGGCGAGGTGATCCTTGGCGGTCGGGTCATGCGGATCGGCAAGGCTTTCGTCGACGACGTATCCGCCGAACAACTTGCCCCCGCCATCGCCAAGCTGCACAAGGCCTTGCTTATCTTGCACGCCCCCCGCGACGAAGTTGTCGGCATCGACAACGCCACGCGCATCTTCGCGGCCGCGCGCCACCCCAAAAGCTTCGTGACGCTGGATACGGCCGACCACCTGATCACGCGGCCCGAGGATGCCAGCTATGCCGCCGAGGTGATTGCCGCATGGGCAGGACGTTACCTTGAACTGCGCCCGCCCGCGCCGCCCCCCGGCGCGCCGGAAGGTGTCACGCGCGTCGCCGAGGCAGACCCCGATGGTTTCTTGCAAGACGTTCAGGCCGGGCGCCACCATCACGCCTTGGCGGATGAACCGCTGTCATATGGCGGCACCAATCGCGGCATGACGCCCTATCAGTTCATGGCGGCAGGTCTGGGTGCTTGCACCTCGATGACCATTCGCATGTATGCCCGGCGCAAGGGCTGGCCCTTGGATCATATATCGGTCGATGTGCTGCACGACCGGGTCCATGCCCAAGATGCCGGCGGCCCGAACACACCGCTGGACAGCTTCACCCGCATCATCAAGCTGGATGGAACCCTTGATGAAGATCAGCGCCAGAGGCTCCTCGAAATTGCAAACAAATGCCCCGTTCACAGAACCTTGGAAGGCGGCGCTCAGGTCATTACCCGATTAGTTCCAGTGGAAGAACCGGCGAGGCTTTGATCTCCTCCATGCTCAGCAGCGCGGTGACATTGTAGATCTTCACCTCAGAGATGAGCGCCTGATAGAACACGTCATAGGCGCGCGCATTCTTGACCCTCACTTTCAGGATATAGTCGATCTCGCCGGCCAGCCGATGCGCCTCCATGACTTCGGGACGGGCGCGAAGCGCCGCCAGAAAGGTCTGTTGCCAAGCCGTTTCATGTTCTGCCGTCCGGATCAGCACGAAGAAACACGCCTCCAGCCCCAAAGCCTCCGCATCCAGCAAAACGGTATGCTGACCGATCACGCCAGCTTCCCGCAGCTTGCGAATCCGTGACCAGACGGGCGTCTTGGACGACCCCACTTTCTTGGCGATTTCATCCAGTGATTGGCTGGCATCCGCCTGCAACGCTCCAAGGATTTTCCGGTCAAGCGCGTCGATCTGAACTGTCATCCTGCGGGTCTTTCGATCAAGGAACGGTGTATCTCATTGCCGATGCAATAACGAACAAGCGTCCCTTTCAGCAAGTGCGATCTGCCGTTTGGCGGGAAATTGTTCTATCTTCATTGCTGAAACAGCCCGTCAGGTTCCGACATGCAGCATTTTCCGATCTTCCTTGCCGTCGCTGGCCGTCGCATCACGCTTTCGGGTGGCGGCGATGCCGCACTGGCCAAGCTTCGGCTGCTTATGAAGACCGAGGCGCACCTGAACGTCTTCGCCGCCGATCCGGCGTCTGAAATCGTGAATTGGGCCAATGAGGGCCGTCTCCACCTGACCCGACGTGCGCTGGAACCGGGCGATGCGCTTTGCTCGGCCCTGTTCTATGCGGCCAATGACGATGGCGCCGAAGATGCCCGTGTGACCCGTCTGGCGCAGGCCGACGGGGCGCTGACCAATTGGGTCGACAACCTTGAAAACAGCCAGTTCATCACCCCCGCGATCGTCGACCGTGACCCGGTAACCATCGCCATCGGCACCGAGGGTGCGGCCCCCGTGCTGGCACGCGCCATCAAGGCAGATCTTGAGGCCCGTTTACCGCCGACGCTTGGCACCCTCGCCCGGATCGGCAAAGCCTTTCGCAAGGCCGCTGACGCGCTGCCCATGGGCCGCAAACGCCGCGACTTCTGGGCTGACTACTATTTCGACACCGGCCCGCAAGTCATTGCTGAACAATCCGAAGCCAAGATCACGGCCGCGCTTGAAACCTTGCTTTCCCATCACCTGTCAACCGCCCCCCGCGTTGGCCGGGTGGAACTGGTGGGCGCAGGCCCCGGTGACCCCGAACTGCTGACCCTCAAGGCCCGCCGGGCATTGGACACCGCCGATGTGGTGATCCATGACCGTCTGGTATCGCCCGCGATCCTTGAACTGGCCCGCCGCGAAGCAACCCTGATCGACGCTGGGAAAAAGGGCTTTGGCCCGGCCATGGCGCAAAGTGATATCTGCGCCCTCATGGTCGAACATGCCGCCCAAGGTGCCCATGTCGTGCGCCTCAAATCCGGCGATCCGGGCGTTTACGGTCGCCTTGACGAAGAAATCGAGGCGCTGGATGCCGCCGGTATCGACTGGAACATCGTCCCCGGCATCACCTCAGCCAGCGCCGCCGCCGCATCGATTGGCCAAAGCCTGACCAAACGCGACCGCAACAGCGCCATTCGCCTGCTGACGGGGCACGACATGAAGGGCTTAGCCGAACACGACTGGCGCGGCCTTGCGCGCGCGGGCGAAGTTGCGGCCATCTACATGGGTCTGCGCGGTGCGCGGTTTATTCAAGGCCGCCTGCTGATGCACGGCGCGGCGCCCGACACGCCCATTACCGCGGTTGAAAACGCCTCCCGGCCGGAAAGCCGCATGGTCGCCACGACCCTGTCCCGTCTGGCCGCCGATCTGGAAGCCGCCGCCCTGACCGGCCCCGCCATCCTCCTTTACGGCCTTGCCCCGCGCAGCGCCGCCTCTCTCCCCATTCTCAAGCAGGAGCACGCCTGATGGCCAGCGTATTTACCCCCAAAGTCGTCACCGCCAATGCCCTGTTCGAAGGCGACGTGGTGTATCTGGCAGCAGATGGCGATTGGACCCGCCGCCTCGCCGAGGCCGATCTGTTCACGAATGAGGCCGCAGCGGCATTGGCCCTTCTGGATGCCGAGGCCCGCGCACACGAGGTCGTAGGCCCGTATCTTGCCGACATGACCGCAGGCCCGCAGGGACCGCAACCCACCCATTTCCGAGAGGCGTTCCGGACACGCGGCCCGTCCAACTACGCCCACGGCAAGCAGGAAACGGTCTGAAACAGACCCGACTTCAGCAAACGAATTCCGACCGCCGGACAGGAGCACGCCATGTATGCCTACACCGATTTCGATCATTCCTTCGTCCGCAACCGTGTGGCCCAGTTCCGCGCGCAGGTTGAACGCCGGATCGACGGCAGCCTGACCGAGGATGAATTCAAGCCGCTCCGTCTGATGAACGGCCTCTACCTGCAACTGCACGCCTACATGCTGCGGGTGGCCATCCCCTATGGCACGCTCAATAGCGCCCAGATGCGGCAGTTGGCCATGATCGCGGATCGCTGGGACAAGGGTTATGGCCACTTCACGACTCGCCAGAACATCCAGTTCAACTGGCCGCTCCTCGGCGATGTGCCCGACATTCTGGATGCGCTGGCCGATGTGGAAATGCACGCCATCCAGACGTCCGGCAATACCATCCGTAATGTGACCGCAGACCATTTCGCCGGCGCCGCCGCTGACGAGGTCGCCGACCCCCGGCCAGTCGCCGAATTGATCCGCCAATGGTCAACCGATCACCCCGAGTTTCAGTTCCTGCCGCGCAAGTTCAAGGTCGCCGTCACCGGAAGCCCGAATGACCGTGCGGTTACTGCCGCTCATGACATCGGCCTCAGAATCGTGGAACGCAACGGGGCCATCGGATATCAGGTGCTGGTCGGCGGCGGGCTGGGCCGCACGCCGATGATCGGCAAGGTGCTGGCCGACTTCCTGCCACAAGCCGACCTGCTGCCTTATCTGGAAGCGATCGTTGCCGTCTATAATCTGCTGGGCCGTCGCGACAACAAATACAAAGCCCGGATCAAGATCACGGTCCACGAAACCGGTCTGGAAGAGATCAAGCGTTTGGTCACGGCGGAATTCGCTGCCCGCAAGCCGCTGTTTACCGGCGTCGATCAGGCCATGCTGGCGGCGATTACCGCGCAATTTGCGCCGCCCGCCTTCGACGCTGGGCCTGCGACCCCCGTTCTTGCCGCATCGGCGGCCTATCGCGCCTTTGTCGACACCAACGTGACCGCCCATCGCCATCCCGATTATGCGATCGTCACCATCAGCCTCAAGGCGCATGGCGCCACGCCGGGTGATGCGACCGCAGACCAGATGCGCGTCATGGCCGATCTGGCCCAGAGCTATGCCCATGACGAACTGCGCATTTCCCATGAACAGAACGTCATCTTGCCCCATGTCCCCCGCCGTCACCTGCCAGCGATCCACGCCGCGCTGAGCGATGCGGGGTTGGCCACCGCGAACGTCGGCCTGATCTCAGATATCATCGCCTGCCCCGGAATGGATTACTGCGCGCTGGCAACCGCGCGTTCCATCCCCATCGCCCAAGAGATCGCAACCCATTTCGATGCCCTCAAGCTTGAGCACGAGATCGGACCGCTGAAGATCAAGATCTCCGGCTGCATCAACGCCTGCGGGCATCACCATGTGGGCCATATCGGCATTCTGGGGCTCGACCGCGCAGGGGTGGAGAACTACCAGATCACCCTTGGCGGTGACGGCACTGCGGACGCGGTGATTGGCGAACGTGCCGGCCCCGGGTTCGGCGCACACGAGGTGATCTCCGCTATCGAACGGCTGGTCATGGCCTATCTCGACCTGCGCACGGACACGTCCGAGACCTTTTTGCAGACCTACAGGCGCACCGGGCTGGCCCCATTCAAGGCCGCGCTCTACCCGAGCGAGGCGCGATCCGATGCCGCCTGACCTGCATTTTGCGCCCGTCGCGGCACGGGTTGGACAGCTGAACAATCGCTACGTCCACCATGGTGCCACGGCGGTGCTTGAACGGGCCCTCGGCGATGCCGACACCGGGCGCGTGGCACTGGTCAGTGCCTTCGGTGCGGAATCGGTCGTGCTTTTGCACATGGTTTCGGTCATCGACAGATCGACGCCGGTCCTGTTCATCGACACCGAGATGCTGTTCCCAGAAACCCTGAGCTATCAGGCCGAGTTGGCGCAAAAACTGGGCCTGACCGATATCCGCACCATCCACGCCAGCCGCACCACGCTGGCCCACGCGGACCCGGATGGCCGCCTGCACCAGACCGATCCCGACGCCTGCTGCGACCTGCGCAAGACCCAACCCCTGCACCACGCGCTGGCTCCGTTCGACGCATGGATCACCGGGCGCAAACGGTTTCAGGGCGGCCAGCGGGCCAATCTCGCGTTCTTCGAGGCCGAGCAGGAAGCCCGCATCAAGATCAATCCGCTGGCGCATTGGCAACCTGACGATGTGCATGAGTACATGATCAACAATCGCTTGCCACGGCATCCTCTTGTCGCGCGCGGCTTCCCCTCCATCGGGTGTGCCCCTTGCACCAGTCCGGTGTCAGCCGGCGAAGACCCGCGCGCAGGCCGTTGGCGCAATACCGAAAAACAGGAATGCGGCATCCATTTCGTGGATGGGAAAATGGTTCGCGTGCCTTTGAAACACGCGTCATGAATGTTGAGATGCCGCGCAATGAGTTTTCTTGCCAAGATGAAGGGCACCCGTGATGGCTGATGCAATAATCGTGACTGATACTGGCTTTGCGGTCGAAAACTGGGGCTGCGGGTTTGCGCCACTGGCGGAAGGCATCGCCGCCAACGCGGGCGTCGATCTTGCCCCCTCCGACGACGTGGCGGCCCTGACCGATGATCTGGGCCGGATTACGATGATCCGAATCGCTTTCCCCTCATTTGCCGACGGGCGCGGCTTTACGCTGGCGCGCCGACTGCGCGCCATGGGATACAAAGGGCGCCTGCGCGCCCGCGGCCATGTGCTTGCCGATCAGTATGCCATGGCCCGGCGTAGCGGGTTTGACGAGGTGGAAATCGACGCGACACTTGCCGCGCGCCAGCCCCAAGACCAATGGCGCGCCCGCGCCGATTGGGCTGCGGGGGATTATCAGGCCCGGGTGCGCGGCTAACCCGCACTTCCCCTGATCCAGATCAATGCCTACAACACAGGAACCGGGGCATTCCCCGGAATGACACAATGACCGAGCAGAGACCCGTGACAGACATGACAGCCACTCCCGTCAAGGCCACCCCTACTCTGCCCGATGCGCAGACCGTGACCGACGTGACCCATTGGACCGACCGCCTGTTCAGCTTTCGCTGCACGCGGCCGGCGTCTTTGCGGTTCCGTTCGGGAGAATTCGTGATGATCGGACTGATGGGGGACAACGGCAAGCCGCTCTTGCGTGCCTATTCCATCGCCTCTCCGTCATGGGATGACGAGCTTGAGTTCTATTCCATCAAGGTGCAGGACGGGCCGCTGACCTCAAGACTGCAGCACATCCAGCCGGGTGAACAGATCATCCTGCGCCCCAAACCCGTGGGCACGCTGGTGCACGACGCCCTGTTGCCGGGCAAGCGGCTGTGGCTGTTTGCGACCGGCACCGGGTTCGCACCCTTCGCATCGCTGCTGCGCGACCCGCAGACCTATACCGATTATGACGAGGTCATCGTCACCCATACCTGTCGCGAGGTGGGCGAACTGGCCTATGGTGCGGAGCTGATCAACAGCATCCGCCGCGACGAGATGTTGGAGGAGTTGATCGGCGAAGGCTTTGCCGACAAGCTGCGCTATTACCCCACGACGACCCGCGAAGACAGCCCAACCATGGGCCGCATCACAGACCTGATGCGGTCAGGAAAATGCTACGATGATCTGGGCGTGCCCAGCCTGAACCCCGAGACGGACCGAGCCATGGTCTGTGGCAACCTCGCCTTCAACCTTGAGATCAAGGAGATGCTCGAGGGTTACGGGTTGGAAGAAGGGGCCAATTCGCGCCCCGCGCATTACGTGGTGGAAAAGGCATTTCTGGACTAAACGACCTTGCGATCGGGTCAATAAAAAACCCCCGCGCCAGACTGGCGCGGGGGTTTTTCATTTCAGCGATTGCCTGACCTCAAAGGCCAAACGCCTCGCGGACCTGTGCCACGACGGCTTCCACCATCGCCGGGTTGTCACGGGCCTGCTCGATCGATGCGGACAATGTGGTTTTCACCAGCGGGTTCAGGTCGGAGGCTTCGACTGCGGCCAAAGCCGCGTCGGCGTCAAAGCCCTCAACCGTCAGCACGTCGGACAGATCGGCGGACGTCTCGGTTGCCCCACCCACCAGATCGGTCACCGTCTCGACGGCGTCCGTCGCGGCACCCTCAACAGCCTCAGCAGCGCCTTCAACAGCGCCTTCAACAGTTTCGGTCACGGCAGCGGCGGCAGCGGCGGCTTCCTCTGCGGCAGCAGCAGCGGCCGCTTCAACCTCGGCAGCGGCAGCGGCGGCAGCTTCTTCCGCTGCGGCGATCGCGGCGGCGGCTTCTTCTTCAGCAGCGGCCGCAAGGGCGGCAGCCTCCGCTTCGGCGGCGGCGGCGGCTTCTTCAGCAGCGGCGACAGCGGCAGCGGCGGCAGCTTCCGCTTCGGCGATCGCGGCCGCCTCCGCTTCAGCGGCCGCGATCGCGGCTTCTTCGGCGGCATTGCGGTTCTGCACGATGTAATATGCGCCACCGCCGATTGCGGCCAGCAGCACGATAATGATCAAGGCTCTATTCATGGGATCCCCCAATTGATTTTCTGGCAGTTATGGTGGGCAGATAATGCGCCAATTGAAACAAGACAACGGGAAAGCAAGCAATCGTATCCACGCAAGCATCCGATCTGCCGCAAATGGCCTTGAAAGCGCCCACGGCGACAGGTAACTTGGGGCCTCAAATCGCCATGACAGAAGGACTTGGCCCATAGCCCGCAGACCACACAACGCGCCGCCGCAACGTGAGACCGGCCCCCGCGTAAATGACCGTATTCGTTCCACTGAAATCCGCCTGATCGGAGCCGAAGGAGAAAACGTCGGCGTCGTGACGCCTGCGCGCGCCATGCAGATGGCCGAGGAAGCCGGACTGGATCTGGTCGAAATTTCGCCCAACGCCGAACCGCCCGTGTGCAAGATCATGGACTTCGGAAAATTCAAGTACGAGACGCAAAAACGGGAAGCCGAGGCGCGCAAGAAGCAAAAGATCATCGAGGTCAAAGAGGTCAAGTTTCGTCCCAATACGGACGTGCACGACTATGAGGTCAAGATGCGCAGCGTGACCAAGTTTCTGGAAAACGGCGACAAGGTGAAAGTCACCTTGCGGTTCCGTGGTCGCGAAATGGCGCACCAGAACCTGGGCCGCGAATTGCTGGAACGCGTTGCTGCGGATGTGGATGGCTTGGGCAAGATCGAGAACATGCCCAGAATGGAAGGCCGCCAGATGGTGATGATGATCGGGCCGGCCAAGTAGACCTCCGATCCAATCGAGATCAGGGCGCGCGACCTCGGGGTCCCGCGCCCTTTTTTGTGGCGCGATGCCAAAATAGGTTACAAAAAATCGGGAAATCGCGATTCTTTGTAACCTATTTTCCGGGCAATACCCGCATCGGGATTGGCGGCTGCGCCTGCGTCCCCCACGTCATCAGGGCGACTTCCGCATCAAGACGGGGCCTATGCTGGACGGCACAGGCTGCTGACCAGGCGGCAAGGCAACGATCCAACTGCCTTGCCTATGCTTTCGCGACGTCGCTCAGGCCGCAGCCGTCACCGCGCGGCCGGTCATCACCTTGACCAGATGCGCGCGGTATTCGCCCGATCCATGCAGGTCAGAGATCATGTCGCCGCCCGGCACAGCCAGCCCGGCAAGTGCCCCTGCACTGAAATCCGCGCTCAGTGCGGCCTCGGCCTCGGCCCAACGGAAAACCCCGTCCGACGACGCGCCGGTTACGGCCACGCGCGCGCCATCGGCGTATTTCGCCACGAACACCCCAACCAAGGCAAACCGGGAGGCGGGCTGAACGAATTTCTGGTAATTCGCCTTTTCAGGAACGGGAAACCGCACCTCGGTGATGATCTCGCCATCCTCAAGCGCGGTCGTGAACATCCCCTGAAAATAGTCGTCCGCAGCGATTTCACGGGTGTTGGTCTTGATGGTGGCCCCGGTCCCCAATGCGGCTGCGGGATAGCACGCGGACGGGTCGTTGTTTGCCAGCGATCCCCCCACGGTACCCCGGTTCCGCACTGCGGGATCGCCGATCCGGTTCGCCAGCGCCGCCAGCGCGGGAAACATCGTCGCCGCGTGGATTGCGACGCTGGCGTGGGGGGTGGCGCCGCCGACGCAAACCTCGTTCGCATCCGACATGCAGACGCCCTGCATCTCGGGGATCGCGGTCAGGCTGACCAACGAGGAAGGCGCGGCAAGCCTTTGTTTCATGGTCGGAAGCAATGTCTGCCCCCCGCCCAGCGCCTGCGCCTCATCAGCTTTCAAGGCGGCCACGGCATCGGCGATGGTTGTCGGCTTGGTGAATTCGAAGTTGTACATCTCGGTGTCCTCTCCAAAGGGTTTCCCCTTCATCTTGGCAAAAAAACTCAAACCCGGCGCTGGCGACAACCACCAACGCCGGACGGGATCAGCCTTGCATCGCCTGCCAGACCCGGCTGGGGGTCAGGGGCATGTCGACATGGGTGACATGTGTGTACCCGCCGCGCTGCAACGCATCGATGACTGCGTTCACGACGGCGGGCGGCGATCCGATCGCCCCCGCCTCCCCACAGCCCTTTGCCCCCAACGGGTTATGCGTGCAAGGCGTGACGCAAGAATGATCGACGGTGAACATCGGCATGTCATCCGCCCGTGGCATGGCGTATTCCATGTAGGATCCGCTCAGAAGCTGGCCGTCCGCGTCATAGCTCGTCTGTTCGATGATCGCCTGACCGATCCCCTGTGCGACGCCGCCGTGGACCTGCCCCTCGACGATCATCGGGTTCATGACGTTGCCAAAATCGTCGGCACAGGTGAAATTGACCACCTCGACCTTGCCAGTTTCGGGGTCAACCTCGACCTCGCACAGATACGCGCCGGCGGGATAGGTGAAGTTTCCGGGGTCGTAGAACGCCGTCTCCTCCAGCCCCGGCTCCAATGTTTCCAGCGGATAGTTGTGCGGGACATAGGCCGAGAACGCGATCTCTCCGAAGCTCTTGGACTTGTCGGTGCCTGCAACGCTGAAGGACCCGTTTTCAAAGACGATATCGCCCTCGGCCGCCTCAAGCATGTGGGCCGCGATCTTCTTGCCCTTGGCGATGATCTTGTCCACCGCCTTGGTCACGGCAGAGCCACAGACCGCAAGCGACCGCGATCCATACGTCCCCATTCCAAAAGGAACCTTGGAGGTGTCGCCATGGACGATATCAATGTTCTCCTCAGGGATGCCAAGTTTGTCGGCCACGATCTGCGCGAACACGGTCTCATGGCCCTGACCATGGGAATGCGCGCCTACCATCACACTCAGCGACCCCGTGGCGTTCACACGCACCGTCGCGGCATCGTAAAGACCCACGCGCGCACCAAGGACCCCCACCAGATGCGAGGGCGCAAGCCCGCAAGCCTCGACCCATGTCGACAGGCCGATACCGCGCAGCTTACCACGCTTGGCGCTGTCCGCTGCCCGCGCGCCGAACCCGTCATAATCCGCGAGTTCGAGCGATTTTTCCAATGTTGCCTGATAGTTACCCGTATCGTAAATCACCGCCACCGGCGTGGTATAGGGGAACTGATCAGGGGTCAGAAGGTTCTTGCGGCGCACCTCGATGGGATCGAGTTTTAATTCGCGCGCCATCTTGTCGACCACGCGTTCCAGCGAATAGGTCGCCTCTGGCCGGCCCGCACCCCGGTAGGCGTCAACCGGTGCGGTGTTGGTGAACACGGTCTTCAGGTTCACGTAGACATGGGGCACCTTGTAGGGTCCCGCCATCACCGTGCCATGCAGGAAGGTCGGCGTCACGGTCGCGAAATTCGACAGGTATGCGCCCACGTTCGCAAGCGTTTCGGTGCGAAACGCAAGGATTTCACCGTCCAGCGTCGCGCCAACCTCGATCTTGGTCACGTGGTCGCGGCCATGCGCGTCGCTCAGGAAACTTTCCGACCTCTCGGCCGTCCAAGCCACCGGGCGGCCCAGTTTCTTGGACGCGGCCAGCACCAGCGCCTCTTCGCCGTAATGGTAGATCTTGGAGCCGAAACCGCCGCCCACGTCGGGCGCCACCACGGTCAGCTTGTGTTCGGGAATGCCCAAGACGAAGGCCGAAATCAGAAGCTGCGTCATATGCGGATTCTGGCTGGTCGTGGTCAGCTTGTAATTGCCCGTTCCGGGGAAATATTCGCCGATGGAGGCGCGGGGTTCGATGGCGTTCGGCACCAGACGGTTGTTGACCAGTTCCAGCGTCGTGACATGCGGCGCGGCCTTCATGGCGGCGTCGACAGCGGCGCGGTTATCCTCGACCCAGCCCCAATCGAAGCAGACGTTGTCGGGGATCTCGTCATGCACCCGGTTGCTGCTGTCGGCCACGGCCGTCTTCATGTCGATGATGGCGGGCAATTCCGCGATCTGTGCCGCTGCGGCCACCGCTTCGGCGGCATCCTTGGCCTGTGCATAGGTCTCCGCGATCACGGCCGCATAGGCATCGCCCACATGACGGACCTTGCCATGCGCCAGCACGGGGCGCTTGGGTTCGCGCATCGGTTCGCCATTGCGGGAATGGATCAGCCAGCCGGCGGGGTTGCCCCCGACCTCCACGAAATCCTCCCCCGTGAACACGGCCAGAACGCCGGGCATCTCCAAGGCGCCGCTGGTGTCGATGGACACGATCTTGCCATGCGCCACCGTGGACCGCACCATCACCGCGTGCACCTGCCCCTGCATGGCCATATCGTCTGTATAGACGCCTTTTCCAGTCAAGAACCGCACATCTTCGCGCCGCTTGCTGCTGGCGCCGATCCCATGATCCTTTGGCATGGTCATCCTCCCTTGTCTGTCATCCCCCGGCGCCGCCACAATAGGGGGCCTTGAGGCATCATGAGGGGCTAACCCCTCCTCCTTTTGTCCTTCCCAAGCACCGCGCGCGCCCCCTCCTCAAAGGGCGTGGCAGACCTTATTCGGCGGCAATTGCCGACACGTCCTGCCCGCTGGCAGCCATGATCGCCTTGACGATGTTGTGATACCCGGTGCAGCGGCAGATATTGCCCTCAAGGTATTCACGCACCTCGTGTTCGGTGGGCTTTGGGTTGTCCTTGAGCAGTGACGCCGCCGTCATCACCATGCCCGGTGTGCAGAACCCGCATTGCAGCCCGTGGTGGTCCTGAAACGCCTGCTGGATCACCCCAAGGCTTCCGTCGGCATTGGCCATCCCTTCGATGGTGCGCACCTCGGCGCCCGCCACATCCTGTGCCAGAACGGTGCAGCTTTTCACAGCCAGCCCATCCACATGCACGACGCAGGCGCCGCATTGGCTGGTGTCGCAACCGACATGGGTCCCCGTCAGGCGCAAACCTTCGCGCAGAAATTCAGATAACAGCGTGCGCGCTTCGGAGTCCGCCGAGACGGATTTGCCGTTCACGGTCATCGTGACTTTGGTCATTCATTTCCTCCTTCTACTTGTGTCTACCCAACCATGGAAAATCGGAATCGCAAATGCTTTTCTGGGGCAATCGTCAGCCGCGCGGGGTTTCGCGCGGACGTGGCCGAGATGGTATTTCCTTGAGCAGGCCACCGACCCCCATGCGGGCAATGTCGGCGGGCGTCACCGGCACGCCACAAGCGACCCGCTCCAAGACGCTGTCTGCGCCGTTACGCGCGGGCGAGCGTGCGCATCCGGGCAGGCCGATCACCGGCCGCGCGCCCAATTCGCCGATGAAAAGCAAGTTCCCCGGGTCAACGGGCATGCCAAATTGCGTCACCACGCCCCCTGCCCTGCGGACCCCCTCGGGCGCGGTGTCGCGGATATCAGAGGTCGCAGAGGCGGTCAGGATGAACACAATTTGGCCGGACGCAGCGGTGAGGGCCTTGGCAACCGCATCTTCGGTGTGGGGCACCACCACGCGGCTGTCCAAGGCGATTCCCAACCGATCAAGCCGGGTCTTCAATGCGCGCCGCCCCTTGTCGCCGGGAACCGGCCCGGTCCGCGTCTCGATCAGGGTGGCGGTGGAATAGATCGGCGTGGCAAAGCCGATCGCGCCGTCTGCGCGCCTTGCGGCGGCTTCCACATCGGCGGCCGGCACACCATAGGCGATGATCTTGATCGTGGCGACCAGCCCTCGCGCGGCCATCCGGTGAAACGGCGGCACCGTCGCGATCGTTATCATCGGGTTCAGGGCATTCGCGCCATGGATCGCCGCGGTATCGAGCAACACGACCCCCGGCGCGGTTGCCCGAATATTCACGCGCCCCGTGCTGGCCGCATCAAGTTCCAGACCTGCCGCATCCCGCGCCAGAACGGCCGCGGCCAATCTGGTGGCGGCCGCGTCTTCGTGCAGGTCACCGCCCTCCAGACGGGCGACCGTAACCTCGGAAAGACCCGCCTCTTGCATCGCCGCGACATGACCCGCGTTCAACACCATCCCCTTGCCGATCCTGCCGCCCGGCAGACGCATGGAATGGGCAAGGATTGCCCCTGCGGCCTCGGCCACGGGTATCGGCCCGAATTTCATCCCTGCCGCAACACTTGGGTGATCTGCGCCAGTATCGACACTGCGATTTCTCCGGGGCCGCGCGACCCGATATTCAGGCCAACGGGGGCATGAATGCGCGCAATCTGCGTCGGCCCCATGCCCGCTGCCGCCAACCGTTCCAGCCGCTTGGCATGCGTCCGGGTCGACCCCAGACAGCCAAGATAAAATATATCTGATCCCAGTGCGGCGATGATCGCCGGGTCATCCAGCTTGGGGTCATGGGTCAATGTCACGACACAGGTGCGCGCGTCCAAGCCAAGCCCCGCCAACGCCTCATCCGGCCAATCCTCGACGATCCGTTCGCCGGGAAACCGGGCCGCGGCCCCGAAGGCGGGGCGCGGATCGACCAGCACCGGATCATAGCCCGCGATCCGCGCCATCGGCAGCAGGGCCTGCGCAATATGCACCGCCCCCACCACGATCATGCGCAATGGCGGGTTGTGCAGCCCGATAAATACATCGTCGGCCATGCCCGACTGATCGCGCCGGAACCGGTCGGCCAGCGCTGGATCGTCGGGCCCGGCCAGCGACCGCGCGCCAGTGTCCACATTGACCACGTAGGCGACGGCCCGGCGGTCGGCGCGTGCCGCGACCAACTGCTCCAGCAGCTCGATCGGCATGGCACCGCCGACAGGCTCCAGATAAACCTTGATGCGCCCACCGCAGGCCAGACCGACGGCAAACGCCTCGTCATCGCTGACGCCGAATTCCAGCATCTGCGCCGCGCCACTGCCCACCGCGTCCATCGCTTCGACCACAACAGCGCCTTCAACACAGCCGCCCGAGACGCTGCCTTCCATCGCGCCATCGCCGGAAATAACCAGTTGGCTGCCGACGGGCCGGGGCGCACTGCCCCATGTCTCAACCACGGTGGCAATCACCGCGCCCCGACCCGCACGGTGCCACGCCAACGCCTGTTCGGGGATATTCTCGATGCTGTCCATGCGCCCTCCTCCTGTTCGGTGCCGCTTCGGAGCCGCCTTCGCCTGCGACAGTCAGGGCAAATGACGCGCCCGACTGCAAGGAAAATCGCGGAACGCGCGCCACAGGCAACAACCGCTATTCCAGCTGTGGCCCGGCGGGGCATGTGTCAGGCTCGGCGCGGGCAGCGGGGAATGTGACGCGACGCCGCCGGGGCATGCCCAAAGCGACATTCCAGATGCAAACGGCCGCGCCGCGTGTGCGGCGCAACCGTTGGTCAAGGGGCATCATACCCTCGGCATGGTGCCGTCCCGTGCTACCGCATCGCGGTTTGCAGCAGCGGCGTGATGCGGCGCACCACAGCGCGGCGATTGGCCCGTTCTGCCTGATCGGTCGGGACCAGCAGATCGGCTTCGCCATAGCCCTGCACCACAAGGTTCGCGGCCGGAACATTGAAATATTCCGCAAGTGCCAACGCCACCGATTCCGCCCGCCGATCCGACAGCGCGAGGTTCGATATGGCACTGCCCACCGCATCGGTATGTCCCTCTACAAGGAACAACTCGTTCGGGTTTTGCCGGATCATGTCGGACAAAAGCTGCCCAAGGGCATAAAGCCGCTGCGCCTGATCCGGCTGCACGGCGGCCGATCCGGTTTCAAAGGTGATCCCATCGATGTTCACCGCCGGGGCAAGATATCGCACCTCGGGGATCTGCCGCACTTGCGCCAGCGAAAACCGCCGGTCGACCTGCGATTGCTGCATCAATGCTGCGCGCAGGGCATCCTGATTGGTCACCTCGATTGGCCGTGAAACCGGGGCAACCGCACGCGGCAGGGTCGACACATCCACCGGCTGGAATGTCTGGGTATCATCGATGATCACCGTGCTGGTGCCATCAGGCGCGACGACCACCCGGCGGATGACCCGCAGTTCCGGGTCGCGAATGGTGATCACCTGACTGCCATCGGGGTTGATCGCCACGGTGCGGCTTGATCCGTCGGCATAGCTTTGGGTCCGGATTTCCGTGCCGGGGCGGCGCAACAAGGCGTTGTCGTCGCGCAAGACCTGATAGTCGCCCTGTGGGTTCTGCACCACGACGCGATCATCGGAGCGGCTGACGACTTCGCGGTTGCCCGACAACAGCGTGCCCACCAGCAAACCGGCACCGCCAACGATCAGCGCCTGTTCCAGCGGCGACAGGTTGGTGCGGCGACCGCTGTTGGTGACAGCGGGGGCGGGGGCGGTTTCGGTCGCGCCGAAATCCTCGTCGGACGAGCGGCTGTTTTCCTCGGTGACGGTCTCAACCACTTCCTCAACCGCTGCTGCGCCCTCGGTGTCGTCACCGGCAAGGGTCTGGACCGCCGCGCCCGCGGCAGGATCGGCTGGCGCTTCGGTGGCGGGTTGGGCCAACAAGGGCTGCTCGGCCGGGACATCGGCGACCGGTTCGGGGGCGGCGGGCGTTGGGGTCGCCTGCTCGACCTGAGGTTCGACGACCTCGGGTTCGGGCGCGGTTTCAACTGCGGCGGCTTCGGCTTCTGTTGCGGCTGCGGCTGCGGCTGCGGCAGTCGCCAGCGCATCTTCAAGCGCCTGTTGCGCTGCTGTGGCGGCGGACTCGTCTGCGGTGGCCTGTGCTTCTGCGGCAGCCTGTGCTTCTGCCTCTGCGGCAGCCTGCGCCTCTGCGGCAGCCTGCGCCTCTGCGGCAGCCTGCGCCTCTGTGGCAGCCTGCGCCGCTGCAGCGGCCTGTGCTTCTGCGGCGGCCTGCGCCTCTGTGGCAGCCTGCGCCGCTGCAGCGGCGGCCTCTACCTCGGCGGCGGCCTGCGCGTCTGCAGCGGCCTGTGCTTCTGCGGCGGCCTGTGCTTCTGCGGCGGCCTGTGCTTCTGCCTCTGCGGCGGCGGCGGCGGCGGCCAGCGCCGCAGCAAGTGCCGCGGCCTCTTGGGCGGCCTGTGCAGCTGCGGCCTGTGCCGCACAATCCTCGGCGCTGACACCCTCGGCGCAGACAAAATCGCCAACAGAACTGCTGCCTTCCTGCGCCAGAACCGGGCGCGGGATCGGAACGGCCATGGCAAGGGCGGTGATAATCGCTGTCGTGGACGAAAGGCGGGACCGCATTTTTGTGAACTCCTCAAAGCATTCAGATGCTAGTTAACGCATTGCTTCGTGAAGGTGTTCCCACGTTTTCGTCAGTCGGCGGAAAGCAGCCGCATCAGCCGCGCCTTTTCGCCGAAATCGTCGGGGCGGCTGAGTGCTGCGACCAACCCCTCAAGCGCCGCGATGTTGTGGCCGGCGCGAAAGCTGTCCACATGGGGCAGCATGGCCTTGATCCCCGCCGCCTTGGGGGCAAATCCATCCCAGCGGAGCAGCGGATTCAGCCAGATCACCCGGCGCGCGGAAAGCTGCAGGCGCACCATCGCAGCCTCGAGTTCTGCGGGGTCGTCGCGGTCCAACCCGTCCGTGATCAGCAACACCACCGCGCCCTGCCCCATGATCCGGCGCGACCAGTCCCGGTTGAACGCGGTCAGGCACGCGCCGATCCGGGTGCCGCCTTCCCAATCCTGCGCCTCGGCGCCCGCAGCGGCCAGCGCCGCATCCACATCGCGTTGGCGCAGATGGCGGGTGATATTCGTCAGACGGGTGCCAAAGGTGAAGGCATGGACCTTGGCCCAGCCTGCGCCCTTTTGATTGGCGACCGCGTGCAGGAAATGCAGCACCGCCCGACTGTAGGACGACATCGAGCCCGAGATGTCACACAGGCACACCAGCGCGGGCAAGCGGTCGCGCCGGGTCTTCAACGCAAACGACTGAATTTCGCCGCCGCGCCGCGTGGCATCGCGCATGGTGCGCCGCCAATCGGGCACGGCGCCGTGAAACGCGGCCATTGTCCGGCGCGCGGTCAAGGGCTGGATCGGCAGGCTCAGCCGGGCCAGCAAACGCTTTGCCTCGGCCATCTCGGCATTAGACATCTGTTCGAAGTCCAAGGTCCGCAGACGTTCATGCGGCGACATGGTCAGGCGGGCGTCAATCTCGATCTCGGTGGTTTTGTCATCCTCAGGATGATTAAGAAGGCTGCGCACGACCCCGTGCAGCAGCGCCTCGGCCGCGCGCTTTTCCGCTGGCCGGGCCAACCGTTCCTCTGCCGCCCCCTGAACAGCGGGCAACAACAGCGACATCATGTGTTCCAGAAACTGCGGATCGCGCCAATACAGGCGAAACACCTGCGCAAAGACCGCACGATGTTCCGGGCGAGAGGTGAAGCAGGCCTGCAGCGTAGCGTAGAAATCGGCCCGATCGGTAAACCCCGCCACCGCCACCGCACGGATCGCATCGGCGACCCGGCCCGGCCCTGCGGGCAGCCCCGCAACCCGCAGAGCGCGGGCAAAATGCGTGACGTTGCGCACAAGTTGCGGATCGTCAGGAAGGTCCAGAGGGGTATATGAGGCGGCCATTCCCTACAAGAACAAGGCCCCCGGACGCACGTCAAGCCCGGGGACCTCTGTCAGCGAAGATCAAATTGCGGTCGCCGCGATTACTCGGTGATCCACAACTGCGCAGGGTTATTGGAGGACAGGTTATAGCTTCCCGCCCAGATGTCGTACTGCCCCGAAAGCGGGGGCGTGAACGTCAGCGTGGAGTTGTACGACCCGTTGGAATCGTCGTTGAAATGCCACTGTCCATCCGGTGTGTTGATCAAGAGCACCGTATCGGTTGACCCCGACGTCAACGAGAAGGTCAACCGCCCGGTGGGCGAACCGCCTTGGTAGAAGAACCGGTAATCGGGACGCGTGATCGTGAAGCCCCGCCAACCGGTGCCCGCGAAACAGTTCGCAAGCGCATGGCGTCCGCCTGCGGTGATGCGCGGCACGCGGAAGCTGCCGGATCCTGCAAACATCGTTCCCTGACCAAAGGCCGTTGACGCGGTGGCATAGTTCGGACACCCAAAGACGCCGCCCGAGCCACTACTGACGAAGCTGCCGGTGGACCCACCACCAAAGACGGGTGCAGCGCTTGGAGGACGAGGTGCAGCCGGCGCGGCATACATGCCTGCGGCAAATCCTGCGCCCGAGCCGAAGTAGGAGCTTGGGTTCGAACAATCCACCGCGTCCGTGCCCCACGCACACAGGTTCAGGCCATTGGGTTCGTCACATTCGCGGTCCCCGGTATAGGGACAGGGGTTAAGCAGAGCTACCGGCGCCATCGGCGCCGACGGCGCGGCATAAATCCCGGCGGCAAAGCCTGCGCCCGTGCCGAAGTAAGAACTTGGGTTCGAGCAATCCACCGCATCGGTGCCCCACGCACAAAAGTTCAGACCATTGGGTTCGTCACATTCGTTGTCCCCGGTATAGGGACAGGGGTTCATCTGGGCTTGCGCCGGAGTGCCGGACACGACGCCAAGCGCCATAAACAGGGCAGTTACAGCAAAACTGGCCAATCGCATGTGCATGAAGTTCTCCTTTGAATCAGCTTTTGCAGGATTTAACGGCGCAACGGGGTGCGCTGTCAAAGAAAACTCCTTGAAGGGGGCACGGATGCGATGGCTGACCGCGCCGCAGGGGTCAGCCGCCCGCGATTTCCGCCCGCAGGTCATCAAGCAACCGCTTCGCCTCGGACCCCTGTATTTTCTGGATGTCGTCCTGATATTTCAAGATCGCTCCCAACGTATCGGCGATCACCTGAGGGCTGAGTTCTATCACATCAAGCGCCAGCAGGCATTTTGCCCAGTCGATCGTTTCAGCCACGCCCGGCTTCTTGAACAGGTCGACATCGCGCAGCTTTTGAACGAAGGCCACCACCTCGCGCGACAATATGGCCGATGCTTCGGGCACCCGCGCCCGAAGGATTTCCATTTCGCGTTCGATATCGGGGTAATCCACCCAGTGATACAGACAACGACGTTTCAGGGCGTCATGGACCTCACGCGTGCGGTTGGAAGTCACGATGACGATTGGCGGCTCTGCCGCCTTGATGGTACCAAGCTCGGGGATGGTGACCTGAAATTCGCTCAACGCTTCCAGCAAGAATGCCTCGAAGGGTTCATCGGTGCGGTCCAATTCGTCGATCAACAGCACCGGCGGGCCTTCCGGGTGCGGGCGCATCGCCTGCAGCAATGGACGCTCGATCAGGTAGTCGGCCGAGAACACCTCGGCCTTCAACAGGTCCTTGTCGGCGCTCCCTTCCGCCTCGGCGGCACGGATCGCCATCATCTGAGCAGCAAAGTTCCACTCGTAGACCGCGCTGGCTGCATCAAGGCCCTCATAGCATTGCAAGCGGATCAGCCGACGCCCATAGGCGGCCGCGATCGCCTTGGCGATTTCCGTCTTGCCAGTGCCGGCCTCGCCTTCCAGAAAAAGCGGCCGACCCAGCTTGAGCGCCAGAAAGACGACCGTGGCAAGCGGCCTGCCACAAATATAATCCTGATCGGCAAGCGCCTTCTGAACCGCATCGATGGATGTGGGCATGACCGCTCCTTGGTTGTGGGTCACATCAATCCCGCTTGTCCCGATCCGGTCAAGCGCCCCGTACCCAAAACAGGGCAAATATGGCGCAAACTTCCCCTTGAAATGCCGCGACGATTGCGCAGCTTTGCCATAGTCTTGATTTACAACCTGACCTCAGTAGTTAGGACCAGTGTACTTGTATAGTAGGCAGACAATGACCGACATCGTGATTAAGGACCGCCCCGAAACCGAAAATGCCGCCGTGCGCCCGTCAAAAGCGCAATGGCTGACCAGTCTGGCGAAAATCGGTGCGGATCACGGGTTCTTTGAACGGATCGGAAAGCGTCACAGCGCCCTGCACGTGCGTGAAGGCGACGTCTTGCTCGTGACATTCGACGAGGCCGAGCGCGTCTATGCCGAGAACAACGACGGCCTGCCTTCGGGATTCGATTCCGTACGCCGCCGGGATTGGTCACTGCTCAACATCATGACGACCAAGCAAGGCTGGTTCCGCGAAGAGGCGCTTTATGCCTTTTTCGACAAGCTGATCGACGACGGGTTCTTCGACCAGTTCGATCAGGTGATCTTTCAGGGGTTTGGCCCGATGTGCGGCTATGCCGCCTGTGCCTATTCCGTCGCGGCGCCCGGATCGCAGGTGGTCGCCACCAGCCCCGCCGCCTCGCTTGACCGCGAAGATGTCCCGTTCGAGCTGCGCTTTCGGAACAAGCGGCGCACCGATTTCCACACACGCTTTGCCTATGCGCCAGACATGGTCGAGGCGGCCGAGAATGTCAGCATCATCTATGACCCGTTCGATACCCTTGGCGCCGCCCATGCGGCGCAGTTTCGCGGCCCGCAAGTCACGCATTTCCGGCTGCGCTGGGGTGGTCCCGAATTGCACCGGATCTGGGACGATTCCGGCTTGACCAGCCGCTTGTTGCGCGCCGTCAGCGGCAAGAAGATGACCCCGGCCCGCGTGGCCGCCTTTGCCCGCGACGCCCGCCGTCACGACCGGGCCTACCTGACCCGGGTGGCCGATTATGCCATCGCCACCGGCAAGCCGGAGCGCGCTATCGTGGTGTTGCGCCATGCGGCAAATGCGACGGGCGACCCGCATTTCAGCGACCGGGCCGATGCGCTGGCGGCACGTCAGCCGGACTAAAGCCCGCCCGCATCCCGCAAGAACGCCACCACCTCATCCACCCCCTGCCCCTTGCGCAACGCGGCCATCACGAAGGGCCTGTCGCCACGTGCGGCCGCCGCGTCCGATTGCAGCAACGCCACATCGACACCCACGTGCGGGGCCAGATCGATCTTGTTGATGACCAACAGATCCGACCGGGTCACCCCCGGCCCCTTCTTGCGTGGAATATCCTGCCCCGCAGCCGTATCGATGACATAGAGCGTGATATCGGCAAGTTCCGGACTGAAGGTCGCTGCAAGATTGTCCCCACCGGACTCGATGAAGATGACGTCAAGGTCGGGTATCCGCGCACGAAATTCCGCGACCGCCGCCAGATTGATCGAGGCATCTTCCCGAATCGCGGTATGTGGGCAGCCGCCCGTCTCCACCCCCTTGATCCGATCGGCCGGCAGAACCTGCGCGCGCAACAGATATTCGGCATCCTCGGACGTGTAGATGTCATTTGTGATCACCGCGACCGAGTACTCAGCGGCCATCGCACGGCACAGATGTTCGGTCAGTGTGGTTTTCCCCGCCCCCACCGGTCCGCCAATTCCCACCCGCAAGGGGCCGTTCTCATGTCCCACAATCATCTCCCTTGATACCCCAGCCGGTCTCGGGCGGGTCCTTGTTTCATCTTGGCCCGAAAACTCTGGGGGTCCGGGGGATATCCCCCGGCGGCCAGCCACGGAGCTCAGGTCCTGAACAGGCGCACCTCCTGCACCTCATGCGCCATCGCCGCCAGATCGGCGCCAAATGCCGCGCCGCCCAGATCTTCGAGGTCTGCCTGTGCCGCATCTTTCGCGACGGTCTGCACCGTGCCATGCAACCCCGCCAGCACGGTCTGCCCCGCCGACTGCCCCAAGGGGATGAACCGCACCCCCGCAGAGACCAGATTGGCAGCGAAAGCATGCAGCATCAGGCCCGCAACGGTCTCGGCAGGCAGGTCAAGAGCACGGGCCGCGACGCCAAGGCTTATGGGATAGGGCGCGTCGGGCACACCCGGAACGCCCATTCCGGTCAGGGTCCGCGCCATCGCGGCGCCCTGCGCACGGGTTTCCTCCCATCGCTCGGCCGATCCCGCCAGCGCCTCGGCCCATTCGCTCAGCATGGCGGCGTCATCTCCGGCCATGGCGCGGCACAGCAAGATCGCATCGTTGCGGCCAGCGCCCGCGTGCAACACCGCATCGATCCAGCTTGCAAGGCTGGTGGCGTCGTTCACCTCACCTGCCGCCATCGCCGTCTCCAACCCGTGCGAATAGGCATAGGCGCTGACGGGAAACCCCGGCGACAGCCACTGCATCAGGCTCAGCAGCCCCTCAGTGGGCATGGCCGTGGGTCCGTCCATGGCCATAGGCGCCGCCTTCCGGCGTAAAGGGCGCCATCACCGGCTTGGTTTGCGCCCCAAGCGTGGCCAGCATCTCGGCCAGCACATGATCGGCCCGGATCAAAAGATGATCCTCGGCGATCTGACAGGGCGTGTGGCGGTTCCCGATATGCCAAGCAAGCCGGGTCAGATCGCCGGTAATGCGCAACAGCGGTTCAGGCGCCGCGATGATTTCAACCCGCTTGCCGTCCCACCGCTCCAACGCATCCCCGTGGTTCAGCGACACGGTGCCCGGCAGGTCGACCATGATCGCAGCCCCCGCTTCGGTCGTCAGCTTCTTGCGGCGCAAAAAGCGTCCCTCGTAATCAAGAACAAGCCGATCGGCGGCCGGGCCGGTCCATTCACCGGCGCGCAGAAGTCTGGTGCTTTGTCGCAGTGTCATCGCGGCGGGGCCTTTGCAGCTAGGAATTGGGCCCTCAGATTATCGCCCCCGGCGCGGGCGACAATGCCAAAGCGCCCAATCTCGGTGCCAGCTTGAGGGCATGCCTGTTTTCTGGGCGCAGCCCGAACCGGATCTCGACACGGCCTGACCCGCAAAAGAACACGGGCCGTACTTTCGCACGGCCCGTGTTCTTTTGCGGCATGACGGCACCGCAGGGCCGTACGTCAGATATGTCAGATATAGTGCGCATCGCGGAAAACGTGCCGCACGATATCTTCGCGCTTCAGACCACGCTGGGCCAATTGCACATCGCTCAGCGCGTTCAACTGCTTGACCTCGGCCAGACGGCTGTTGCCCTCGGAAATCGCGACAAGAAAGTTGCCGATTGCCACGAATGGTGCCGCAAGACCCCGCAGGATACTGCCGCCCACATTGATGTTCGTCGTATAGCTTGCCATTTGGAAACTCCTGCAAATCTCAGTGTTTCCTCCCTCGCTTCACACCTAGGCACACGCCCAGTCTGGGGCAATGGACGGTTCCGCAAGGCCGCCTTGCGCCAGCCGGTTAGCTGGCGCAAGGCATCTTTTGTCAGGCTAGCAGCAGCCTGCCATCATGCCGCGATCACGGACCAACGCCGTCATCTGCCCGGATTTCGATCCCAGTCGGTTCGACCCCCTCGAAAGGCTGCCCGGCATATTGGGCGCCACCGAAGACGACCACTCCGAAATCGACGAAGTAGGTGTAGCTTTCCTGATAGCTGGTATTGTCCGTCAGGTTTGTCCGGTCGACCTGGATCCCCATGATGTTGAAGGAGGGACAGCCGGCAACCGGTACCGTCTGGGCGCTGAGTACGGTGGACGTGGTCGCAAAACGCGACGTCGTGCCATCCGAGTATGTCGCCGTTTCCATACCGGACCAAGACACGCCAACTGCGGGTTCCGGCAATTGCGCCGGCACCCCGACATATTCCACCGTTTCACGCGTACCCGGGACCTCGTTCCCTTGCGGATCGCTGTTCCAAGTTTCCAGCATCAGGCCAAGCGGATGATAGTAAGTATCATACGCGAAGCTACGATCTGCGGTGGTGAACCACGCGCCGGTGCTGCCATCGTCATCGACGAAGTATTCAACCGAATACCCATCGTAAGCCATCTGGAAGCCATCGGAGTTTTGCGGCGTGGGGCAGTTCAGCGAGGTGCTGCGCACGCCACCACGGCCCGGTGACCTTGGCAGAACCACGGGCGGCCGTGCGATGACCGGCGGCGCGGCCACGGTCGGCGTGGCAACACGAGGCGCTGCCGGCGCAACGGGGGCTGCCACAACCGGCGGCTGCACCGTGAGGCCACCGTTCAGGAAGTTGCGATACCCGCTGGTCAGCAGGACTTGACCGCTCATTCCGGTCTGCATCGCACCACCTTGGGTTGTCGCCCATGTATAGCCGCCCGTCAGGAAGGCCAGCTGATCGGTGGTCAGGTTGCGACCATTGACCGGATAGCCCGCCGCAGCCTGGAACCGTTCGATTGCACCGCGGGTGCCTGCACCGATCTGTCCATCAACGACACCGGCGTTGAAGCCGAAGTAGTTCAACGCCGTCTGGATCTGGGTGCCTTGCTGGGTTGAAGGAATTTGCGAACGTGGCGCCGCAGTCCGTGGCGGGGTGGGTGCGGGTGCCGCGGGCGTACCGGGAACGACAAAGATTGTTGTCGTGTTGTTCGGCGTGCCGCCAGTGCTGAAGTTACAGTCGTTGAAGTCGGTACCCCAGTCACA
>JAFMHK010000008.1:26560-63185 GCA_017854585.1 Paracoccaceae bacterium
GGGCATGGGTTCATCAGCCCGCCGCCAACAGGAGCGCTACAATCGTTGAAGTCGGTACCCCAGTCACACACGTTGGTGCCGCTGGGTTCGTCGCATGTGCCGTCGTTTATCCATGGGCATGGGTTCATCAGCCCGCCGCCGAAACCACCGCCGCCGAAACCACAATCGGTGTCATCGGTACCGACTGGACAGGCGCCAGTGCCGCCCACGGAGGCATCGTCACAGGCACCATCAAACGCCCACATGCAGGAATCATCTGCTTGGGCAGGCTGGGCCGAAAAAAGGCCCAGCGCCAAAAGGCAAATGGCCAGATAATGAATAAACACGGCCCGAACGGGCCGCTTTTCAACGAATCTCATGAAATATCCCCCTGTCTTCGACTGACCTTTGGTGGTCAGCGATTTTGAGGTATCTTTAACGGCTGACTCGCATAAGGCAAGAAAAAGGCTGGAAACAATTTACGTTTCAGAAAAAATGCGGCGGCCAATGCCTTGGCCCTGCATGTTTTTTTCCAAATGGGGCCGTGTTCAGTACATGAAATACCGTTGCGCCATGGGCAGTTCGGTCGCCGGTTCACAGGTCAGCAATTCGCCATCGGCGCGCACCTCGTAGGTTTCGGGGTGAACCTCCACCGATGGTGTCGCGCTGTTGTGGATCATGTGGGATTTTCCGATTGCACGCGTGCCTTGCACGGCAAGGGTTTCCTTGGCCAAACCAAGGTGCGTCCCGACGCCATCGGCCTGCGCCGCCTGACTGACAAACAGGACAGCGCTGCGTTCGACCGCCCGGCCGAACGCGCCGAACATCGGCCGGCTGTAGACCGGTTGTGGTGTGGGGATGGACGCGTTGGGATCGCCCATCTGGGCCATCACGATGGTGCCGCCGATCAGGCTCATCTCGGGTTTGACGCCAAAGAACGCCGGGTTCCACAGCACCAGATCCGCGCGCTTGCCCGGCTCCACGCTGCCGATGTGGGTGCTGATCCCATGCGCGATGGCGGGATTGATGGTGTATTTGGCGACATAGCGTTTGACGCGGGCATTGTCGTTGTTGCCGATTTCCTCGGCCAGCCGCCCGCGCTGCTTCTTCATCTTGTCGGCGGTCTGCCACGTGCGGATGATCACCTCGCCGACGCGGCCCATGGCCTGACTATCGGACGCGATGATGGAAAATGCGCCCATGTCGTGCAAGATATCTTCGGCCGCGATGGTTTCCTTGCGGATGCGGCTTTCGGCAAAGGCCACGTCTTCGGGAATGGATTTGTCCAGATGGTGGCATACCATCAGCATATCCAGATGCTCCTCCAGCGTGTTCACGGTGTAGGGCATCGTGGGGTTGGTCGACGATGGCAGCACATGTTCGTATCCCACCACCTTCATGATGTCGGGCGCGTGGCCGCCCCCTGCCCCTTCGGTATGAAAGGCGTGGATGGTCCGCCCCTTCATCGCGGCCAGCGTGTTCTCGACAAAGCCGCTTTCGTTCAGGGTATCGGTGTGGATCATCACCTGCACGTCCATGTCATCGGCCACCGACAGGCAACAATCGATCGCGGCGGGGGTGGTCCCCCAATCTTCGTGCAGTTTCATTGCACAGGCCCCGGCGGTGACCATTTCCACCAAAGCTTCGGGGCGCGATGCGTTGCCCTTGCACGACAGGCCGAAATTCATCGGGAATGCGTCCAGCGATTGCAGCATCCGCCCGATATGCCATGGGCCGGGCGTGCAGGTGGTGGCCAAGGTGCCGTGCGCGGGGCCGGTGCCGCCACCCAGCATCGTGGTGATGCCTGAATGCAGCGCATCCTCGATCTGTTGCGGACAGATGAAATGGATGTGGCTGTCGAAGCCGCCCGCCGTCAGAATGCGGCCCTCGCCGGCGATCGCCTCGGTTCCCGGTCCGATGATGATGTCGACGCCGGGTTGCGTATCGGGGTTGCCCGCCTTGCCGATGGCATGGATGCGCCCGTCCTTGAGGCCCACATCGGCCTTGTAGATGCCGGAATGGTCCACGATCAGCGCGTTGGTGATGACCGTGTCCACCGCACCGCCCGCACGCGTGACCTGACTTTGCCCCATCCCGTCGCGGATCACCTTGCCGCCGCCGAACTTGACCTCCTCGCCATAGGTGGTCAGGTCACGCTCCACCTCGATGATCAGGTCGGTATCGGCCAGCCGCACCCGGTCACCGGTGGTGGGGCCATACATGTCGGCATAGGTGGTGCGGGGGATGCGGATGGGCATGTCTGGGCCTTCGGTCTGCGGTGATTTCAAGCTGGAGGCTAGGACACTTTCAGCGCGCACTTCGAGTGCGCGGTGCCCGAAAGCGGTGTCGATCCCTGCGAATGCCACTTTTTTCGGCGAAGATTGCTGACGCCTGCATATGAAAGACGCACCCGCATTCTTCGGACAGGCCCGGCCACGGACGACAGCCCAAAGCCCCGCCGCATGATCGGCTTTGACAGATGTGCCGCAGGTGACCTAGCGTCATTCTACAACAAGAACATCCTCAAGGGTTCCGGCGTGCTGCCCCCCTCGGGGAAACCGCAAAAGGGACGGATACCATGAAACAGACCGTGATAAGGGGACTGGTCATCGCCTGCGTGGCCGGAACCGGCGCGATGGCAGAGCCGAGCGTCGAGCGTGGCGAATATCTGGTGCGCGGGATCGCGGGCTGCGGCAACTGTCACACGCCGATGGGGCCCGACGGGTTCATCGCGGCAATGGAACTGGGCGGGCGGCTGGTAGAAGACAGCGATGCCTTCCGCGCGGTTGCACCCAACATCACCCCGGCGAGCGAGAGCGCCGGTTGGAGCGACGCGGAACTGGCCCGCGCGATCCGCGAAGGCATCCGCCCGGATGGCAGCGTCATCGGCCCGCCGATGCCCATCGGGCTGTATCGCGGGCTTGGCGATGACGACCTGATGTCGATGGTGATGTTCCTGCGGACCGTCGCGCCGGTCGAGAACGATCCGGGTGACTCCGTCTACAACATTCCTTTGCCGCCCGCCTATGGCCCGCCAATCGAAACGGTCACCGCACCGGAGCCGGGCGTGACGGTCGCATACGGCGCATACCTTGCCGGACCCGTGGCCCATTGCATGGAATGCCACACCAGCTTCGGCCCGCAAGGCCCGATGCTAGATACCGATCTGGGCCGCGGCGGGTTCGAGTTTCATGGACCTTGGGGCGTGTCGATCGCACCCAACATCACGTCCCATGAAGACGGGCTGGCTGGCTATAGCGATACACAGGTCGCGGCGATGATCACGCAAGGCATACGCCCCGATGGCAGCCCGATGCTGCCACCGATGCCCTATGGCTACCTTGCGCAGATGAGTCAGGACGATCTTGATGCCATCATCCTCTACCTGCGCAGTCTGCCACCGCTACCAGACGCCGGGTGATCTCGATTCTGGCTTCAAGCCATCCCGACCCCGGTCATTGAAACGGCCTGCCCTCGGGTTTGAGGTCGAACATTCGGTCACACTTTTGAAGCCTCTTCCAGCGCGCCCCGAAGCTCGATCACCGCGATCAGCTGTGCGTGTATGCAAGGGGGATCTCCCTTTCGTCTAACCGCATCGTCGGTGCGACGCCTAGAATGGCCTCGTCCAACCAGCGCCCCAGGCCGGTAACGCAGGCCCGTTATCGGGTCTGCGAGGCCAGTCGGTCACAGGGAAATCCGCATCGAAAACATCATCGGGTCAGATGCGGCATGTTCGGACGGTGCCGGGTCGGGACCGAAGCCGAGGCTTTGATAGAGCGGGATCGCTTCGACGTGGCGCTTGGCCCCGTCAAGGCGCATCTCGGCGAAATCCATCTCGCGGGCCTTTTGCAGGATCGCCAAGCCGAGCTTGCGCCCGACGCCGAGGCCGCGCGCCACCGAGCGCACATACATCCGGTTCATTTCGCATTGGCGCCCGGCGACGCCGTCGCCCTTGTCGGTCAGCATGACGATGCCGACCGCCGCACCATCGACCCGCGCGATCAAGGCTTCGCCCGTTGGCGGGCCGAAGGTTTCAACGAACCGGTCCAGTTGCCCGGCAATATCCTGATCTTCCATATATTTCCGGATCATCGGGATGTCTTCGGGATAGCGTTCGAAGAAGACGTCGAACAGTTCCATGACCATGTCCTTGGCGGCCGCGACATCCGCCGGGCTTCGGATCGGCACGATCTCGACGGTCTTGGCGCTCGGCCCGCTCATGCCTTGAACACCTCATCCACCTCAACCTGAAGGCCCGTCACCAGCCCGTTGGTCTGCATCGCCATCCCGATCACCGCCAGCAACTCACCATGCTGCGCAGGCGTCATCCCCTTGGCCTTCGCAGCCGCCGTGTGGCTATGGATGCAATACGAACACCCGTTCGCCGTGGATACGGCGATATAGAGCATTTCCTTTGTCAACGGATCCAACGCGCCGGGGGCCATCACAGCGCCGAGGCGGTCCCACGTGGCCCGCAAGGTGGCCGGATCATGGGCCAGCGCGCGCCAGAAGTTGTTGATATAATCGGTTCCGCGCGCGGCCCGGATTTCCGCGAAGACGGCGCGGGCCTCGGCGCTGAGTTCATCATCGGACAAAAGCGGAACTGTGCCCATTCAGACCACCGCAAAGCCGTGCGTCGGCACATCCATCGCAGGCATCTGATCAAATCCCGCCACCAGATCGCCACGCACCACGGGCGGTTGATCGGATCGGTGCAATTGCCGTGCGATGCTGCCAATGCGGTTGTGATCGGGGCGCGCGAACCAGATCACCGCCGCCGACCCCGCGCCGACAGCCGTTGACGGTTCTGTGTCGCCTCAATGGTCAGCGGAACCAGAACCTCGGACATGACCCTTTCGGGGGTCTTGCCCTGCAAAATCGCCTCGGCTCCGCGCCCCATGGCCACAACAAAGGCATCCGGTTTTTCGCGCCACATGCGCCACGTCTCGTCAAACGGGGTATTCCATGCCCCGGTCATGCCCAAGGTGCGCATACAGATCACGGCGTGCGCCTCAACCCCAAGGCGCGCCACCTCGAAGCCCGCGCGCCAGATATCGAAGGGTGTTCTCATAATTTCCCCATGACTTGCTGGTTAAAGCCGTAAACCGCGCTGTCGCCACCATAGGGCACCAGATGCACCTCGCGGGTCTGGCCGGGTTCGAACCGCACGGCGGTTCCGGCGGCGATGTCCAGCCGATGCCCGCGCGCCGCGTCCCGGTCGAAGACAAGGCCAGCATTGGTTTCGGCGAAATGGTAGTGGCTGCCGACCTGCACCGGTCTGTCGCCACTATTGGCCACCATCAGCGTGATCGCCACGCGGCCCTCGTTCAACGTGATGTCGCCATCCGCCGTCATGATTTCACCGGGGATCATGCGTCATCTCCATCGGCATCGGCCTTGCGACCAAAGCGCCGTCCGGTGCCCGGTGCGCTGGCGGTGTTGCGCCCCATCACGATGTCCAGCAACTGCTTGCCGAACAGCCCGACAAGTGCGCCAAACAAAAGCAGGAACGCCACGCTGTTGCCACCAAACAGCGCCACAATTGCAGCGGCGGCCATCAGCAGCAAGATAAGCGTCAGCATGTCATATTCGGTCTTTCCGACGGGGATCTCGGCCTGCGCCATCCCCTCCAGCGCCTTTTTCACATGCGGTTCGGCGATCGGCGTCAAGACACCGGCCACAAGGCCCAAGATCAGGTTCCAGAACATCGCGATACTCCTCTTGCGTGATCCTCTTCTACCGGATCGGATGGTGTACTGTCACCAGTTTCGTCCCATCGGGGAACGTCGCCTCGACCTGCACATCGTGGATCATCTCGGCGATGCCGTCCATGCATTGATCCGCCCGGACCACCCCGGCGCCCGCCTGCATCAGATCCGATACCGATCGCCCGTCGCGTGCCCCCTCCACCACGTAATCGGTGATCAGCGCGATGGCCTCGGGGTGGTTCAGCTTGACGCCGCGCGCCAATCGGCCACGCGCAACGATGGCGGCCAGACTGATCAGCAGCTTGTCCTTTTCACGGGGGGTCAGGTTCATCTTGGGGTCCTTGTTGTTCTCAAATCTGCCAGACGCGTGGCAGCGGTTGACCGGTCAAAACGGGAATCGCGCGGGCGACTGCCAACCGCAGCGCGTAAGCGTCATGGGCCACGAACCGCGCGGTCAACCGCCCGCCCCACGCCGAGGCCGCAGCGCGCACGCCGCCATCTTTCGGCAGGGCTTGGCGCAACGCATCCCGGCGATCCATAGCATCGGGTGCGATCATGGTCAGGCTGGCAACCGCGCGCGCACCAGCCAGACCCGCCGGACTGCAATGCGCCAGATCGGCATCATTGATCCGCACGGCCTCCAGCATCGCCAAACGGTCACCACGACGGACCACGCGCCTGTCGCGCAAATGCAGTTTCGCCAAGGTTTCCCCCATCGCGGCGCGGCCCATGATGAGCGTTTCCAGCATGACAAGCGTGGCATCCGGCGCCATCTCGACATGCAGATCACGCGACAATGCCGCGCCATCGAACAAGATAAGTTCCTGCGGGAGCCAGTGCAGCACCGCACCCGCCCCAAGGCTCAGCCGGGTGTCAACGCGGCCAACACCGCCCGCGCTGCGATAGGCGCGCTCGGCCGTCTGGGTGGTGCCGACGGCGCGGTCGCCCGCCCCCAGATCCAGCGCATAGCTCAACCGGTCACCCCCGGTGATGCCACCGGCCGTGTTCAGGAATACCACCTCGGGTGCGCGGCCATGCATCTTGGGCAGCATCGCCTTGGCCGCCCCCGCCTGCGCCAGATCGGTCAGCCGCCCACCGGCAAACGCAACCGCAGCGCGCCCATGGACGCGCTGCAGGTGGGGGGAAGGGGAAACCACATCAAACATCGCGATAACCCTATGCAGCGCCGTTGCACCGATGCAAGGCGGCGGCTGGGCCGCCATGGCAATCGGGCAAGGTTTGCCCAAAAAGCAGGCAATTGCGCTTAGGGCCCGATCGACGCATCGCAGTTCGCGGCGGCTTTTTCACCACCACACCGCCGCCGCCCGCATCACGCAAGGCGGTCTGTGCAAACCTCCGTCTTGTTCCACGGCCCCCAAGCGTGTAGCCAAACCGCCATGACAGATACGCTCACCATCCGCCGCCCCGACGACTGGCACCTGCATCTGCGCGATGGCGCGATGATGCGCGCCGTCCTGCCCGAAACCGCCCGCCATTTCGCGCGCGCCATCATCATGCCCAATCTGGTGCCGCCGGTGGTGACATCTGCCGATGCGCTGGCCTATCGCGACAGGATCACGGCGGCAGTGCCCGCCGACATGTCGTTCACGCCGCTGATGACGCTTTATCTGACCGAAACAACCGATCCCGATGATGTCGCGGCCGCCCATGCCAGCGGCTTGATCCACGCAGTCAAGCTTTACCCGGCGGGGGCCACCACCAATTCCGCATCCGGTGTGCGCGACTTCGCCAAGGTCCAGCCGGTGCTGGAACGCATGGCCGAGATTGGCCTTCCCCTGTGTCTGCATGGCGAGGTGACGACCGCGGATGTCGATATCTTCGACCGCGAACAGGTGTTTCTGGAGACGGTGCTGCACCCGCTGCGCGACCGCCTGCCCGGCCTCAAGGTGACGTTGGAGCACGTCACCACGTCACACGGTGTCGATTACATCACGCAGGCCGATGGCGATATCGCGGGGACGATCACCACGCATCACCTGATGATCAACCGCAACCATATTCTGGCGGGGGGCATCAGGCCCCATTACTACTGTCTGCCCGTCGCCAAACGCGCCACCCATCAACAGGCGTTGATCGCGGCAGCCACCTCTGGCAACCCGCGCTTCTTTCTGGGAACGGATTCGGCCCCACATACGGACCCGAACAAGGAAACCGCCTGCGGCTGCGCCGGTTGCTTCACTGCCACCAACACGCTGTCGTGCCTTGCCCACGTCTTTGAAGCGGCCGGAGCCTTGGACAGGCTGGAGGGGTTCACATCCCTGTTTGGCCCCGCGCGTTATGACCTGTCGCCCAACGCCGACACCATCACCTTGACCAAGGGCGTCACGCCCGTGCCCTACCCCGCGAAAATCGCCACCGGCGAAGGCCCCGTCACGGTCTTTGACCCCGGCCATCCGCTTTACTGGCGCGTGTCCTGACCTTCGCCGCATCCCGCATTTCCCCGCCGGAGGCATCCCCGGCCTGCCACGAGTGACCTGCCATGATACCAGCCAGCTACCCCGACGCCGCCACCATGGCCCAGATGACCGCGCGCATGCTGCTGGACATCAAGGCCGTCCACTTCAACGCGACAGATCCGTTCACCCATTCGTCAGGTAAGCAAGCGCCCACCTATATCGACTGCCGCAAGCTCATCTCGTATCCGCGCATCCGCTCCACCTTGATGGATTTCATGACCTGCACCGTCATGCGCAGTGCCGGACTTGAGGCGTTCGACAACATTGCGGGCGGCGAGACCGCCGGCATTCCCTTTGCCGCGCTGGTCGCCGAACGCATGGCCCTGCCGATGACCTATGTGCGCAAGAAGCCCAAGGGTTATGGCCGCGATGCCCAGATCGAGGGCCAGATGAACACAGGCGACCGGGTGCTGCTGGTCGAGGATCTGACAACCGATGGCGGATCGAAACTGAACTTCGTCGACGCGATCCGGAAAACCGGGGCGACCTGCGGACATACCGCCGTGATCTTCTTCTATGACATCTTTGCAGACACCATTCCCACCCTGTCCGCGCATGGCGTAACGCTGCACTACCTGTGCACATGGGCCGATGTCGTCACCGAGGCGCGCCGCGCCGGGGACTTCGACGAAGACACCCTGCAGTCGGTCGAGCGATTCTTGGCCGACCCCGAAGGCTGGCGCGCCGCGCGCGCTGACAGCTAGAGGGTCTAGCAGGCGCAGATCGGTCCGCTCCGCGCCGATCCCACAACTTGACCGCGCGGCCGTCTTTGCCGCATCATGTTGCGGAAAACTTACCCACAGGATATCCAGATTGACCGCGACGCAGGCGGTCCTGTAGGCCCTGTTGCACGCCACGCGGGTCGGGGCCAATCAAGAACCACAGGGGGCGCGGCAGATGAACGACCAGGCACCATTCCCGGCGCGACCCGCCGATACGCCGCCCGAACTTCCGCATAACGTCGAGGCCGAACAGCAGTTGCTGGGCGCCATCTTGTCATCCAACGACGTGTTGGACCGGGTCGATGATCTGGTCAAACCCGCGCATTTCCACGACCCGATCCACCGTGAAATCTTCACCATGGCGGCGGCGCGTATCGCCAAGGGTCTGCAGACCGACGCCACGACGCTGAAGAACTTCGTCGCCGAAATACCGGGGTTGGCCGAACTTGGCGGCGCGGAATACCTGCTGCGGCTGCAACTTTCCGCAATCGCCACATCGGCGGCGCGGGACTATGCGCAACTGATCCATGACCTTGCGTTGCGGCGCGAACTGATCGATCTGGGCAAGTCCATCGCCGATCGCGCGACCCGCATGGCCGAAGACAAAAGCCCCGATGACCAGATCGTCGAGGCCGAAGCCGAGCTGTTCGAACTTGCATCGTCAGGCACCGTTTCCAAGGGCTTTCAAAGCTTCCTGCGGGCGCTGACCGATGCCGTCCAGATGGCGAATGCCGCCTATAATCGCGGCGGCGGGCTGGCGGGTCTGTCGACCGGTCTGACCGACATGGACAAGATGCTGGGCGGATTGCACAGCTCGGACCTGTTGATCCTTGCGGGCCGTCCGTCAATGGGCAAGACCTCGCTTGCCACCAATATCGCGTTCAACGTGGCCAAGGCGTGGAAACGCGGGCGCAAGCAAGACGGCTCGGAGGGGACGGTCGATGGGGGCGTCGTGGGCTTCTTCAGCCTCGAGATGTCGGCCGCGCAGCTGGCACAGCGGGTCTTGTCCGAGGCCGCCGAGGTACCATCGGAGTTGATCCGCAAGGGCGACCTGAACGAGCAGGAATTCCAGCGCTATATGCTTGCCGCACAGGATCTGGAACGCTGCCCGCTTTATATCGATGATACGCCCGCCCTGCCTATCAGTCAGGTCGCCGCCCGTGCACGGCGGCTCAAACGGTCGCCAGCCGGTCTTGACCTCCTGATCGTGGACTACCTGCAGCTGCTGCGCGGGTCGGGAAAATCCGAAAACCGCGTCAATGAGGTGTCGGAAATTACCCAAGGCTTGAAGGCGATCGCAAAGGAATTGAACATTCCCGTCATCGCCCTGTCGCAGCTTTCGCGTCAAGTGGAGAGCCGCGAGGACAAACGCCCGCAACTGAGCGACCTGCGCGAGTCCGGTTCGATCGAGCAAGACGCCGACGTGGTGATGTTCGTCTATCGCGGCGAATACTACAAAGAGCGCGAAAAACCGGCCGAGGACAATCTGGAGGCCATGACGAAGTGGCAGCAGGACATGGAAAGCCTGCATGGCAAGGCCGAGGTCATCATCGGCAAGCAACGTCACGGCCCGGTGGGATCGATCGAGCTGAGCTTTGAGGGGCGTTTCACGCGCTTTGGCAATCTGGTCAAGCCATGGCAGGCGGGGGCCAGCCAAGACTATTGAGCACATCCCCGGCTGGCGTGGCGATAAGGGTTCAATGCCTCCGGCGGGGATATTTTCGACCAGAAGAAGGCCCCGGCATCGGTTCCCCAAATGGTCCGTGAGCCGGCGCGACCGCAGGCTGTGGTGCCGCTTGGCGGGTGCAATGCTGAATGGCGCGGCGCCTCCGCCCCTTGACCAAGCCCCCACAACACAAGACAGAGAGGCCATGGGAACCGGCACACTGCATATCGATCTGGACGCGCTTGTCTGCAACTGGCGGGCGCTGGACGCCATGAGCGCGGCGGAAACCGGCGCGGTGGTCAAGGCGGACGGCTATGGTCTGGGGGCCAGTCGCGTCGCGAAAGCCCTTGCAGCGGCGGGCGCGCGACGGTTTTTCGTCGCGGTCGCCGAGGAAGGCGCGATATTGCGGGCCGCGCTTGGCCCCGGCCCAGAAATCAACGTGTTTTCCGGCCACATGGAGGGCGACACCGCACTGTTGCATGCCCATGCCCTGACACCGATGCTGAATTCGGCCGCACAGGCCGCGCGCCATACCGCCTTGTTGCCGGGGCACCCGTATGGCGTGCAATTGGATACCGGCATGAACCGATTGGGTATGGAACCTGCTGACTGGGCGGCGGGCCGCGCCGCATTGGAGGCCGGTCCACTCAGTCTTGTGATGAGCCATCTGGCCTGTGCCGATGACCCGGATCATCCTCAGAACGCGGCGCAACTGGCGCAATTCACGGCCATGACGGCGGGCGTCACCGTGCCCCGGTCACTGGCGGCCACGGGCGGCATCTTGCTGGGCGGCAGCTATCATTTCGACCTGACGCGTCCGGGCATCGGGATGTATGGCGGCGACCCTTTTGCCGCGGCCCGCCCCGTTGTGCGATTGTCCCTTCCCGTGGTGCAGGTGCGCGCGCTGAGTGTCGGTGAAACGGTGGGCTACGCAGCCGCATTCACCGCCACACGCCCGACACGGATCGCCACGGTTTCAGCGGGCTACGCCGATGGGCTTTTGCGTGCGCTGAGCAATGGCGCGCAGATGTGGGCGGGCGATACGCCCTGTCCGCTGGCCGGTCGGGTGTCAATGGACCTGCTGACCGTGGACGTGACGGACCTGCCTGACCCGCCAACGGCGCTTGACATCCTCGGCCCGCGGCAGACCGTCGATCAGCTTGCCACGGCAGCGGGCACAATCGGGTATGAAATCCTGACCTCGCTGGGGCCGCGATACGCGCGGCAGGTGGCGGGCGCATGATCCTGATTACCGCGCCACTTGCCGCCATCGGAAGCACCACGTTGTCGGCGCTTGCCCTGATCGGGCGCATGGGGATCTTCGTGGGGCAGATCCTGTCCCATCTGGTGCGCCCCCCCTTCTACGTGCGCGAATTCGGGCAGGCGTTGGTGCAAATCGGCTGGCTGTCGCTGCCGGTGGTCGGATTGACCGCGCTTTTTACCGGCGGGGCGCTGGCCTTGCAGATCTATGCTGGCGGCAGCCGCTTCAACGCCGAGGCGGTGGTGCCATCAATCGTGGCCATCGGCATGGTGCGGGAACTTGGCCCGGTTTTGGGTGGCCTGATGGTCGCGGGGCGCGTCGCCGCCGCGATTGCCGCCGAAATCGGCACCATGAAGGTGACCGAACAAATCGACGCACTGACCACATTGTCCACCAACCCGATGAAATACCTGACCGTTCCGCGTGTGCTGGCCGCAACACTGTCGCTGCCGATCCTGGTGCTGGTGGGCGATGTGATCGGCATCTATGGCGGCTTTCTGGTGGGCACCTCACGGCTGGGTTTCAACCCGGTCACCTACATGGAAAACACCGTCGACTTCCTTGAGGTCTGGGATGTCACTTCCGGGCTTGTGAAGGGGGCCGTCTTTGGCTTCATCGTGGCCACCATGGGCTGCTATCACGGGATGAATTCGGGTAAGGGCGCGCAAGGCGTGGGGCGCGCAACCACCAACGCCGTTGTCTCGGCCTCGATCTTGATCCTTGCGGCCAACTATCTGCTGACGGGGGTATTTTTCTCGACATGATCGCGTTGACGGATGTCCATAAATCCTTTGGGTCCAAGCAGGTATTGCGGGGCGTGGACCTTTCGGTCGCGCGGGGGGAAAGCCTGGTCATCATTGGCGGGTCGGGAACCGGAAAATCGGTCTTGCTGAAATGCATCCTCGGGCTGGTCCGACATGATGCCGGGACCATCACGCTGGAGGGGCAAGATGTCACCGAGGGCGACCGCGATGCGTTTCTGGCGCGGTTCGGCATGCTGTTTCAGGGCGGCGCACTTTTCGATTCACTTACCGTGTGGCAAAACGTGGCGTTCCGGCTCCTGCGCGGGTCGCTGAAACGCCCAAAGGCAGAGGCGCGCGAGATCGCGATCGAGAAGTTGCGCCGCGTCGGCCTTACCCCCGATGTCGCCGACCTGTACCCGGCGGAATTGTCCGGCGGCATGCAGAAACGCGTCGGGCTGGCCCGCGCCATCGCCGCTGAACCCGACGTGATCTTTTTCGACGAACCGACCACCGGTCTGGACCCGATCATGGCCGGCGTCATCAACGCATTGATCCGCGAGATCGTGGTGGAAATGGGCGCGACAGCCATGACCATCACCCATGACATGTCCTCGGTCCGCGCCATCGCCGACCGCGTGGCCATGATCCACGATGGGGTGGTGAAATGGGAAGGCCCGGTTGCAGAGATGGACAGCGCCCCCAACCCCTACCTGCGTCAGTTCATCAGTGGATCGGCCGAAGGCCCGATCGAAGCTGTCCGCTGAGATGGATGGCTTGGTCATAGCCGCGCCCGCAGGCCTGCCAGACGCCGCCGGGCCCGACCTCTGGCTGGGCCTGATCGCCTCTGGCGCGTTGATCGTGTTTCCGCTGCTGACCTTCGTGCTCGGCTTGACCGGTTATCGGCGGATGCGGGACCGCCGGGTGCGATTTGCCGGGGTCTTGATCGCATCCGGGCTGATGACTTTGATCGCTATCGCCATTGTCTTCTTCAGCGCGATGATCCCGGCCCCCCTGCGCAATGCGGATTGGGCGGAATTCGGGGTTCTGTTCTTGCTGGTCTGGACCGCCCTGAGCCTGTGGCGCAGTTTGCAGGTCATGGGCATGCGACCTATCGGCCTGACCACGGCGGCCATGATCGCGGCCTGCGCATTGCCGTTGTCCGTGCTGGTCAACGCGGTATCGCCATGACGCCAATTGCCATCATCGAGGCCGTCGCCACATTTTTGTGGACCATGGCGATCGTGGGCATCGCCGAATGGATGTGGACCGTTGCGCGCATGGACCGCCGTCAGCACATCCCGCACACAGCCGAACTTTTGGGTAATCTGGTGCCCGCGATGGTCGCCCTTGTCGTGGTGGTCATGGTCGGGGCCTTCGTCGGCCTGCCATCGGTCGTGGTGATCATCGCCATGCTGTTTCCCGCCGGGTTGGCGTTCGGGGTGCAGATGTCGCTGAATGATCTGCGCGGCACGGTCTGGCCGCGCGAGATCGTGCGCCTTGCGCTGGTTCTGGTGATCGCTGCAGGCGTCGTCATCTATCGGCAGGCGAGTTAGCCGGATGGCGCGCAGCATCTTGTCCGGCGGTGCGATCTGGCGCGTTCTGACCGGTGTCAATCTGTGCCTTCTGGTGCTTTTCCCGGTATCTTGGTTCGCGCCCCTGATGCGCGCGGGGTTGCTGCCGCTGTTCGGGTTGTCGGAAATATCGGTGGTCTCGGGGATCGTCTCGTTATGGGAGGACGCGCCCCTGTTGTCGGTGCTGGTGGCGGTCTTTGCGCTGGCGGCCCCGATGGTCAAGACAGTCGCCCTGACGCTGGTTCACCTGTCGCGGGCGCCTGCGCGTATCTTGCCCGTCACCGCCCTGCTGGGCAAACTGGCGATGGCCGACATCTTCTTGATCGCCATCTACATCACGCTGTCCAAGGGGATCGGCGTGGGCCGTGTGGAAACCGCGTGGGGCCTGTGGCTGTTCACGGGGTGTATCGTCGTTTCACTGGCGGTCAGTATCCTGACCGCCAGCGTCGTTGCGCGGGCGCGGGCTTAGAACCGGATCCCGACGTTCAGGCTTGCGGTCGTGCTGCGCATATCGCCACCAAGGCCAGCCACCGAAATCGAGGTGTCCAGTTCGAAACCGTTGTTCATCGCGACCGATCCACCGAACTCGATCCGGCCTGTCCAGCCATCGTCCGACAGAACATCCGCTACCAACTGCGTATCCGAGCTTGTATCCAGCCAATCGGCGTGCAGCCCGGCGAAGAACGCGCCAGAGCCGGTCACCCGTGTCAACCGCGCACCAAGCGAGACTTCGGTGAATTGCACCGACACGCTTCCTGTTCCCGCAAGGCTGCCGCCGGTGCCGGTCGTCTCTTCCTCACCACGTGTCAAGCCAAGGGTCGGCGTGATCGTCATGGTATCGGACAGCGCAACATCGTAGCGGCCCGTGAAGCTGAGCGCCCGCAGTTCGGTATCGCCGGTTCCGGTGATGCCGCTGACGTTCTGGCTGAATTCACCCCATCCCAACATCAGGCTCGCTTCGCCGGACCACGCCCCCGCAGTGTAGGCCAGATACGGCTGCATGAAGCGCAGCGTGCCATCGTGGGTGTAGGCCCCGCCGGATACGTCGATATCCTGCACACCCACCGACAGGCCAACGACCATATCGCCCGACACCGCGAGATCCGCACCGATCTGCAGGCCGCGACCGGAATAGTCGCGGTTCAGGCTATCGTCATCGGCGCGAAATCCGGTGACCTCGATCCAAGTATAAAGGTTGCCCATAAAGCCGGGCCGGTTCTGCGACGACGCCGTGGCGACCAGCCCTTCGGCCGGGTTGCCGGTCGCGCGCGAGAAGGACAGGTGCTGGTTGCGGGTCGCAAGGCTGCTCTGGCCCTGCTGGCCGGACACGCCATGTGCACTGTTCAGGAAAAGGAGGCTTGCGCCGTTCGCCGACGCCATCATCTGCGCAAGATCGCTCATCGGATCTGTCAGCTGCAGAAGTTCCAGATCCCAGCCAAGCAAGACACCGTTCAAATAGCCATAATATGTACCGTATTCACCGGGATCATAGCTGGTCACCACCAGAAGATATTCGCCATTCTCGATGGGATCGGCGTCTATTTCGCTCAATTCGGACGTTGGTTCCAACCCGGACGAGAGACCACCCGCGCTGTCAAACGGTTCGCCGATTGCCACCGAATCATCGTCAATATCGTCATTGTAGGCAACCAGAAAATCCTCCGGGTTTTCAGGATCAAATCCCGGCGCGTCGACGTCTGCATCTACTTTCGGATTTCTGCGCGGATAAAGAAAGATGTAGCTATCGTCCAACGTCCCGAGACCTGCAAAGGAATCTTCGTCGGGGTCGTCCTCATCCCTGACCAGCGTTGCGATGAAAAAGTTCAGGCTGTCGTAAATGGTAATCTGATAGGTATCATAGGCAAAATTGTCCAAGTCGACGTCGGGTCGGACCCGGACCTCGACGTACTCGTCGTCTTCCTCGTACTCGTCTTCGTCGTCTTCGTAGGAAAAGTCGAGGTCATCAGGAAAGTCGAGGTCATCAGGAAAGTCGAGGTCATCAGAGAATGGCCTCTGAAATGTCGGATCGTCATCCGTCAACTCTCCCCGGAAATCGGGGGCGGTAACGGGAATGGGATCTGGATCCGCCATCGCTGCGTGGCTCACGAATACCGCGCCAATGGCGGTCACGCTGAGGAGTGACAATTTCATGATGAAAATTCCAATTCGTTCTTATGCACCGGCAACATTCCCACATGTCGGGAAATACCGAAACGCTTCTGTTGAGTCTGACAATGAATGGGCTGTCCAGATATGGTAAGCTTTCAAGTCAAACTGGCCCCATCGTACGGCATTCGGGCCGCCGGGTGTGTCTTTGATGACACTGGCGCCCAAGTTCGGGCGGCATTGGGTTGGTTGGGCAGGCAGCGGCGCTTGGCATTGGCTGATCCGCCGATCCCGAAAAGCACGCGGGGCAAATGCCTTGTGGCGGTTGCAGGCCGCGTGCGCGCGTCGTGCAAGTCAAGCGCGAACCGCTGGTCAAGGGACGAACGGCGCGCTAAGCCAAACGCATGGCAAAACCCGTCACCCAATTCATCTGTTCCGCCTGTGGCGCTGCCCATAAGAAATGGTCGGGGCGTTGCGACGCCTGCGGCGAATGGAATACCATTCAAGAGGAAGCGCCCCTGTCATCGGGTCCCGGAAAGGCGGCCTTGGGCGGCATGAAAGGGCGGCGCATGGCGCTGACTGATCTGCGCGCAAAGGAGACGCCGCCGCCCCGTGCCGGATCGGGGATGGAAGAATTGGACCGCGTGCTTGGTGGCGGGTTGGTGCCCGCATCCGCCACACTGGTGGGCGGCGATCCCGGGATCGGCAAATCCACCCTTCTGTTGCAGGCCGCCGCCAGTTTCGCGCGCAAGGGCCTCAAGGTCGTCTATGTCTCGGGCGAGGAGGCGACCGCACAGGTTCGCATGCGCGCACAGCGGCTGGATCTGGCGGATACCGCCGTCTTGCTGGCCGCCGAAACCAACCTGCGCGACATCCTGACGACGCTGGAGGCCGAAGCGCCCGACCTTGTGATCATCGATTCCATTCAGACCATGTGGCTTGATACCGTCGATAGCGCCCCCGGTTCCGTATCTCAGGTGCGGGCGGCGGCCCATGAACTTGTCACCTTCGCCAAGCGCAAGGGCGTGGCCGTCATGCTGGTTGGCCACGTCACCAAGGAGGGCCAGATCGCCGGCCCCCGCGTCGTGGAACACATGGTCGATACCGTGCTGTATTTCGAGGGCGAGCGCGGCCACCAGTTCCGTATCTTGCGCGCGGTCAAGAACCGCTTTGGACCGGCAGACGAAATCGGCGTGTTCGAAATGACAGGTGCCGGTCTGGCCGAAGTGACGAACCCTTCGGCACTGTTCTTGTCGGATCGCGATGCGCCTGCCCCCGGATCGGTGGTGTTTGCCGGTATCGAAGGTACCCGTCCCGTCTTGGTCGAGATACAGGCCCTTGTCGCGCCGTCCTCGCTTTCGCAACCGCGCCGCGCGGTCGTGGGCTGGGATGGCGGGCGGCTGTCGATGATCCTTGCCGTTCTGGAGGCGCGTGTCGGCATCTCGTTTGCGGGGCTGGATGTCTATCTGAACATCGCGGGCGGCATGCGTATCTCTGAACCCGCCGCCGACCTTGCCGTGGCCACGGCCCTGCTGTCTGCGCGGGAAGACGCCGCTTTGCCAGCGACGACTGTTGTATTCGGGGAACTCAGCCTGTCAGGGGCCCTCCGTCCGGTGTCTCAGGCGGAAAACAGGTTGAAAGAGGCGCAGAAACTTGGTTTCACCTCCGCAATCGCGCCTTCAGGGTGTAAGTTCGGGTCAAACAATGGCGTTACGGTGCAATCCTTCGCGGATCTGCCCTCCTTCGTCGGCGAAACCTTCGGCGCGGAATAACGCCGGATCATAGGCAAGGGGCAGGCAATGGAAGGTTTCACAATCATCGACGGGGTCGTCGCGGGCGTCATCGTGATTTCGGCGATCCTTGCCTATGCGCGCGGCTTTGTGCGTGAAATCATGGCTATCGTCGGATGGATCGTGGCCGCCGTTGTCGCGTTCCTGTTTGCCCCTTCGGTTGACCCGTTGGTCCGGGAAATCCCCTATTTGGGCGATTTCATTGGCGAAAGCTGCGAACTGGGCATCATCTTCTCCTTTGCCACGGTGTTCGCGGTGGCATTGGTGGTCGTATCCTTGTTCACCCCGGTGTTTTCCGGCGCGGTCCAACGCTCGGTGGTGGGCGGTGTGGATGCGGGGCTTGGTTTTCTTTTTGGCGTGGCGCGTGGGATGTTGTTGGTCGTCGTGGCGTTGATCGCCTATGACCGGGTTGTGGGCGACGATGGCATCGCGATGGTTGATGACAGCCGCTCGGCGCAGGTTTTCGCCAGTTTTCAGGGCAACGTCGAGGAGCAGATCCCCTCGGACGCACCGGGATGGATCCTTGCGCGGTATCAACAACTGACCAGCAATTGTGACGTGCCCGCAGAAACGGCGCCGACGCAGTAACGCCTGCGCGGCGATCAGACCCCGCCGTTCGGCTGCTGGCGACGAATGCCGAAAATGCCCACCAGCAGAAGCACGGTTGCGCCGCCAAAATAGGCCCAGAACCCCCACTGAACATGATCGCCCAGCGTCGCCCAGACCTGTCCCAGATCATCCAGCGCCAGATTAGGCATTCCCAGATTGACGTCGTCCAGCCGTTGACCGGCCCGGACATAGCTCCAGACCAGCAAGCCATAGGGCGTGGCGCCAGCCAGCAGCGCCATCACCCGCGCCGGCCGCCCGGTCAGCGCGCGCAGCGCCGCCAACCCGGCCAGCACAAAGCTTAACCCGAAGGCCCAGATTTCCCATGGTGCATCGGTATCAAGCACCCCGCGCAGGCTGTCGATGGGCACGAAACTGACCGCGAAGGGCAACCTGACCCACACCATGAAGCAGCTTGCGGTCATCGCCGCGCCCGCCAGAATCACGATCCCTTGCATGATATGCTCCATTCCCGTGCAAATTGGCTTTCTTGCAAGCTATGGCCCCGCCCCCTGTGTCACAACCGCAAGTTTGTGACACGCCCATGACATCCACCGGGTGACAGAGCGGGCTCAGTCGCCTACATGGGGCAGGTCTGCCCATGGTGGGGGAATCGCCCTGCCCAGCCGGAGCCCATGCATGCCCCTGCCCGACCGCCGTTTTCCTGACCACCCCTTCGCCTCCATCGACGACGACAAGCTCCACGAGGAATGTGGCGTTTTCGGCGTTATCGGAGTGACTGATGCCGCCAATTTCGTGGCCCTTGGCCTGCACGCCCTGCAACATCGCGGGCAAGAGGCGGGGGGCATCGTGACCCACCATCCCGAACATGGTTTTTCAAGCGCCCGTCGGTTCGGGCTGGTGCGTGACAACTTCACCAGCCAGAAAGTCATGGAAACCCTGCCCGGTGAAATCGGCATTGGCCACGTCCGCTATTCCACCGCCGGATCCAAGGGTGCCACGCAAATCCGCGATGTGCAGCCCTTCTTTGGCGAATTCGCCATGGGCGGTGCGGCGATTGCCCATAACGGCAACATCGTGAACGCTGATGAACTGCGCAAGGAATTGATCGGGCGCGGTTCGATCTTTCAAAGCTCGTCAGACAGCGAATGCATCATCCACCTGATGGCGCGCAGCTATCAAAAGAACATTCCGGAACGCATGAAGGACGCGCTTCGCCGGGTCGAAGGCGCGTTCTCCATCGTCGCCATGACGCGGACCAAGCTGATTGGCGTGCGTGATCCGTTGGGCGTGCGTCCGCTGGTGCTGGGCAAGGTCGGCGATGGCTGGGCGCTCAGCTCGGAAACCTGCGCGCTCGACATCATCGGGGCCGATTTCGTGCGCGAGATCAAACCCGGCGAAATGGTGGTGATCAATGCATCGGGCGTCGAAAGCTTCATGCCGTTCGAACAACGCAAACCCCGGTTCTGCATCTTCGAACACGTATACTTCAGCCGTCCCGACAGCATCCTTGGCGGGCGATCGGTTTATGAAACCCGCCGCCAGATCGGTGTGGAACTGGCCCGTGAGGCGCCCGTTGACGCCGATCTTGTGTGCCCGGTGCCCGACTCAGGCACCCCCGCCGCGATCGGATACAGTCAGGAAAGCGGTATCCCCTACGCCATGGGGATCATCCGCAACCAATACATGGGCCGGACCTTTATTGAGCCGACCGAGAGCATCCGCAACATGGGCGTCCGCCTCAAGCTCAACGTCAACCGCGCGCTGATCAAGGGCAAGCGGGTGATCTTGGTGGATGACAGCGTCGTGCGCGGCACCACATCGCGCAAGATAAAAGAGATGATCATTGATGCCGGCGCGGCCGAGGTGCATTTCCGCATTGCCTCGCCGCCCACTGCCTGGCCGTGTTTCTATGGCGTGGATACGCCCGAACGGGACAAGCTGTTGGCCTCGACCATGTCCGAGGATGAAATGCGCGGCCACCTTGGTGTCGACAGCCTGCGGTTCATCTCGCTTGATGGCCTTTACCGCGCGGTCGGCGAAGGCAAGGGGCGCGACAACGCATCGCCCGCCTATTGCGATGCGTGTTTCTCGGGTGATTATCCGGTGAAACCGACCGATATGGTGGCAAAGGGTTTCAAGATGGTGGAACCGGCGGAATGATCGGCAGCCGGTCTTGCCACTTTACGCATGCCATCTGCCGCCTTCCCTCCGCTGACCTGTCTGATGGGTTGCGCGCCATTGATACCGGCACACCCGACCCCGCCCGTTTCGCCGCCGATCATGCGGATTATGTCGCGGCACTGCGCGCCACGGGCGCGGATGTGACGGTTCTGGATGCGCTTGATGCCTTTCCCGATGGCGTCTTTGTCGAAGACACCGCGCTGTGTCTGCCCGAGGCTGCGATCCTGATGCGCCCCGGCGCACCCTCGCGCGCCGGAGAGGTGGCCCACATGGCCCCTGCCTTGGCTGTGGCCTATGGCGACGCGATCATCACATTGCCAGCACCGGCCAGAATCGAAGGCGGTGACATTCTGGTGACCGAAACCGAGGTTCTGGTCGGCTTGTCGGCGCGGACGGACCGCGCAGGGGTCGATGCGCTGCGGGCCGCGCTGCGGCCCTTTCCGCTTGGTCTGCGTGTCGTCGACACACCGCCGGGTGTGCTGCATTTCAAGACCGATTGTTCGTTGCTTGCGCCTGACACTGTTCTGGCGACAAAGCGGCTTGCCGCATCGGGCTGCTTTGATGGCTACAAGGTCATTCACACCGCCGAGGGTGAGGAGGCTGCAGCCAATGCGATCCGCTTCAACGATCTGGTCATCGTTCCTGCGGGCTTTCCCCGGACGGCGGCGGCGCTGGATGAGGCAGGTTTCACCGTTCGCGCCATCGGAAATACCGAAGCGGCCAAACTTGACGGCGGGATGTCGTGCCTGTCTCTGCGGTTCTCTCCACCGACCATAGCGTAGAATCTGGACCAAAGGTCGCGACAACGGCGTGATCGTCCGTCTGCGGCTTTAGCTCGATCTATTGGACCACGGGCCGACCGACCCGGCTGCGCAGCGCCTCAAACATTGCCACAATTTCTTCGGGCGTCCCGGCCTCGACCGCGCCATTGCGCACCTCGTCGCGGCTCCAGACAAGCGATTGCGCCGGATCGTCCAGCATCGCCCAATCCCCAAAGAGCCGTGCGGCGACCGGTCCTTGAACCTGTTCCACCACTTCCAGATGCCGATCATCGCGGCGGATACGGGCAAGGCACGCCCTCACTGCCGCATCTGGCCCCTCAAGATACTGGATGAACAGGTCGGCCCGGCAGATCAGCGCGCCAGTGATGTCGTCGCGCGCATTGTTTGCGCGTGCCGTTACCAGAATGCTGTTCAACATATTCTGGTCGAACCCGAACGGACGCGAGGTGTAGATCACACGGCTCAGAGACATGGATTAAGCTTTCCGCAGCGGCATGCCGCCATAGACGCATGCCCGCTCGCATCGCGCAAGTCCAGCACCTTCAAGCGCATGACGGACCTGAACGCGGGCGGAACCAGCCGCAGCCGCGCCGTCACACTGTCCTGATCTGGCGGCCAACCCCGGCCAGAACGAAAAACGCCGCCCCGTTTTCTTGGGGCGGCGTCAGGGTATCTGGTCTCGAACTGGTCTCAGCCTCAGCCGCGCTTCAGCGCCGCCCACCCACCGGTCACCATCAAGGCCGCAATGACCGCCTTCAGCACATCACCCAAGATGAACGGCGCCGCGAAACCGCCCCACACCTGCGCAAGGGAAAGCCCGGCCCAACCGGCATCAATCCCCATGGCGCCAGCAACGGCCAGCGGCCAGATCAGGCCCGGCACATAAAGCAATGAGGAGATCACCAGCGCCGCGAAAACCGTGCCTGCCACACCCTTGGCAATGCCCCGTTCAGCGGCAAGACCGGCAGCCCATGCCATGCCGACGAAACCAACAAGGAAACCGGCGGTCGGCCCGACAAAGGCCGCAGCCCCCATCGCGGTCGTCGGCGTGAACATCGGCAGGCCCATCGCGCCCTGCGCCAGATAGGCAAGCAGCGTCACCGCGCCCAACCGTGATCCGAAGGCAAAGCCGACCAACAAGATGGCCAGCGTCTGCAATGACATCGGAACGGGGATCATCGGAACGCTGATCTTGGCGGCCAGCGCGATGAAAACGGTGCCCCCCAATACCAAAAACACCTGCTTCAGCAGACTCAGATCGCCCAGGGCGGCCCGGCTAAGGGTCATGTCGCGGCGCATCGGCCTCTCCTTCTTGGTCCCACGTTGATGCTTGTTGTCAAACGCGCATGGGGCAAAGTCAAGCACACCAGAGCCCCCACCCCCCTTGCCAAGGCCGGACAAACGCGGCAAATGCGCGTTCATGACCAACAACACATCTCTCAACGGACAGATCGCGCTTGTCACCGGCGCCTCGCGGGGCATCGGCGCCGCATCGGCACTGTGGCTTGCGTCCCATGGCGCCCATGTCGTTGCCGTCGCACGCACCACCGGCGCGCTGGAGGAACTTGACGACCGCATACAGGCGGCCGGCGGACAAGCCACGCTAGCCCCGATGGACGTCACCGATCCGAACGCGATGGCGCACCTTTGCCGCTCGATCCACGACCGCTGGGGACGTGCCGATATCTGGGTCCATAGCGCGATCCACGTCAGCGCGCTGACCCCGGCCCCCCACATCACGCTGAAAGACCTCGACAAGAACATCGCGACCAACATCCGCGCCATGTCGTCCCTGCTCGGGCTGGTCGCACCCCTGATCACGCCCAGCCCCAATGCCGCCGCGATCTTCTTCGATGATGAATGGGATCCGAAATTCGCTGGCCCCTATGCCATGTCCAAGGCGGCCCAGCGCGCGCTTGTGCAGCAGTGGCAGGCCGAGTCGGTCAAGACAGGCCCCGCCATCCACCTGCTCCGCCCCGCGCCCATGCCAACCGCAACCCGCGCGCGATTCTATCCCGGCGAGGACCGCACCAGATTGGCCGATCCCAACACCGAAGCTGCGCGCCTGCTGTCACCGCTTTTCGCCTGATACGCCTGAAAGGGCCAACTGCCGTCAACAGGCGTGGTCCATGTCTTGCGAGCGCCTTGAAGGTCTCGACGAGGCGCGCCTGCCCCCGCTGCGCAACCGCGCAAGCACCGGATGGTCAGGTAAAATTCACCCCTGCGGCTGTTCCAGATCGTCGGCCAACGCCTCGGCCCGCGCCGCCAGTTCGGCCAATCCGTCCGTGAACCGGCTCGGCAACTCCGTGCGCGGGCCCGCTTCCTGCAATTCGGCAATCCGACGGGCGCGATCGGCAAGACGTTCCTCGGCGCTGCGCAGCGCCTTTTCCTGGGCGGCCACCTGGGTCTGCAAAGCCTTCAGATCATCTTCCATGGCTGCCGTCTTGTCGGCCAGCATCAGGCCCGCCATCAATAGCATCCGGTCCGACGGCATCCGCCCGATCTGCCCCAGAATCACGGCCGCTTCGGTATCCAGCATCTTGGCGGCGGATTGCAGGTAGGGCTCTTCGCCTGCCTGACAGGCCACGGTGAAATTCCGGCCGCCAATCTCGATCACGAGGTCAGGCATCAGTGGCGTCTCCTTCGATCAATGGGCGCATCTCGTCCAGTACACGGGCCAGTTCAGCGGCATCGGCGGCACGCGCGACGCGCAGGGCGTGCAACTCCGCGGCCATTGCCGCATTGATACCGTCCGCATCGCTCACCGGACCCGCCTGCAACTCTTGCAATTTGGCGGCCAGCGCGTCGAGTTCGGTCCGCAGAGCCCGCAGATCGCCGCGCAGCGCGAGCTGCCGGTCATCCACCGACACGCCGTCGGAAATGGCGCGCATCTCATCCAGCAGGTCGGTGGAATCATCACGTTCTTGCCGCGCCTCGTTCCGCTCGACGCGCAACCTCCCCACCCGGCTTCGCAAGGTATGGACCTCTGAGGACAGGGACGCGACCGCCTTTGCCGTTTCCGCATTGCTTGCAGGTGCCGCCGGTGTGGACTGCCCGCCCGACAGGCGATCCCGCAAATCGGCATTGGCCTTGCGCATCTCGTTCAACTCTGCGGTTGCCGCCGCCGCCGCCGCATCGCGCGCCGCAAGTGTGCGCCGTGCCTCGTCGGCGTCGGCCTCGCGGGCGGCCTGCAAGCCGCGCAACTGCGCCTCAAGCGCATCGCGGGCCGCAGCCATCTCGGTCAGGGCGGTGTCGTCGGGCTTTGGCGTTGCGGCGCTGAGTTCCGCTTCTAATGCCGCCACGCGTGACAGCGCCGCCGCTTCCGCGGCCCGCGCGGCGTCAGCCGTGGCCAACGCGTCTTCCATGGCCGCACTTGTCATGGCGGGATCGTCGATCTGCCGGGCGCGCGCGACACCCAATCCGTCCGCGATACGGTCCAACGCGGCGGCCAGTCGGCCTTCCAACGCTGTAAGCGTCTCAAATTCGGCGCTATCGCTCATGCTGTGCCTGTGCCCCCATTCTTACCGTGGTTCCGGGCCGTTCATCGGGCCCATTCTTTCGCTCAACTCACCTGATCCGGGCCGGGTTTGCAAGGTTTTCCGCGCCATAACCGCCCCTGAGCGCGGTTTTCCCCGCATTCCCGGCGCCCACAATCGCCCGGACGCTTGCACTCGACCCACCCTCTGCTATCACGCGGCAGACATCACAGACCCAGCAATAAGGACCTTCGCCCGTGGATATCGCCGCCCTTGCCGCCCGAAACCCCGACCACTGGCGCCGCGCCGCCTGCATCCGCACCCTGACACTGGATGCGGTCGATGCTGCCAATTCCGGCCATTCCGGCATGCCCATGGGCATGGCAGACGTCGCGACGGTCCTTTACGAAAAGCACCTGAGCTTCGATGCATCAGCGCCGGACTGGCCCAATCGCGACCGGTTCATCCTGTCGGCTGGCCACGGGTCCATGCTGCTGTATTCGCTGCTGCACCTGACCGGCTACGCCGATATGACGCTTGAGCAGATCAAGAACTTCCGCCAACTGGGCGCGATCACTGCGGGCCATCCCGAATTCGGTCATGCCAGTGGCATCGAAACCACGACCGGTCCGCTGGGTCAGGGCATCGCCAATGCCGTCGGCTTCGCGATGGCCGAGGAATCGCTCAGGGCCCGCTGGGGCGCCAAGGTCATCGATCACTACACATGGTGCATCGCCGGTGACGGTTGTCTGATGGAAGGTCTTAGCCACGAGGCGATCGGACTGGCCGGACGGCATGAGCTGTCGCGCCTGATCGTGCTGTGGGACAACAACGGCATCACCATCGACGGCACGGTCGACATTGCCGACCGCACCGACCAGATGGCCCGCTTTGCGGCGTCCGGCTGGGATGTGTTCGAATGCGACGGCCACGACGCCGCCGATATCGATCGGGCGCTGACGGCCGCAAAGGCCTCGGCCCGACCCGCGATGGTGGCGTGCAAGACCCATATCGCACTTGGCTCGGCCGCGCAGGATACGCCCAAGGGCCACGGCGCCCTGACCGGTGCCCAGATGGTCGGCAACACCAAGGCCGCCTATGGTTGGCAATACGGCCCGTTCGAAATTCCCGCCGACCTGAAATCCCAATGGGAGGCGATCGGTCGCCGGGGCCAGCCCACCCGCGAGGCGTGGGAGGTCGATTTCGCAATGCTCTCGACAAACAAGCAGGCCGAATTTACCCGCAGCTTCGCGGGCGACATGCCCCGAAAACTCTCGGCCACCATCAAGGCGTTGAAGAAACAGATTTCCGAGGGTGCGCCCAACGTCGCCACCCGCAAGGCCAGCGAAATGGCGCTGGAGGTCATTAACCCGATCATCGGCGAAACCATCGGCGGATCGGCCGACCTGACCGGGTCCAACAACACCTTGACCAAGGGTCTTGGCGTCTTCTCGCCCGAGGACCGCAAGGGCCGTTACGTGCATTACGGCATCCGCGAACACGGGATGGCGGCGGCGATGAACGGCATGGCGCTGCATGGTGGCGTGCGTCCCTATGGCGGCACGTTCATGTGCTTCACCGATTACGCCCGTCCGTCGATGCGTCTGTCTGCCCTGATGGGGCTTTCCGTGCAGTATGTCATGACGCATGACAGCATCGGTCTGGGCGAAGACGGCCCGACCCACCAGCCGGTCGAACATCTGGCCATGCTGCGCGCCACACCCAACACGCTGGTTTTCCGCCCCGCCGATGCCGTGGAAACCGCCGAAGCGTGGGAGGTTGCACTCAGCCAGAAATCCACGCCATCGGTGCTGGCACTCAGCCGGCAGAACCTGCCGACGGTCCGCATCGAACACAAGAACAAGAACATGGTGGAAATGGGCGCCTATGTGCTGGCCGATGCCGACGGAAAACGTCAGGCGATTCTGATGGCGACAGGCTCCGAGGTGTCCATCGCCATGGCCGCGCGCGACCTGTTGCAGGCCGAAGGGATCGGCACCCGTGTCGTCTCCATGCCCTGCTGGGAGCTGTTCGAGGATCAAGACGAGGCCTACCGCCGCCGTGTCCTGCCCGGCGGCCCTGTCCGGGTCGCGGTCGAGGCCGCAATCCGCTTTGGCTGGGATCGCTGGTTGTTCGGCGAACGCGGCAAGCGCGAGAAATCGGGCTTTGTCGGCATGCATGGATTTGGTGGATCGGCCCCGGCCGAAGACCTCTATGCTGATTTCGGCATCACCGCCGAGGCCGTAGCCGACAAGGCCAAATCACTGCTGAAGTAAGGCCCCCGTCACCAGCCGCCGCGCGGGCGGTTGGTGACCATGCCCGAACCGATCCGGGTCAGCGAACGCCCGAAAAACCCGCCTGCAGCCGACAACGTTGATCACCTTTGCCCCCACATGATGACGCGCCGCCGAAACCCGGACAGGGGAATCTGCGTGTCAGTGCCCGGCCGTCTTCGCCGCGCCGAACAGGGCCATGGTCCCCGACACCAACGGGAGCAGCAACAGGCCCAGAAACAGTCCGAGAATACCGTCGATCACCGCCTTGATCGTCCATGCGCCCATCCCGCCATCGCCCGCCAGATGCGCTAGCCCGTCAATCATATCCTCGGGCGCGTGCCAGCCCATCTCGGCCATACCGTGCACGATGATGGAGCCACCGACCCAAAGCATCGCCGCCGTGCCCACGATGGTCAGCGCACGCAGGAAGCCGGGCATGCCACGCACGACCCCCTCGCCGATCTTCCGCGTCGCGCCGAGCCGTCCGTTCGAGGCCATGTGAAGCCCGACATCATCCGCCTTCACGATCAGCGCCACCGCGCCGTAGACCATGATGGTGATGGCGATCCCCACAATCGCCAAGGCCGCCCCCCGGAACCACACGTTATCGGTTTCGAGCGCCGACAGCGCGATGGTCATGATCTCGGCCGAGAGGATGAAATCGGTCTTGATCGCGCCCTTGACCTTCTGTTCCTCCAGATGCGCGGTGTCGGCGCCCGACGATTTCTTCTTGGTCGCCTCCTCCACATCCGAATGGTGCGGCGACAGCCAATGCCAGACCTTCTCGGCCCCTTCGAAGCACAGGTAGGCCCCGCCAAGCATCAGAAGCGGCGGGATCGCCCAGGGCGCGAAGCTTGACAACAGCAGGGCAGCCGGCAGCAAGATCACCAGCTTGTTGAAGATCGACCCGCGCGCGATCCGCCAGACGATCGGCAACTCGCGCTTGGCCTCGAACCCGTGGACGTATTTGGGGGTCACGGCGGCGTCGTCGATCACGGCACCAGCAGCCTTGGCACCCGCCTTGGTGGCTTGGCCGATGACATCGTCGACAGAGGCGGCGGCGACCTTCGCGATTGCCGCCACATCATCCAGCAGCGCCAGTAATCCACTCATCTTGCAGCCCCATCTGTTGCGTGACGCACAATACCCTTCCGGCATCATGCGGCAAGCCGTTAGGGCTAACACCCAATGTTTTCGCTAACATCCGAAAATTGCGTCACTTTTTGACTTTTGATTCTCGGTATCCTTTTGTATGCCAATTGCAGAAACGCCTGATTGAGGAACCTCTGCCAATGACCGTCACCATCGGTATCAACGGATTCGGACGCATCGGGCGTTGCACCCTCGCCCACATCGCGGAAAGCGCCCGCAATGATGTGCAGGTCATCAAGATCAACGCAACAGGCCCTATCGCCACCAACGCGCACCTGTTGAAATACGACAGCGTCCATGGTCGCTTTCCCGGCGAGATTCGCGTCAACGGCAACACGCTTGATCTGGGCCGTGGCCCGATGCAGGTGATGTCGACCTACGATCCGCATCAACTGGATTGGGAGGGGTGCGACGTCGTTCTGGAATGCACCGGGAAGTTCAACAACCGCGATGCGGCGGCGGTGCACCTGACACGCGGCGCCAAGCGTGTTCTGGTCTCGGCACCTGCCAAGAACGCGGACAAGACTATCGTCTATGGCGTCAATCACCGGCAATTGCTCGACACCCACCATGTCGTGTCGAACGGGTCGTGCACCACGAACTGCCTTGCCCCGCTTGCCAAGGTCCTGAACGACAGCGTCGGGATCGAACGTGGCATCATGACCACGATCCATTCCTACACCGGCGACCAGCCGACGCTGGACCGCCGCCATGATGACCTCTACCGCGCCCGCGCCGCCGCCATGGCGATGATCCCAACCTCCACCGGGGCCGCCAAGGCGCTGCGGGAGGTGCTGCCAGAACTCGACGGCAAGTTGGACGGCACCGCCCTGCGCGTCCCAACCCCCAATGTCTCCGCCGTCGATCTGACGTTCGAGGCCGGGCGCGAAACATCGGTTGAGGAAATTAACGCAATCGTCGCCTCGGCCGCCGCCGGGCACATGGGTAGCGTGCTGGCCTATGATCCCGAAGCAAAGGTGTCCATCGACTTCAATCACACCACCTATTCCTCGATCTTCGCGCCGGACCAGACCAAGGTGGTTGGCGGGCGCACGGTGCGTGTGCTTGCATGGTACGATAATGAATGGGGCTTTTCGGCGCGCATGGCTGATGTGGCCGGCGCGATGGGGCGGTTGTTGCACTGACCTTAGCGGGATGATTGTGAACCGAACGGCCTGCCCTTTGGGCGGGCCTTTTTCTTGTGCCAAAGCATCGCCGGTTGCCAGATGATCCGGAAAGCGCGCGCCAGTGCCCTACGGACCGGTGTGGCGCCGTCGACGCCACCGCAACACCATGACAGGTGTGATGGCGATCCCTCTGGCAGGCGGCCGCCCTGTCGCCTACCCTTGCAACATCCGACAGCGAGGCCGCGCCATGACCGACAAGATCGCCCTGTTCCTTGCCTTCGCCATCGTCGCGATCTTCGTCGGGGATGCCCTGTTTTTCGGCGGAACGTTGCCGCTGACGCTTGGGCGGCATTTCGTGGACCTTCTCAATCTTGTGGCCTTCTGGCGCTAACCCCTTCCCATCTTGTCGTGCGGACGTTAGAAGCTTATGTTACCGCTAACATGAACCGAGCCGCGAAAGATCGCGCCCGTCGCGATGTTAGCTGTTACAGTCAGGCATCTGCGTGGAGGGGATTATGACGGTCAAGGTAGCCATCAACGGATTTGGACGTATCGGGCGCAATGTATTGCGCGCGATCATTGAAAACGGGCGCACGGACATCGAGGTCGTGGCCATCAACGACCTTGGCCCGGTGGAAACGAACGCCCACCTGCTGCAGTATGACAGCGTGCACGGACGCTTTCCCGCCACTGTCACCACCACCGACAACAGCATCGACGTCGGCCGCGGCCCCATCGCCGTCACGGCGATCCGCAACCCGGCCGACCTGCCATGGGCCCATGTGGATATCGTGCTGGAATGCACCGGCATCTTCACCTCCAAAGAACAATGCCGGGCCCATCTGGACAACGGCGCCAGCCGCGTCCTGATCTCAGCCCCGGGCAAGGATGCGGACGCGACCATCGTCTATGGTGTCAACCATGACGTGCTGGACGCCAGCAAGATCATCGTCTCCAACGCGTCATGCACGACCAATTGTCTGGCCCCCGTCGCAAAGGTGCTGAATGACGCCATCGGGATTAAACGCGGGTTCATGACGACGATCCACAGCTACACCGGCGACCAGCCAACCTTGGACACCATGCACAAGGATCTCTATCGCGCGCGCGCCGCAGCCCTCAGCATGATCCCGACGTCGACCGGCGCAGCCAAGGCCGTGGGTCTGGTTTTGCCGGAACTGAACGGCAGGCTCGATGGCGTCGCGATCCGGGTTCCAACCCCCAATGTCAGCGTCGTCGACCTGACCTTCGAGGCGAACCGCGACACTACGGTGGAAGAAATCAACGCCGCGATTCGCGCCGCCGCCACCAACGGCCCGCTCAAGGGCATCTTGGGTGTGACCGATGCACCGCTGGTGTCCTCGGACTTCAACCACGACCCGCATTCGTCGATCTTCGCGACCGACCAGACCAAGGTCATGGACGGCAACATGTGCCGCATCTTGTCATGGTATGACAACGAGTGGGGCTTTTCCAACCGTATGGCCGACACCGCAGTGGCCATGGGCAAATACCTGTGATGCGCGGAACTTCCGGGATTTGAGTATTTGAACCAAGAAAAAGCCGGCATTTTTAGGCAAATTGTGCCGGCCTTTTTCTTGGTTCAAATACTCTCGCCGGAGGCTTCAACCCTCTGCCGAAAAGCATCCATCGTGGTATCAACCCGACAACACCGACCCCGGAGGCGACGATGACCTGGAAAACCCTCGACGACATGGACCTTGCCGGCAAGATCGTGCTGACCCGTGTCGATATCAACGTGCCCCTTGATGGTGACCGCGTCACCGACACCACCCGGATCGATCGGATCGTGCCCACCGTGCGCGATATCCTTGCCGAGGGCGGCACCCCGGTTCTGCTGGCCCATTTCGGGCGGCCCAAGGGCAAAGCCGTCCCCGAGATGTCGTTGCGGATCATCTTGCCCGCGCTGCAGGCCGCATTGGGTGCACCGGTCCGGTTCGTCGAACATCCCGACCGCGCAACACTGGACGGGATGAAGGGACAGATCATCGTGTTGGAGAACACGCGCTTCACCCCAATGGAGGAGGCGAATGACCCAAGAATGGCGCAGTTCCTTGCGACACTTGGCGACGTCTATTGCAACGATGCGTTTTCGGCCGCCCACCGGGCCCACGCCTCGACCGAGGGTGTCGCCCATCTGCTGCCGTCTTGCGCCGGTCGCCTGATGGCCGAGGAATTGGGCGCACTGGAGAAGGCCTTGGGTGCGCCAGAACGCCCCGTGGTGGCCGTTGTCGGCGGGGCCAAGGTTTCCACCAAGCTTGATCTGCTTGGCAATCTGATCCGCAAGGTCGATATTCTTGTCATCGGCGGCGGCATGGCAAACACGTTCCTTGCCGCGCAGGGCATCGATGTGGCGCAATCGCTTTGCGAACATGATCTTGCCGATACGGCCCGCAAGATCGCCGCCAATGCCGGTGAAGCCGGCTGCCAGATCATGCTCCCGCAAGATGTTGTCGTGGCCCGTGAATTCAAGGCTGGGGCCGAGACTGAAACCGTGGCCGTGGACGCCGTGCCCGCCGGGACCATGATCCTTGATGCCGGGCCCACGAGCGTGGCCGATATCATCGCGGCGTTCGCGCGTGCCAGAACACTTATCTGGAACGGCCCGCTCGGCGCATTCGAGATCCCGCCGTTCGATGCCGCGACGAAGGCCGCGGCGCGCGCTGCGGCCAATCTGACCGCCGCAGGCAAGCTGATCAGTGTGGCGGGCGGCGGCGATACCGTGGCCGCCCTGAATCAGGCGGGAGTGGCTGACCGGTTCACGTATATCTCGACCGCAGGCGGCGCGTTTCTGGAATGGATGGAAGGCAAGACCCTGCCCGGTGTCGCGGCGCTGGAGCAAAGCTAGCCGGATCGGAAAGTTGCGCCGCTTGCCGACAGTGACACCTGTCGACCGGCTCCCTTGGCCAAACCGAACCGCGGTCGCGCACATTCCCGTCGACTGTTTGCGCCACCATGATTGATTGCTTGGGTTGGCTTGCCTAATGACAGGGCAAGCCAACATCACGCAGGACCCATGAACCATGACGCATCAGGCAATGACCGAACAAATGACCAACGGCGCCGGCTTCATCGCGGCCTTGGATCAGTCGGGTGGATCGACGCCCAAGGCGCTGCGTCTTTATGGGATAACAGAAGGGTCATGGGCCGACGACGCCCAGATGTTCGACATGATCCATGCCATGCGCGCGCGGATCGCGCAGGCACCTGCCTTCACCGGTGACAAGGTGATCGGCGCGATCTTGTTCGAGCAGACGATGGAACGCGAAATTGGCGGCAAGCCGTCGGCAAGGTTCCTGTGGGAGGATCGGCGGGTGGTTCCCTTCCTCAAGATCGACAAGGGCCTGCAGGACCCCGCCAGTGGGGTGCGCTTGCTCAAGGACATGCCGGGACTGGATCAGGTGCTGGACCGCGCCGTGGCCCATGGCATGTTCGGCACCAAGGCCCGTTCGGTCATCGATGCCGCCAACCCGCAAGGCATTTCCGATGCCGTGGCACAGCAGTTTGCCTACGGCGCGCAGGTATTGGCCAAGGGGTTGATGCCGATCCTCGAACCCGAAGTGACCATTACCGCGCCCGACAAGGCGGCGGCAGAGGCGATGTTGCTGACGGCGATCCAAAAGAACCTTGACCTGCTGCCAACGGGCCACCGTGTGATGCTCAAGCTGACCTTGCCGGAACAGCCCGATCTCTATGCGCCGCTGGTCGATGACCCGCGCGTGATGCGTGTGGTGGCCTTGTCCGGCGGCTATGATCGCGCCGAGGCGACCCGGCGTCTGGCTCAGAACCACGGCGTCATCGCCAGCTTCTCGCGCGCCCTGACCGAAGGGTTGTCCGTCAATCAGACCGAAGCGGAATTCAACGCCACGCTGGCCGCCACGATCGACAGCATCTACGCTGCATCGATTACCTGACCGCGCCCCGCGTCTGGACGGCCAAGTTACCTCTGGCAACGGAGCCTCAGGAACAAAGAGGATCAGCGCGCCGCGTTTCGCATCGGCGCGCTTTTTGATTCGCGGGGGATTCCCTTTTGCCGGACGATGTGCGAATCTGTCGTTTGCAGCCGTCCGACAGAGGTGGCGCTGATTGAAGGCAAGGAACGCGATGTCGCGCAAACGCTCTCTTACCGGGCTGGGTCTGACCGTGATGTTGTTGTGCATCGCGGCGTCGTTCACGTTCACAGCCGTGCAAGGCAATCATGGCCTTTTCCGGCGCATTCAGGTGCAGGCCGAGGTCGACCGCCTTAGCCTTGAACTGGCTGCCATTGAAACCCAGACCACGCGAATGGAGATCATGACCCGACGGCTCAGCGACGCCTATCTGGATCTTGATCTTCTGGACGAACAGGCCCGCAGCGTGCTGGGCTATGTTCGCGCCGACGAGATCGTCCTGCCCTGAAATCGCCGCGCAAGCCGATGATTGCGGTCTTGCTCTGGGCGCATGACCCCGCGTCATATTTGCCGGGTGCAAAGACGCGCTGGCTCTGGTAACAAATAGTTCAACGTTAAACTAACGATCCTGGCGGAAGGAAGCCAACCCATGGCGGCACGCAAGACAACGGCAAAATCTGCCGCGATTCCAAATGTTTCTGCAGAAGAGCTGATGAACCACTACCGCGAAATGCTGCTGATCCGCAGATTCGAGGAGAAGGCAGGTCAACTGTACGGGATGGGCCTGATCGGTGGCTTTTGCCACCTTTACATCGGTCAGGAGGCGGTTGTTGTAGGGCTTGAGGCGGCGGCCAAGGAAGGTGACAAGCGCGTCACATCTTATCGCGATCACGGCCATATGTTGGCCTGCGGCATGGACCCAAAGGGCATCATGGCCGAACTGACCGGGCGCGCTGGCGGCTTTTCCAAGGGGAAAGGTGGCTCGATGCACATGTTCTCCAAGGAAAAGCATTTCTACGGCGGGCACGGCATCGTGGCGGCGCAGGTGCCACTGGGTGCGGGGCTGGCATTTGCCGACAAATATCTTGGCAATGACAACGTGACCTTCGCCTATTTCGGCGATGGTGCCGCGAACCAGGGGCAGGTGTACGAGACATATAACATGGCCGAGCTTTGGATGCTTCCGGTCGTGTTCGTGATTGAAAACAACCAGTATGCCATGGGCACCAGCGTCCAGCGCTCCACCAAATCGCCCAGCTTGTGGGAACGCGGTGCGGCCTACGGCATCGAGGGCGAAGAAGTGGACGGCATGGACGTTCTGGCCGTGAAGGAGGCCGGATTGCGCGCCACCGAACACTGCCGGTCTGGCAAGGGCCCCTATATCCTTGAGGTGAAGACCTATCGCTATCGCGGCCACTCCATGTCGGACCCCGCGAAATACCGCACCCGCGAAGAGGTGCAGGAGATGCGCGAAAAGCGCGACGCCATTGAACATGTCCGCCAGATGCTGCTGCAAGGCAAGCATGCGACCGAAGATGACCTCAAGGCCATCGACAAGGACATCAAGGACGTTGTGAACGCAGCTGCCGAGTTCGCCAAGGAAAGCCCAGAGCCAGCGCTTGAAGAGCTCTGGACCGACATCTACGCAGAAGCCTGAGGGAGAGAGAACCATGGCAACCGAAATTCTGATGCCCGCCCTCTCCCCCACGATGGAGGAAGGCACACTGGCCAAATGGCTGGTAAAAGAAGGCGATACCGTCAAATCCGGCGATATCATGGCCGAGATCGAAACCGACAAAGCCACGATGGAGTTTGAAGCCACCGATGAAGGCGTGATCGGCAAGATCCTGATTGCGGAAGGCACCGAAGGCGTGAAGGTCAACAGCCCCATCGCCATCTTGCTGGAAGACGGCGAAGACGCTGACAGCGCGCCTGCACCTGCTGCCGCAGCGGCAGCGCCCGCAGCAGCGGCAGCCCCTGCCCCAGTGGCGGCCGCACCCGCCGCCGCAAAGGCCCCCGTGACGGTCCGCGCGGTCGAACCCGATTACCCGGCCGGGACCCAGATGAAGCAGACCACCGTGCGCGAAGCGTTGCGCGACGCCATGGCCGAAGAGATGCGCCGCGATGAAACGGTCTATCTGATGGGTGAAGAGGTTGCCGAATATCAGGGCGCCTACAAGATCAGCCAAGGCCTGCTGGACGAATTCGGCGCCAAGCGCGTGATCGACACGCCAATCACTGAACATGGTTTCGCGGGCATTGCCGTGGGCGCGTCGTTCGGCGGCCTGAAGCCCATCGTCGAATTCATGACCTTCAACTTCGCCATGCAGGCGATCGACCACATCATCAACTCTGCCGCCAAGACGCTTTACATGTCTGGCGGCCAGATGGGTGCGCCGATGGTGTTCCGTGGCCCCAACGGCGCGGCAGCCCGCGTCGGTGCCCAGCACAGTCAGGATTACGCGGCTTGGTACAGCCAGATCCCCGGCCTCAAGGTGGTGATGCCCTATTCGGCGGATGATGCCAAAGGGCTGTTGAAAACCGCCATCCGTGACCCAAACCCGGTTATCTTCCTTGAAAACGAAATCCTCTATGGCCGATCCTTCGACGTGCCGGTGCTGGATGATTATACCGTGCCGTTCGGCAAGGCCCGCATCTGGCGCGAAGGCACTGATGTGACCATCGTCAGCTTCGGCATTGGCATGACCTACGCCTTGGAAGCCGCCGACAAGCTGGCCGAAGATGGGATTTCCGCCGAGGTGATCGACCTGCGGACGCTGCGCCCGCTGGATTACGACACCGTCATCGCGTCGGTTCAGAAGACGAACCGCTGCATCACGGTCGAGGAGGGCTTTCCCGTCTGTTCAATCGGCAATCACCTGTCCGCCTATATCATGACCCATGCCTTCGATTACCTCGATGCGCCGGTCCTGAACTGCACCGGCAAGGACGTGCCAATGCCCTATGCGGCAAACTTGGAAAAACACGCCCTTCTGACCACCGCCGAAGTGGTCGATGCCGTGAAATCCGTGACCTACCGCTAAGGAGAGCGTGCGATGCCCACAGAAATCCTGATGCCCGCCCTCTCCCCCACGATGGAGGAAGGCACACTGGCCAAATGGCTGGT
>JAFMHK010000008.1:63285-119036 GCA_017854585.1 Paracoccaceae bacterium
TGATGCCCGCCCTCTCCCCCACGATGGAGGAAGGCACACTGGCCAAATGGCTGGTGAAAGAAGGCGACACCGTCTCGTCCGGCGACCTGCTGGCCGAGATCGAAACTGACAAGGCCACCATGGAATTCGAAGCCGTCGATGAAGGCATCGTCGGCAAGATCTTGGTCGCTGAAGGCACCGAAGGCGTGAAGGTCAACAGCCCAATCGCCATCATCCTCGCCGAGGGCGAAAGCGCCAGTGACATTGGGGCGACATCTGCTCCTGCCGCAGCCGCCCCTGCCCCCGCCGCAGCCGCAGCCGAGGCACCTGCTGCCGCCGCTGCCGCCGCGGCACCTGCCCCGGCCGCCACCGTGGCCGCCGATGGCGCGCGCGTCTTCGCCACACCGCTGGCGCGACGCATCGCCAAGGACAAGGGGCTTGACCTGTCGTCCGTCAAGGGGTCCGGCCCCCATGGCCGCATCATCAAGGCCGATGTGGAAAATGCCACTGCGGCGCCAAAGGCCGCCGCAGCAGCGCCCGCCGCCACGGCCCCAAAAGCCGCAACTGCCGCCATGCCCACCGGTGCGACCGCCGAACAGGTCATGAAGATGTACGAGGGCCGCGAATACCAAGAGGTCAAGCTGGACGGTATGCGCCGCACCGTCGCCGCCCGTCTGACCGAGGCCAAGCAGACCATCCCGCACTTCTATCTGCGCCGGGATATTCAGCTGGACGCCCTGATGAAGTTCCGGGCGCAGTTGAACAAGCAGCTTGAGGCGCGCGGCGTCAAACTGTCGGTCAATGACTTCATCATCAAGGCCTGCGCCCTTGCCCTGCAGACCGTTCCCGCCGCAAACGCCGCATGGGCGGGCGACCGAATCATTCAGCTCAAGCCTTCCGACGTGGCCGTTGCCGTGGCGATCGAAGGCGGGCTGTTCACGCCGGTCCTGAAGGACGCCGAGATGAAATCCCTCTCGGCCCTGTCGTCCGAGATGAAGGACCTCGCCGCGCGCGCCCGGAACAAGAAACTGGCGCCACATGAATACGTTGGCGGCACGTTCGCCATCTCGAATCTGGGCATGTTCGGCATCGACAACTTCGATGCCGTGATCAACCCGCCGCACGGGGCCATTCTGGCCGTCGGCGCAGGCGTCAAGAAGCCCGTTGTCGGGGCTGATGGCGAACTGGCCGTTGCGACCGTGATGTCTGTGACGCTGTCGGTTGATCACCGCGTGATTGACGGCGCAGTCGGGGCTGAATTGCTGACCGCGATCAAGGATAACCTTGAAAATCCGATGGTGATGCTGGCCTGATACCGCGATCCGACCGGAGGAGGAGCCGGTCGTGACCGCGACCCAAGGGGTAGCCGCAAGGCTGCCCCTTTTTCGTTGCCGGTAGTCCGTGGCTTGGGTTCTGCGCCGAAAGGCCCGGCGCTTCAAATGCAGGGCGCGGCGCCCTGTTCACAACGCCTTCCACGTTCCCGGTGCCAACCCCGCAACCGTGTGATTCCCCACTGACCAGCGGATCAACCGCAGCACCGGCAGGCCGACATGGGCACACATGCGGCGCACCTGCCGGTTGCGACCCTCGGTAATGGTCAATTCCAACCATGCATCCGGCACCGTCTTGCGCATGCGCACAGGCGGATCACGCGGCCACAGCCAATCAGGTTGCGGAACCGCGTCCACCTTGGCGGGCCGCGTCGGCCCATCCTTCAACGTAACGCCCTCGCGCAATCGACTAAGCGCCACCTCGGTCGGCGTCCCTTCGACTTGTGCGAAATAGGTTTTCTCGGTCCGCGCGCGTGGCGAGGTGATGCGCGCCTGCAGTCGCCCATCGTCGGTCAGGATCAAAAGCCCCTCACTGTCCCGGTCGAGCCGCCCCGCCGCATAGACGCCCGGCAGGTCGATCCAATGCTTCAATCCCGGCCACTGCCCTTCATCGGTGAACTGGCTCAGAACATTCATCGGCTTGTTGAAGGCGATCAGGGTCATGGCGCACCGTATGCATGACATGCATACCAAAAGCATACCGGTTTCATATGCCGCAAATTCAGTGTGCCTCGGCCCAGTTCGGTCCCTGCCCGGCATCGACTGAGATCGGCACGGTCAGATGCACGGCGGGTTCCGCCGCCCCTTCCATCACGTCACGCGCGCGCGCGATCAGCCGGTCCGCCGCATCCTCGGCCACCTCGAACAGCAATTCGTCATGCACCTGCAACAACATGGTCGCGGGCAGGTCGGCAATGGCCTCATCCATACGGACCATGGCGCGCCGGATGATGTCCGCCGCTGTCCCCTGAATGGGCGCGTTGATGGCCGCACGTTGGGCAAATCCAGCGCGCGGTCCCTTGGCCGAAATCTCAGGGGTGTGTATCTTGCGGCCAAACAACGTCTGCACGTAACCATTTGTTTTTGCGAACTCTTTCGTTTCGGCCATATAGTCCTTGATGCCGGGAAAGCGTTCGAAGTAGCGGTCGATGAACCCCTGCGCCTCGGCGCGAGGAATACGCAGGTTGCGCGCCAGACCAAAGCCGGAAATGCCATAGATCACGCCGAAATTGATCGCCTTGGCTTGCCTGCGCACGTCCGGCGTCATCTGATCCAGCGGCACGTTGAACATTTCCGAGGCCGTGGCGGCGTGGATGTCCTGCCCTTCCTTGAAGGCCTGTTTCAGGGCATCAATACCCGCGATATGCGCCAATATCCGCAACTCGATCTGGGAATAGTCCAAGGAAACCAGAACTTTGCCCGGCTCCGCCACAAATGCCTCCCGAATCCGGCGCCCCTCCTCGGATCGCACAGGGATATTCTGCAGGTTCGGGTCCGTCGACGCCAACCGCCCCGTCGTCGCCCCCGCAATGGAATAAGAGGTATGGACCCGTCCCGTGTCACGATTGATGTGGTCTTGCAGCGCGTCAGTGTAGGTTGATTTCAATTTGGACAGTTGCCGCCAGTCCAGCACGCGCGCGGGCAGGTCATGACCCTGCGCGGCCAAGTCCTCAAGTACGTCGGCACCGGTGGCATAGGCCCCCGTCTTTCCTTTAACACCGCCCTCCAAGCTCATGTTATCAAAAAGAATTTCGCCCAACTGCTTGGGGCTTCCCACATTGAACGGCTGCCCGGCGAGTTCGTGGATCTCTGCCTCGAGGCCTGCCATCTTCTGGGCAAATGCGTTTGACATGCGGCTCAGTGTGTCGCGGTCCACCTTAATGCCCGCCATCTCCATCCGCGCAAGGACCGGCACCAAGGGGCGTTCCAGCGTTTCATAGACGGTGGTCACCTGTTTGCGATGCAACTGGGGCTTGAACAACTGCCACAGCCGCCATGTGATATCCGCATCTTCGGCTGCATAGGGGGCGGCATCGTCGATCTTGACCTTGTCAAACGTGACCTGCGCCTTGCCGGAACCCAAAAGCGTTTTTATCGCAATGGGTTGGTGGCCAAGGTAACGATCAGACAATGTATCCATGCCATGCCCATGCAATCCGGCGTTCATGGCGTAGGACATCAGCATCGTGTCGTCGATCGGGACGACCTGCACGGCATAGCGGGCGAAAATCTTGGCGTCATATTTCATGTTCTGCCCGATCTTCAGGACCGACGGGTCCTGCAACATCGGCTTGAGGATCGCCAACGCGTCATCAAGCGGCATCTGCCCCTCATCCAGAGCGCCTGTCGCGAACAGGTCATCACCGCCGGACTTGTGGCCAAGTGGCACGTAACACGCATCATTGGGGCCAAGCGCCAGCGACACTCCCACCAGATCGGCCACCATCTCGTTCAGGCTTGTGGTCTCGGTGTCGACCGCGACAGTTCCCTGCGCGACCGCTCGATCGACCCACTTCTGCAACGTCCCCGCATCGCGGACGACAGCGTAATCGGCGATCTCGAAGGGAACCGCCGCAGGCGCGGCCGTATCACCCTCAGGGTCAGCGCCGCGCGGATCGGTATCGGGCACGGCAGGCACCTCGACCCCCATCTGTTCCGCGACACGCCGCGTCAGCGAACGGAACTCCATCGCTGTCAGGAACTCCAGCAGCGGTCCGGCCTCAGGCTCCCGCACCTCTAGGCTGTCCAGCGTCACATCAATCGGCGTGTGGTCATCAAGTATCACCAAGCGCTTCGACAGTCGGATCTGATCTGCGAATTTGATCAAGGTTTCCCGGCGCTTGGGTTGCTTGATCTCGTCTGCCCGTGCCAGCAGCGTCTCGAGATCACCAAATTCGTTGATCAAAAGGGCCGCCGTCTTGATCCCGATCCCCGGCGCACCTGGCACGTTGTCAGCGCTGTCGCCCGCCAGTGCCTGCACATCCACCACGCGGTCTGGTGCGACGCCGAACTTTTCTATCACGCCTTCGCGGTCGATCCGGACGTTCTTCATGGCATCGAACATTTCCACGCCGTCGCCGACCAACTGCATCATATCCTTGTCCGATGAGATGATGGTGCACTCCCCTCCCGCCTCGCGTGCCTGACGGGCAAGCGTGGCGATGATGTCGTCGGCCTCGTAACCCTCCAACTCCAGACAAGCGAGGTTGAAGGCGCGCGTGGCGTCGCGGGTCAACGGTATTTGCGGGCGCAGGTCTTCGGGCATCGCTTCGCGGTTTGCCTTGTATTGATCATACAGGTCGTTGCGGAACGTGTGGCTACCCTTGTCGAACACCACGGCCGCGTGGGTCGGGGCATCGGGGCCGCTATTCGCCTCGATCAACCGATAGATCATGTTGCAGAACCCGCTTACCGCCCCAATCGGCAACCCGTCGGACTTGCGTGTAAGGGGCGGCAGGGCGTGATAGGCGCGAAAGATGAAGGCAGAGCCATCCACGAGGTGAAGATGATGCCCTTTTCCGAATCCGCCACTCATATCGCCCGCTCCCATTTGCTGCGCCGTTTCTACCGCGCCACCGCCGATGGTGCGACCGTGTTTTTGCGCACGACGCGCGACGCGCCCACCATCCGGAACGGCTCAGCGGACCCATCTGCAACTGCGTTGGTGATTCAATGAAACATGACGCGACAACCTGCGAAGTCGACGCCGCAATGACAAGAATACGAAGTGACAGCGCGCGACCTGACCGAGGATCACGTCGCCGACAAGGCCCGCAGCCAAGACAGGCGTGACATCACCATGACACCGGGTGCCATGGCCCCTGGGTCACGCCCCTTTCACGTCTTGCGCGAAATCCTCATGAATATAGCGTTTGTCGCAATACCCGCATTCGACCCAACCGCGATCTTGCGGGATCGACAGCCAGACACGGGGATGGCCCAGCGCGCCCTCGCCGCCGTCACAGGCCAGACGCCAAACGCTCACAATCTCGGTTTCAGGGGCCGGTGTGGTCATGTCTGGTTCATCCTTGAACTTGTCGGGCCGAAAGCTGTCGCATACATCGGGTTCATATTGCAGGTTGCAACGCCACGGGCAAGCCTGCCGGAAGGAACACCATGTCAGAGAACGCCATCGAAATCCGCAACCTGCGCAAGACCTACGACGGCAGTGGCCGGTCCGCCGCCAAGGAAGCGCTCAAGGGGATCGATCTGGATATTCCGGCGGGCTGCATCATGGGTCTGCTTGGGCCCAACGGGGCCGGGAAATCCACGCTGATAAATATTCTGGCGGGGCTCGTCAGAAAAACCGCCGGGCAGGTCAAGATCTGGGGGTTTGATCAGGATGTGAACCCGCGCCAATCACGCGCCGCCATCGGCGTGATGCCGCAAGAGTTGAATCTTGACCCGTTCTTTACTCCGCGCGCCGCGCTCGAGGTTCAAGCCGGTCTCTATGGCGTGCCCAAGTCGCAACGGCGCAGCGACGAAATTCTGAAGCTGATTGGCCTCGAGGACAAGGCCGAGGCTTATGCCCGCACCCTTTCAGGCGGGATGCGGCGCCGGTTGCTTCTGGGCAAGGCACTGGTCCACCGGCCGCAGGTTCTGGTCCTCGATGAACCAACAGCCGGCGTCGATATCGAACTCCGCAACATGCTTTGGCGGAACGTGCGCCGCCTGAACGAGGGCGGGATGACCATCATCTTGACCACGCACTATCTGGAAGAGGCTCAGGCGATGTGCGACGAGATCGCCATCATCAATCATGGTGCCCTGATCGTGCGGGATCGCACCGAAAACCTGCTGGCAAAGATGGACGCAAGAGCATTGGTCATCACCCCGGACGCGCCGTTCGGTTCTGTCGCCTGCCCCGACGGGGTCGAGATGACGGCCCGCGCCGACGGGACGATCGCCTTCACCTATTCTCGAAATCATACCACGCCCGGCGCCATTCTTGACGCCGTCCGTGCGGCAGGCATCACCATCCGTGACGTCAGAACCGAAGAGCCCGATCTGGAGGATGTTTTTCTTGCCCTCACATCGGGCAAGGCGCCGCCTTCCCATGACGCGACAGGTGTCTCGACCTAACCAGCCATCGACCACGACCCTTTGCCATCTGACGGCTTCATCTTGGTCAACAAACTCCGGGGGACGACCGCTTGCGGTCGGGGGGCTGGCCCCCATTACAACAGCGCAAACCGCGATTTCGCCGAAAGACCATGCCCAGCTATCCGCGCATGCCTAGTCTGGTGCCTTGCGGGCCGATGGGATGGCGACCCGCGCTAGCCCACCTTTTGCAACATCCGGCCAAGGGGGCGCCCCGCCAAGATATGCAGGTGATAATGCGGCACCTCCTGCACAGCTGCCTCGCCTGCGTTCGAAATCGTGCGGTAGCCTTGTCCGCCTTCACCGGGCTGAATCCCGGCGGCGGCGCAAATACGCCCGCACACGCGCGTAAAATCCACGATCTCCGCCTCGCTCGCGGCAAGGGCGAAGTGGTCGTAGGTCACGTATGGCCCCTTGGGGATCACCAGCACATGCACCGGGGCCTGCGCGTGAATGTCATTGAATGCCAGCGTGTGCTCGGTCTCCATCACCGTGTTGTTCGGGATTTCACCACGTAATATCTTGGCAAAAATGTTCTGGTCGTCATAGTCGTAGGGCAACGTCAACTCCTTGTGTCAGTCGGCGAAAAGATGGGGCGTTTGGGCAATCGCCAATGCCTGATCCGGTGCGATACCGAAAACCTCTGACAACACTGCGGCGTTATCATCGGCGCCTCGCTCCTCCCGGATACGGTAGTAGCGTGGAAACTCCGCCTCGCGGATCCGGGTGCTTTCATGCGCGAATTCGTGGCGCAGCGTCGGCATCATCCGCGAGATGACTTCATCGGGCGTATCGACGGTCGCAAGCCCCACGCGATGGGCGTGCCCGATCAGGTACTGGTCATCAAAAACACATTGAACCTCGATGATCCGGGCATTGGCCCGGTCGCTCATGAAATCCTGCATCAGATCGATACTTGAAGGGTCGATGCAGATCATCAGCCTGTCGGTCGCGTAGTAATCGAAAAGCATGCGCACCAGGGCCCGCCGATGCCTGTTGCGTTTTTCAAGGGTCCGTTCAAGCCCGCCCAAATGCGGGATGGCACAGGATTCCTCGTCGAACAGGTATTCGATGCCCCGCACACCCGTCTGGTTTTCGGCAGCATGCAGCAAACGCTTTGCAACATGCCATTTCTTGCAGACCAGCATGTACAGGTCACGATCCGTGCCCATTGTCGCTTCACGTTCCCAGAACCGGGGCGCGAACCTCCGTCCGACACGGCCACGCTCGGTCAGGAAGCTGTGCAGCTTCTCCCCTTCCGTGCTGACCGCGAAATCCACCCGGTCAGAGGCCCAGAGCGCACCCAGACGTTCCTTCAGAAGGGTGGCCTCCGCGCTGATCTTGCGGGCGAAGAGATAATCCTGACTGATCAGGAGATCATATTGGTCGTTATAGAAGGTCACCGGCATGCCATAGTCACTGAACATCTTGAATGTCAGTGTTCGGCTTTCGATTTCCTTGTCGGCCACGAGATGCCGCACGAGGGTCTGAAAGAATGTCTCATCCGGGATCCATGTGGTCCGGAAGAACCGGACGACATCCGGGCGTTTGCGGCAGAACTCCAGAACCGCCTCGATCGTCCGACGGCGCAGGCACCACCACTGACTGCCGATCATGATTTGCAGGTCTTCGGGAACCGCGCGTTGCAGCCCCAGCGACTTTTGCAGTTCGAAACTGGCATAAAACAGCCGCTTGTGCGTGCGTTCGTTGAACCAGTGGCGATAGTGCAGGCGTTCGCCCTTGAAGCCGGTCTTGATCCAATCCGAGGTGAAGAAATCAAAGCTTTCAATATAATCTTTGTCGGCAGCTTCAAGGAACCGGTGCGCATAGGCCCCCGATTTGATCGACATGCAGTCACCAGACAACATGTAGAAATGGGTGGCCTTCGGAAACGCCTCTTCCGCCGCTTCAACGGCATTCAGCGTTGCCTGAACTAGCGACCACTCTCCCCAACCGCACTTGATGCGCCGCTTTGCAAACACCACACCGGGATTCGCACCCAGCGCCTCGGTCAGCTTCGCATACTCGGCAGGATTGGCGCGGGCGTCAAAATGGATCGCCACGAAGTCACCAGCCGCCGTCAGCCTTTCGGCTTGGTTGATGATGGCGGGCGCATCTTTGTGGCACAGCAGAATGAACGCGATTTTTGCCATACCGGAAACAACAAGCCCCATTCTTTCCTTATTGTCGTGCCACTAATACCTAACAACGCTTGAAGAAACAGGCTTTCTTTGCTTTTTGGTAGTCTAGCGGCGACACATTCGCCGAATTTATTGAGTGCGAGGCGTAACAGATGGGTTTTCCAGGAACGTGGATGACAACCAGCGAAAGCGTGGTTTACCGTGTGGTGCCCAAATGTGCCTGTTCGACGATCGGACAGATCATGTATTATTCGGACAACGGCGCGTTCTTTGATGGCGATATTCACGATGCGCAGTCCGGCATGCACAAGTGGGCCCTTGAAGGCAGCCAGAAGCCGATCGAAACCAACGTGAAGTCGCATGGATCTTATGCGTTCACCTGCGTGCGCAACCCCTACACACGGATCCTGAGCAGCTTTTTCGACAAGATTTGCGGCATCCAGCGCAACGGCAAGCGGTATCGTGGCAACCTTGTTCCCCTGCTGATTCAGAAATACGGAATCGAAGTCGGCGGTGACGACGGCAAGGGCGAGTTTGACCAGATCGCAAGTTTCCGCCGGTTCCTGCTGTTCACAAGGGATACCATCCGCTGGCGTCGGCCAATGGAACCCGACATCCACTGGTCGGCCATGTCAGGACACGTTTCCACATTCGTGGTGAACGGTGGACGCTATGACAACATCTTCTGGACGGAGAAATTCAACGACGGCATGCAAACGGTCTTGGATAACATCGAGATGGCCCACCCGGTCGACCTTGCCAGCGTGCCCCGGTTCAACGAAAGCGAGGGCCATGGCCCCAAGCGCTTGCACCCCGTCGAGGACTATTTCGACGATCTGTCGATGCATCTGGTCTATGAAATCTACAAGAAGGATTTCCAGCTGTTCAAGTATGACTTCGAGAACCCCGGCAACAAGCTGCCAGTCGGAGAGATCGATCTGAACGAGGTGCACGCCAAGCTCGGGGAATGAGGCCCCGGTGACATGGCAAGCCGCTTCGACGATCGCTCAGATCAGGCCTTTCGCGGCGAAAACCTCGTTCAGAGGCCGTTTAGGCCGCGGGCCAATATGGCGAATGACTTCCGCCGCTGCGGCCACCCCCATCTTGCCTGCGGTTTCCAGATCCCGCCCCGTGGCCATGCCAAAGAGGAAACCGGCGGCGAACTGGTCTCCGGCCCCGGTCGCATCAACGGGCGTGATGCGCTCGACCGGGACCTCCACCCGCGTTCCGCCCTGAATCAGCACGACAGGATCACCAGACCGCGTACACACCACGGTCTCGCAGACCGAGGCCGCTTGGGACAAGGCGCTGTCCAGATCATCGGTCTGGTACAGCGACAACCATTCTTCGTTGTTGCCAAGCGTGAAATCCATTGCGCCCGAAATCAACGACAAGAAATCCTCGCGATGACGGTCGGCGCAAAAAGGGTCCGACAGGGTAATGCCAGCCTTGCCGCCCGCATCATGGCATGCACGCGCGGCGGCCAAGAAAGCTGCCTTCCCCTTGTCCTTGTCGAATAGATACCCTTCGAGAAACAGGAACCGCGCCGCGCCCATGACCGTGGGATCAACATCGTCGGGGCTCAGTTCGGCCGAAACGCCGAGGTAGGTGTTCATTGAGCGTTCACCGTCGGGCGACACGAAGATCATGGAACGCGAGGTCGGCGCGTTGGCATCCGTGATCGGCGCATTGGGAAAACGGGTGCCGCCATCAGCCATGGAGCTTGCATAAAAGCGCCCCAACGCATCATCCTTGACCCGACCAACAAACGCGGTGGACAGACCAAGCATCCCGATACCCGCGATGGTATTTGCGACCGATCCGCCGGGGGTCTGAACCCGGTCCGACATGGCGCCATAAAGCACCTCTGCGCGTTCGCGCTCGATCAGCTGCATGATGCCCTTGGTGATGCCCATGTTGTCCAGAAAGCTGTCATCGCCGTGGGAAATCACATCGACAATCGCGTTGCCGATGCCGACCACATCATAGGTCTTGGTCATTGTGTCTTATCCTCGAATGGGCAGAGATCACGGATCAGGCAGGCCCCGCATTTGGGTTTGCGCGCCACGCAGATATACCGGCCATGCAAGATCAGCCAATGATGCGCGTGCAGTTGGAACTCGGCGGGAATGTTGTCTTCCAGTGCACGTTCAACCACATCGACATTGCGGCCCGGAGCAATGCCAGTGCGATTGCCGACGCGGAAAATATGCGTGTCCACCGCCTGTGCCGGTTGATGCCACCACATGTTCAGCACCACGTTGGCGGTCTTTCGCCCGACCCCGGGTAATGATTGCAGCGCCGCGCGCGACGACGGGACAACGCCGCCATACTCATCGACCAGAATACGGCTTAGCTTGATGACATTCTTGGCCTTGTTGCGGAAAAGCCCGATCGTCTTGATATGCGCGATCAGGCCGTCCTCGCCCAGATCCAGCATCTTCTGTGGCGTATCGGCGATCTCGAACAACTTGGCGGTGGCCTTGTTGACGCCGGCATCGGTGGCCTGCGCACTGAGTGCCACGGCCACAACCAGCGTGAAGGCATTGGTGTGGTGCAACTCGCCCTTGGGCTCCGGTTCCGAGGCCTGAAAGCGAGAAAATATCTCGTGGATCTTATGATACGATAGCTGCTTGGCCATTGGCGGGGTATGCCTTGGAGGGCACAGTCGGGCAAGATGGAAATTGTGCCGAAGGTCCCGCCGGTCCAAGCGGCTTTGCGGCGGCTGCCGGACATCAGGGGCGCTGTTTCCGCAGGTTTCGGGTCGAATGGGCGGCTGCCGGCGCGTAGCTTGGCACCAAGACAGAAGGAGACACCCCATGGCAGCCCTGCCCCACGACACGCCCGAAACCACATACCACTTCAACGTTGTGCGCCGCGCGCTGGATGTCATCGATGCAGAACCGGGGCTTAGCCTTGACGCGCTGGCCGGGCATCTGGGCATGAGCCCGGCCCACCTGCAGCGCGTCTTTTCGCGGTGGGCGGGCGTCAGCCCCAAGCGCTATCAGCAATATCTTGCTTTGGATCATGCCCGGATGTTGCTGCGCGACAGGTTCACGACGCTGGCAACCGCCGATGCAGTCGGATTATCTGGGTCTGGCCGTCTGCACGATCTGTTCCTGACATGGGAGGCAATGAGCCCCGGTGATTATGCACGGGGCGGCAGCGGCCTGATGATCCGTTGGGGATGGTTCGACAGCCCGTTTGGTCCTGCGCTTGTGATGGGCACAGAGTTGGGGATTTGCGGGATTGGCTTTGCCTCCGAAACCGGCACCGACTCCACCATGGCCGATCTGCGCTGCCGGTGGCCAAAGGCGACATTCACCGAAGACCCCGCGATGTTGGCGCCATGGGTCGAGGCAGCATTTCACGGCACCGGGCGCACGACACTGCATCTGATCGGTGCCCCCTTTCAGATCAAGGTCTGGGAGGCCCTGCTGCGCATCCCCACAGGGCACGTGACCACCTATTCCGAAATCGCGGACGCAATCGGGCACCCCAAGGCATCGCGCGCAGTGGGAAGTGCGGTCGGACGCAATCCCATCAGTTGGCTGATCCCCTGCCACCGCGCACTGCGAAAATCTGGCGGGCTTGGCGGGTATCACTGGGGATTGCCGGTGAAACGCGCCATGTTGGCCTGGGAGACCGCCGAAACTGCGGAAATCGCAGGCCAGAATGCCTGATCCTACACGATTTCGTCACCGGCAGGTTCTTGCCTGAACGGTTTTTCCCCCTGCGCAGCCTTGTATGCGGTGCTATACCTCACCACGGAACCGTCCGGGCCAAACCGGGCGAAAGGCCGAATTGAAGGGCAGCATACATGACTATTCGTACCAAGATCATCGCCGTCACCGTGATTTCCACGCTTGGTTTGACCGGATGCGTCACCAACACAGTGAACACTGATCCAAACGCAAACCGCACCCGCGATGGCGCCATCATCGGTGGCATCCTTGGCGGTTTTCTGGGCGCGTCCACAAATGACAGCAACCCCGGCACCGGTCTTTTGGTCGGGGCAACCGCTGGCGCTTTGGCAGGTGGGGCCATCGGTCAGGCGTTGGACCGTCAGGCGCGCGACTTGCGCGGCACCCTGTCTGACGACCGGATCAGCATCACCAACACCGGTAACGAGTTGGTCGTGACGATGCCCGAGGGTATCTTGTTCGATGTCGACAGCGCGTCGATCCGGGCACAACTGCAATCAGACATCCGTGCACTGGCCCGGAACCTTCAGCAGTATCCAAACACCACCGTCGAGGTGATTGGCCATACCGACAACACAGGGTCCGCCGGTTACAACCAAGATCTGTCCTCGCGGCGCGCCAGTGCCGTGGCGGGCGTCTTGCTGGAACAGGGGGTCGCCCCGTCCCGCGTGCGCAGCTTTGGCCGAGGCGAGAATGAGCCGGTTGCAAGTAACCTCACACCCCAAGGCCGTCAGCAAAACCGCCGGGTTGAAATCATCATTCGCCCGGTTCGCTAGGCGCCTCCATCACATCGCTGGACAGCCTCCCCCTTGCGGTCATATCATTTGACCAATCCGGGGGAGGCTGGGTATGCCATTTCAACGTATCGAAGCTGAAAAGTTGTCGCACTCGGTGGTGCGCCAGATCGAGCAACTGATTCTGCGCGGCATCTTGCGCCCCGGTGAACGGCTGCCATCCGAACGTGAACTGTCAGAACGGCTTGGCGTGTCGCGCCCGTCTTTGCGCGAAGCCATTGCCGAGTTGCAGGTGCGCGGCCTTTTGGCGACACGTGCGGGCGCAGGCGTTTATGTCGCCGACGTGCTGGGAAGCGCCTTTTCAGATGCGCTGATAAAACTGTTCGCAGCCCATGAAGAAGCTGTCTTTGACTATCTTGCGTTCCGCAAGGACATGGAAAGCATCGCCGCAGAGCGCGCGGCTACCCTTGGGTCAGATACGGACCTGAAGGTGATCAACACCGTTTTCACCAAGATGGAGGCGGCCCATTCCAAGCGAAATCCCTCGGACGAGGCGGAGCTGGACGCCGAATTTCATCTTGCCATCATTGAGGCGAGCCACAACGTCATCATGCTGCACATGATGCGGTCGATGTTCGATCTGCTGCGTGAGGGGGTCTTCTTCAACCGGCAGATGATGTTCAAGCAACGCACCACCCGCGACCTGTTGTTGGAACATCACCGCGCCATCAACGACGCCATTCAGGCGCGCGACCCCCTCGGCGCGCGCGCGGCAGTCACCGAGCACCTGAGCTATGTGGAGGCCGCGTTGGAGGTTCAGAAGAAAGCCGAACGAAACGAGCATATAGCCCGCTTGCGTTTCGAACACGAACGGGAACGTTAGACGACCACCCGTTTGGCGCGGATGGCGGATGTCAGGAAAAGCGCGGCTGCGGCAAGCAATATCGCGGCAAAAATCGCGAACGTCCCTGCAAGGCTGCCTTGCGCGGTCATGGCCCCACCCAAAAGCGGCGACGCGAATTGACCGGCAAAGAACGCCGTGGTCACCAGACCTGCGGCGCGACCGCGCGCGGGCCCGGGGATGCGAGACATCAGGAACGACATGATGTTCGGCATCGTCGGCCCCAGTCCGGCACCCGATAGAACCGTTCCCAGCAGGACCGCACCATAACCGTCGGCCATCGCGATGGTCAGATACCCCATGGCCATCAGCATGAAACATACGGCAAAGACAGCCTGCGGCGACAAGTGGCTTCGCATCCGCCCGAAAAGCAGCGCACCGGGCGTCGCGGCAAGCGTCATGACCGCCACGGCAAGACCAACCGCCGAGGGCGAGGTTGTTCCCATCTCTTCCAATCGGAAAGGCAGTTTGGTTGGGATGAGGTAAAAGACAGCCATCACGAAGAAGGCCAACGCACCCGTCATCGCCATATGCGCCCACGGGAAAACCGCCGCTGCGGACTGGCCCGCGCGCGCCCTTGGCTGCGCATCAAGGTCACGAAACGTCACGATGGCCAAAAGCGCGACGGGCAAGGCGATGAGGTAAACCAGAAAAGGCCCGCGCCAGCTGATCTCGGCCAAAGCGCCGCCAGCCATGATGAAGAGGATGCCGCCACCGGACATGGCGGCAGATTGCCACCCCATGAACCTGTCGCGCGCCGCCCCGTCAAAAAGTTGGCCCGCCAGCATTGTCGCCACGGTCATGGTCGCGGCCACACCCAAACCAAGGCCCACACGACTGAGCAAGATGCCCGTCATGCCATCCATCAACGCCGCAGACGCGCCAGCCAGCGCATAAACCACCAATCCCGAGACTAATACGCGTTTCCAATTGATCCGTTCCAACACCAGACCGATCAAGGCCGCACTTAGCACAATGGACAGCGATGGCAGGCTCAGCACCAGACCAGCCAGCGTTTCGACCCTCGGCGTATCGGAAAAGGCGCGCGCCAATCCGGGCAGCGACGGCGAAATGGTAGCGTTCGCCATGACCGTCAGGCTGGAAATGACGAGGATCAGGGCGGTTACACGGGCAGAGGGCGGCGAATGCGTCATCGTGAATGACATACGCCGTTACACGCGACCGTCCATCGCGAAGGTCCCACCGAGATGGATACGCAGACAGCGTTCAGTCTGCTGCCCCGCCGCCAAATGCATTCCCGTTCTGCCAATCACAGGGGGCCTCTTGCGCCTCAAGATGCAGCCGATCGGACATGACGGGATGTGCAAGCGCCACCGCATCGTTCAAGGTGATCCCAAGTCCGGGTTCTTCCGGTGCCATGACAAACCCATTCTCGACCCGCGGGCGCCCCGAGACGAGCGCATCGTGGAACGGCGTCTCGATTGCCTCAACCATCAGCAGGTTCGGGATCGAAACGCCGAAATGTACGTTGGCCGCCCATTCCACGGGCCCCGCGTAAAGATGCGGGGCCATGTGGGCGTTATAGACCTCGGCCATCGCGGCGATTTTCTTGGCCTCCCAAATGCCGCCCACGCGCCCCAGCGCCGGCTGCAAGATACGGGCGCCACCACCACGCAGCACAGGCGCAAATTCCGCCTTCGTGGTCAGGCGTTCGCCAACGGCAACTGGCAGGCCGGTGCCCGAAGCGACCTCGGCCAGAGCTGCGGCATTGTCAGGGGGCACGGGTTCTTCATACCAAAGCGGATCATAGGGCGCGATCGCGCGGCCCAACCGGATGGCACCGGGGGTCGAAAACTGCCCGTGCGTGCCGAAAAGCAGATCGGCCTTGTCGCCGACGGCTGTCCGGATCGCGGCGCAAAACGCAACCGATCGGCTGATGTCAGACATGGCCGGCATATGACCCGAGCGGATCGTATAAGGACCTGCGGGGTCGAATTTTACCGCCGTCCAGCCTTCTGCAACGCGATTTGCCGCCGCCTCGGCCGCCATATCGGCGTCGACCCAGAACCTTGCCGCGTCGTGGTGCGGTTCCGGATAAAGATAGGTATAGGCGCGAATTCGGTTGTTCATCCTGCCACCAAGAAGGGCCCAGACAGGGCGGTTGCGCGCCTTGCCCAGAATATCCCAGCAGGCCATTTCCAGCCCGGAAAACGCGCCGATAACTGTCGGATCGGGCCGTTGGGTGAACCCACTGGAATAGGTGCGGCGGAACATCAGTTCGATATTTTCCGGGCTTTCCCCTTCCATATGCCGGCCGAAAACGTCCGCGATGACGGCTTGCATGGCCTTGTGGCCGACAGCCGCGGCATAGACCTCACCAAGTCCTGTAATGCCACAGGCCGTGGTCAGACGGACGATCAACCAGTAGCGCCCGCCCCAACCGGGGGGTGGCGGTGCGACGGCAAAGATTTCAAGACCAGCGAGCTTCATCAAAAAACAATCACGTTGCGGCGGGCCTTGCCTGCCTTGGTGTCGACAATAGCCTCGTTGATCTGGTCAAAGGCCCAGCGCGCTGAAATGAGTTCATCCAATTTCAGACGGCCCTGACGGTAAAGGTCGACCATCCACGGAATATCGCGGCTCAGCACGATCTCTCCCATCAGCGAACCGCGCAGGCCCTGCCCCGTGGCAGCCACGATGACGGGTTCATATTGGCTGGTCTGGCCCGAATGCGGCATGCCCACGGCATAGACCGTGCCACCCGTCGCCAACAGGCGGGGCGCAATATCATAGGCGGGAATGGCACCCACCGTGACGAACACATGGTCCGCCCCGCGCCCGCCGGTCAGGGCCTGCACCTCTTTCCAAGGTTTTGGCGTGCTGGCCACGATACCGTCGGTGGCGCCGAAGGCCTTGGCATCGTCCAGCTTGGACGGCTCCATATCCACCGCGATAATGCGCGCGGCGCCTGCAATGCGGGCACCCTGAATGGCATTCAGGCCCACACCGCCCGCGCCGATGACCACGACGTTCTGGCCGGGCCGCACCCGCGCCGTGTTGACCACAGCGCCGACACCCGTCGGCACACCGCACGCCATCAGGCAAGCGACGTCCGCGGGCATGTCTTCACCCACCAGCGCCAACTGACTTTGATCGATCACAACCTTCTCGGCAAAGGCGCCGCAATTCATCGCCTTCGTTACCTCGGTTCCGTCTTTAAGCGACAAAGCGGGTTCCGCCGGTTCGTTCCCGTTGCAATAGACGGGCGCGCCAGAGGCGCAACTGGCGCAATGACCACACGAGCGGATCAGCGTCACCAGAACACGCTGGCCCATTTGGTAAGCACGTACACCCGGCCCCATGGCCGTGATGCGGCCTGCAGCCTCGTGGCCGTAGACGGCTGGAAGAGCTCCGCCCCACGCCCCTTCCATGTACGAGATGTCGGAATGGCAAATGGCGACGGCCTCGAGCGTCACCTCGACCTCGCCAACGCCGGGCGCGCGCAGGGTGATATCTTCGATCTGCAGAGGTTGGCCAAAGCCATGGCATACTGCCGCACGAATTGTCGTCATGGAATCTGTTCCCGCTATTCACATCCTTCAGCGTTGCGCGGCCCACCTTGGCGTGCAAGCACATTCGCGGCATCAATATCGCAAATCGCGGCGGATATGGGGCTGGTCACCCGTTTGGCAGCAAAGCAGCCTCTGGCCAAAGTTTTTGCGCGACGATGATGGGTGTGCCATTGCAGGCCAACGTCGATTACGGAACAACCGCACAATGGATATGATTGATCTGGGTTATCTGCGCCTGAGGGTGCTGCAAGAGGGACCGACGGATGGACCGGCGGTCGTGTTTGCCAATTCGCTTGGCACGGACCTGCGGCTTTGGGATGACGTCGTGGCAAGCTTGCCGCCCGGACTGCGTCTGATCCGGTATGACATGCGAGGGCACGGTGGATCGGATGTCCCCCGCGATCCCTATACGATGGGTGCCCTGATACGCGATACCGAACGCCTGCTGGACGTGCTTGCCGTCCGCGACTGTGTCTTTGTCGGCTTGTCCATCGGTGGCATGGTGGCGCAGGGATTGGCGGCAAAACGGCTGGATCTGATCCGCGCGATGGTGTTGTCGAACACCGCCCCCAAGATCGGAACCCGACAGATGTGGGAAGACAGGATTGCCGCCTTGCGTGCCGGTGGCCTGCCCGCGATGTCCGGTGGAATCATGCAACGCTGGTTTTCGCAAGAGTTTCGCGAAGGGCCTGAACTGCCTTTTTGGCAGGCCATGGTCGAGGCAACACCGGAAGATGGTTATGCCGGATGCTGCGCGGCCATTGCGGGCACCGATTTCTACACGACAACGGCCGCACTTCGCCTGCCTGCGATGGTGATCGCGGGGGACAAGGACGGCGCGACACCGCCTGATCTGGTTCGCGAACTGGCAGACCTGATCCCCGGCGCGAAATTCGAGCTGATGCGTGGTGTCGGCCATTTGCCCTGCGCAGAACGACCTGCGGCCTACGCCACCCTATTGACCGGGTTCCTTAACGATATCGGACACATTCCATGAGCGTCAGCCCATTTGACAGCCCGCTTTACCGTGACCTGTTTACCGATGTGGAGGTCGGGCAACTATTCACAGACACCGCCGACGTCCGGGCGCTGATGCTGGTTCTTGGCGCACTTGCCAAGGTGCAGGGGGAGCAAGGAGTGATCCCGGAGGTTTCGGGCGCGTTCTTGCATCGCGCCATGATGGAATTGCAGGTCGATCCCGGCGGGCTTACCGAGGCTACGGGCCAGAACGGGGTGACGATACCCGGGCTGGTCACCGCATTGCGCAAATTGCTGGATGCCCCCGAACACGCCGCATATCTGCATTGGGGTGCGACCAGTCAGGATATACAGGATACGGCGTTGATCTTGCGTCTGCGGCAGGCATTGACCCTGATCGCGACGCGGCTGGAACGGGCATTGACGCACTTGGCGCACCTTGCAGACACCCATGCAGCGACGGCGCAGGCGGCGCGCACCTATGGCCAAGTGGCCACGCCGTCCAGTTTCGGGGCTCAGGTTGCAAGCTGGGGGTGGCCGTTTTTGGCGCATCGTGACCGACTGACAGCCCTCAGGGAGCGTTTGCTGGTCGTATCGTTGTCGGGCGCTGCCGGCACCGCGTCGGCGCTTGGGCCGATGGCGGCACAGACACGGACGGATCTGGCAAGCGCGCTTGGGCTGGCGGACCCCGGGCATGGCTGGCACAGCACCCGCGACAATTTTGCAGAGCTTGCCGGTTGGCTGACCATGCTTACCGCCAGCAGCGGCAAGATGGGCGAAGACCTGCTGCATTTGTGCAGTTCAGAGGTGGCCGAGATCGCTTTGCCGGGCGCGGGGGGATCATCAACCATGCCGCAGAAACAAAACCCGGTGCTGCCGTCCGTCATGGTCGCATTGGCGCGTCACGCCATCGCCTTGAACGGCGCGGTCCAGGGCGCAGCCCTTCATCGGGGGGCGCGTGATGGCGCGGCATGGTTCACAGAGTGGCTGAGCCTGCCGCAGTTGGTGATGGCAGCGGCGCGATCGACGACGCTGGTTGCACAGCTTGCCGAGAAAATGGTTGTGCGACCCGACCGCATGGCCGCGAACCTGAACGATCCACTTGGTCTGATCCATGCAGAAACGCTGAGCTTTGCCTTGGCGCGCACAATGACGCGACCAAAGGCGCAGGGCGAGATCAAGGCGATGTGCGCCACGGCCCAAGCAACCGGGACGCCTTTGCCCGATTTGTTGAAGCGGCGATACCCCGATCTGGAAACGCCACCCTTGAGCGGGCGCGGCAGTCTGGGTGCAGCCCCGGCCGAAGCGCAGGATTTTGCTGCCACTGTCCGTGTCGGGCTGACCTGATTGCTGATGGACTTTCCAAGGCTGTAAACCTACGTTGACAGTGTTGTCATACGACCGCGGAGGCGGAATGAACCGCGCGAAATTGCCGACGATCTTCATCATGCTGACCGTCACGCTGGATGCGATGGGTATCGGGCTGATCCTGCCGGTCATGCCCGATCTGATTGCCGAAGTGCGCGGAACCAACTTGTCCGATGCCGCATTGTGGGGCGGCATTCTGTCGGCCTGCTATGCGATCATGCAATTCGGCTTTTCGCCCACGCTTGGCAATTTAAGCGACAGATTCGGACGGCGTCCGATCTTGTTGGTGTCGATGGCGGTCATGGCGCTGGACTATGTCGTGATGGCGGTGGCCGGGACAATCTGGTTGCTGTTGGTGGGGCGGATCGTGGCAGGCATGGCGGCGGCAACCCATTCGACCGCTTTGGCCTTCATGGCCGACATCTCGGACAAGTCCAAGCGATCACAGAATTTCGGTTTGATCTCGGCTGGTTTTGGAATGGGGTTCATCCTTGGCCCGATGGTTGGCGGATTGTTGGGTGATCTTGATCCGCGTGCGCCTTTCGTTGCTGCCGCGATCCTTGCCGGTGCAAATTTCGTCTTTGGCTGGTTCGTGCTGCCAGAAAGCCTGCCGCGGGAAAAACGCCGGGCATTCAACTGGCGCCGGGCCAACCCTGCTGGTGGGTTGATGGCGATCGGCAAGCTGCCGGGGATCAAATGGCTGCTGGCTGTCATGCTGGCCTACCAGATATCCAACTTCGTCTATCCAGCGATCTGGGCCTACTACACCCAAGCCGCATTCGGTTGGTCGCCGCGCATGGTGGGGCTGTCTCTGGCGGGCTATGGCGTGTCGATCGCCATCGTTCAGGCGGTGTTGATCCGTGTCGCGCTGGCTCGGTTGGGCGAGATCCGAGCAGTCTGGTGGGGCCTGATCCTGAATGCGGCCTGTCTGGTCGCATATGGTCTTGCGACCGAGGCATGGATGATATGGCTGCTGATCCCGATTTCGGCGATGGGGGCCATCGTGGCGCCGGCGATGCAAGGCATCATGAGCAGTGCGGCCGGTGACGACCAGCAGGGCGAACTGCAAGGGGTGTTGTCGTCCCTTTCGGCCCTGTCGATGATCATTTCACCATTGGCGATGACACAGGCCTTTTTCTGGTTCACGCGCGACGGCGTCGGGCTTTATCTGCCCGGTGCGCCATTCTTGCTGGCGGCGGTCCTGATGGCCGTGTCATTCGGCATATTCGCAATGACGCGCAGCGTTGCGCAGGCGGTTCCTGAGGTAAAGGCCGCGCGAACCGATGCCTCTGGCGGCAAGACTTGAAGAACAAGGATACTGCGCTCAGTCAGCCTCGGTCAGGATCTGGGCAAAGAGCGACGGATCGACATTGCCGCCCGAAATGGTAACGATCACCGTATTCGTCTTGATCTGATCCGCGTGAAACAGCGCTGCAGCAAGGGCAACCGCGCCACCGGGTTCAGCCACAAGCTTTAGCCGGGTAAAGGCATGACGCATGCTCGCGCGCGTTTCGTCGTCTGATACGACCAACGCCGGACCACACAGGCGGTGCATGATGGGAAACGTGATGTTCCCCGGCGCAGGGGTGATGATTGCATCGCAAAGGCCGACTTGTGGTCCGTTATTCGTCTGGATTGCACCAGCCACCAAGGACCGTGCGACATCGTCAAACCCTTCAGGTTCAACCGGACGGACAGTCATCGCGGGGGCGTGGTGCTCCAGCGCCAGCGCGATACCCGAGGTCAGACCGCCACCCCCACAACAGACCAGAACATCGGCATCGGTTATTCCAAGCTCTGCCGCCTGTTCCGCTATCTCGAGGCCACAGGTCCCCTGCCCGGCGATCACCTGAGGCTCGTCATAGGGTTTGATCAGGGTCAGGCCGCGTTCTGCCGCAAGACGGTCACCGATCTCGTTCCTGTCCTCGCCACCGGCACGATCATACAACACCACATCGGCCCCGAGGGCGCGGGTATTTGCGATCTTCAAGGCCGGCGCATCAGCCGGCATGATGATGGTGGAGGGAACGCCGTGCAGTTTGGCCGCGTAGGCCACGCCTTGCGCATGGTTGCCGGACGAAAACGCGATGACGCCGCGTGCCCGCGCGACCGGATCAAGCGCCGACAGTGCCGCCCAACCGCCGCGAAACTTGAAGCTGCCGGTATGCTGCAGGCATTCAGGTTTGATCAGGACCCGACGACCGGCGATCTCGTCCAGAAACGGCGACGATAGCAGTGGGGTGCGCCTCACATGCCCCGCAAGGCGTTCGGCTGCGGCGTGGATCATGGAAATATCGGTCATGGGATCAGGTCCAGAAAGTCAGAGATCAGTTTGATGGAGGCAGGTTCATCCAGAAATGGCACATGCCCCCGGTCGGGCAGATCTGCAAAGAGCATATCGGGGCGGCGGCGACGCATCTCGGCCGCCGTGTCCCCGGACAAGATATTGGACGCTGCCCCCCGCAGCAACGCAAGCGGCAACCCGTCGAACGCATCGAACAGCGGCCAAAGATCAGGGGCGGGCGCATCAGGCGCGAAACTGGATGCGACCGCATCCCGAAGCGCCGGATCGTAACGCAGACGCAGGCCATCGGGTGCCTCGGTCCAGAGGCGGCGTACGAAGGCTGCCCATGTAGATGGAGGGACGTTGCGAAAGCTGTCGGCATAAACAGAAGGCATCGCAGCCGCAGCGGCATCGAAGTTGGGATAAGGCGGCGGCTTGCCAATGTAGTCCATGATGTATTTCAGCCCCTCGGGCGCGACCACGGGGCCGACATCATTGAGAAACACACCCGCCAGACGCGCCTTGGCCGTCATTGCCAGCACCATGGCCACAAGCCCGCCGCGTGACGTGCCCAGAATGGCGACCTTCTCCAATCCGAGATGATCCAGCAAGGACAGCACATCGGCGGCCTCTTGCGGAATGCTGTAGGTCTGGAAAGGCGCGTGACCCGACGCGCCGCGACCGCGAAAATCCATGCGAATGATCCGCGCGCGGTCGGAAAACGCCGCAACGACCGGATCGAAGTCATCCATGTTGCGCGTCAGCCCCGGCAGGCACAGCAGCGGTGTGCCCTGCCCGTGGTCATCAAAGGCCAGCCGGACCCCGTCGGATGCCGTTGCGTACATCATTGCAGGCCCACAATCTGCGGAACCAACGTCAGATCCGGCGCGGTTCGCGCAGGACGCCCCGGCAACCGATCCATTGGTTCGCCGCTACGGTTGACCCACAAGGTTTCAAACCCATAAGCGGCCGCCCCTGCCGCGTCCCACCCGTTTGAACTGACAAAAAGCACCTCGGAGGGCGCACATCCGAAGCGGGCGCCGACCATGTCATAGACCCTGCTGGACGGCTTGAAGATACCGACATCATCAACGCTGAGGACGGCATCGAGGGTCTCGGTGATGCCCGCACTTTCTACCGCACCCTTCAACATCGCTGGCGACCCGTTGGACAAGATCGCCGTTTCCAGCCCGCCAGACTTGAGCGCGCCCAGCATCGCGGGAACCTCGGGATAGGCGGCAAGGGTCCAGTAGAGGCCAAGAAGGGTTTCGCGCAATTCGGGATCATCAAGCCTTGCAGCTTCCAGTGCCCAATCCAGACCATCCTGCGTTACCTGCCAGAAACCACAGTAATCACCCGTGACGGCACGAAGCCAAGTATACTGTAGCTGCTTGGTGCGCCAATTGGCCGAGACCTGCGGCCAGACAGCCGCGAAGGTCTCTTGACCGGGCTGTTGGGCAACCGCCCGAGCTGCCGCGTTCACATCGAACAATGTGCCATAAGCGTCGAAGACGCATACCTTGATGTCGCGCATCGGTACCCCCAGATATTTGGCCGACCTTGCCATGTCACGCCGACCGCGACAATTCGGAACATGGGGGTTTCGGCCCCGCTCCGGACCCTTTAAGTTCAATGCCGAATCCGATGCGGCGCACCTGCAGGACCCCTGCAGCCCCGCGAAATCCACTTTCCAAAGATCCGAGGCCTTCATGACGCAAGCAAAAGCAGGCGATACCGTCGCCATTCATTACACCGGCACCCTGAGCGATGGCACAACATTCGATAGCTCCGAAGGGCGCGACCCGCTGTCGTTCACGATGGGACAAGGCCAGATTATCCCCGGACTGGAATCCGCTTTGGACGGGATGACGGTTGGCGAACAGAAAACCGTGACCGTTCCCGCCGATCAGGCCTATGGACAACATCACGCCGAAGGTTTGCAGCAAGTCCCACGGGAGGCGATTCCGGCTGACATCCCATTGGAGGTGGGGATGCAGTTGCAGATGCAGACACCCGATGGGCAGGTAATGCCGGTGACCGTCACTGAGATGAGCGAAGCCGAGGTGACGCTTGATGCCAACCATCCTTTGGCCGGACAGGACCTGACATTCGCGGTTGAGGTCGTCACGATCGGCTGACCCATATCGAAACTGATGCGCGGGCTGTGATACCACGATTGGCTATTCCACAACGCCAACTTCGTCACATTGTCCGTGCCCAGCGGCGATCAACGATCTCCACCAAGGTGATCTTCAGGTCTGACCGATGCAAAAAGTCGGCAATGATCAGGCGCTGATGATCGCGCCGACAGACTGACGCCGCGCTACAGGTTTTCGGGCTGCAACATGCCCAGAACATGGTATCCGCCATCGACCGTGATGATTTCACCCGTTGTGCAGCAGCCGTGGTCGGATGCCAGATAGACTGCCGTGCCGCCGATTGCTTCAAGTGTTGCGTTCTTGCGCATTGGCGCATTTGCCTCGGTCGTCTTGAACGTCTTGCGCGCCCCGCCGATTGCCGCACCGGCAAGCGTCTTCATCGGCCCAGGTGAGATTGCATTCACACGGATTTGCTGAGGCCCAAGATCATTGGCCAAGTAGCGGACCGAGCTTTCCAAGGCGGCCTTGGCCACGCCCATGACATTGTAGAACGGTGTAACTCTGTTCGAGCCCTGATAGGTCAGCGTAATGAGGCTGCCGCCCTCTGGCATAAGTTCCGCAGCCCGACGCGCCACATCGATAAACGAATAACAACTGATCGTAAGCGAATTGCGGAAGTTGTCGCGACTGGTGTTGATGAAACGGCCAGTCAGTTCGTTCTTGTCGGAAAAAGCGATGGCATGCACGACGAAATCCAGCGTGCCCCATTCTGCTTTGAGTTTGGCAAAACACGCGTCCATCGACGCATCGTCATTCACATCGACATCGACCATGAGGTTGCTGCCGACCGAGGCGGCCAAAGGTTCGACCCGCTTGCCGAACGCGTCCCCCTGATATGAAAATGCAAGTTCCGCACCTTCGGCATGCAGCGCCTTTGCAATACCCCAAGCGATCGAGCGGTCGTTCGCGACCCCCATGATAAGCCCACGCTTGCCCGTCATCAAATTCGCCATGTCAAATTTATCCGTCAAAGCGGGACAACAGCATCGAGCCGTTGGTTCCCCCGAAACCAAAGGAGTTCGTCATCACTGTATCAAGGCCCGCGTTGTCCAGACGTCTCGTCGCAATTTCCGAAGGATCCAGACTGGGGTCCAGATTTTCCACGTTGATGGACGGTGCAATAAAATCGTCCTGCAACATCAGCAGGCAATAGACCGCCTCTTGCGCGCCGGTGGCGCCTTGGCTGTGGCCAGTCATTGACTTGGTCGAACTGATCGGTGGGGTCGTGCCCCGACCGAACACGCGGCGCACTGCCTCTACCTCGCCCACGTCGCCCACGGGGGTGCTGGTGCCGTGCGCGTTGATATAACTGATCTTTCTGCCCTCAGGCAGCGTCCGCAACGCACCGCGCATGGCACGTTCACCACCTTCACCAGAGGGTGCAACCATGTCTGCGCCGTCAGATGTCGCCGAGAAACCCGTCACTTCTGCGTAGATCTTTGCGCCGCGCGCCTGAGCGTGTTCCAGACTTTCCAGCACCACCATTGCGCCACCTCCAGCAATCACAAATCCATCGCGATCCTTGTCAAAGGCACGGCTGGCGCGCGTGGGCGTGTCGTTGAACTTGGACGACATCGCACCCATCGCATCGAAAAGGCATGACAGCGTCCAATCGAGTTCTTCACCGCCACCCGCGAACATGATGTCTTGGTTGCCCAGCGCCACCTGCCCCGCCGCCATTCCGATACAATGAAGCGATGTGGAGCAAGCCGACGTTATGGAAAAGTTCATACCCTTGATCTTGAAGGCCGTGGCAAGGTTGGCGCTGATTGTAGATGACATGCATTTCGGCACTGCAAACGGGCCGATACGCTTGGTCGCCCCGGTGCTGAGAACGGTTTGATGGGCCGCGAACAGGGCCGACGTCGATGGCCCGCCGGAGCCGGCGATCAATCCAGTCATCGGGCTCACGATCTGCGCCTCGCTCAGGCTTGAATCGGCAATAGCCTGCGTCATGGCAATATGGGCATAGGCGGCACCCGGCCCCATGAACCGGAGGGTGCGCTTGTCCACATGATCGCTGACGTCGATCTTGAGCGTCCCTGCAATCTGGCTGCGAAACCCATGCTCGGCCATTTCGGCACTTGCCTCGATACCCGACCTGCCAGCCTTCAATGCTTCCGCCACTTCGGTAGCGGAATTGCCGATCGGTGAAACGATACCCAATCCTGTCACGACAACACGGCGCATTCCCGTTCTCCTCCAGTAATACCCTCTCCGTCTACGACAGCGAAGCCGAACAACGCAACCGGATTGCAGGGCCGCCATCACAGCAGGCCTACCATGAAGGGGGGCGTGAACACGGAATGATCAGCGGGCGGAGGGGATCGCACAGGGTTCAAACACGGTTCAAATACAGTCCGTCGTATTCCGCCGCGATCACGGAATAGATGGCTACCGCCGGAACACGCGTCAGCAATTAGGAATTTTGGATGCAGACCTTGGGGGCGCGAGCCGGGCGTGTCGGTCAGCTTTCGCTGAGCGCAACCTTCATGTCCTTGACCAGATAGATGGTTTCGCCATCGGCTTCCACCCGTCCGTCGGCAACCCCCATCGTCAGGCGCCGTGTCTGGATCGCCTTGGTGAAATCCACATGATAGGTGAGCATCTTGCGGTCTGGGCGCACCATGCCTGTCAGTTTGACTTCGCCCACACCCAGCGCATAGCCCCGCCCCTGCCAGCCGCGCCAGCCAAGGTTGAAACCCGTCAGTTGCCACAACCCGTCAAGACCCAGACAGCCCGGCATGATGGGGTTGCCCGGAAAATGGCAGCCGAAAAACCAAAGGTCCGGTGTGATGTCGAATTCGGCCACCACATGGCCCTTGCCATGCGCCCCGCCATCGCCCGAGATGTCAGTGATCCGATCCATCATCAGCATGGGCGGTTCGGGCAACTGCGCATTGCCGGGGCCAAACAATTCACCCCGCGCACAAGCCAAAAGCGCGTCCTTGTCAAAGCTTGTCGGATACTCGGTCATGTGTTCCCCCGCCTGATCCTGTCTCGGGCCTTGTTGGCAAGCGGCCCGACATTTGCGTACGCGTTTACCATCGCGCGCGTTGAAGAGGCAAGGGTGAGGGCCGAAAGGGTTCCCCGCGCACGCCGCGCCTGCGGGATGGGCGGCCAAGGTGAAAGGGTTTGTATACCCGAGACGGCTTCGGTTACCATATTAGAGGGTGTTTGCCGCTCTACACCTCTCCATAGGCGGCGGCATCCCGACCGTGTTAAAACGTTCGCCGAAGAAATGGACGACGTCATGAAGCCCATTCTTACTACCGCCACAGTTCTGGTCCTTGCCGCACCAACCGTAGCCCAAACCTACGAGACCCGACCCGCCTTGTGTTTCGATAATGCGGACTGGGACTACACGAACACGTATCTGACGGATGACCTTCCTGGTCAGGTGGCTTTGGGTGCGATCCATCAAAGCGGCGATCAATTCTACTATTATCAAGTCACACAACGCGTGAATGGGCAGGAAACCTGAGAATGCCAGCCCTTATTGCAAGGCGAACGACACCTGCGGGACACCGATAACGAACCGCCCAAGGGTGCGATGCCAACATCGAAGGAAACGACATGAAATATCTTCTGGCGCTCTGCGCCGTACTTGCATTCGCGGTGCCCGCAGTCGCAGAAACCTATGAAACCGCGTGGTCGGCAAGTGCCTGCAAGTATGATGCGCAGGGCAACTTCGTGAGCCAGAGCGAAGAAGTCTACTTGGTCACGGCAGACGAGATGGGCGTGATCCAAAACGATGAAGGAAACCTCCGGGTCTACTACACCCAAAGCCGTAATTGCCAATCGAGCATTGATCCGATCAACAACTGAAAGCAACGTCGGTTTTCGGCAGCTTGGAACCACCGTTCCCGGTCAAGAGACCGGCCAGGCGATCCATCCCGCGGCAACCCAAGCGGGCAAACGCGTGGGTGATAGTGCCATTCACGGGCGTTAATGCCGCAATGAACGCCTGGAACCACGCCGCCAAAAGGAACACTTTTGCATTACGCTATCGCGCCCTATATACATTCTCAATGCGAGGAAAGATCGACCGATGACACCAGAAGCGCTTGAACGCGGAAAGAGTTGGCTAGGCCAGGCGGAATTGCGTCCGACCCGGCAACGGCTCACGCTGGCCAGCCTTTTGGTGGGCGACGGGCAAGACAGGCATGTCACGGCAGAGGGACTACACGAGGCCGTCTTGTCGACAGGCGATCGCGTGTCTCTGGCAACAGTGTACAACACCTTGCGCGCGTTTTGTGATGCAGGCCTGATGCAAGAGGTCACGGTAGACGGCTCTCGCAGCTATTTTGACACGCGAATGGATGACCACCCGCATTTCTACATGGAAGATGCCGGTGATCTGACGGATGCGCCGAAAATGAGTCTTGAAATAAAGGCCCTGCCGGATGTGCCGGAGGGCTACGAGATCGCCAAGGTCGACGTGGTGATCCGTCTCCGCCGCAAGGGCTAGAGCGTCTTCAAAACCCGCAATTCTCACTTTTGATGCCAGATGACGGGGTGGACTTCGTAATTTCCGCGTTTTCTTCTGGCCTTTGCGCCCGCAGCACGGTAACGCGCTGGCAACTCCTCATTCCTCACCCAAGGCCAATCTTATGGACCTCCGCAATATCGCGATCATCGCGCACGTTGACCACGGCAAAACCACACTTGTGGACGAGCTGCTAAAGCAATCCGGAGCCTTCCGTGAAAACCAGGCCGTCGCAGAGCGCGCCATGGACAGCAATGATCTTGAGCGTGAGCGCGGGATCACCATCCTTGCCAAGGCAACCAGTCTTGAATGGAAGGGCATGCGCATCAATATCGTCGACACCCCCGGCCACGCCGATTTTGGTGGCGAAGTGGAACGTATCTTGTCGATGGTGGACGGCGTGGTGCTGTTGGTAGACGCCGCAGAAGGGCCGATGCCGCAAACCAAGTTCGTGACATCAAAGGCGCTGGCGCTTGGCCTGCGCCCCATCGTCGTGCTGAACAAGGTCGACAAACCTGATGCAGAGCCTGATCGCGCATTGGATGAAGTGTTCGATCTTTTCGCCAACCTTGGCGCAGATGAAAACCAGCTGGATTTCCCCCATCTTTACGCATCCGGTCGGGCGGGATGGGCTGATGAAGGCTTGGATGGCCCGCGCAAGGATCTGTCGGCGCTTTATGATCTGATCGTGAAACACGTCCCGAAACCCACCCAGATTGCCCACGCGCATGAACCGTTTCGGATGCTGGCAACGACGTTGGGTGCGGACCCGTTCATTGGCCGGATCCTGACAGGGCGGGTCGAAAGCGGCACATTGAAAACCGGTGAAACCGTAAAAGCTTTGTCACGTGACGGCACCAGAATTGAACAGTTCAGGGTGACTAAGATCCTTGCGTTCCGAGGTCTCGGCCAACAGCCGATTGATCTGGCGGAAGCTGGGGATATTGTCTCCCTTGCCGGGATGACAAAAGCTACGGTCGCCGACACCATCTGCGATGTCTCGGTAACGCAGGCGATCCCGGCCCAACCGATCGATCCGCCAACCATCACGGTCACATTCGGCATCAACGATAGCCCGCTTGCGGGTAAGGACGGCAAGAAGGTCCAGTCGCGCGTCATCCGTGAACGTTTGATGAAAGAAGCGGAAAGCAACGTCGCAATCAAAATCAGCGACACGCCGGGCGGAGAAGCGTTCGAAGTTGCAGGCCGTGGCGAGTTGCAGATGGGTGTTCTGATCGAAAACATGCGACGCGAGGGATTCGAACTTTCGATTTCCCGCCCGCAGGTCCTGTTCCGCGAGGAAGGTGGCCGGAAACTGGAGCCGATTGAAGAAGTCACAATCGATGTGGATGACGAATACACTGGCGCCGTGATCGAAAAAATCACCGGTCCTCGCAAGGGCGAACTGGTGGAAATGAAGCCCGCAGGCGTCGGCAAGACCCGTATCATCGCGGTCGTGCCTTCGCGCGGGTTGATTGGTTATCATGGCGAGTTCTTGACCGATACGCGTGGCACTGGAGTGTTGAACCGAGTGTTCCACGCTTGGGAGCCCTATAAGGGGCCCATCCCCGGACGCCGCGCTGGTGTGCTGATTTCAATGGAAAACGGTGTCAGCGTTGCCTATGCGCTGTGGAACCTCGAAGATCGTGGGCGCATGTTCATTGGCGCGCAGGCTCCGATCTACACTGGTATGATTATTGGTGAACACAGCCGCGACAACGATCTCGAGGTGAACCCGCTAAAGGGCAAGAAACTGACCAACGTGCGGGCCTCCGGCACCGATGAGGCCGTGCGCCTTACGACACCGATCACCATGAGTCTTGAGCAGGCGATCGCATACGTCGATGATGATGAGTTGGTTGAGGTGACCCCGCTGGCCATTCGTCTGCGCAAGCGCTTCCTCGATCCGCACGAGCGCAAGCGCCAGTCGCGCGCCGCAAGCTGAACCAGTGCATGGACAGCCCCCCGCCAAGATGGCTCCGGGGGCTGTCTTTCATCAGACAGCTATCTATGGGCCGTCGAACAGCTGATCCATGATCATTGCTGGTTGCGCGCATCCTGCTTCGCCCACAATGCGGGCAGGCACGCCTGCAACGGTCTTGCACGGCGGCACATCTTCAAGAACCACGGAACCCGCTGCAATACGGCTGCAATTTCCAACGCGGATATTGCCCAACACTTTGGCCCCGGCCCCAATCAGTACCCCGTCTCCGATCTTGGGATGACGGTCTTCCTCTTCCTTGCCAGTTCCGCCCAACGTCACGGAATGCAGCATTGAAACATTGTCGCCCACTACTGCAGTCTCTCCGATGACGATTGAATGAGCGTGATCGATCATGATGCCACGTCCAATGCGCGCCGCCGGGTGAATGTCCACACCAAAGACCTCACTGACCCGCATCTGCAGGAAATATGCCAGATCGAGACGCCCTTGCTGCCACAGCCAATGTCCGACCCGATATGCTTGGATCGCCTGAAAGCCCTTGAAATACATCAAGGGCTGCAAGAACCGGTGGCAGGCCGGATCACGGTCGAACACCGCCACGATATCGGCACGGGCGGCTGCGGCCAGGCTTGGATCTCTGCGATGGGCCTCGTCTGCAATTTCGCGCAGGATCTGTTCCGACATCTCGCCCGACACAAGTTTCTGCGCCACGCGATAGGCAAGTGCAGCCTCCAATGTCTGATGATGCAGTATGCAGCCATGCAGCACACCACCCAGAAGCGGTTCGTTCCTAACCGCGTCTTGCGCTTCGCCGGTGATACGCCGCCAGACGGGGTCCAACTCGGCCAGATGTTTGCGGATTTCGGGCATAATTGCCTCCGTGGGTATGCTTGGTTCAACCTTACACCGAAAACCTCCCGCACTCCAAGCTGCCCAAGCGCCCCTCACGGCAAAATTACACCCAGTCAGGGATGCTAAGTTCGGCGAAATGGGCAACCAATCGAATAGTACCCGCAGTAAATGTGCCCCCGGTCGCCGAGATTTCCAATGGCAGCGGCGTCCATGAAACGGTCTGTGTGCTCGGTCCGTTGACCCATGAATTCTGCGCCAGTCCAAGGCCTGTTCCGAAGCGGCCAGTATCCCCGGTCACACCCAGTTCCCAAGCTGTTGCGGTGCCCGCAATGGTCGATGTGACCAAACCGGTGATGCCGAAGATAATTGCGCGCGCCGGAAACATCACTGGCGTTGTCACTGTCGTACCAGCCGAAAGAGATACGTCGACCTCGGCACTGCGGATCGCCATTGATCCCCCCCCCGGCGTTAGTGTCCTTGCACCAACCCTCCATTCTTGCCCATCAAAGATTGCAGGATTTCCGGAGTCCATGATTTGCGCCTGCCATCCACGTCCAGGCATCACGAACTCCCATCCACCATTCATCGCAATCGCAATCTTGCCAGACTGTCCCGCCCACTCATTGGTCGCCCCCGCTGGAACACCAAACGCAATCCCTTCGACAGCGGCCGGCGGGATGGACTGGCCAATGGATGTAAGGCGCAGTTGCACCAACCCATCAAGACGAGCCAAGGCCTCGTTTACCGTGACATGCTTTTGCGCTTGATTGGGCTGCAGCAGAGGTAGGGACAATACCGGTGTATCAGTCATCTATTTCGATCCTTGCAAAAGGCCCCGGCCCGAAACTGTCGGAGATCTGGGCAACTTCGAGAGTATATGGCACTGCCGTACCGTCCAAATTGCGGGCAGCATCGCTGTATTCATAGAACGGAGTGCTCAGGGTGGTCTGGCGTTTGATCCCACCTGCATCAATGATGCGCAGAACGTATTGTTCGGTGGCCTCACCCAATGGCACATCGGAACCCTGCCAACTGTCGCCATCAATCCTCGTGCGGCGGACCCAAGTGATGGCTTGCCCCGCCCCACTTCGCTTTGCGCGCAAGTGTGCGGGCGAAAACGGTCGCAGGCCGATGCCATCGAAGGCAAGCTGCCGGGTCACATAACTTGGGTCGTTCAATCCCCGCCGCGCCGACCCAATCCGGTAATTCCGAGCTAATCCACGGGCCGACAAGGCAACAGTGATTTGCTCAGCCGCATCGTTCAGCAGGACAAAGATGCTCCCCTCAGGCCACACGTCTGGCATAATTGCATTAGTGCCGCTCTGACCGCGCAACCGAAGCCCGATTTCCCACTCGTCCGGCCCCACCATTGTCGCGTGTGCAAACTGGATAATTTCCCACGGACCATGATCGCCGGGACCAATCGCCGCCGCGTTTGCTCCGTTTAGAACCGCTGACATCTCCGCCGATGACAGGGCCCCACCCGCAAGCCGCACCCGCATTGGCCTTCCGCGATCCCATAAGCCCGACTTTGCGGCGAAAAGCGGCGCCTGCAAGATGCCGACAATCCCAGCGCGTTCAACCAATGTGTTCAGCACGAAACCTTCGGTTTCTGGTGATGCATAGACCGCTACGGTTCCCGGCCAAGGCTCGGCAGCGATGGCGACATGCGGAGCGTTGGGAACCTCATCTCCGGTCAAAAGCGGCAGATCCATGAACACAGGGCTAACCCTCGTCGGCGGAACAAACGGCGCTGATTGCACCGGGTCCTCTATGGCGTCCGATGGTTCCGATACTGTCGGCTCCACGCGTGAGGCCTCGATATGGCGCACCCCCCGATCTTCGACCCGGTCAATCCGCCAGGCCGAACCATCCTCCAAGCTCAGCATCGCGCCAGCACCCAAGGCACGCCGGGACGGCGGCAAACTGAGCTTGATGGCATCGCGTGCCACACGTGCTTCTGCTAACCACCGTTCCGCGATTCCCTGTCCTTCGCCCCCGGTCATGACCAGCGGAAGTTCGCTATGGCTGACAGTCTCGATGGGATCATCGGCGAAGACCGCCTCGGACACCCGCTGTTCATAGCTTGCGTCAGCCTCTATATAGCTCAGACGGACCCGCCCAACCGTTTCAGCTTCTGGCGCGCGGGCGTGGCTGATACCACCCTCGCCAGCTTCATTCAGCGCCGTCAATTCAGGCGAAACAAGGCCCTCTGCAAAAAGGCTAAGAGGCTGAAACAAAAGCGTTCCATCGCGCTCTATAGCCTGAAACCCATATGCAAGCATCAAAGGCTGCAACTGGGCCCGTGCACTTTCCGTGTCACCGGACACATGCCCCCGCACCAAACCACGCAACGCCGAGACATCAAAATCTGTCACACCAGCGCGCTCACAAATCTCCGCCACAACGTGGCTCAGCGGTACCGCACTGATCCGCCCCGTAATCCAATGTCCCCGGGCCCAATTGGCGCCGTCGCTCCACGTCGCGCGATCATTTGGGAATGCCGGCCAAGGCCGCGCATCCCAAGCCCAAACATGCGCGCGCGACATATCCAACATTGGCGCGCCGTAGAGCGGGGAAACGGGGTTCTTTTCTGGATCGGTCCAATAACTCATGATGGCGCGCAGGTATTGCTGCTGGATAAGATCGTCCCGGCGGCCTGTCGAAAAATACGGAATCGCGCTTTCCGATGATTTGGGGTCCAAGAATTTGTTTGGTTGGTTCGTCCCCTTGTCGATCGCGGCACAGCCGATTTCCGTGAACCAAATGGGTTTTGACTTAGCTACCCACGCTGAAATACCGCTGACGGTCGTAATCGCCACGGATGAAATCTGCTGAATTGCCCCCGCCGGATTTGATCCATTTTGATTGCTATTGGCCTCCAAAGTCAGTCGCCAACCATTTGCCGATGCCGGGATCCCAGTCGAACCCTTCAGGTCCGCTGGTTTGAAACGGACCTGATATTCGATCCAACCATCAGCGACTGTTGTTCCCGCCCAATCTGAAAGGCGTAGCGTCCCGACCGGATCACCATCAAGGCCCATCGCGACAAGACCAATGTGATGGCGGTGCACACTCCCATTCAAAGGATCGCTGACCAAGCGGGTCCGCACGGTCACTTCGATTTCCTGATCGCGGATGAATGGCCGCAGGCGACGTTCACTGACCAATCGGTATTGCCCGTCGAATTGCAGTGCATTGCCCTCACCTGAAACAGGGATGACCTGAACGTCGGCATAGACGGAACTCGGCGAAACAGCTCCACCCAGCTCGGCTTGGCCTTGGGTACTCCCGGGCAGCCATGCTTGGTCACCTCCTGCAAATTCTCCGTCAAACTCCAGGGTGTTCAATGCCGGCAAGCTGGCAATTTGGTAGCCACCTCGCCTTTCAAGATGTGGCCGCGACCACCAACTGCGGATATCCTTGTAGCGAAAGATCCAGTCTTCACCATACGCGCCATCGGAAATCGGCTGACGGCGCTGCGAAATGCGGGCCTCGCTGGTGGCATAGTACCAATCGTAACCCTCGCCGCCCTCGATATTTGCTTTCAGATAATCAAGGTTACTGATGCTGTTCCATTCGGCATCCGCATGGTCCAACCCTTCGCGCCAGTCGGAAAGAGGCATGTAATTATCGATAGCGACGAAATCGATCTCGTCGTCCGCCCAGAGCGCATCAAGATGAAAATAGACGTCACCACTTCCGTCGGTGGGCTGATAGCCAAAGTACTCCGACCAATCTGCTGCATAACTCAATTTCGCATTCAGCAGCAGGATCCGGACCTCGCCCGCCAGCGCCCGCAGTTTTTCGACCGCCGGAAATCCCTCGCTGTCACGCATCTGGGTCAGACCCCGCATCTCCGAACCGATGCAGAACGCCTCAACGCCACCGGCTGCTGCGCAGACTGCAGCCGCGTGAAGAATGAACCGAGAATAGCTCCATTCTTCCGGCCCGGTGTACGTGACCGTGCCGTTTCCAATAGCAAAATCTGCTGCGACCACGGACCCGAAGAAGGCATCGACCGCCGCGGCATTCGCTTCTGTTCCATCCGGGCCATTTACGAAACCAGGCCCCTTCTCGCCCGTAATCCGACCCCGCCAAGGCAAATGAGGCTGTTCACCGCTGCTTGACCAAGGATCTGGAAGCCCATTTCCCTCAAGAATTTCCATCAGCAGGAACGGATAAAACGTAACCGCTTGCCCTTCAGCCTGGATTGCTTTGATCGCTTCGATGACGGACTGGTCGGTCGGAGTGCCACCATAGACTGGGCGGTCGTCGATCCGCGCGATCTCGTCGGCATCCGACCGGGTGATCCCCCCCGCCGTCCACGGCATCTCGATTGCTTCTCGATCTTTCGCTTCCACCTTGGGTTTTACGCGACATCTGCCTGCACGCAGGTCATCGCCAAACCAAGAATAGACAAGGGATACGGCCTGAATGTTTGGAACATCTCCGCGCAAAGCCTCCAGGGCTGCAGGAAGATCCGGCTTGCCGCCCTCGGCGGACACGTTGGCTGCTCCAAAATTGGCAAATCGGCTGCCATACTGAACCGCCGACGTTGCCAACGCATATTCGCCAGTGCCGGGCATCAGGGCCACGGCCTTCACAGCCTCCGACGCCGCGGGAACCAAGTTATGATCAGGCGCAGCCCTGCGAAACACCTCAAACGCGAATTGCGGAACCCTGTTCCCGAAATCAGCCAGATCAAGGTCCTCAAATACAACATAGGCCAGCCCACGATAAGCGGGCACCGTTCCTGCCCCTTCCACCGCCTCTAACAGCGGGTCGGGCATCTGCTCCATGCTTCCAGTATAAACGCGGAAATTAAGCGTTTCGCGATCCAGCTCGATGCTATCCGCCCAAATCCGGCCAATCCGCGAAATCTCTCCTTCGCACAACGCGACCGCCAGACTCAGGCAATAGGAATAGGCCGTCGTGGAGGGCCGCGACGGTGCACCTTTCCCGCCACCGCTTTGTTGCACTTTTTCTTGAAACTGGGCGGCCCAAATAACCTGTCCACCCAACCGCATCCGACCAAATAGCTGGGCAATCGGCGTGCCCTCGCCCGCTCCGGTGATGCGGAAGCGATCGACCCGCCCTACTTCGACGGGATCCGAACCGGTTCCCAACAGGCGCTGGTCGATCGCCCGACCAATCGTTGCACCAACCGCACGGCCGATCACGGCACCGGTCAGACCAAGAACAGTTCCCGAGGCCATTCCCCCAACTGCCGCGCCAACCGCGGACAGAACAATCGTTGCCATGACTTCAGGTCCTTTCGGGAAATGCGAACCGCGCCACGATCCGCCGCGTCCACGGCGGCGTCAGCGGGCTTTCCACAACGCCATGCCCTGAATAGGCATGGATAAAACTTGGGCTCTCGCCGACTTTCGCCTGCAACCCCAAATGCTTGGCAACCATTCCGTCGCGCATCCGGAACAGAAGCACCTGACCCGGCAGCGGTTTATCCAACGCCACAGAGACAAGATGCAGGGCTGCGGTCGCCCAAAGCCGCTCTTCGCGACCAGGTTCAGACCAGTCGCGAGTGTATGCCGGGATCCGTTCCGGCTCATCGCCGTATAACTCGCGCCAGACACCCCGCAAGAGACCAAGGCAATCACACCCTGCACCCCGGCAACTCGCTTGATGCACATAGGGCGTTCCCAGCCACGTGCGTGCTGCGATCACAACGTCGTTCATCGGCGGGTTCCACCAGATCGAGACGACATCCGGGATGGGTGGCTGACTTGCCAATCCTCTCCTGGAATGTCAGGAAACCCTCGATAATTCATTAAGTTATCGAACTTCAGTCGGCAGGTCTCCATCCGCTTGTCGCACCCTGCCTCCAAACGCAGCAGATCATCGGCCACAATTTTTGTGCGAATTGCATCCCATAATTCCACCCGGCGAACGCCCTCCGATTGGCGATCAATCTTGATCACCGCAGACAGCCCCGTCGCGGCGCCCCCAAGAACTGTGAGCCGTCCACGCTCAAACCAGCGCGGTTCGAAACCCGGCAGGTCATCAAAAAGGAAGACGCGCCCGTTCTCCAACACTTGTCCGGTAGCTTCGTAAAAGTAGCCGGGTGTCGTCTGGTCAAATCGACAAGACTTGTCGCCCAACACCGCGCTGCACTGCTTTTGGTAGATACGGCCCTTCGGCTGGTTCATGCGTTCGGCCAATCCACGCAGCTCGGCCAAAAACGCGCCATTGGCGCGAGTCAGTTCGCCCAGTGAGCCGCGAAACTGCAGAACGCGGTTCTCCGGCGCGGCCCATTGAACCAGCCACGCTTCCACCTGTGCGCCGTCGAAACGGCCGGCTGCAATATCATCCTCGGTGATTGCCGCGTCGCTCAGCGCGCCAATGGCCTCTGTGTTATCGACGGACAGCCCCGTGGTCTGGCTAAGCGCGGCAGCCGTCAGGCCGGTCTCCGCCCGAAACATCACGCCATCAATCTGCAGGTCACAATCGTGATCGGTAAACCCATAGCTTTCCCCGTCCCGCCGGGTCAGACGCCAACACCGCGCAACCCCTGTCGCGCCGCTGGCAAGATGGGCATCCAGCCCTTCAACACCGCTCATACCCGCAACTCCATGATCGGCACGTTGGGCACTTCGCCGGCTTGAAAATTCGCGACGCTCGTTTGAATGGCATCGGTGCCAAAGCGGACAGGCACATCGAACTCGAACCCCGCAGTGACTTCCTCGCCCGCCTCGGGCGGCGCATCGAAGGTAATCGTGCCTCGGGATGCATCAACATAGAAGTGCACGCCCTCGACTTGCTCATCGGCCGAAATACCAGCCAAAACCGTGCCCGCAACCGGCTTCGAAATCGGGCGCAGGTATTCTTCCCCCCCCGAGCGATAGGCCTTGATCAGTGGAAAGGTCGTCGTTGTCCCGTCGCCTGTTGCAATCCGTTGGTCCCTGAACCCGATGTCCTTTGATGGGGCGCAACTCTTGAAATCAGCCCAGTCTTTCCAGCGAAATCCGTACAACTGACCCCGCCGCGCTTCGAAGAAAGCTATAAGCGTCGCGATATCGTCAAGGCTACGCATGGCCACGCCGGCGTCATAGCGGCGGCGCGAATGCTGCCAAGGCGTATTGCGCTCCTCGAACCCATTGCTCAGCGTCACCACTTCCGTGCGCCTCTCGGGGCCGCCGACGGACCCAAAGCTCAAATTGGCGGGGAACCTGATGTCATGAAAACCCATATCCTGTTGTCTCCCTCAGCGGTTGCGTTGTCCGCGTGCCATCGCGCGGCTCACCTGCGCCGCGATCTGGCTCTGGCTACGTTGAAAACCCTGCACATCCGGCGTCTGGATGTTCATGTTGATGGTGACACCACCGCCGCCACCGGCCGCCGCCACCCCCAAACGGCCGTCTGCGCCACGACGCAACGGCATGATTGCCTCGGGTCCGGCTTCTCCCATCAATCCCATGCCACCACGCATGGCGAAATTCGTCGGGCCGTTCACCACGCCGCCGCGTGCAAAGGGCATCACGCGCCCTTGGCTGATCGTACCGCCCCGCTCGAAGGGCAGCATATTGCTGACCAGGTTGTTGATTCCGTTAGACAAAGCACCGCCAAGCGCATTCTGCACTGGTCGCATCGCCGTATTATAGGCCGTGTCGACCATGCTTTGTGCAACAGTACGCAGGGCATCCGACAAACGCATGCCGTCAAAGATAACCCCGTCAAACGCGCGCCGCAGGCCGCCGCCAATGGCGCGGCTCATCCCTTGCACTTCACGGCCCGTGTAAATCATGCTGTCTTGCATCCCACGAAGCTCTGTCTGAAACGCCGCGGCCATTGAGGCAGCACCGGCCAGCGTCGTCTCCAGATCCGCGATCTGGGCGTCCAGATCATTGATGCCATCATCCATTTGGGTCATCGCCCGTCTCCTTTTCAGCAATGTCAGGAAAACGAGCGGCCAAGGCTTCAAGCCCCGCCCGGCCCATCGGCGCAGGCCCTTGCCCCTCGCCCATCATCATCAATAGCTCCGCTGGCGTCAGCGCCCAGAACTGATCGGGGCGCAGTGCAAGACCCTGAAACCCTGCCCGCATCAATGCGGGCCAATCGAAACCGCCACTCATGTGGGCGGCCGGAACGCCAACGCCAGAAGCCGCGCGGCGGTGCGCGCGGCCTCCAAGGGCCCACCCTCGATCTCTGCCGTCAGTAAATCGGGCAAATCGCCGTTCCAGCCGCCCCCCCTCAACCCTGCACAGACCAGCAACAGCACGTCGCGTGCGCGCAACTGATCGCCCTCGAACCGCGCGACCATCTCGGTCAGGCTGTCGGCCTCCAATTGCGCCTCCAACTCGGCCAAGGCTCCAAGTGTCAACTTGGCAACCCATCGCTCGCCGTTGACCACCATCACCACTTCGCCTGCATAGGGATTCGCCATTTTCCTAGATCGCCGTGAAGGTCAGCGCGCCGGCGCTTGACATGGAAATCTCGTAGGTCGCCTCCCCGTCATGTGTGCCTGCATACTCGATGGACGTGATCTGAAACGCTCCCTCGACCGTGCCGAAATCGGGAATGATGACCTGAAAATCCGGCACATCACCGTCAAAAAATATCTGTCTGGCCCGTTCATCCGTATCGGCATCCCGGAAAATTCCGGACCCTGAAATCGCGGCCGACTTCACGCCCGCCCCCTTCAACAGTTCGCGCCAACCGCCCGTCGATTCCAAGCTTGTCACATCGACAGTTTCCGCGTTGAAGCTCAGCCGCGAGGCCCGAAGGCCTGCCATGGTCTGAAACACACCCTGTCCGTCCAGATCCACCTTGACCAAAAGGTCCTTGCCGTTTTGGGCCACCATCTCACTCTCCAATTCTATCCATAATTTGCGCGGAAAACTTCACGCGGCGTCTTCATCCACTCGGGCACGAAACCAAATTTCGATCTCACGCCCCGATCCCACGCGACGGGCACGCGCTCTCAGGAAATTGAGGCTCACCAGCACCCCACGGCTCAGGCTCAAACCCCCACCCGTCAACGCATCCGATACGGCTGCCGCAACCCGCTTGGCCGACGAAAACCCGGCCGCATCGCTCACCACAGTCACGGCAAAATCGTGCTGCGCACCCGATCCGGTCTTGTCAGACCTGTCGCGCACGACTTCCGGTCCGATACTCAGGTAAAGGTTAGGGACGGGCCCCTCCGGCAACGCATCATAGATGTCGTTCCCAACCAGTGCGGTAACGCCCGCATCCGTCGTCAGTTGCACGAAAACCGCCTGCTGCAACGAGGCCGTCGATGCATAACTCATGCGCCCGTCTCCTCAATGGCAAAGCATGTCAGGTATCGTCCCATCGGCGCGGCTTCACTCACCGCTTCGATCACGTAAATCCTTGCGCCATCGCGAAACCGTTGCTGAGCCGTCGGCCGAGAATGCGCCCCTTGCGGCGCGGCCCGCACTATAATTTTCAGGCCCAAACGGGACGCCGAACCGGCCTCTCGTCCCGCGCGGGGCACGACCTCGGCCCAGATCACGCCCAGAGGCGTCCACGTCTCCGTATAGCCGCCCGCACCGTCTGGCACCCGTCCCGGTGCCTCCAGCAGCAACTTGCGCGTCATCTGCGGCTTGTTCATTTCCCAACTCCGCGAAGCCGGATTGCCCGGTAGGGTTCCAGCAAGACGGACACCGCAAAGGCGATGCCGGTCTCCGTGTTGCTGTCCTGGCCGTAGAACTCCGCCGCCTGAATGAGGACCGCTTGCCGCAAATCTGCAGGCATGTCCGTCCAATCGCTTGCGTAGCCGGCGGTGAATTCAATCTCGATGCTCCCGCCCCGTGCAGGGTTCGGCAAAGACCCCACGACGGCCTCGATCATTGGGCGCTGTTGATCCGGGCGGAGTGCATATCGGTCCGGCTCAACCAGCGTCTCGATACCGGCGCGCGAAAGTATCTTGATGCTCTCGATCGCTTGCACCGGTGCAATCGGCAAGACATGGCTGGCCCCCGACTGCCATGCGCTTAGACCAAGCGCAAAGCGACGCCGGAACAACGCCTTGCCGACCCTCGCCTCAATCGCGGAAAGGGCCGCGCGCAAACAGCTTTCCAACTGGCTGTCGAGGCTGCCGTCATCGGCAAAACCTTGGGCCAGTCGCAAATGATCTGCCAAGTCGGCGACTGGCAATACCGCGCTGCCGACCGAGGTCAATTCGACCATCATCATGTCCAATATCTCCAGTAAGAAACTGCCGTTCTCGAAGGTTGGGGCGGCCACCGCATCGCGCCGCTCGGGCGGAGAGACACGCAGCTGGAACACGCGAAACTAAAGGCAGCCGCCCCTCCCGCACCCGGCCATCTGACCGGATGCGGGGTCGCGGGATCACGTCAGGCGGTCGCGAACTTCAGTAGCTTGATGGCTGCATGATCGGTCACATCGCCGCCCACGCGCTTCGTGGCGTAAAACAAGACATGCGGCTTGGCGCTGAACGGGTCGCGCAGCACACGCAGATCGGGGCGTTCGGCAATCGTGTAACCGGCGCCAAAGTCCCCAAAGGCAATCGCTCGCGCGTCAGCAGCAATATCCGGCATATCCTCGGCGATCAGCACGGGGTAACCCATCAGGCGCGCAGGTTCACCCGCAGCCAGCCCATCCGCCCAAAGGAAGCGCCCATCGGCATCCTTCATCTTGCGCACGGCGCCTGCGGTCTTCGAATTCATGACGAAATTCGCATTGGCGCGGTACCGCGCACCCAGCGCATAGACCAGATCAACGATGGAATCCGCCGGGTTGACGGCGTCGAAATCCCCGGCAGCGCCTGTAACCACGTAGCCAAGGTTCCCCCATGCCCACACCGCGTTATCCACCGATGGCACGGTCAGAAACCCCGTCGGCTTGCCGATCCCGTCACCCGACACGAACGCGGCCGCTTCCGACCGCGCGAACTTGTCGGCGATCCGTCCTGCCAGCCAACCTTCGATGTCGAACGCGCTATCATCAAGCAAGCGCTGGCTTGCCTTGGGAAGCGCCGACAATTCATGCAGCGGGATCGAGATGCGTTCGATCTGCGGGCTGTCCGACTCCACCGATCCGGTCGCCTCATCGGCCCAACCGGCTCCGGCATCGGTGGTGTCGATCAGAACATCGAACGACGCGGCATCCACGTTAACAACGTTGGCCACCGACCGCAGCGAAGACGCAGAACGCAGTACTGATTGGATCGTTTCCGCCGTCTGCGGATCAACCAGATAGCCACCTTCGGCGTTGACCGCAGTGGTCATGCCTTTTTGTTCAATTTCCAATCCGCGCAATGCGTCGTCATCACCGCAGCGCAGATAGCTTGAAAGCGCCTTCTTGTGCGGCGCTGCGGTGTCAACATGCGCGGTCAACGCGTGGCGTGCGTGGGTCATCGTCTTGGTAGTCAGCATTGCAATACGCTCTTCCTGTTTATGGATCTTTGCAGTCATGTCGGTTTGGAACTTGCTGAACTCGTTCAGAAAACCCGTCAGGGCCGTCTTCACCTCAGCTACGGGGGGATGATGGGCATCGGACATAACCCCACCCCCCAAGGCCCCATGTTTGGTCTCGGTCATCGTATATTCCTTGGTTCTGTGATGAGGTTAGCGGGGCTCGCGCGCCGCCAGTTTGCGGCGGGCGTCATCAAACGCCGTCGCCAGATCATGCAGAATGTCGCCCTTGGCCTCGTCGGCCTGACGCTGCGACACCCGCGCTTGTGGCAGCATCGGGAATGTCACCAAGGACACCTCCCAAAGCTCCACTTCCGACAGGAGTCTGCGCCCCTGATCGTCCTTCGTGGCCCGCACGGTGCGATACCCAATGCTCAGCCCGTCAATTGCCCCTGCACTTATCAGGGCGGCGGCTTCTCTGGCGCGTGCAACGCCGTCCAAAAGACGACCCTTCACGTAAAGACCCCGCTCATCCTCGCGCACCTCGTCCCAGATACCGATGGGTTCCGCCGGATTGTGTTGCCACAACATCTTCACGCGATGCCCCTTCGCCTCCAGCGCCGAGAGTGAGCGGCCATAGGCCCCCTTTTGCACGATGTCGCCGCCCTGATCGGTCGCGCCGAACAGGCTGGCGTAGCCTGCAATCAATTGCCCATCGCTCACCGTCAATTCGTCATCGAACCGGGCAAACTTCTGCTCCAGCTCGCTGCCATACATCATCGTCATTTCCGTCTCCTATCCCGGCTGACTCAGCTGGATCAGTTCGTTGATACCTTGGGCCAGAACCACGCTGACCACGCCGAACACCGCCAGCCACAGCCGCCGTTCCACCCGTTCCAGCGCCGTTTCGATCGCTTCAAGGCGAAAACTCAACGCCTGCCACCGTTCTTCCAACACGCGCTCATTCGCCTCGATCCGGGCGTTTGCGGCGTCAAAGGGCGCGTAAAGGTAACGCGATCCGCCAACCCCATCGCGGGCGCTCATGCACCCTCGACGCGTTTCGGCAGGCCCAGCAGGCCCCGCTTTTCATCTTCTGTCAGAAAATCGGCCTCGGCCACGCGGCGCCATTGCGCGTCGCGCTCCACCGACAGGGCTGGCACCTTGTCCAGATCCGGCATGATCTCGACCTTCTCGCCGCCCAGCCCCGACATCCATTGTGACAGACCCGCCATCACCTTTTGCGCCAGAGGCAGCACAGTCAGCCGATAGAATGCGCGGTTTGCCTCAGCATAGTTGGCATAGGTCGCGTCGCCCGGAATGCCCAACAGCATGGGTGGCACACCAAAGGCCAACGCGATGTCGCGCGCCGCTGCTTCCTTCGTTTTCTGAAACTCCATGTCCGACGGGCTGAACCCCATCGGCTTCCAATCAAGGCCGCCTTCCAGCAGCATGGGCCGCCCGGCATTTCGCGCGCCCTGGTGATGCGCCTCCATCTCGGCCTGCAGCCGCTCGAACTGATCTTGCGTCATCCCGCCCGCACCATCCGCACCACGATAGACGATCGCGCCGGATGGCCGTGCGGCGTTATCCAACAGCGCCTTCGACCACCGGCTTGCCGCGTTATGCACGTCGATCGCGGTGGCCGCCGCCTGCAACGGCGCCAACCCATAATGGTCGTCTTGCGGGTGAAAATTGCGGATTTGGCAGATCAACTCCGGGGCGAACCGATGCTTTTTGCCGCCGACCGTGTAGTCATAGGCCATCGGCCAGCCATCGCTTCCCGGCACCAAGGCCATCCGGTCCGATCGCAGCACATGCAACTCGGCGGGCCAACCAATGTCCGGCATGACCGCCTCCAGATAGGCGTTGCCCGATAGCAGCAGTTGGGCAAATACCGCCTCCATCAGGTCGGCCCGGCTCTGCGCCTGATTGGGCCGCGCCAGCAGGGTTTGCGCGGGGTGCATATCATAGCGCTGAAAACCGTCCTGGCAGACCACCGGCAAGGCTGCGGCCGCCTCAGCAATCAATTTCACGCACCGAAAGCCGACCGGATTGCCCAGAAACCCGTTGCGTGTCAGCGAACCGACATCTCGCGGTGTCCATACCACGCGCCCCCCCTGTCCCCAGACCGCCACACGCGCGGCGGCCGAGGCTTTCTGCTCCGGCACCTCCGCCGGGTTTTTCTTCAAGAAATCCAACACCATCCGCATCTCTCCTTAGGCCACACCAAAAGACGCGGATGCAATGAACTGCATCCACGTCCGGGGCCGCGGCCCCTCATCGCGTTTTCATAATTTCGCTACAGCGACCGAATATTCGGGTTCTGGTGCCCAGCGGCGGGAACCAGCATCCCCTCGGTCAACGCCCAGACCAACGCATCCACACGATCCGGACTGCCGATCCCTTCAAAACCCGTCTGGCTCATCCGGCACATCTCATCTTCCAACTCGGCAAAGGTGCCACAATGCGCCACACGGCCCTGTTCATACAGTGCCGCGACCGGCTCCGCCCGCGCGGCCTTCCCACGCGAAGCACGCACCGCCCGGTAATTTATCAACGGATCCACTTGCCGCATTATAGTCTCGACCAGATCACCGCCCTGATTGACCTCCGCCACCATCTTGTCCGCCCGATGACGATGATAGGCGGCTGCCGCTGCTTCCGCCCATTGCTTGGGACTTGCCGCCCTGACCGAACAATCCTCGATGACCACCGCTTTCCAGTGGCTTGGGCTTCCATCTTGCATCACGCCCACAACTACGATCCCGCAGGCATCCGACCCATCATGCCCGGTCACTGGCGGGTCCACCGCAACAATCACACGCGCGCGCCCCGGTACCTCCGTGACCCGCCCCGCATCGATATCAGCCCGCCGCCAAAGTGCATCTTCCGCCTCTTCCAGCAGTAATCCGTCCAACTCTTGTCGACCCAACCGCGTATTGCCGTACCGTGCCCGCACTTCCTCCAGGAAACTTGGGGCCAGATAGGCGCTGTTCGCCTCGGTCGGGGCGTGTGTCTGCACCGTGCTTTCGCGACCTATCAACTCTTTCAGGACGGCGACATTGCGCGGTGTCGTTGTGACAACCTGCTGCGGATGCTCCCCCAGTCGCAGCGCGAACTGAAGCATGTCCCACGTGGCCCCCCCATTGCGCCATTTGGCCAATTCATCGACCCAAGCGGCATCAAATTGCGGCCCACGCAGCGCCTCGGGGTCATTGGCGGAATAGACCCTCGCCTCCGCGCCATTTGGCCAGATCAACATCCGTTCGCCAGACACCCATCTCGGTCGCCGATCCGGAGGAGAGCAGGCCAATATCCCGCTCTCCCCCTTCACCATCACCGCCAGCGCCTGATCATATGTTTCCGCAACCAGCGCGACCCGACGCGCCCTGCCCGGCGCTTCCGGCCTGCCACCCTCGACAACCGACCTGACCCATTCCGCGCCGGCGCGCGTTTTTCCCGCACCACGGCCGCCCAGAATAACCCAGGTTTTCCACGCTCCTTCCGGAGGCAGTTGATGCGACATTGCCCAGAACTCGAATATATAGGGCAGTGCCGCCAGCGTCTGATCACTCAGGCTCGCCAGAAATGCGTCCGCCACTTCGGGCGGCTCTGAGGCAATCAAGCCGGAGCCCGATTTCAGATCGCGCCGCATCAAGGTCAAGTGTTCCCTCGCCCCCTTTGTGTTTGGCTCCTGCGCCACGTGCATCCTCCTCAAGCCTCAGCGCGAACAGCATGGCGGCGTTCATCGCCTTCAGGTCCACAAGAACGGTCTTCTCTCCCGTTGCGGGCGCCACCCGCAGGGTCTCTATCGCGTCGTCCAGGGCTTCAGCTGCGCGGCGAAAACCCTTTCGTGCCAGCGCGACGGTTTTCTTCGTCGGGCCAACTTCATCAGTGCCTGTAATTGCGCTCATATAATAAGTCCTGTGCTCGAAATTTCTCTCGGCACAAGCGGGCACGAAAAAGCGGCCTCGGGGTCACCCCCGGGCCGCCTACCCATGTATTCCAGCATGTCACAAGTGATGCCAGAGACCGTTCGGAATGTCAATAAGTTTTTTATTTACAAAGGGTTAACGGAATTCCACCAATTAACACCTGCTTAAGAATCTGCCACAAGACTGGGCCTTTTGACACATCCCCGCTACTGGCTTTCCACGGCGCGCTCCGCCTCGATCACACGCCAGCGCGCGACGTTGTCGTTATGCTCGTCCAGCGTTTCGGCAAACGCATGACCGCCCGTCCCATCAGCGACAAAGAACACGTAATCCGTATCTTCCGGGTTCAGGGCTGCTTCGATCGCCGCACGGCCCGGGTTTGCAATCGGGGTAATCGGCAATCCGTCGATGACATACGTATTCCACGGGTTGTCGTCGCGCAGCTCACTTTGGCGGATACCGCGCCCCAACACGCCACGCCCGTTTGTCACGCCGTAGATCACTGTCGGGTCCGTTTGAAGGCGCATTCCCCGGTTCAGGCGGTTCACGAAAACGCTCGCGACCCATCCACGTTCACTCGGCACCGAGGTTTCCTTTTCAATGATCGAGGCCAAGATCAGCGCCTCATCAATATCGGCCAACGGCAAGCCATCAACACGGTTGGCCCATGCGTCGGCCAATATTGCAGCCTGCGCGGCCTGCATCCTGTTGAGCAATTCGCTCCGGTCGGCGCCACGCGCCACTTCATAAGTATCTGGCGCCAGCATGCCTTCGGTGGGCAACTCCGGCACCTCGCCGGTCAGGAACTCGGCTTGGTTCAGGCCTTCGACGATCTGCCAACTGGTCAATCCCTCAGGCACGGACACGCGATAGACAACGCCTGCGTCGCTCCCCGTCAGTTCGCGGTAAATCTCCGGCACATCCTCTTCGTAGGCAAAGGTCGCCAGTTCAACCAACTCGCCCGTTCCCGGCACCCGCTCGCGTAGCCGCATCTCGCCGGTGCCCTGATTGCGCAAAACGAAGGTGGCGGTATAGCGAACGGTCGACGCAGCCCCCGATGTCACGATGTCCAAAACTTCGGCCATCGATGCACCTGCGGGGATCTCGTAGTTTCCGAACCGCAGATCCTGCGCACGGTCGGCATAATCCGTTCCTAGCCGAAAGATCATGCCGCTTGAAATTGCACCCTCAGAGGCAAGGTCTTCGGAAATCTCGCGCAGGTTCGCACCTCGGGGAACCTCGAAAAATATTGCCTCCTGCAACGGTCCCCGCGCCACAAACTCTTGCTGTCCCCAGGTGATCGCACCAGCCAGCGCAATCACCGCGACAATCAGAAAGCTCAGCCCGTTGGCCGCGATATGTTTCCACATCCGATCAGGCCTTTCCCATGATCAGGCACGCGTTGGTCCCGCCAAACCCGAACGAATTCGACTGGACCACGTTGATCTCTCCTTTTACTGCCGCGTTGGCGCAAAGGTTGATCGCGGTTTCCGCAGCAGGGTTGTCCAAGTTGATGGTCGGTGGCGCGATCTGGTCGCGGATCGCGAGAATCGAAAAGATCGCTTCGATGGCGCCTGCAGCACCCAGCAAATGCCCCGTCGCCGACTTTGTGGACGACATCAACACACGGCCTGCGTGCGCGCCCATCAGGCGCTCCACCGCGCCCAGTTCAATCGTATCGGCCATCGTCGATGTGCCGTGCGCATTCACATAATCGATATCGCTCGGCTGTAATCCGGCCCGCTTCAATGCGGCCCGCATCGCGCGTTCCGCGCCCTCGTGATCCGGCGGTGGCGCGGTGATGTGATGCGCATCACCCGATAATCCGTATCCCAGAATTTCGGCGTAGATCTTTGCGCCGCGTGCCTTGGCGTGCTCGTATTCCTCCAACACGACAACGCCCGCACCTTCGCCCATCACGAACCCGTCGCTGTCGCTATCCCAAGGGCGGCTTGCCTTCTTTGGCTCATGTCCGCGCTTGGTGCTCAACGCCTTGCATGCGTTGAACCCGGCAATGCCGATCGCGCCGATGGGGCTTTCGGCACCGCCTGCCACCATCACGTCCGCATCATCCAACGCGATCAACCGCGCCGCGTCGCCGATCGCATGCGCACCTGTGGAACAGGCCGTGACAACCGCATGGTTCGGCCCTTTGAACCCATATCGGATCGAAACCTGCCCGGAGATCAGGTTGATCAACGCGCCGGGCACGAAGAACGGGCTCACCCTGCGGGGGCCGCGCTCATGCAAAATGATCGAGGTATCGGCAATCGAGTTCAGCCCACCAATGCCCGATCCGATCAAAACTCCGGTGCGCCACTGTTCTTCGCCTGCCTTCGGGGTCCAGCCGCTATCGGCCACGGCCTGAACCGCCGCTGCCATGCCATACAAGATGAAATCATCCACCTTGCGCTGCTCCTTCGGCTCCATCCACTCGTCAGGGTTGAAGGTTCCGTCGGTGCCGTCACCGCGCAAAACTTCGCAAGCATAGGTCGTCGCAAACCCAGTCGTATCAAACTTGGTTATCGGACCTGCGCCTGATTCTCCGGCCAACAGCCGCGCCCAGGTTTCTTCCACACCGCTCGCCAGCGGCGTCACCAGCCCTAGGCCTGTCACAACAACACGACGCATCCGCTCTGCCCCTTATTGGTCTTTCGGTTCGTACCCTGATAGCGCCATGCCCGGTCTGGGGGCAATCCCCCCTCGGGTTAACGGCGGCATGGCTTTGCCAATGAAAAACGGCGCCCCTTCTGGGACGCCGTTCAAATCTACGCCAAAAGCTCGTGGAACTTATTGGGCTTCATTGATGAACTTGACCGCATCGCCGAACGTCTGGATCGTCTCGGCTGCGTCATCGGGGATCTCGATGCCGAATTCTTCCTCAAACGCCATCACCAACTCGACAGTGTCCAGCGAGTCTGCGCCGAGGTCGTCGATGAACGACGCATTCTCAGTGACTTTGTCCTCTTCCACACTCAGGTGCTCGACGACGATTTTCTTAACGCGATCTGCGATGTCGCTCATGGGTCTTCCTCATTCGTTAGCGTTGCAAAATGCAACGCTTGTCTTTGGTTATGCCATTCCGGCCGCTCACTGCCCCGTCTCACAACGGAACCGACCGGATGGCACCGCCTCCGGCAAATTCTGCGCCGCCTATAGCATACTCGGACGGGAAGGCAACCGCATTGAACATGCCGCAACGCCGATGGCGGGGGCCTTGTGCCATCGCAGAACGGGTCCGCCGCACAACCCGAGATGTCTGCCATTCCATCCGTGCATCATGAAGACCCCTGCCCCGAATTTGACATTGAGCCATCTTATTCCGGCCCAATTACCAGCCAAATATGGCAACAACTGTTTATAGACGATGAACAATCTCACACAGGCTTATGCCGTCCGTCCTTCGCCTCATCAGGCGGGACGCGCGAAGGGGACTGGAACATGATGAACCTCGGCATCTTTGGAAAAAGCGCCCAAAGTATCCAAAAACCGTCTGTTGCCGGGATGTCCGAGGTGCAGGCGCCCTATCGTCGACGGCGCGCCAGACCCGTGGAGATCGATCCAAAAGCCGCCCATCGGCCCGATCTCACTGAACCGGACTGGCACCTTGATTGCATCAAGGCCACCCGGTTCCGCCGCACACCCTTGCTTGACGATGAGCGGCGCGAACTTTTCGATCTCATCGAAGACATCGTTGCATGGCAGGGTTACCCGTTCCGGGTCATGTCACAGGTCGCGCTGTCCAAGCTTGTCTCGCCTCTGGCAGCCGGATTCGAAGCGCCCTTCCGCGCTGCGGACGCCCGCCATGCCATCTCCCGCCACCGGGTGGATTTTGCAATTCTCGACCTCGATGCAAACGTCCAACTCGTCATCGAATATCAAGAGCCGCTCAGCTATGTCGGGACGGCGCAAATCATGAACGCCGTCACCCGCGAGACTTTGGCAAAGGCCGACATTCCAGCCATCGCCGTGCGTCCCGACTTTACTCTGGAAAGCTTGCGCAAGCAGATCCAAGACGTCTTGGGTCCACCCAGCTAAGGCCGCTTCACAGCATCGCCATTCCGCCATTCACATGCAACGTCGCGCCCGTGACATAGCCCGCCTCGGCGCTGGCCAGATACAGCGTCGCGGCCGCAATTTCGGCCGGGCTGCCCATCCGTCCGGCAGGAATCTGGACCAATATCTTGGCTTTCTGATCATCGGTAAGTTTGTCGGTCATCGCCGTTTCGATGAACCCCGGCGCCACGCAGTTCACGGTGATCCCCCGGCTGGCGACCTCATAAGCAAGGCTTTTCGACATCCCGATCACACCAGCTTTCGACGCCGCGTAATTCCCCTGTCCGGGGTTGCCTGTTGCCCCAACGATCGAGCTGATATTCACGATCCGGCCCCAGCGCGCTTTCATCATGCCGCGCAGCACGCCCCGACACAGCCGGAATGTCGACGTCATGTTGACCTCGATCACTTGCGCCCACTCATCGTCGCTCATGCGCATGAACAGGTTGTCGCGCGTGATGCCCGCGTTGTTCACCAACACATCGACCGATCCCATCGCCGCGACCGCCGCCTTGGGCAGGGCCTCCACCGCATCGGCATCGCTCAGATTGCAGGGCAACACATGCGCACGCTCTCCCAATTCGTCTGCCAGCGCCTCCAACGGCGCCTCCCTTGTGCCGGACAGGCCAACGGTTGCCCCGGCGCCATGCAGGACCCGCGCAATCTCCGCGCCAATCCCGCCGGATGCACCGGTTACCAGCGCGGCTTTTCCCGTCAAATCAAACATTTGCAACTCTCCTCTGCCTCAATTCGGTGTCACCAGACCAAAGCGCAATTGGTCGTGGTTGGTGATGATATGCACGTCTTCGGTTTCCCGCAGCGTCTCCGCGAACTCCACGAACGCCGCATCGCCCAGCATCACGCGCGCATATGCACCCCGTTCGACCCGGGCCGCGCTGGAATCGTCATACGGCCACCCGCGACTGCGCGCGACGTCCGCCCCCGTGATCACCAGATTTCCACCTTGAACCTCACGGTCCACGCCTGCCGCGAACAGCAAGATCGCGTCGTTGTTCAGATCCCCGATGGCCCGCGTCGCAAGACCACGTCCCCGGATCAGGTATCCCATCTGCACAAGCCAGCCGGTGTCATCCGCCCCGGGGATATCCCCCAGAACCACGACCTCCAATTCCGGGTGCTCATCAAGCAAACGCTCGATGCGGTCTGCGGCCGCCCCCGAAATGGGGCCCGCGATGAACATTTCGGGGCCCGTCACACGGAATTCGGTGGCCCCCGCGCCGGCAAACCGGATCAACGCCCCGCCACCTGCCAACATGGCAACCAGAATGGCCGCAAAGATCAACAGTCGCCTAAGCACCCAGTGCTGCCTCCGCGGCCGCCTTGACCTCATCCGGGGTGCCGACCGCACGCGTCGCGATGTCCTTGGCGATCCGCCGCACCATCCCGCAAAGCGCCTTGCCCGCACCGATCTCCCACATCTCGGTCACGCCATGGGCGTCCATCCACAGCACACTTTCACGCCAGCGAACCGACCCGGTGACCTGATGGACCAGATTATTCCGAATCAACATTCGCGAGGTTTCGGCGCGCGCAGTCACATTCCCGACCAGCGGCACGACCGGCTCTTCGATATCAACGTGGCTCAGCGCCTCTGCCATCGCGTCGGCGGCGGGCTGCATCAAGGCGCAATGGAATGGGGCGCTGACCGGCAATATCACTGCCCTCTTCGCGCCCTTTACCTTTGCGATTTCCACGGCCCGCATGATGGCGGCCCGATGTCCCGACACCACGACCTGACCCGGATCATTGTCATTCGCCGCCTGACACACCTGATCTTCGGCGGCTTCATCGGCCACTGCCTTCGCGGCGGCAAAATCCAGACCCAGCAGCGCCGCCATCGCGCCTTCTCCCTGCGGCACGGCTTTTTGCATCGCGTCACCGCGCACCCGCAAAAGACGCGCCGTATCAGCCAACGAAATCGAACCCGCCGCGCACAACGCCGAATATTCACCCAGCGAATGCCCCGCCACATATGCAGCAGCGGTCACGTCGATACCTTCCGCCTTCAACGCGGCCATTGCCGCCATTGACGTGGCCATCAGCGCTGGCTGCGCGTTGCGGGTCAGGGTCAGGTCATCCTGACTGCCCTCCCAGATCATTGCGCTCAGATTTTCACCCAAGGCGGCGTCGACCTCGTCGAAAACGGCGCGGGCAGCGGGATAGGCATTGGCAAGATCGCGGCCCATGCCGATCGTCTGCGCGCCCTGTCCGGGGAAAATGAAGGCTCGGGTCATGGGCGTGTCTCCTCCGTCAAAACCGCTGCTCTCGGGCTAACGCATGGGGCGCGGCTAAGCAATTGCGAACAGATGTTGCGTATTGCCACCGGACGCCCCTACCGTAGACCAAACAGACCGATGTCTCACGAGCGGAACTTGCCATGGCCACCCTCCCGGCACCTCGATTTGCCAACACGACGGCGCGATATGGCGGCGTTGCCAAGACGTTTCATTGGCTGACGGCGTTGCTCGTCCTCACCGCCTTCCCGCTTGGCCTTATCGCAAATGATTTGCCCTACGATACCTCCGCCGCGCTCGCGGCCAAAGCCACCATGTTCTCGATGCACAAGACCGTTGGCGTCATGGCCTTTGCGGTGGGGCTGGCGCGGATCGCATGGGCGTTTACCCAGCCGCGCCCGGCCTTGCTCAACGCACACAAACCGGCCGAGGCGCGCCTTGCCGATCTGGTGCACTGGCTGCTCTATTCATCGCTTGTGATCGTGCCGCTTTCGGGCTGGCTTGGTCACGCGGCAAGCTCGGGCTTCGCGCCGATCTGGTGGCCCTTCGGCCAGACGCTGCCCTTTGTGCCTCAGTCCGACGCCGTCGCCGCATTTTTCGGGGCATGGCACTGGGTTTTCACCAAGGTCTTGGGGCTGTCGGTGATATTGCACATCGCCGGCGCCATCAAACATCACGTGATCGACAAGGATGCGACCCTGCGCCGGATGTTGCCGGGCGTTTGCGAACTGCCACAAGACCTGCAGTCAGTGCTTCTTACGCGTGGACCTTTGCTTGCTGCGGCTGCCATCTGGGCGGTAGCCTTGACCGGCGGCACGATCATGGGCCTGCTGCAATCGGATGCGGCGGCGCCCGCGCCAGAACTCGCTGCGGTGCAGTCGGAATGGGTCGTTCAGGATGGCGCACTGTCCATCACCGTGCAGCAATTGGGCACTGCCGTCACAGGCCAATTCGCCGATTGGACAGCCGACATCACGTTTGATCCCGACGCCAATCCGTTGGGACAGGTGGCCGTGACAATCGCCATTGCAAGCCTAAGCCTTGGCGGCGTGACACCTCAGGCACTGGAACCCGAATTCTTCAACGCGGCCGCATTTCAGACCGCAACCTTCAGTGGCCCGATCATCGCAGATGGCGACGCCTACGCCGTTGACGGCACCCTGATCCTTGTCGGGCAATCCCTACCGGTCCGCCTGCCCTTCACGCTGGAACTTGCCGGCGACAGGGCCACCGCGACAGGTCAGGTTACCCTTGATCGCCGCGATTTTGGCATGGGGCCCAGTTATCCCGATGAAAGCGGCGTCGGCTTCAGCGTTGTGGTTGATATGACGCTCACGGCCCAACGCGCATCGCAATAGCGGAACGGCACGACAAAATCGCGCGGGTGCAACCGCCCACCCCCACGAAAAAGGTCGCCCCTGATGCTGCGGCGGCCCAAATCAACGGCATCACGCAGCCTTAGCCCGAAACATCGGCCTCGCGGATCGCCTCGATTGAAATCCACACTTCGACTTCATCGCCAATGAACGGCGTCAAGGCGCCGAGGCCGAAGTCCGTGCGGCTCAGCGTCGTGGTCGCATCAAAGCCGGCCACCAACGCACCATTCATGTCGGGCATCATGCTGGGGCCCGCGCCGTTCAACACGGCGTCCAGCACGATCTCAACCGTTGCACCCGCAATGGTCAGGTTCCCCGTGATCAGGCCGGTGTCATCGCCAGTCACTTCTATGCCGGTCGATTCAAAACTGATCATGTCGCCTTCGGACACGTCAAAGAAACCATCGCCCAGCAGGTTGGCATCACGGGCTTCCCAGCCGGTGAATATGGACGACGTCGGCATCGACACACGGACCGACGAATTCGCAGCCTCCTCAGCATCGAACATGATCTCGCCCCCAAACCCCGAGAACATGCCCCAAGTCGTGGAAAGCCCCAGATGATCCCATGAAAAAACGATCTGGCTGTGACTGGGATCCAGCACATACATCTCGGCGTCGGCCGATGCGGCTGTGGCCGCCGTCGCCATTGCGGCAACAAGTGCCGTGGTGGAAAGGAAACGCGTCATCAATGTTACTCCCGGTAGGATTAAAACATACCCTAAGGACGCATGTTCCACCAGATCAGCAACTCGTCATACGATCACATGACCTGTGCGCTCGTTCACACAAATCCCCATGGGGCCTCAGCAACCTGCAGGCGCCACTCCCCAAGATTGCGGCCATGCCGGACGTGTCACGGTGAAATTGACCAGAGCTTCGCCTCCGTTCAACACCATCGTCACGGTCTGCGACGTCCCACATGCGGGCGGGTCCGCCCAAATGATCGTTCCCCAGCGTATTCTGCCCGAACTTCTCTGTCTTCCGTTGGTGCGCTGTGCGGTCGGGTCTCCGTCACCAATCATTTCAAAGCTGGCGGGCATGTCCACCGGCAACTCGCTTGGCGGCAGCCATTCGGAACTGACACGCCCCGACCACCCGGGCGTGATCGTCCGGGTCAGGTTCATGACAACCGCATCCGGATAAGGGCTTGTGACCACCGGGACGGAACCACTTCCACCGTCCGGCGGCGGATCTGTCGGTGTCGGATCGGTCGGCGGCGGGTCGGTCGGCGGCGGGTCGGTCGGCGGCGGGTCGGTCGGTGTCGGGTCG